>CANRDO010000043.1 GCA_947629385.1 uncultured Lachnospiraceae bacterium
GATGTTTTTCATGCCTACCCCATGATTATAGGCTGCATAGGAAAAACATCGGAATAATAATAACATCGGAATAATCCCCCTTATTTCGATATCGGAATAAGGCCGATATCAAATATGGCCCCTTGCTCCCGGCCGGGAAAAACGGGAGGAAGGTTCAGACCTATCTTTCTTCCGCGATCGATGACCACTCACGGATGGTCCTGTTTTCCAGGTTTTATGATAACCAGGAAGAAACGGTCGTAGAGGATACCTTCCATAACGTCATCCTCCGGTACGGCAGGTTTGACGCCTGCTACTTTGACCATGGGTCCCAGTATGTTGCAAAGCAGCTGAAGCTGTCACTGGCCAGGCTGTCCATCCGTGTCCGTCATGCCCCTGTAAAAAGCGGGAAATCCAAAGGGAAGATTGAAAAGTTCCATCAGGTTGTGGACGGTTTCCTTGCGGAGGCAAAGGCAAAAAAGATCCGGACGCTTGATGAGCTGAACCGTTACTGGACGGTCTATCTGGAAGAGTACTACCATAAACGGCCCCATGATGGTGTACTGATAAGGCACCCTGCCGGCACCGGCACATTTAACCTTGTACTCCTCATGAAGAAGTGTAAGGTTTACACCTTTTTTAGCCAGTTCCGTATGGATATAGGCGCAGTCGGGCTCCATGTATACCTGTGCTTTTTCCAACCGTTCTGGATAAAGCAGCTCATAGAGCTTTTGGTTGGTGAGTTCCTGCTCAAGAGGCCAGCTGATCCCTTTTTCATCAGCCAGCTTCCCGACTTCCCGGATCGTGTTCCTGGAGCTGTGAAGCGTTTCGGCGATCTGGGAGTAGTTGTATTTGAGGCTAAGGAGCCTCAGGATTTCGCGATAATCTACCATGATCATCGTCCTCCTTAAATGATAGTCACACTCACGTGTGCCATCATCATTATAAAGAGAACGATTGCGGGTGATCACCTCTCCGTGACAAATGATCTATTCCTCCGTGAAAGGTGATCATTTTTTCCGTGAAGGGTGGTCTAATTGACCGTGAGGACTGATCTTTTCGGCCGAAATATACACAACTGCTGAAATTCATACTGTGAAGGGTGCTTTACCTGTCCGTTCGTGTCATAGAGGATTGCGCGCAGGCGCAGCATCTGGAAGGGGATCAGGACGATCAGCTTTTTCTGCTCAAGCTCGGAGAGGCTGTGCCTGGGATAGATGAAATTACGCACATGGTAGTCGAAAGTTCCCTGCCCGGAGAAGTTGATATGCAGAGTGCTTTCCGGCGGGATATCGGGATTGTCCACGAGATAGATGACGACAGGCTCGGGGAAATCTAACCGGAAGCTGTCGTCCTGCCGGTTCTCGAGGGCGTGATAGAAACCGTACTCGAAGACACGCAGTACGATGGTGCTGTCGAGATAGACCTGAGCTTCCAGATGGTAATGTTGTTCGCCGTTGACGACCAGAAAGACATCCGCGAAGTGGTGCTTCAGCGCTGCGTTGGTAGACTCGCGGTTCGTATAGACGACGGTACTGTCCGGCGGATAACCGGTGCCGAAAAGGCCGCTGATAAGGCTTAGAATAGCGGAATTGGAAAGTGAGAAGATTTGGTGGGTTATCATTTGTAAGGGTGGAAGGGTAGGGATGCTGAGGCTATCAGGTAAGCCTGATAATGGGAGAATAACATGGAATAAGTTGCGATTTACCGTTCGGGTGATTCTCTTTAGCTAAGCCGAAATGAATGGGATCATAGCCATCGTGTTTTCCTTGACGCGAAAAAGGCGCTGCGGTAAAATATAATTGCCATTCCCTTATGTTCCATCCTTGCGGGTAAAAGAAAGGAAGGAAACCATGGCAAAAGAAAACAGAAAGTATAAGGACAGCGTATTTTGTGATCTATACTATTCGGATGAGACCGCGGAGAAGAACCTGCTGGAGCTGTATAACGGCTTATTCGGCACAGACCTGCAGGATACTTCCCTGATCGGGAAGGTATGGTTGGAGGATGTTCTGTTCAGGAACATGAAGAACGATGTGGCGTTTTCTGTTGGAGACCGGAGGATCATTTTAAGCGAACATCAGTGTACGATCAACCCGAACATGCCGGTGCGTATGCTGATGTATATCGCACGCGAGTATGAGAAGCTGATGCCGGTGAAGGCGAGGTATTCAGAATTGTTGTACGAGCTGATGGCGCCCTCTTTTCTCGTATTTTATAATGGAGAGGAAGACCAACCAGGGGAGCAGGTGCTGAGGCTTTCGGATGCGTTCGCAGAACAATGCGAACTGAACGGAAAACTGGAACTGGAAGTCCGTGTGATCAATATAAATACGGATAAGAGACATGAACTTCTGGAAAAGTGCGGCACGCTCCGCCAGTACAGCGAGTTTATCGAAAAGACGAGGAAGTTTGGCGGGGACAAGAGCAGGCTTGAGAAGGCAGTGAAGGAGTGTATCAAGGAGAACATTCTTGCGGACTATCTCGGGCGCAAAAGCGAGGAGGTTGTCAATATGCTGATGGCTGAATACGATTACGAAACGGATATCGAGGTGCACAGCCAGGAGGCTGAGGCGCGCGGTGAGGCAAGAGGAAGAGCAGAGGGAAGAGCAGAAGGAAGAGCTGCTGGCCGCGACGAGGGAAGGATTGAAGTATATTATACAGAAATGCATCTTTCGGTCGAAGCCATTGCCGAAAAGCTTTCCATGGAAAAGGAGACTGTAAGAAGAATCCTTGCGGAAAGGGGAATCCTCAAAGAAGAGCTTCCTGTGTAGATTTTGGCTTTGTGAATATAAGATTCATCTTGAGACTTTGAGTTCCTCAAGCTTGTATATGATGTCGGCATGCGGAAGTTCCATAATGGATTTGTCGGGAGCACGCCTGGGGCGTGTTTATGCAGGTGTGCGACAGGGGGAATAAATGGCATATGTTTGGATATGAGGCTGCCTGGACGGCACAGTCATTTGCATATGAGATAAAGGGAGACAGCGCGGTGATTCTGCGCTGTTTTTCGCGTGATTCGAAAGTGGAGATTCCGGAACGGATTGACGGTCACCTGGTAACGGAGATCGGAGATTATGCGTTTTCGGAGCATTTTGAGGAAGAGAAGCTGGAAGAGATCGTACTGCCTTCGTCGGTTCGCCGGGTCGGGCGGTATTGCTTTTATAACTGCGGAAACCTGCACCGGATCGAATTTTACGGGAGTCTTTCGGACTGGGGCAGCGGGGCGTTCACGGGCTGTCATGGAGTGCGAAGTCTGCGCGTGCATGCGGATGCGGAAGGGCGCTCGCATCTGAAGGATGTGTTGGACGAGCTGCGTGAGGAGCTGGAGGTGGAGTATTTCACAGAACCTCCGGCGGGAGACCAGTCGGCGAAAGACTCCGGAGGAACCGCAGATGAAAGAGTGACGACGGGGCATCAGGAGGGAGCCGTGGCCGGAAACCAGTCGGCGAAAGACTCCGGAGGAACCGCAGATGAAAGAGTGATGATGGAGCATCAGAAGGGAGCCGTGCCGGGAAGCCGGGCGGCGGAATACTCTGGGAGTATTGCGGATGAAAGAAGAAATGGCGGGCATGGGTTTGCCCTGCTGATTTTTCCGGAATTTTATGAGGAGGGCGTGGAGAATACGCCGGCGCGGATTCTGGAGAATCATGTGCATGGAAGCGGTATTCTGTACCGCAATTGTTTCCGGGGACGCGTTTTGGACTTTGCCCAGTATGACGCCCTGTTTCCGCATGCGAGGGCGTGGGAGAGCAGGGAACTGGTGCTTCGGATGGCGCTCGCCCGTCTGCGTGCCCCGCAGGGACTGACGCAGATGGCAAGGGAGCAGTATGAGGCGTATCTGGCGGAGCACGCGGCGGAGGCGGGAAGCTGGCTGCTTGGACAGAGGGATCTGGATGGCCTGCGGTTTCTGCTTGCGTTTGTCAGAAGCCGGGAGGATGACGGGAAGAGAGAGTGCAGCCAGGGCAGTGTTAGGCGGAAAGGGCGTCTGACAGATGAGAGCAATAGACCGGAAAGCCGGAAAAATGATATGGATACGGGTGGATATGAAAAAGCAGTTCTGGAGGATTGTGCAAACGAAACGAAGGGAACGGCCGGGGACAGGCTGGAGCGGAGTCTGCTTGAGGGGGCATCCCGTATGCAGTACCTGGAAGCGGTGAGCTTTCTGATGGAATACGAGCGTGCGAATCGGAGAGAGAACCATTCTCGCAGACAGAGATTTGAGCTGTGATTTGAGAAAAACCGTCTGCCGCATGGAGTGACTTGCAGAAGGAATTTGTGTGAGAAATTTTCACCGGAAAACAATTGACACAAAGAACCCGTTAGGATAAATTAAACTACAGATACACGATAGAAGAGATACAGGAAACGCAGGAAACGCAGAAAATGTAAGAAACGCAGAGAACGCAGGAAACGCAGGAAACGCAGAAAACGCAGGAAATGTAAGAAACGCAGAGAACGCAGGAAATACAGGAAACGCAGGAAACGCAAGAGATACAGGAAACGCAGAAAACGCAGGAAATACAGGAACTGCAGGAACTGCAGGGAGCACAGGGTACGGAAAACAAAGACAGGAGGCATGATAAAATGAAATTTTCGGAAATGGCATACGAGCGCCCCGACCTTCAGGCTCTGAAGGATCAGATGGCGGAGCTGACCGGGCGGCTGCGCTCCGCAAAGGACTACGCGGAGGCAAAACAGGCGTTCCTTGAGAATGAGGAGCTGGGGAAGCATATCAGTACGTCTTCCACGCTTGCGAGCATTCGGCACGACATTGACACGCGCGATGAGTTTTATGACGCGGAAGTGAACTTCTGGAACAGCGCGATGCCGGAACTTGAGGAGTACAGCCAGGCATGGACGAAGGCGATGCTGGAGAGCCCGTTCCGGAAGGACTTTTCTGATGAATATGGCGATCTGATGTTTGTAAAGGCGGAGATGGCGCTGAAAACCTTCTCGCCGGAGATTATCCCGGAACTGCAGAAAGAGAACGAACTTACGACACAGTATGAGAAGCTGCTGGCCTCTGCGCAGATTCCCTTCGAGGGCGGGACATATACGCTCGCGCAGCTGGAACCGTTCAAGAAGGACGCGGACGATGCGAGGCGCCTGGCAGCCTGGAAGGCGGAGGGACAGTGGTACAAGGATCATCAGGCGGAACTGGACGATCTCTACGATCAGCTTGTGCGTGTTCGTGACGTGACGGGGAGGAAGCTGGGCTACGACGGGTATACCGAGCTCGGCTACTACCGCATGGAGCGCAACTGCTACACGAAGGAGGACATCGAGAAATTCCGCGCGGCGGTCGTGAGATATCTGGTGCCGGTGGCGGATATGATCTACCGGAAGCAGGCGGTGCGGCTCGGCAAACAGTATCCGATGAGCTTCGCGGACAACGCTCTGGAGTTCCGCACGGGGAATCCGCGCCCGTTCGGTACGCCGCAGGAGATACTGGAGCAGGGAAGGAAGTTCTACACGGAGCTCTCCCCGGAAACGGAGGAATTTTTCGACGAAATGCTCACGAGCGAGACGATGGACGTCCTCTCCACGCCGGGCAAGGCCGGCGGCGGCTACTGCACGAGCATCGCGGATTACCGGATCCCGTTTATCTTTGCCAATTTCAATGGGACGCAGGGGGACGTGGAGGTGATCACACACGAGGCGGGCCACGCGTTCGCCGCGTGGATGAACCGCGACCGTGTGCCGTCGGAATACATGTGGCCGGGCATGGAAGCGTGCGAGGTGCACTCAATGTCGATGGAGTTTTTCGCGTGGCCCTGGGCGGAAGGCTTCTTCGGGGAAGATACGCGCAAATTCTACTACAGCCATCTGTCGAGCGCGCTGAAGTTTATTCCGTACGGGACGATGGTCGATCATTTCCAGCATATCGTGTTCGAACGGCCGCAGATGACGCCGCGGGAGCGCCATGCTGTCTGGAAGGAACTGCTCGGCGTGTACATGCCGTGGATGAAGCTGGACGGAGAGATTCCGTTCTACAGCGAGGGCGAGGGCTGGCAGCGGCAGCACCACATCTATTCCCTGCCGTTCTATTACATTGATTATTGCCTTGCGCAGACGGTTTCCCTGCAGTTCTGGGCGAAGATTCAGGAGAACCGCGAGGACGCCTGGAAGTATTACATGGCGTACACAAAGCAGGGCGGAAGCCGTGTGTTTACGGAACTCCTGAAAAACGCGGGTCTGGACAGCCCGTTTGAGGAAAGCTGTCTGAAAGGCGTGTGCGAGCGGGCGCGGGACTGGTTGGAAACCTTTGACCTGGAAGGGATACGTTGATTTACGCTTGTCTGTTTTGTCAGTATTCTGATTGAATCGGCAAAAAATTTTCTCCAAAGGGCATTTTGGATATCTTTTTGGATTGACACATTGCGGGCATAAAGGTAAAATGTAGGGTAGCAGTAATATGCCAATAAAGTACAAGGAGGTTAAAACGAAAATGACAAAAGCAAGAAAATTCCTTGCTCTGGCGCTTGCGGCAGCCATGACGGTATCATTGGCCGGCTGCGGCGGCGGAGAGAAGGAAACCGAGGCTCCGGCTACTGAGAAGAAGACGGAAGCCGTGACGGAGAAGGTAACGGAAGCTCCTACGGAGGCTGTAACCGAGGCCGTAACAGAAGCCCCGACCGAGGCTGAAACGGAGGAAGTAACAGAAGCCCCGACCGAAGCTGTAACTGAGGCGGCTATCACGGTTGCAGAGATTGGGACCGAGGCCGTAACGGAGGAAGTAACAGAGGCTCCGACTGAGGAGGTAACTGAGGCTCCGACAGAAGCTGAGACCGAAGAGGTAACTGAGGCTCCGACCGAGGCTGAGACCGAAGAGGTAACGGAAGCTCCGACAGAAGCTGAGACTGAAGAAGAGACGGAAGCTCCGACTGAGGCCGAGACCGAGGCGAAAGTGACGGTTGCCGAGATCGCGGAAGAGGCGGAGAGTGAGCTTGTGGCGCTTGTAGACGAGGCTGAGTCTGAAGTTGCAGCAGTTATTACAGCTGCAGAGGTTGAGACCGAGGAAGAGACGGAAGCTCCGACTGAGGCTGAGACGGAGGAAGTTACGGAAGCTCCGACCGAGGCTGAGACCGAGGAAGTAACCGAGGCTCCGACCGAGGCTGAGACCGAGGAAGTAACCGAGGCTCCGACTGAGGCTGAGACTGAAGCAGTGGCTGAGACCGAGCTCGAGAGCGAGAACGTGACGCCTGCCGAGGTTGCGGAAGAAGAGACCGAGGGTGAGACCGGCGCTGCGATGGAAGAGCTGAGCGGCGAGGAGCTGGACGAGTACGACGTGAAGTCCGCTGAGGTTTATGAGGCGGCGTTCGGCGAGTTCTACGAGACTTATCTCGAGGCTCTTGAGGCGGAGAGCATTTCCGAGCGTTATGCGCTGATGGCTGTCGCTGAGGCGAAGATGCTCGAGTCTGCTGTGATGATTCCGCTGTCTTCGAATGGCGGTATGTATTCGATCAGCAAGGTTGCGCCGTACACCAACACTCCGATCCTGTGGGGCAACGATTCTTATAGATATTATCGTCGTCTGGTTACGACCGAGCTGATCAAGACAGAAGACCGCGACGAGATGAAGGCGAAGTGGGCGGAGGTCAAGGGCATCGGCACTTACGAGGAGTGGGCACGTTCCTTCCTCGAGGAGAAGGGCTATGAGATCAAGGATACCTATGACATGGCTTACGGCTCCGACCCGGTAACCTGGGATGTTCTGGCGACATCTTTGGCGGCTGACAGCGAGGCGATCATCAATACATACGATGGTCTGATGGAGTACGATGTAGAGAATGTCCTGCAGCCGGCGCTGGCAGAGAGCTATGAAGTATCCGACGACGGTCTGACCTATACCTTCCACATCCGCGAGGGCGTGAAGTGGGTGGATTCCCAGGGCCGTGAGGTTGCCGATGTGAAGGCAGACGACTGGGTAGCAGGCATGCAGCACATGATGGATGCGATGGGCGGTCTGGAGTACCTTGTGACGACGGAAGGCTGCGGCATCAAGAACGCTTCTAATTATATCTACGGCGAGACCTCAGACTTCAACGAGGTTGGCGTCAAGGCTGTGGACGATTACACGCTGGTGTACACACTTGAGGCTCCGTGCCCGTTCTTCACGACGATGCTCGGCTACGGCGTGTTCGCGCCGATGAGCCGCAGCTACTATGAGTCCCAGGGCGGTAAGTTCGGTGCTGAGTACGATTCCTCTGCGGCGGATTACAACTACGGCAAGGATCCGAACTCCATCGCTTACTGCGGCCCGTACGTGGTGACGAACGCTACCGCGCAGAACACGATCGTATTCCAGGCGAACGAGTCCTACTGGAATAAGGACGCGGTCAATGTGAAGACGCTTACCTGGCTGTTCGACAGCGGCGACGACGCGATGAAGGGTTACAACGACACGATGTCCGGCGTACTGGACGGCTGCACGCTGACGCCGGCACGTCTGGAGCAGGCGAAGGCGGACGGCGTCTTCGACGAGTACAATTACATCTCCAGCACGGACGCGTCGTCCTTCATGGGCTTCTACAATCTGAACCGCAAGGCGTTCGCGAACTTCAATGACGACACCGTGATGATCTCCGAGCAGAGCGAGGAGGATGCGGCGAGAACGAATGCGGCGATCAACAACGTACATTTCCGCCGTGCGGTGTCCTTCGCACTGGACCGCGGCGCGTACAACGCACAGGTAGTCGGCGAGGATCTGAAGCTGACCTCCCTGCGCAACTCTTATGTACCGGGCACGTATGTGACGATTCCGGAGGATGTGACGATCGATATCAACGGCACGGCGACTGACTTCGCGGCCGGCACGAACTATGGTGTGATTGTGCAGGCGCAGATCGATGCAGATGATGTGAAGATGACGGTTTACGATCCGGAGGGCGACGACGGCGTCGGCTCCAGCGATGGCTTCGACGGCTGGTACAATCCGGAGAACGCGGTGGCTGAGTTTGAAACGGCAGTGGAAGAACTGGCGGCCGAGGGCGTTGAGATCAGCCCGGAGAATCCGATCTACATCGACCTTCCATATCCGTCGAACAGCGAGCCGTACACCAACAAGGAGAACGCGTTCAAGCAGTCTGTAGAGAAGGCGCTTGGCGGAAGCGTAATCATCAACCTTGTTGCGGGCAACAGCTTTGACGACTGGTACTATGCAGGCTACTATCCGACCTACGGCTACGAGAGTAACTATGACATCTGTGACGTTTCCGGCTGGACTCCGGATTACGGCGATCCGCAGACGTATCTGAGCACGTTGCTTCCGGAGTACGCTGGCTTTATGATCAAGGCACTTGGTATTTACTAAGCTACAGAGATCATACACAATAAAAATGGCGGAAGCTGTTCTGCAGCCAATTTGAATAAGTAAAACAGCCATAAAAGGCAGGGCGGCTCCTGGAAGGACATATAGGGGTGTCCGACAGGAGATGATCCTGCCTTTTGCTGTCATTATGCAAAGCGCTGCAGCGGCTTCCGATGTGAGTGAAAGAGACTATGGGCAAATACTTAATCAAACGTTTGTTGCACGGTGCGGTCTCGATCGTCATCGTAGTGGCGATCGTCATGATCATGATCTACGGCATGCTGAACCGCGATCTGATCTTCGCCAAGGATACCACGTATACGCACCAGAGCAACAATCAAAAAACGACTTATATGTACTCCAAATGGGAGGAGTACGGCTACGTGGACTATGTTCCGTACGCCGATTATCTGCAGGAGCTGCTGCAGAAGGGAGAGATCGACGAAGAGACGCGCTCGTCCGCGGTGAGCCTCGGACGGAAGGCGGACGCCGACTCGGAGATCGTGCAGGAGTATGTGCAGAAGTTTACCGATTATTATGAGTCTCAGGGCTACACGGTCACGAGGCTGGAGGCCGTCACGCGCGCGGGACGACGGATCGCGGACGGGGGACAGCCGCAGCTGTTTGCCTACCGGGACATTCCGCTGCTCGGCCGTTTGTGGAGATATTTCACGGGGCTGATCACGATCGACAAGACAAGCTATGTAAAAGAAGACATCGGAGAACGGGGAATCTCCTTTACGTTATACGACCCGGCTTACGGCGGGAAGAAATTTTCACCAGCGATCCTGGGAAACGGCACAAAGCATAAATATCTGCTTTACTGCGATTCGAATTTCCCCTTTATTCACCAGAATATTGCCACGCTGAATCTCGGCACGTCCTACTCCGTCAATACGGGCATCGATGTGTTTACGACGATGACGAGGACGCAGGGTTCCTATGTGCGCTCCACGATCACCTATCCCTCCGGGCTTACGGAGGAGAGCGCGGACGATCTGCACAGCGCGACCTACCTGGCGAATTCTCTTGGCTCCAGCGTCGTGTACGCGGACCGTTTTGTGGACGATTACACGAACGTGGACACGGTGAAGAACGGCTTTTCCAAGGTCGGCTACTCGTTTGTGATCGGCCTGATCTCCGTCATCATCTCGTATCTGCTCGGCGTGCCGCTCGGCATCCTCATGGCGAGAAAGAAGGACAAGCTGGTCGACAAGCTCGGCACGATCTATATCGTGTTTATCATCGCGGTGCCGTCGCTGGCCTACATTTTCCTGTTCAAGGCGATTGGCGGAGAGCTTGGGCTTCCGACGACCTTTGACATGGAATCCACGAGCAAGCTGATGTTTGTCCTGCCGATCGTCTCGCTGGCGCTGCCGTCCATCGCGGATCTGATGAAATGGATGCGGCGCTACATGATCGACCAGATGAACTCGGACTATGTAAAGTTCGCGCGCTCCGGCGGTTACTCGGAGTCTGAGATCTTTACGAAGCATATCATGAAGAACGCGGTGATCCCGATCGTGCACGGAATTCCGTCGAGCGTGCTGTTCGCTCTGACCGGCGCGATCATCACCGAGCGCGTGTACGTTGTGCCCGGCGCCGGCAACCTGCTGACGGAGGCGATCAACAAGTACGACAACGGCGTCATCATCGGCGTGACGTTGTTCTACGCGGTGCTGACGGTGGTGTCCATCGTCCTGGGCGACGTGCTGATGGCGATGGTGGATCCGCGGATCTCATTCTCAACGAAAGACAGGTGATCGTATGGAACAAGAAATCGCAAAACTGGGCATTTCCGAAGAGGAGCTGTTTTCCCGCGTGGACCATTCCGCACTGGATTCCGAGAAGATCACCGCGCCGAGGTATTCCTACTGGCAGTCTGTGTTCCGCGTGTTTTTCCGAAAGAAACTGAATATCGTAATCCTGGCAATCCTGCTGTTCGTGATTGCGTTCGCCTACATTTATCCGTCGATCACGGAGTATGAGCGCTTCGCGAACCTGCTGGATTCGACGGCCAAGCATCTGTCGCCGGCCAAGGCGATCAAGCAGATGGGCTTCAACATCCACTGGATCCTGGGTTCCGGGGCGGCCGGACAGTCCACGTTCGACGCGATCTGGAACGGTTCCCGGATCTCCATCTCGCTGGCCTTTATCTGCGCGGCGATCAACATGACGATCGGCGTGATCATCGGCTCGGTCTGGGGATTTTCCAAGAAGGTCGATATGGTGATGAACGAGGTTTACAACATCCTCACGAACATTCCGTATCTGGTGTTCATCGCCGTGATGGTGATGCTGTTCTCTGCGAGCTTCTGGACGATGGTGCTCGCGCTGACGGCGACGGGCTGGGTCGGGATTGCCTACTTTATCCGTACGCAGGTGGTCATCATCCGCGACCGCGAGTACAATCTGGCGTCGAAGTGTCTTGGGACTTCCACCTTCAAAATCGCCATGAAGAATATCCTGCCGTTCATGACGTCCGTGATCGTGACGCTGCTGGCGACGGAGATTCCTTCCTATATTTCCTATGAGGTGTTCCTGGCCTACATCGGCATGGGGCTCTCGGAGATGTCGCTGGGCCGCCTGATCTTCGAGGCGGAGAGCGCGATGGTGACGCCCGGCTGGCAGTTCGAGTTCTGGAGTCCGGTGGCGATCGCTTCGATCATCACCGTCGTTCTGTACGTGGTAGGACAGAACCTCGGCGACGCGTCGGATCCGAGAACACACATGTAGAAAAATACGAGGAACGAATATGGAAGACAGAAAAGTATTGTTATCAGTCAAAAATCTATCCGTGAAATTCCGTGTCCGCGGGCGCATCCTGACCGCGATACGCGGCATTTCCCTGGATATTTACGAGAACGAGTCGATCGCGATCGTCGGCGAGTCGGGCTCCGGGAAATCGGTGTTCACGAAGACATTTGCCGGTATGCTGGATTCCAACGGGTTCATCAGTGAGGGGCAGCTTCTGTTTGACGACGAAGAGCTGGCGGACACGCATGTCGCGCTCGACGCGCAGGCAAAGCGCGCGATTGAGGACGTCCGGACGAAACTGAATGAGTACTCGAAGCTGGAGTCCGGCGCGGCTACCTACCAGAAGATTTTTGCGCTGGAAGAGGAAAAGCGCGTGCGCAGCGGCTTGAGCCCCGAAGAGGAAGCGCAGGCCGAGGCGGAGGTGAAGGAGTTCGTCGCGAAGCGGACGGATCTGTTCAACGAGAAGCAGACCTACGATCCCTCAAAGGAGAAGGAGAAGATCCGCCAGGCCGCGAAGCAGATCAAGGAGATGGACGCGCAGATCAAGGAGCTGCAGAAGCGCAACGAACAGCGCGCGAAAGAGAAGAAAGCCGCGGCTGAGCACGACAGCGCGTATCTGAAGCAGTATGAAGCGCAGATGTCCGCGCTGAAGGCGCAGTATGAGAAAGAAATCAAAGGGGAGATTTCCCCTGAGGCCGTGAAGAGAAACGAGATCCTGGCGAAGGAGGTTTACCTCTCCGTCGGGAGATACAGTTTCCGCCGCAGGCGCAAGGCGATCGCGGAGCTGCTCGAGGCGCTGAAGAAGGCGATGCAGCTCGGCGTGGATCTGTCGAACGAGGCGGAGCGCAACGCGGTGTTTGATAACGTCACGTTCCGCGTGCGCTATCTGGATGAGACGGCGGACAGTCTGCACGGCACCTGCGTGATCAATCTCGCGAACATCAAATACCCAAAGGATTGGGAGAAGATCCGCGGCAGACGGATCGCCACGGTGTTCCAGGATCCGATGACTTCGCTGAACCCGATCATCACGATCGGCAAGCAGATCACCTCGATCATTAAGAAGCATCAGGACTGTACCGATGTGGAGGCCCGCAGGCGGGCGCTGGAGCTGATGCACAAGGTGGGTATTCCGAATCCGGAGGCGCGCTTTGACGATTATCCGTTCCAGTATTCCGGCGGTATGCGCCAGAGGATCGTTATCGCGATCGCCCTGTCGTGCCAGCCGAAAATCCTGATCTGCGACGAGCCGACCACCGCTCTGGACGTGACGATCCAGGCGCAGATCCTGCGGTTGATCAAGGATCTGCAGAAGGAATTCAACTACACGACGGTCTTTATCACGCACGACCTCGGCGTGGTAGCAAATATCGCGGAGCGCGTCGCGGTGATGTACGCGGGCCAGATCGTGGAGCTCGGGACGGTGGAGGAGGTTTTCTACGACCCGCGCCACCCGTATACCTGGGCGCTGCTTTCCTCCCTGCCGCAGCTGGCGGAGAAGAACACCACGCTCTACTCGATCACCGGCACGCCGCCGTCTCTGTACAACAACATTGTCGGCGACTCATTTGCCCCGCGCAATCCGTATTGCCTGAAGATCGATACGCTGCTTGAACCTCCGATGTTCAAGGTCAGCGATACGCACTACGCCAAGACATGGCTGCTGGACGAGCGCTCCCCGAAGATCGAGAAGCCGGAGGGCATCCGGAACATCCATGAAAAACTGGTAAACGCATTCAACATATAGGAGATTCAAAACGTGTCGAAACTAAATCAAGAGAAGAATGGCAGCGCCCGCGCTTCCGCGTTTCCGGAGCACGGCCCTGTCGATGAGAACGGCAGGGAGATCCTGCTGTCACTGAAAAATGTAGATATCACGTTTGGCAAGGGAGACGCGGCGGTGAAGGCCGTGCAGGACGCGTCCTTCGACATCTACAAGGGCGAGACCTTCTCCCTGGTGGGCGAGTCCGGCTCCGGCAAGACGACGATCGGCCGCGCCGTGATCCGCGTGAACCCGCTCTCGGCCGGCGAGATTCAGTATAAGGGCGTGCGGATTTCCGGGAAGATCCCGCATTCGCTGGACCGCGAGGTGATCCGCAACATCCAGATGGTGTTCCAGGATCCGGCGGCTTCCCTGAACGAGCGCGCCACGGTAGATTATATCGTCTCGGAGGGATTGTACAATTTCCATCTCTTTGAGAACGAGGCGGACCGTGTCCGCAAGGTTGAGAATATTATTAATGAGGTCGGGCTGCTGCCGGAGCATCTGACGCGCTATCCGCACGAGTTTTCCGGCGGTCAGCGCCAGCGCATCGGCCTCGCGCGCGCGATGGTGATGGAGCCGGAGCTGGTGGTCGCGGACGAGCCGATCTCCGCGCTCGACGTGTCGATCCGCGCGCAAGTGCTGAACCTGATGAAGAAATTCCAGAAGGAGAAGGACATCACCTACCTGTTTATCGCGCATGACCTCTCGATCGTCCGTTTTATCTCGGACCGCATCGGCGTCATCTACAAGGGGCGTATCGTCGAGGTGGCGGACGCGGTGGAGCTGTTTGACTATCCGCTGCATCCCTATACGAGGTCGCTGATCTCCGCGGTGCCGATCCCGGATCCGCAGCTGGAGAAGCGAAAAGTGCTGTTCACCTACGACCCGTCCGTGCACGACTACAGCGAGGACAAGCCGGAGTTCGTGTGCATCGGCCACGACCATTATGTCTACGGCAACAAGAAGGAGATCGAGGAGTACCGCGCGCTCCGGGAAAAGGGCGAGCGCCTGAAGACGATCAAGATCGCCGACACAGAGGAAGAGCTCAACAATGCCGCGGAGGAGGAAGCGTTTCAGGCTGCGGAGCAGGAATTCCTGAAGGCACCGATTCACGATACCGGAAGCCTCTGGTACACGATCCTCTCGTTTTTCCTGCCGGTGCTGGGGCTGATCGCGGCCCTGGTATTCAGGCATTTCAACCATGAACGGAACTATAAGGCATGCAAGAAGGGGACGATCTACGGCTTTGTCACGCTGGGCGTGATCCTGCTGATCTTCCTGATCCTTCTGCTGCTGGTGGTGATTTAAATTGAACCGTTACGCAAGAGATAAGAGACCAAATGTAAAGCCGGTAGAAAAGGTGGAGCTGTCCGAACGACACGCCAGGTGGAGATTCGCAGCCGCAGTTTTTCTGCTGGCTTTTGGCGTGGCTGCGCTGATCTATGCTTTTATGAGCTTTCTCTCGGGCGATCCCGGCTGGAGGGAGATCGAGGCGAGCGCGACGAAAGAAAACTGCGGCGGAGAGTTTGCTTTTCTGTATGATCTCGGGGCGTCTGGTTTGTCCGCGAGGACGGAGAACCGCGCGCTGACGCAGCTTTATTCAGAGGCTTCTGAGAAAGCGTATCAGATCTTCAACAGCGATCTGGAGTTTGACGGTGTGGCAAACGTCCGCACGATCAACAGTCACCCGAACGAGGAGATCGAGATTGACGAGGCGCTGTACCGGGCGTTTTCGCTGTTGGAGGAGTATGTAAATCGCTGCATCTACCTGGGGCCGCTCTACACGCTCTACGACGACATGTTTTACTGTAACGACGATGCGGAAGCGGCGTATTACGACCCGCGGCAGAATGATGACATACGCGCGGAGTTTGCGCAGATCGCCTCGTATGCGAATGATCCCGAAACCATCGAACTGCGACTCCTCGGGGAGAATCGGGTCTGTTTGAAGGTCTCGGACGAGTATCTGAAGTTTGCCGAGGAGGACGGACTCGACCGATTCATCGACTTTTTCTGGATGAAGAATGCTTTTATCACGGACTATCTTGCAGAGACCATGATCGCGAACGGGTACACGAAGGGCTCCATTTCCAGCTACGACGGCTTCGTGCGGGCGCTGGACGGCAGCACGGAGTATTCGTTCAACCTCTACGACTGGCGGGAGCAGGGACCGTACATGGCGGGCGTGATGCATTACAGCGATGCGCGCAGCATCGTCTATCTGCGCAATTACAAGATGAACGATCTCGATATCCAGCACTACTATGAATTCGCTGACGGAGAGAGGCGCACGTCCTACGTCGATATCGCGGACGGACTGTGCAGAAGCTCGCTCGACAACCTTGTCTCATATTCGCAGGAGAAGGGCTGCGCGGAGGTGCTGCTGTCGATGATTCCCGTTTATATCACGGATGAATTCCGCGAGGAGGAAGCGAACGCTCTGACGGCGGAGGGGATTTACTCCGTCTGGTTCCGGGACGGAGAGCTGTGCGCGAACGATTCGAAAATAATGCTTGAAAAGAAATGAGATGGATGATATACAGATTGAGAAAACAAAACAGTTTTTGAAAGATATAGGAGAATTGGATTAAGCGGATAAGGGGTGGTATGATGAAATCTATGCTGGAATACAAAGGTTATCATGCTTCTATTGAATATGATGCAGAAGATAATATATTTGTGGGTGAAGTGTTTGGTATTACGGATTCCCTGAATTTTCATGGGACTACGGTAGAAGAACTAAAAGACATGTTTGAGCAAAGTATTGATAATTACTTAGAATTATGCAAAAAAGCGGGAAAAAGTCCCGATAAGGAATTTAAAGGAACTTTTAATGTCAGGATACCGGCAGAGTTGCACAAAAAAGCAGCATTAGCGGCTGCGGAACAAAAAATGACTTTGAATCAATACGTAGTACAAGCGATTGCCCAATCTTTTCAGGAAAAAGATAAAGTTGAAGAAAGAAATTTTAATCTTCAGGGGGCTGTATGAATCCGATTTATAAAGAGAGAATGCAGGCGCTCGACTTTATCGACACAGCGACAGACATCCTGCGCAGCGCCAGAAACGAGCTGTATCTGAACATGCGGTTTCTGGACGTGGCGCTGTCGTCGCTTTCTTTTTTGCCGGACGCGCAGATTGCAGGGACAGGGACGGACGGAAGCATCCTGTACTTTCAGCCGGACGCGCTTGTGACGCTGTTCCGGAAAGGGCGGCAGGCGATGAACCGGCAGTATCTGCACAGCATCGTGCACTGCCTGTTCTCGCATCTGTGGAACCGCGGGGAGCGCGACGCCGAGTACTGGAATCTGGCCTGTGACGTTGCGGCGGAGTATGTGATTGACGGACTGTATGTGAAGGCGGTGCACCGACCAAAATCCGGGCTGCGGCGGGAGCTGTACCGGATGCTGGAAAGTGGAGAGCATGCAGTCGTCACAGCCGAGCGCGTCTACCGCTTTCTCTGCCGGATGCATCCGATGCAGGCGCAGCTCGACGCGTGGAAGAGGGAGTTCCAGGCGGACGACCATCGTTATTGGGGACAGGAGGATCCGAAAAAGAGTCCGAGCCCGCAGCGGCAGAAGTGGGACGATATCCGCGACCGGATGCAGACGGAGCTGGAGACCTTCTCGAAAGAGGCTTCGGGCGATACGAGGAGCTTGGAGGAGCAGCTGAGCGCCGCTAACCGGAAGCGCTACGATTACCGGGAGTTCCTGCGGAAATTTTCCGTGCTGAAGGAAGAGATGCAGGTCGATCTGGATTCGTTCGATTATATCTTCTACAATTACGGTATGGAGCTGTACGGAAACATGCCGCTGATCGAGCCGCTGGAAACGAGAGAGGTCCAGAAGGTCGAGGATTTCGTAATCGTTGTGGACACGTCGATGTCGTGCAAGGGAGAACTGATCCGGCGTTTTCTGGAGGAGACGTACAGTGTGCTGAGCGAGTCGGAGGGCTTTTTCCGAAAGATCCATGTACACATCCTGCAGTGTGACGACAGGGTGCAGGAGGACGTGCTGGTGACGAGCCGCGAGGAGATGCAGGATTATCTGGAGCATTTCACGGTGCGCGGCTTTGGAGGGACGGATTTTCGTCCGGCGTTCGCGCGGGTGCAGGAGCTGTTGCGGCGGCGCTGTTTCACGAAGCTGCGCGGGCTGATCTATTTCACGGACGGATATGGGACGTTTCCGGTGAAGAAGCCGCCCTATGAGACGGCGTTCGTGTTTATGAAGGAGGACTATCGGGATGTGGACGTGCCGCCCTGGGCGATCAAACTGATCATCGGAGAAGAGGAATTGCTGGAGGACAGGCTATGAATATCAAGCGTGCGAAACAAGAGATCAAAGATACGATCGAGGCGTATCTTCTGAAGGATGAATACGGGGAGTATGTGATCCCGCAGATCCGGCAGCGGCCGGTGCTGCTTCTGGGCGCTCCGGGTATCGGCAAGACGCAGATCATGGAGCAGATCGCGAAGGAGTGCGGGATCGCGCTGGTGGCGTACACGATCACGCACCACACGAGGCAGAGCGCGATCGGGCTGCCGTTCGTCTCGAGGCAGAATTTCGGAGGGCGCGAGTACACGGTGACGGAGTACACGATGAGCGAGATCGTGGCGTCGCTTTATGAGAAGATGGAGAAGACCGGGCTCTCGGAGGGCATTCTGTTCATCGATGAGATCAACTGCGTGTCGGAGACGCTCGCCCCGGCGATGCTGCAGTTTCTGCAGTGTAAGACCTTCGGAAGCCATGAGATCCCGCAGGGCTGGATCATCGTGGCAGCGGGCAATCCGCCGGAGTATAACAAGTCGGTGCGCGAGTTCGACGTCGTAACGATGGACCGCGTCAAGAAGATCGAGGTGGAGCCGGATTTTGCGGTCTGGAAAGAATACGCGCAGTTGCAGCAGCTCCACCCAGCGATAATTTCGTACCTCAACACGCGGACGGCGCATTTCTACAAGATGGAGACGACGGTGGACGGCAGGAAGTTCGCGACGCCGCGCGGCTGGGAGGATCTGTCGCAGATGCTTACGGTGTACGACGCGCTCGGCAAGGAGATGGATCGCGAGGTGGTCGTGCAGTACATTCAGCACGAGACGATCGCGAAGGATTTCGCGAACTATCTGGAGTTGTACCGAAAGTATCAGATGGATTATCAGCTCGAGGAGGTGCTGGAGGGCCGGATCGATCCGCTGTTGCTGAAAAAGGCCGCGCACGCGCCGTTCGACGAGAGATTGAGCGTGGTCGGGCTTCTGCTCGGGCGCTGTAGGAACCGCTTCGCAAAGCTGATGCGCGCGGAGCAGGCGACGGAGCTGCTCTATGAGGAGCTGAAGAAGCTGAAAGCACAGCTGCTCGCAGGAGAAACCGGCAATGAAGCGGCAGGAGTGGACGGAATTTTGAGCGCCGCGCTTGCCAGGTTTCAGGCGGAGACCGAGCGCAGGAAGACGGCGGAGCTTCTGACAAGGCAGGAGGAACAGACGCGTCGCCGGGTGACAGAGCTTCTGGAGCAGTATCAGCGTAATCTTCGGAAGGAAAACGTGCAGGACGGAGGGACGGCGTTCGCCCGGCTCAAGGAGTGGTTTGACGGGGAGCAGGACGCGTTGGAGCGGGAGATGGCCGAAGCCGGAGCGATGCTGGAGCATGCGTTTGATTTTCTGGAGGCGGCGTTCTCCGCGGGGCAGGAGATGGTCATCTTCGTCACGGAGCTGAACCGCGACCCTTACAGCGTGCATTTTTTGCAGGATTATGAGTGCGAACGCTATTACCGCTACAATCGGGAGCTCCTGTTTGAGGAGAGCGGACAGGCGATCGAGGCGAGGCTGCGGGAGCTGGGCAGGTAAAACATTTCTTGCGCAGGAGAGGCAAATCAAAATAGAATACCCGGAAGGGCTTTGCGCCACCTTTCCGGGTATTTGTCTGTCCTGTGCCCTTCAGCGCATGACGAATATTTTCTGAATCAAAAGGACTATTTGATCACCTTGATCCAGCCCTTCGGCGCTTCGATACGGCCCATCTGGATGCCGGTCAGGGTGTCGTACAGCTTCTTCGTGGTCGGGCCCATCTCGCTCATACCGCTCGGGAAGCAGATCTCCTTGCCGTGATCGACGATCTTGCCGACCGGGGAGATGACGGCCGCGGTGCCGCACAGGCCGCACTCTGCGAAATCCTTGACCTCATCGAAGAAGACCTCGCGCTCCTCGACCTCGAGTCCCAGATACTCCTTTGCCACGACGAGCAGGGAGCGGCGTGTGATGGACGGCAGGATGCTGTTCGACTTCGGCGTTACGACCTTGTTGTCCTTTGTCACGAAGAGGAAGTTCGCTCCGCCGGTCTCCTCTACCTTCGTGCGGGTAGCGGCGTCGAGATACATATTCTCATCGAAACCCTGACGGTGCGCGTCCATGATCGCATAAAGGCTCATTGCGTAGTTCAGACCCGCCTTGATGTGGCCGGTGCCGTGCGGCGCCGCGCGGTCGTAATCGCAGACGCGGATGGTCAGAGGCTTTACGCCGCCCTTGAAGTACGGGCCGACCGGAGTCGTGAACACGCGGAACTGATATTCGCTGGACGGCTTCACGCCGATGACGGCGTCGCTGCCGAACATGTACGGACGGACATAGAGCGTGGCGCCGGAGCCGTAAGGCGGTACGTAGGCCTCGTTGGCGGCGACTGTCTGGACGACAGCCTCGACAAACTTATCCTGCGGATAGACCGGCATCTCCAGACGCTTACAGGAGTTCTCCATGCGCTCTGCGTTGAGATCCGGGCGGAAGGTCACGATGTGGCCGTCCTCGGTCGTGTAGGCTTTCATGCCCTCAAAGCAGGTCTGCGCATACTGCAGCACGCCCGCGCACTCGGTGATCGTCACGGTCGCGTCGGTGGTGAGGCCGCCCTCGTCCCATGCCCCGTCTTTATAGTTTGCGACAAATCTCTTGTCGGTCTGCACATAGCCGAAACCGAGATTTGCCCAGTCAATGTTTTTCTTTTCCATTGTAATTACCCCTTCCCTGGTTAAAATGTAAAATGCCGCGGCAGCCGGCGGAGCGTCGCCCGGACAGCAGCGATTTAAAACGATTATCTGTAGTTTACGCCTGCTTTTTTACTGTGTCAAGTTAAATCGTTGCACTGTCGATTTCTTGACAAGCAACCTGCGCGCCCATATAATGATAACGAAATCCGGAACAGAGTATGGATATACCAATGATCACCGGCGAATCAGTCTGTCTGGATGGAACGAAAGGGAGCAGAGAAAGATGCAGTGGGAAGAATTTGAAGAGGAAAAACCAGCGGAAAAGAGCGGAAATACTTTCGACGCGATCTACGATGTCGTGCGGCAGATCCCGCGCGGGAACGTGGCGACTTACGGGCAGATTGCGGGACTTGTCGGGAACCGCAGGCTCTCCCGCGTCGTAGGGTACGCGCTGCATGTCAACCCGGATCCGGCGCACATTCCCTGCCATCGTGTGGTGAACCGTTTTGGCGAGGTGTCGAGTGCGTTCGCGTTCGGCGGGGAGAACCGGCAGGTTGCGCTGCTGGAAGCCGAGGGCGTGAAATTCAAGGACGGGCATGTCGACATGGAACGTTTTCAGTGGAAGAAGTTCAGATTTTGAGGAGGCGGTTTTTTTGGAACACGACTTTTCACAGGGAAGCGTGAGCAGGCACATCATGATGCAGGCGGTGCCGCTGATGATCGCGCAGATCCTGCAGCTTCTCTACAATATAGTGGACCGGATCTATATCGGTCATCTGCCGGGCTCGGACGGCCTCGCGCTGACCGGGATCGGCCTGGTCTTTCCGATCATATCTCTGATCAACGCGTTTACAAACCTGTACGGGATGGGCGGCGCGCCGTTGTGCTCGATCGCGCGTGGCGCCGGGAAAACGGAGCAGGCGGAGAAGATTATGGGGAACTCGGCGACGCTTTTGTTTTTTACGTCGTTTGTGATCATGGCGCTGTGCTACGTGCTGAAGCGGCCGGTGCTGTATATGTTGGGCGCGAGCGACGCGACCTATCCCTACGCGAATACCTACCTGATGATCTATCTGCTCGGCACGGTATTTTTCATGCTGGGCAACGGAATGAACAATTTCATTACCTCTCAGGGCTTCCCGCGGATTGCGATGGGGACGACGCTGCTGGGCGCGCTGATCAACCTGATCCTCGACCCGATCCTGATCTTCGGCTTCGGTATGGGGATCGAGGGCGCTGCGATCGCGACGGTGGCGGCACAGATCATCTCCGCGGTCTGGGTTTTGAGATTTCTGACGGGGAAAAAAGCGATCCTGAAATTGAAAAAAGAATATTTCCGGCTGGAGTGGCCGCTGGTGCGGGATATCACGACGCTCGGCACGGCCGGTTTTATCATGCAGGCGACGAACTGCGTCTCGCAGATCGCGTGCAACGCGATGCTCGGCATCTACGGGGGCGACTTGTACATCGGGATCATGACGGTCCTGAATTCGATCCGTGAGATCTTAAGCATGCCGGTCATGGGGATCACGCAGGGTTCGCAGCCGGTGCTCGGGTTCAACTATGGGGCGAAGCAGTACGACAGGATCCGAAAAGGCATACGCTTTATGTCTGTGGTGGGAGCGCTGTACACGGTCGCCGCGTGGGGATTGCTCGTGCTTTTCCCGAAACCGTTTTTATCCCTTTTCACCGGCAACCGTGAGATGATCGAGGAGGGCGTGCGCTCCGTGCATCTGTATTTCGCCGGCTTTGTCTTCATGCTGTTCCAGTTCTCAGGGCAGTCCGTGTTCACGGCGCTCGGAAAGTCGAAGCAGGCGATCTTCTTCTCGCTGTTTCGCAAGGTGGTCATTGTGTTGCCGCTGACGGTCCTGCTCCCGCGCTTTCTGACGGACAGCGTGGCAGGCATCTTCCTGGCTGAACCGATCTCGAACGTGATCGGCGGCATCGCGTGCTTTACGACGATGTATTTTACGGTGTACCGGAAGCTTGGGAGACAGCAGGGGAGGGCAGGGGCAGAGGAAAAAAAGGATAGAAATCTGTAAGAAACCGTGTCTGTGCCTCAGAAGGGCAGGGAAATCCCTGAAAAAATGTGGGGCCTGTTATTTAAAATTTATACCTGTGCCCTGGCGCGCAGCGCGGCCTCGATATCGGCGACGGCCTCCTGCACGCTCAGGCTTCCGACAGGGATCGTGAGCTGCGCGTATTTCTCATAAAGAGGTGTGCGCTCCGCGTACAGCTCGGCAAGACCCTGACCGGGGCGGAACACGACGCCGCGCCGGGTGAGGTCGCCGAGACGCCCCGCGAGGGTGCGGCAGTCGGCCTCCAGATAGACAATGGTGCCGATGGAGCGCAGATGCTCCATCGCTTTCGCGCCGTAAACGACGCTGCCGCCTGTGGCGATGACAGAGCGTTCGGCGCTGATCGAGCAGTTTACACGCTCCTCGATGCGGTTGAACTCGTCATTTCCCGCGTCACGCATGATCTGCCAGAGCAGTTTCCCCTCTGATTTCTGGATCAGAAGATCCGAGTCGATAAAATCGTAGCCGAGCACCTTGGCGAGCACAATGCCGATTGTGCTCTTGCCGACACCCGGCATACCGATCAAGATCACATTGTTCATATCGATATCTCCAATGAAAAATCCTCAGCTGAGGATCGCGCCGAACGCACCGAACAGGCCCGCGCTCGCCGCGCCCATGATCAGTCCCGCGAGCAGCACGCCGAGCATGACTGCGATGACGCTGGACTTGAAATCCATGTTCAGGATGCTGGCCGCAAGCGTGCCGGTCCATGCGCCGGTGCCCGGAAGCGGGATGCCGACGAAGAGCAGGAGCGCGACGAAGAGTCCGCGCCCGGCGCTCGCCTGAAGCTTCCGTCCTCCCTTTTCCCCTTTCTCAAGGCAGAATGTGAACAGCTTTCCGATGACCGGCTTATCTTTGCCCCAGGTAAGCACCGTGCGGGCGAAGAGATAGATAAACGGAACCGGGATCATGTTCCCGAGGATTGCGATGATGTATGTTTGTACCAGCGGAAGCCCGCGCAGCACCCCGACCGGGATCGCACCGCGCAGCTCGATAAGCGGTACCATAGAGATAAAAAAGACGAGCAGATAATTCAGCATAAAAATCTCCTTTCTGTTGGCCGAATCAGATTCGGATTCACATACGCAGTCTATTATACATGAAATCTATACGTGTGGGCAAGTCTTAAACTTGAAACTTGCAAATTCGCAAAAACTGACCATTTTTGCGCAAATTATGGAAAATTGTATTGAATTTTGAGCAAAAAGTTATATAATGAAGTTATAAAATCATTGCAAGATGCATTTCCATCATGATAATATTGTGATAGAATTGTGAGGATTACTTGCAAGGAAAAACGTTAAACCTGCAGGGGGATCGAGATGAACAAGACAAAATACGACGCGTTGAAACTGGAAAATCAGCTTTGTTTTCCGCTCTATGCGTGCTCCAGAGAGGTCATCAAGCTGTATAAGCCGTTTCTGGACGAACTGGATCTGACTTATACGCAGTACATTACAATGATGGTTTTGTGGGAGAAGAAGACATTGACATCAAAGGAACTCGGCAACGATCTGTTTCTGGATTCTGGTACGCTGACGCCGCTCCTCAAGAAGATGGAGGCGAAAGGACTTCTGCGCCGCAGACGCTCGGAGGAGGACGAGAGAAATCTTGTTGTGACGATCACGGAGACCGGCGAGCGGCTCAGAGAGAAGGCGATCGAGATTCCGGGGAAGATCGCCCGCTGCGCGAATCTGGATCCGGAGGAGGCTGCGGAGCTGTATCGTATCCTCTATAAAGTTCTGAAGAATGATGTTGCTGCGGAGAAATAAACGAAACTTGAAATTTTAAATTCAGGTGCAGAGTTAAATTCCACACCCTTTTAAATTTTTCAAAAGATCAGGCAACAT
>CANRDO010000044.1 GCA_947629385.1 uncultured Lachnospiraceae bacterium
GAAGATTATCTTCATGCCAGGTATACTCGATCTCCTTGACCTCTCCGCCGACATTCTTGTTCTTCGCAAGCCCGGTGATTATATTACTCGTCCAGTTGTTCTCCTCATTCAGCGTAACTGTATGAGTCGTCGCCTCGTTGTCCGCGTACAGGGTGAGGGTAAGATCTTCCGGTCTGAGACCGTCACGGTTCTCATCGTCGTCCCAAACCTTCTGCACCTGCGCCGATACTTCCTCAGGCGTATACGTGTTCGTGAGCGTCGTCACGATGCCTTCCTTGCTCGTATCTGTCAGCTCGTAGCCTTCCGGAAGATTATCTTCATGCCAGGTATACTCGATCTCCTTGACCTCTCCGCCGACATTCTTGTTCTTCGCAAGCCCGGTGATTATATTACTCGTCCAGTTGTTCTCCTCATTCAGCGTCACCGTGTGTCCTATCGCCTCACCGTCCGCAAGCAGTGTCACTGTGATAGAATCCGGTCTCTTGCCGTCACGGTTCTCATCATCGTTCCAGACCTTCTTCACCTGTGCCGATACTTTCTCCGTCGTATAGGTGTTCGTGAGCGTCGTTAAGATGCCGATCTTACCCGTCGTCATCGTGTAGCCATCCGGGAGATTATCTTCATGCCAGGTATACTCGATCTCCTTGATTTCCCCGTCGACGTTCTTGTTCTTCTCAAGCCCGGTGATTATCTCGCTCGTCCAGTGGTTTGACTCATTCAGCGTCACCGTGTGCTCCGTCGCCTCACCATCCGCGTACAGCGTCACTTTGATAGAATCCGGTCTCTTGCCGTCGCGGTTCTCATCGTCGTCCCAGACCTTCTTCACCTGTGCCGATACTTCATCCGGCGCGTATGTGTTCGTGAGCGTCGTTAAGATGCCTTCCTTGCTCGTACCCGTCAGCGTATAGCCATCCGGAAGATTTTCTTCCTCCCAAGTATACTCAATCCCTTTGGCCTTCCCGTTAACATTCTTGTTCTTCGCAAGTCCGGTGATCTCTTGACTCGTCCAGTTGTTCGCCTCACTCAGCGTCACTGTGTGCTCTGTTGCCTTACCGTCCGCGTACAGCGTCACCTTGATAGAACCCGGTCTCTTGCCATCGCTGTTCTCTCCGTCTTTCCAGATCTTCTTCACCTGTGCCGATACTTCCTCAGGCGCATGGGTATTGGTGATTGTGGTCTTATCGCCTTCCACTTTGCTCACGCTCGTATAGCCGGTCAGTGTACCAACCTCTTCCACCGTGTAGCTGATATCTTTTCCTGTTGTCGCATCTACCTTTGGCAAATCCGTCCAGTCATGCTTCCAGCCGTTCCCCTTGTTCAGCGTCACTGCATCGCCATATGGCGCTCCATCTGCTTTCAGCTGCACCTGGATGGAATCCGGTCTCAGGCCATCCTGATTCTCTCCGTCTACCCAGATCTTCTCTACAGACTTCGATACTGTCTGGTACGTGTTCGTGAATGCGGCCTCTTCTGTCTTTCCGGTCGTGATTTTTCCAGATGTACCAGTGGAATCTGTCGTATACCCACCTGCATTTGCTTCTTCCTCAATCACCGTATATCCCACGCCTGCCGGAAGATTCGTCGCAGTCTTAGTCTCGCCATCCTTCAGCGTAAACTCCGCCACGCCGTTTGTAAACGTCATGTCACCATAGGTTCCGTTGATGGTCTCGTCATCCAGCGTCACCTTGAAATGGAAGTTCTTTGTCTTGTCGCCTGTTTTGCCGACTACTGTCTTCTTGACACTCAAGTCGCCCTTCTTCTGCGTGTACGTGTTTGTCACCGTCACTTCCGCAGATGCCGTCGCCTCCGTGAGTGTAGCCTTACCACCCTCCACACTGTAGGTCGTCTCTACTGTATAACCATCTACGTTACCGTTCGTCTCCTTAACCACGTACTCACCAAGCTCAAGATCTTTGATCTCCCTACTGCCGTTCTGTATATCGAAGTAATTGAAGCTGTCCACCAACGAACCTTCACCTTCTGTTGACTTAGGGCCGTATACCTCGAACGTGATTGCCTTCTTCTGGTCATCTGTCAAGTCGCCCGCTTTCAGGTCACCGACGATACTTTTCGTCACCGTCAGGCTACCCTTAATTTCATGCTTACCAATTTGATTCTTAACCGAACCAGCTACATCAACAGAATGAACATCCGGTCTCATTTCATGAATCTCTGATTTATTTCCGGTCACCGTCTTCGCAATCACTCTGCCTCCGACATTTCCTCCGCCTATTGCAACAGACGCAGCAGGCGCAAACACAGTACCAGTTATCTGAGACTCATTTGTAATTTCTCCTGTATAAGCTGTGCCACCTTCACAATAAAAGTTGAAAAGAATATTAGTGTCCGCCGTCCCATTTCCGAATTCAGCATCCACTTTTGTCCCATCAATGGAGAATGTTTTAAGTGTAATAGGACTGTCAGCAGCAGACGCTTTTACATTTACAATAATAAATTTACCACCTTGAGAGGAAAAATCCCACACCCGGTCTTTTGTCCAATCCGATGCATCCATATAATAAACCGCCGCGGAATCGCTACTATACATTGTAGAAATGCTCTGAGAAAGGCTATCAAACGATCCGCCCCCTTCTCCATTAGTGCCAAAGTAATCCGCAAAGTTTATTGTCGGAAATCCCTCTGTTCCCGCTGGAACAACATACGCTCCAGTCGATGTTTTCCCATCATTTAAGTCACTCTCATGATCGGCATATTCGCTTTCTGGCAAAACAACATAGCTGCCTTTCCTTGCATGATTGAGCGTACCAGCATCAGCATCATCAAAATAAGAATAGTTATCAAAATTTTGATTTTCTATTACTAAATTTCTGTTGTTTCCATATGTTACAGTAACTTTCTCATCATCGTTTAATTCATAAACACCAGAATTTTCTATCTTTTTACCATCAATATATTCGTAAAAATGATAGGTTCCATGGATCAGAAATCCGCCTGCCGTCTCATGGTTAAATACAAAATCTGCATGTCCATTCTCAACTGTTTTGGTTATTTCTGCAACATATTCTTCTCCTTCAGTGGTCACCCGATACAGTTTAATGGTCACACTTCTTCCATTAACCGGATCCCCTTTCTCATCCTGAAAATCCTTGCCAATCGTAATGGTATTATCATAATCTTTCCATTGCCTGTCAAAATTATAATAATCATCTATATCTGCCGTATGCGCTGCAATTGTCGCCTCTACGTCAGAATTTTGCTTATAGCTCCATACAAATGCGCCGAAGTTCATTGCAGCCCCCAAGCCAGACATAACAGTTGCTTTTGAAGCCGCCGTTGAGCCAATTCGAGTCAAATCAATGGATACCTCCGTAGTCGTATCAGATATCGTAAACTGCGGAATAGCTCCAACTGTATATGCTCCTAATAGCTTATCCCCTTCTTCTATTTTTGCTAACTGCGCCTCATTGCCATGTTCAGTCGTTTCACCATAAACAACAGGAGGACAATCTTTATGGCGCATATACATACTTATGGTGTAACTCTCTCCAAGAGCAGGTTTTTCACCCTCTGTCAATTCTTGTCCCGTGGGACTAAGGAACTTATCAATTTTAAATTTTCCGTCAGCCTCAGCCCCTTTA
The DNA here is from genome assembly GCA_947629385.1 of uncultured Lachnospiraceae bacterium. Taxonomy (GTDB): domain Bacteria; phylum Bacillota; class Clostridia; order Lachnospirales; family Lachnospiraceae; genus Choladousia. Next base: position 3,600 of record CANRDO010000044.1, read on the forward strand.
ATTGTCCCCCTTTCTACAAGTACATGTCTGAATGCATGCTTTTTCACATTTCCATATTCATCAGTGCCCGCTATACATATATAAAAATCGCCAGTTGTATAATGATCATTTTCAAATCCATCTAGCGAAATGAAAAGATCACTTGTCTCATTTGTAATTGTAAAGGTGAATTTTGAAAAGCTCTCCGCCGTAAACTGCACCTCGTCCATCGTGCCGTCTTCAGAGATGGTGGCATCCGCTACCACTTCCTCTGTTTCACCATTGTCTTTCTCATGGAGAACCTGCATTTCAAGCCCAGCAGCTTCCGGATCTACACCCAGATCTACCGCATTGTTGTACGCAATACTGACGTCAACCGTCACGCCCTCCGGCGGCTCGATCTCCTGGCCATCATATTCGAAGCGAATGTCATACTGCAACATCTTCGCAATCTGACGGCCTTCTTCCAACTCAGCCTTTGCTGTCTCAATATCTTCTTCAGTTACTTCAAGCGGCTCAACAATAAGAACAGTCCCCTCTGGAAATGCATTCGGATCAGACACAACCGCCGTCACGGTCATGCCGTCCTCACCACTGTATACGAACTCGCTCGGCAGTTCCTTCTCAGCAATCTGCAGCTGCTCCGTGTTCGCCCACTGGATCTTCTCCACCGCAACAGCCTCGCCGTTCACGAACCAAAGGTTCTTCAACGCGTTGACATCAGTCTGGCCGTCTTTCACTTCCGCGCAGAACGCGAACGTCTTCTCTTCGCCCGCCGCGATCGTCTGATCCTTCCAGATTACCACGCCGCCGTTCGCGTACACAGCTTTCTCTTCCTCAGTCAGTGTCTCTGTAAATGCCGCCGCTTCGATCGCTTTTCCAAGCGATTCAAAGCTGACAAGCTCCGGCGTCTCGCCGTCTTCTTTCTTATAGGAAAGCGCGTCTGCCAGAAGCACCTTCAAGGATACGCCCTCTGCCGCTGTCTTCTCAGCCTTGTTCGCAACCTTCACAGTATATTTTACCATCGGAACCGTAACGTCTTCCACGGTCTTCTGGAACACTTCTTGCATAACAGAAGCTTCAAGCACGACCGCCTCTTCCGTCTCAGGTTCGGTCTCTTCCGTGTCCATCTGCTCAGTCGCAGGCTCCTCCGTCTCCGTCGCCGCCTCTGTCGCGGGTTCTGTGCCCGGCTCCGCAGCAGACTCCGTTACAGGTTCTGTAGCCGACTCCGTAACAGGTTCCGTAGCAGGCTCTGTAACCGGCTCCGTGCCTGCCTCTGCATCCGGCGCTGCCGTTGGTTCCGTGTCCGGGGTTGCCGTAGGCTCTGTCGCAGCCGGTGTGGTTTCCGCCTGCGTCTCCGGATCCTTCGTCTCGTCCTCAGATGTCTCGACTGTCGTCTTCGGCGCATTCGTCTCAGACTCAGTCTCGATCCTGGTCTCGCTCGCAGGTTCGGTCTCTCCGGCCAATACGCCGAGCGCACTGCCCTGCTGCAAAACCATCGCCGCTGCGAGCAGTGTGGCTAAAAACCGTTTCGTTCTTTTCCTCATCTTTCTTACCTCCCTGTTACTTCTTACTGCTTTTCGTTATCTGTTGCTGCTCACCCTGCACATTCTTTAAAAAAAGGGCGCAAAAAACCATCTTGCTATTTTAGTTAAATAATATACCCTTTTACAGTTTTTTTCAATTGAATTATCAATTTAATCACAATTTTATCAAACTTGCATAATATAGCCTGTTTCATTTTAGGCACTTTTAAGTTTCGTTCTATTATGCCTACTTACAAGTTTGTTTTTGCGGAACCGGTTAGATACCTTTTTCATATTCTCCGAACAGCAAGAGGACTGTCTCGCGACAGTCCTCTCGTATTTATCCGCTACTCTTCATATCTTTGATTCTTAGCTTTTGGCGTATTCTACTGCCTTTTTCGTGTTCTGTTACTTTCTCACGCGCCTTGCTTTCCTGCGCTTCTCCTCGAAGGCTGCTACGCATACGCCCGCGGAAAGTGCCATCATCAGCAGGTATCTCATGAAGTTCGTGTCGTCGCCCGTCTTCGGTGCTTCCTTCTTCGGCACCTCTGTCTCGGTCTCCGTCTCTTCTTCCGTGAAACTGTTCGTGATCACGACCTCCTGCCTCGAATTATTAGCATCCAACACGATCTCGCTCTTGTCCACCGATACCTCGAACTCCGTTACCACATCCGGATCCAGCGGCACGCCGTTCTCATCCGTCTCTGTCACGTAGTACGTCATCGAGCTGCCGATCGTATTGCCGATCGGAAGGTTCGTCACCGTGTAGCTTGTGCTCGATCCGCCTCCCAGCTCAAGCGGTACGATCTCAAGCGGCTCGCTCATATCCGGGCTGTTGAACACGCCCGCGTAGTACGTCGCGTCGGATGTGCCCTCCTCGCCGTTTATCAGGATCTTCTTCGTAACCGTGATCTGACCTGACAGGTAAAGGTCGTCCGTGAATTCTACATATACGTTCGTGAAGTCCGCAATCGCATTCTTCTCATCTCCTTCGAGCAGTACCTTCCCTTCCCCGGTGTACTCCGGATAGAAGATGATTCTGTCGTTTACCATCTTCGAGACAAGCAGCGTACCGTTCTCATCTGTCTCACCCACGTAGTATGTGCCCGCGCTGAGGTTGTCGAACGTCACCGAACTCGAAATCTGGTTCTTGAACACGATCTGCTTCACGCTGCTGACACGCTGCGTCTTTGCCTCGTCGGAGAACAGCGCCACATAGAAGACCGCATCCCTGATGCCGATGTCGCTGGTGATGCCGTCCAGGCGCAGGTTCTTCGTCACCGTAAGCGAATAGGTGGCCGACTCAGGAATCTTCTCGTCCGTCATCTTCACCTCGATCGTCTGGCCCGCTGCCTCTTTCCCGGTGATCTCAAACGGAACATCCGCGGATACCTGGTAGCCCTTCGGAGCCTCGATCTCGCTCAGCGTGTAGCTGCCCTTCGCAAGACCCGTAATATCATGTGCCTTGCTGCCTGACTTCCACGGCTCGCCGACGATTGCGCCTTCCGCATCCTTGATGACAAGCTTCGCGCCCTTCAGGGCCTCGCCGCTCTCGTCTACTTTCAGGATACTGATCTTATTGAAGCTGTCCTCGACCAGAAGCACGCCGTCCTTCGTATTCGTCGTTGTCTTGCCGCTGTCGACCGTTCCGTCCTCGTTCAGCGTGAACGTCGTCTCCGCCGTCAGCGTATAGCCGTCCGGAGCCACGGTCTCCTTCAGCGTGTAGGTCTCGCCCGTCTTCAGGCCCTTCACCTCGTGCGCTTCCTTCGTGGAATCCCACTCCTCAACCACATTTCCATCTTTGTCAAGGATCTGGATATGCGCGCCCTCGAGCTCCGCGCCCGTCGCCACGTCTACCTTGCTGACCTTGACCGACGTAATGGTGTTGGTAATCGTTACCTTGCCTGTCGTCTCATCCGTCGTGTACGCCGTCGTGTAGCTGGGCACCTTGCTGGTCTCTTCTACCGTATATACGACGTCTTCACCGTCCGCATTTACCTTCGGCAGATCCGTCCATGTATAGCTCCAGCTGTTCTCTTTATTCAGCGCAACCGTTTCACCGTATGAAGTTCCGTCCGCAAACAGCTGCACCTCGATGGACTCCGGTCGGATGTCTTCCGTGTCGCCTACCCATACCTTCTCTACGGATTTTTCTACCGTCTGATAGGTGTTCGTGATCGTGGTGCCTTCCACCTTCTTGATGAAGCCTATTACTTCTTCCTCGTCCACTGTGTACTCATAGAGATTGCCGTCTGCATCGTACTTCGGCAGATTCTCCCATTTGCGCTTCCAGCCTTCTTCCGCTGTCAGCTTTATCGCCGCGCCGTACTGTTCGCCGTTCTGGTACAGCTTCACCGTGACACTTTCCGGAAGATCCTTCATCTTCCATTCCGGTGCCACCCACACCTTCTCGACTTCTACTTCCGTATCATTGTCGAACGTGTTCGTGATCGTGGTGCCTTCTACCTTCTTGATGAAGCCTTCTACATCTTCCTCATCCACTGTGTACTCATAGAGCTTGCCGGTTGCATCGTACTTCGGCAGATTCTCCCATTTGCGCTTCCAGCCTTCTTCCTCTGTCAGCTCTACCGAATCACCATATGCCTCGCCGTTCTGGTACAGCGTCACCGTGACGCTTTCCGGAAGATCCTTCATCTTCCATGCCGGCGCCTCCCACACCTTCTCGACTTCTACTTCCATATCATTGTCAAACGTGTTCGTGATCGTGAAGCCGTCCACATCCTTGGTGAAGCCTTCCACATCTTTCTCGTCCACTGTGTACTCATAGGCCTTGCCGTCTGCATCGTACTTCGGCAGTTTATCCCATTTGTGCTTCCAGCTTCCTTCCTCTGTCAGCTCTACCGAATCACCATATGCCTCGCCGTTCTGGTACAGCGTCACCGTGACACTTTCCGGAAGATCCTTCATCTTCCATGCCGGCGCCTCCCACACCTTCTCGACTTCTACTTCCGTATCATTGTCAAACGTGTTCGTGATCGTGAAGCCGTCCACATCCTTGGTGAAGCCTTCCACATCTTCCTCGTCCACTGTGTACTCATAGGGCTTGCCGTCTGCATCGTACTTCGGCAGATTCTCCCACTTATGCTTCCAGCTTCCTTCCTCTGTCAGCTCTACCGAATCACCATATGCCTTGCCGTTCTGGTACAACGTCACCGTGACGCTATCCGGAAGATCCTTCAGCTTCCAGGCCGGCGCCTTCCACACCTTCTCGACTTCTACTTCCGTTTCGTCATCAAACGTGTGCGTGTTTGTGATCGTTACCTTGCCTGTCGTCGTGTCCGTCGTGTACGCCGTCGTGTAGCCGGTCACCTCACCGATCTCTTCCACCGTGTAGTTGATGTCTTTCCCGGCGGCCTTCTTCGGAAGGTTCTCCCATGTATAGCTCCAGCTGTTGTCCTCTTTCAGTTCAATCGGAGCACCATAGGCTGCACCATCTGCGAGAAGCTGTACCGAGATGGATTCCGGTCTCAGGTCATCCTTATCATCTTCATCCACCCACACCTTCTCTACGCTCTTGCTCGTCTTCTCGACCGTGTATGTGTTCGTCACTTCCACAGTCGCAGGCGTCTCCGCCGTGACCTCCACCTTGCCGTCCGTGCCCACACTATATGTCGTCACCCTCTCGTAGCCGTCCACATTTCCGTTCTTCTCCGTAACTGTGTACTCGCCCGGCACGAGGTTCTCAACCGTGTTTTCGCCCGCTTCAACGTCCGCATATGTGAGACTATTCGTATAACCATCCGGTCCCGTGATCTCGAACTTGATCGCCTCTTTCTGAGCCGCAGTCAGATCCGCTGCCTTAAGGTCGCCCTTAAAAGTCTTCGTCACCGTCAGGCTGCCCTTCTTCTGCGTATATGTGTTCGTGATTATCAGTTCTGTCGGAGTGTCCCCGGCAACCACGCTCACTGTTCCGTCATCACCCACATTATATGTCGTCGACAACGAATAGCCATCCTTGCCCGCTTTGCTCTCTGTAACCGTATATGTTCCAGGCACCAAATTTTCAAGTATCTTGATTCCGTCTGGCATATCGGCATAGGGAAATGTTATGCTATAATCGTTTGGTCCTTTCACTGTAAATTCAATAGCATTTTTTTCTTCTTCTGACAGAGCAGAATCTCCTGCAAAGGACTTTGTTACTTTAAGATTACCTAATTCTTTATTATCAAAGCTTGCTTCTGTTTCCTTCTCGGATACATAGTAGCATACGCCGTTAACAATATAATTCGCTCTTACTCCGTTGGCTTCATTCTCCCTGATCTTTTCGCGATTTTCAATATAGGCAAGCGCTTCGATAATAGGGTAATAATTAATTTTCGATTCCAGTTTATTTTCTTCTTTGTTTTTGGTTACCCTCACAACCACAAGATACTGCTGCTTGTCATAGATAAAATGTGGATTTTCCTCTTCCGGCGCTACTTCGCTGATGATATAGAAATATATACCCGGCACTTTATAATCCACAGAGCCAAAGTCGACTCTATCTCCCTCATTGCTTCTTGTTCTGATTCCATAAGTTCCCTCATCACCAAAGGTAGATACTTTAATTTCTGGCGGAAAACTGATTTCTTCCATTCTAAACGTGAAGGTGACTCCGTCTTTCGGCGCATTGCCGTTGACCGTCTTTTTCGCCGTGAACATTCCCTTTGTCGGAACCAAAACAGAACCATTGTACGGCCAAGAATGTCCTTCGCCGCTCACATATACCGTATTACCGACTAATGTTCCCGCATACTGAGAGCCTTTCTTCTCAACATAAGCATTCTGTGCAAGGATATGTCCGGCCCAACCGCGGCCTCCTACACCCACATTAACTGTGCTGGCATTTGGGATATTCCATACAATACTACTTCCAGCGCCATCCTCCACAGTGCTGTCTGCATCATGTCCTCCCACCATCAAATGCGGAAGATTAACTGTTCCTGTATCGAGGATATTGATTACCGTGTTTTCCATTGAAGAAATATCACCGTCAATAACTACCTCCGTTACACCCTCCATGCTGCCGATTGTGACATTTCTTCCACTCGGAATGTGTAATGTAGATCCCTCAGGATAAATCAGCTCCGTTTCAGCATTCTTCTGGAAATACTCAGAAGCTGCGTCAAGAACGCCCTTTACAGTTTCAAAGTCAACATATGTGTCACTTACATATAATTTCTTTTTCGAAATGTCATCTGTAAAATTCTGTCCATTTAAGAGGATAGCCGAACCGCTTTCATTATATTCTACCTTATTGGCCGATCCGACATATGCCGGTAAAATTGTGCCATGATTTGCACTTGCGTAATTCCAGCTGCATTCAACCTTTCCTTTTACATAAGACGGTTTTGTCGTTATATCACCTTGATTTAAATTACCTCCAGGCTGCAAATCATCATTCACGTACAAATTGCCGCCTACCATAATAGCACCCACTGTATGGTTCGCTATTGTCGCGTTATTCATTGAAATTACATTATAGCCTCTCAGTAAGTTCTCAATCGTGTACCCATATTCACTGCCAAACGTAATTTCCTTATACTGGTTCATAAACTGCGGTTTATCAGCCTGCGTCTCTTCTCCTTCTGCTCCCTTAAAAAGTTCACACTTTCCCGTCAGCTGCAATGAACCGTTTTCCGCTTTAGTCTCCGTAATGGTAACCATGTATTCACAAGAATCACAGGTAATACCGGCCCACGCACTTGATTTCTGTTTGAGAACATAATAATAATTATACTCCCCCTGCTGAGCAGCCCATTCAGGTCTCTCACTCAAACTGACATTTTCAAAAGAGATATTACCATCCTTATCATTAGAAGCTTCAGTAATATTCTGCGGCCACACAGAATTGCCGCTTTGATCGGTTTCTGTCAATGTAAATGCAAATTGATTCTCCTTTAGTTCAAATCCCTGACCTTCAATTTTCACTTCTGCACTCAGGCTAAATGACCGATCAATAATTTTCACAACATCGTCCAACCCCAATAGAACCACAGTGGAAAAACTGTCCGTAGTAAACCCCGCGCCTGTGACATCTCCATCAGCGGCTACATTAACGGTATCCGTCACGTCCTCTGCCACAACATCGCCGCCAGCGTTTTCCGCAAGATGGAGTATCTTATACTCTGTCGCGGATGTTTCCGTCTTCGTCTCCGGATCAGCGAATTCAATCGCGTCGCTCATCGTGCCTGCTGCTTCCGTCTCTTGCTCAGGTACTTCTTCAGTTGTGAGCTGAACAGCATTCTTATACTGTACGGATACAGAAACTTCTCCATTCTCCGGCTCTACTTCCTGTCCGTCTACCTCAAAATGCATATCATAGGCTACATATCCATAAGAAACTGCGTTTTTTCCCAACTGCTCTTCTACTAACGCCTTTTCTTCTTCTGTAAGCTCCTTCTTGACAACTACAAACTGCGCCCCCTCCGGAAGAACTGTTCCTTCCGAAAGCGTCGCCGTCACAACCATATCGCCATTCTCAACAATAAACTCTGTTGGCAGTTCTTCCTTCACCTCCAGCAGCTCTGTGTTCGCCCACTGGATCTTCTCTGCCGCTACTGCCTCGCCGTCTACGAACCAGAGGTTCTTCAGCGCGTTGACGTCGGTCTGTCCGTCTGTCACTTCCGCGCAGAACACAAACGTCTTCTCTTCGCCCGCCGCGATCGTCTGATCCTTCCAGAGCACCACGCCGCCGTTCGCATATGCGGTCTTGTCCGCCTCTGTCAGCTCGTTCTCAAATGCCGCTGCCTCGATCGCTTTTCCAAGCGTCTCGAAGCTGACAAGCTGCGGCGTCTCGCCGACTTCCTTCTTATAAGAAAGCTGGTCTGCCAGGACTACCTTCAGGGATACGTCTTCCGCCGCTATCTTCTTGGCCTTGTTCGCAACCTTTACCGTATACTTCACCATCGGAACCGCCGCGTCTTTCACGGTCTTCTGGAACACTTCCTGCATAATCGAGGCTTCAAGTACGACCGTCTCCTCTGTCTCGGATTTCTTTTCGGTCTCTGCCTCAGCCACAGTCTCGGATGCAGCCTCTGTCACTTCCTCCGCAGCTGCCTCTGTGATCGGCTCGCTCTGGGCCTCAGCAATCTGCTCTGTAACCGTCTCCGTGGTCTGCTCGCTCTCTGTCAGCGTCTCGCCCGCGGTTTCCTGCGTCTGAGCGTTCTGAGTTGTCGGCTCTGTCTCCTCCGCCCCGGCCTCTGCTGTCTTCGCCTCTTCAGCCTTTGTCTCCGGAGCCTGTGTCTCAGGCGCTTTCGTTTCCTCAACCTTCGTCTCCGGAGCCTGCGTCTCAGGCGCTTTTGTCTCCTCGACCTTTGTCTCCGGCTCCTGGCTGATCGCCATCGCCTCCGTAAAGCTCTCACTCATCGGCTCGGTCTCAACAGCAAGCACGCCAAGCGTACTTCCCTGCTGTACAACCATCGCCGCAGCAAGCAGCATCGCAACTAACCGTCTCATCCTTTTCTTCATGATCTTTTCCTCCCTTTGATCCGGTCGACTTGTTCCCTCTCGTTTAACTCATAATCTCCTTTTTCACTTGTCGCAATCGTTACAAACCAACTTTGTCACAAGAAATTGTTGGCGTGTTAAATTCCGCATACCTTGTTACCTTAAGCATACTATAGTATAATATATGATAAATTTCAATAGATAGATTGCATTTTTGTGCACTTTTTCCCCTGTTTTTTTCCCAAATGTTTAGACATTTTTCAGAGGCTAGCTGCGGCTGCTTCGTTTCATTTTATTTACTTTTGATTTGCCTATTTTAAAGTTGGGATTATTCCGAAAGTTGCTAAATGTGTAAATCATCGTATAAGACTTGCAATAAGACAAATAGATTTATTTCAGAGTAATAAAATCAAATATATCAAGTGGCTAAATATGCATCACCCTCCGAATGGGCGACAGCTGATACCCTCTGCGCAGAAGAAAGCGGATCATGCGCTCTGTCTCGCCGCGATCCGCCTGTTCCGCAGAATAATGCTTCTTCTCCAGCCATTCCTGAATCTGCTGCTCCTCGTCCGGAGTCTCGATCTGCTGAAGCGCCTCCTGGAAGTCCTCCTGCGACACGCCTCTCTGATACAGTTCCTGCTCCAGCATGCGCATGCTCTTGCTGTCCTTTTTACTTTCGATATAATTTACCGCGTAGCGCACGTCGTCTATGTAGTGAAAGCTCCTCACATACGCAAGCGCCTGCTCCGTGATCTCCTCCGGATAGGACAGCTCGCCCAGCTTCCTGTACAACTGCCGTTCCGTGCGGTCCATATGCTGCAGATAATTCATTGCGCAGAGCTTCGCCCTTTTAGGGAGAAGCTCCCGGAAGATCTCCTCCTCATGCTCCGGCGCAAGCTCCTCGCCCTCACAGATCCCGAACTGCTCCAGTTCTTTCTTGTATAGGGGAAAGCTGCGGCCATCCTCCAGACTCACCAGATAGCGCCCGCCGGATATCCCCTCCACTTTGTCTACATAGCTCATCGATTCTGTTCTGTCCTTTGCTCCAGACCGGTGCTTTAACCTGTGCTGCCCGGTTCTATTTGATCCTGACTAACCCTACTCTTCATCCTGAGCCGTGCTCTCTGCCACGTCCCCCTGCACTGCGTCTGAAGCCTCCGCCAGGCCGTACTGCTCTCGCACCTTCTGCTCGATCTCCTGCATCACATCCGGGTGCTCCGTGAGGTACAGCTTCGCGTTCTCGCGCCCCTGGCCGATCTTCTCTCCCTGATAGGCGTACCACGCGCCGCTCTTGTTCACGACATTGTTGTTCGCGGCCAGGTCAAGAATGTCTCCTTCCCTGGAGATGCCCTTGCCGAACATAATATCAAACTCCGCCTCCTTAAACGGCGGCGCGATCTTGTTCTTCACGACCTTGATGCGCGTCCTGTTCCCGATGACCTCTCCACTCTGCTTAAGCGACTCGATCCTGCGCACGTCCAGACGGATCGAGGAATAAAACTTGAGCGCGCGGCCGCCGGTCGTCGTCTCCGGATTGCCGAACATGACGCCGACCTTCTCACGAAGCTGGTTGATAAATACGACTGTGCAGTTTGATTTGCTGATCACACCGGTCAGCTTGCGCAGCGCCTGCGACATCAGTCTCGCCTGAAGTCCTACATGGGAATCGCCCATGTCTCCGTCGATCTCTGCCTTCGGCACCAGCGCCGCCACAGAGTCCACAATAATGATATCCACTGCCCCGGAGCGCACCATCGTCTCAGTGATCTCCAGCGCCTGCTCGCCATTGTCCGGCTGGGATATGTAGAGATTGTCGATATCCACGCCGATATTGCGCGCGTACACCGGATCCAGCGCATGCTCCGCATCGATAAATCCGGCGATCCCGCCGCGCTTCTGCACCTCGGCTACCATATGCAGAGCCACGGTGGTCTTACCACTCGACTCCGGACCGTAGATCTCAATGATACGTCCCTTCGGAATGCCGCCAAGGCCGAGCGCGATATCCAGGCTCAGCGAGCCCGTGGGGACCGTCTCGATATTCATATGGGCTCCCGTATCTCCGAGCTTCATCACGGAACCCTTACCAAACTGCTTCTCAATCTGCGCAAGTGCAGCGTCCAATGCTTTCAGCTTATCTTCCTGTGCCATCTTCTTTCTCCTTCTCTCGAACTTATGTTCGTATCTGTTCTAATCCTATTACAACCGGCTTCGCTTGTCAAGCAAATCTTTTCCGCTTCTTAAAAAATCAGACGAAATCAGGCAATCTGGTCGCGCATCATTCGTCTCATTTTGTTTATCATTTGTCATATTCGCTTAATCTATTCACATATTATCAATGATATAAGGTTTTGTCAAGCACTTTTTTAGAAGAATATTCTATGAATATCGTTGAACATCACGACCACCATCAGCAGCATCAATAGCATCAGGCCAGCGAAATGCACCTTCGCCTCCAGCTCCGGGTCGACACGTTTTCCACGGATCGCCTCGATAATCAAAAACACCAAACGCCCCCCGTCAAGCGCCGGGAGCGGAAGTAAATTCATCACGCCCAGATTTGCGGTCAGCAGGATCGAGATATTGAAAAGGTTCAGCCAGATGTACAGCATCCCCTCTGGCTTGCTCTCCTCATAGGTATCGCCGATCACCTGCACGACGCCGACAGGCCCTGACATGTCATCCAATCCCACACCGCCACGAAACAGCAGCTTCAGGCTCTGTATCGTCGTGTCGATCCAGTAATAGACCTCATACGCGCTGTACTGAAGCGTTTGCAGCGGGTTCGTCCTCACACGGGCATAATTGACACTTCCTGTGATCCCATATCTATATCCGCTGTCCGTGAGCATCGGTGTCACCGTCGTCTCGTATCTCTTCCCGTCGCGCTCGTATTCAAAGGTCACAGTCTCTCCCTCATGAAACATTCCATAGTTGGAGACCTGTCGGTACAAGCGGATACGCTTGCCGTTCATTTTCGTGATCTGGTCGCCTGCGCGCAGCCCGGCTTCCTGCGCCGGATAGCCCTCCGTCACAGATCGGATGATCGGGGCGTCATAGCCGATGTTTCCTATGATAAAGATTGCAAGCACAAACGCAAGCAGAAAATTGAACAACGGCCCCGCCGCCACCACCGCGATTCTCGCGCCGACCGACTTGCTGCCAAACGAGCCCTCGCTCATATCCTCGCCGTCCTCGCCGAGCATCATGCATGAGCCGCCGAACGGAAGGAGCTTCCACGAGTACCGCGTTCCGCCCGCTGTGAAGCTTAAGAGCCTCGGCCCCATACCGAGCGAAAACTCCTCTACCGTGATGCCGTTCTTTTTCGCGAGCAGGAAATGTCCCAGCTCATGTATGATAATGATGACGCTGAACACGAGCAGCGCAATGATGATCTTCAAATGTTCCACCTGCTTTCAACCATATCACTCATTTTCCTGCAGCCTCACGGGCAAATGCTTCGGCCTGTGTAGTCGCGAACCATTTCATATACGCTCCTCTCCGTCTCGAGGATCTGATCTACGTCCGGAGCCTCGATCACGCGGTGCCGATCCATGCAGTACCGTATGATCTCATATATATCCGTAAAACGAATTTTTTTCTTCAAAAAGCCGGCCACCGCGCACTCGTTTGCCGCGTTGAAGACGGTCGGCATCGAGCCGCCCGCCCTGGCCGCTTCAAACGCGTACTTCAGCCCGAGGAAGGTCTCCGGATCCGGCTCCTCAAAAGCGATGCTCCCGATCTTTGCGAAGTCAAGCCGCTCGCCCGCAAGGTAGCGCCGCTCCGGGTAATAGAGCGCGTACTGGATCGGCAGCTTCATGTCCGGCGTGCCCAGCTGCGCGATCACCGCCCCGTCCTTAAACTGCACCATCGAATGAATGATGCTCTGCGGCTGTACGACGACCTGGATCTGGTCGAGCTGCGTCCCGAACAGCCAGCGTGCCTCCATGACCTCAAGGCCCTTGTTCACCATGCTCGCCGAGTCTACCGTGATCTTCTGTCCCATCGCCCAGTTCGGATGCTTCAGCGCGTCCTCGAGCTTCACCTGCGCCAGCTGCTCGCGCGTCATTCCGCGAAACGGCCCGCCGGAAGCAGTCAGCAGGATCTTATCGATCTCGCCGCGATTCTCTCCGTTCAGCGCCTGAAAGATCGCGCTGTGCTCGCTGTCCACCGGGAGGATCCGCACGCCGTGCTCCTTCGCGAGCGGCATAATGATGTGCCCCGCCGTCACGAGCGTCTCCTTGTTCGCGAGCGCGATGTCCTTGCCGGCACGGATCGCCTCGATCGTCGGGACGATCCCGATCATACCTACGATCGCGGTCACGAGGATCTGCGCCTCCTCGCAGACGGCCACGGCCTTCAGACCCTCCATCCCGCAGAGCACCTCCACCGGAAGGTCCGCTACCGCCACGCGCAGCGCTTTCGCGTCCTCTTCCTCCCGCACCGCCGCAATGCGCGGCCGGAATTCACGGATCTGCTGCTCCAGCAGACGAATATTCCGCCCCGCCGCGAGCGCCGCCACCTTGATATCCCCGTTCGCGCGCGCCACGTCGAGCGTCTGTGTCCCGATCGAGCCCGTAGAGCCAAGAATCGCAATCGTCTTCACTTATCGCTCACCCTTTCATTGAAACAGGAAAAATCCCTGCGCCAGATAGTACACGACCGGCGCGATAAAGATCACGCTGTCAAAGCGGTCCAGAATCCCGCCGTGTCCCGGAATCAGCTTCCCGTAATCCTTGATCCCGTGGTTCCGCTTGATCGCCGAGGCCGCCAGATCGCCCACCATCGAGATCAGAGCGCTCACCGCGCAGATCACCCCGAAATACAGCATATGATTTCCCTGTGTCGCAAGCCTGCCGGAAATCGCGGCCGCATAGATCACGCCGAGCAGCGCCGCCCCGACAACGCCGCCGACCGCGCCCTCCACCGACTTCTTCGGGCTGAGCTTCGGCGACATCTTGTGCTTCCCGATCAGCATTCCCACGCAGTAAGCGCAGGTATCGCAGCCCCACGAGCCGAGAAAGATCAGCCAGACCAGATACGCCCCGTCCTTCATCATCCGCAGCTGATAGATGCACGAGAGCATCACCGCCACATAGACCACGCCGAAAAACGCGCCGGTCACCTGCTGCGTCTGATAGCGCGGATACGTAAACACGTATACCGTCATCATCAGGATCAGGGTCGCGATCAACACTGTCATAGTATATGCCGAAAAGTCAAGAATTACTATCAGATAGTAAGCAAAACAGCCCAGATAGCCCACGAGCGCGAGCGGCGAGAACCGCTTGTCGTCAATCCCCAGCGCGCGGTACAGCTCATCCATACCGATGATGGAGATCGCCAGAAGCGTCGCGGCCAGAACAGGGCCTCCGGTGATGATCACCACGAGCGCGATGGCTACAAGCACGATCCCGCTGATCAGTCTTGTACGAAACATCTCATTCCTCCTTGACTCCGCCGTAGCGTCTGTCACGGCTGTTGTATTTCTCTATGGCCTGCCGCAGATCGTCCTTCGTAAACGCCGGCCACGGCACCTCGGTAAAATAGAATTCCGTGTACGCAAGCTGCCACATCAGATAATTTGACAGCCGCTGCTCTCCGCTCGTGCGAATCAGCAGATCCGGATCCGGCACCTCCGCCGTGTCGAGATAGCCGGAAAAGCATTCCTCCGTGATCTCCTCCGGCCGCAGCTTCCCGTCCACGCAGTCCTGCGCGGCCCTGCGGATCGCCCGGACGATCTCATCCCGGCTCCCGTAATTGATCGCGATCTGGAAGTTCAGCCCGGTATTGTCCTTCGAGGACTCCACGAGCCGCGCCAGGCTGTCCTGGAGATCCTGATCGAGCGCGGTCGGGTCGCCGAGCACGCGCACCTTCATGTTGTTGTCCCTCGCCGTCTTGAGGCAGGTCTTCGTGTAGCTGCGGAACAGCTTCATCAGCGCGTCCACCTCGTCCTTTGAGCGCTTCCAGTTCTCGGTCGAGAAGAGGTACACCGTCAGATACTTGATGCCCATATTGTACGCGTCCCTGCAGATGACCTCCAGGTTCTTCGCTCCCCGCACATGCCCGTAATTGCGCGGCATGCCCTTGCTCTTCGCCCAGCGTCCGTTCCCGTCAAGTATGATCGCCACATGCTGCGGAATCACCATATAGTTTCCCTCCATGCAAAGGGACTGTCGCCAAACAACAGTCCCCTGTATTTATACGGTAAGGATCTCCTTCGACTTCTCTTCCACAGACTTGTCGATGTCCTTGATATACTTGTCCGTCAGCTTCTGGATGCTGTCCTCAAGATCCTTGATCTCGTCCTCGGACACATCCGTCTTGCCGAGCTTCTTCAGGTAATCATTGGCGTCCCTGCGGATGTTGCGGATCGCCACCTTGGCCGCCTCGCCCTTTTTCTTTACATCCTTCACGAGATCCTTTCTGCGCTCCTCCGTGAGCTCCGGGAAGATCAGCCGGATGATCCTGCCGTCGTTCGACGGATTGATGCCGAGGTCGGATGTGAGGATCGCCTTCTCGATCGCCTTCACCATCGAAGCCTCCCACGGCTGGATCTGCAGAACGCGCGGCTCCGGAACCGTGATATTTCCCACCTGCTGCAGCGGCGTCGGCGTACCATAGTAATCCACGCGGATCTTGTTCAGCACATTCGGATTCGCGCGTCCCGCGCGGATCGTCCCGAACTCCTCCAGAAGATTCTTGTGCGTCTTCGTCATCTTCTCGTCGTAAATCTTGATTCTCTCATCCATCTCTCTTCCCTCCTGATATATATGATCTTTCCTGCTCAAAATGCCTTTCGCGTCTCTCCCGCCAGGCACATTTGTTCCTATCTGAATGCATCCTACGCACATCATTCCGGATCCGCAGAACATATCCTCCTGATGTGTCCGATCATGCCGTCACTCGCGTCCCGCTCAGCTTTCCGTTCAACGTGTCCACGATGCTGTTCTCCTGATTCAGGCCGAACACCAGCATCGGCATGTGGTTCTCCATGCAGAGGATCGACGCCGTCATGTCTACCACGCCGAGCTTGCGGTCGATCACCTCCTGGATCGAGATCTCGTCAAACCTCCGCGCCTGCGGATTGTCCTTCGGATCGCTGTCATAGACTCCGTCCACCGACTTCGCGAGCAGGATCGTCTCCGCTTCTATCTCGATCGCGCGCAGCACCGTGGCCGTGTCCGTCGAGAAATAAGGATGCCCCGTCCCACCGGCCAGAAATACCACCGTGCCCTCCGCGAAATACTTCATCACCTTGTCCTTGGAAAAAAGCTCCGTGAACGCGCCGCAGGCGAACGGCGTCATCACAGCCGTCCGGATCCCGACCGAGCGGAAGATCTCCGATACGTAGATGCAGTTCATGACTGTCGCTAACATCCCGATCTGGTCCGCCTTCGTCCGGTCGATATGCTCGCTGGAACGGCCGCGCCAGAAATTCCCGCCGCCGATCACGATACCGATCTCCATTCCCTGCTCCACCAGCGTCTTCACCTGGAGAGCCACCTTCGTGACTGTCGGCTCGTCAAACCCGGACTTTTTATCTCCCGCGAGCGCCTCACCGCTCAGCTTCAAAAGTATCCGCTTCATATAGTTAACCCTCCTACGCACAGTATATCAAAATCTTTCTGTGAAATCTACTGTAATTTGCAAATCTGTACACGCTTTTTGTCCTTTTTGCTCATTTTTTTGCGGCCTCGGCGACATGCGCTTCACTCTGATCCGTATAATAGCGCCGCTTCTTCATATAAAACTTCGACAGCCGCTTGACGCCACCGCTGAGATAGCGGAAGGTCGGCTCCGTGATGATCGCGAAGATCACCAGAAGCATCACACACTTCTTGGAGATCGAAGTGATCGCAAAGATCTTGCTGACAAAAATCATGCAGTAGAGCAGCCCGGCCGCCATGCCGAACCACAGGAACCAGTGGTACTTCGTCATCGGGGACGCGATCTGGTACAGGATCATCAGTCCGACGATCGCAAGCAGTATCGTGGACGAGGTCGAGACGTCATTCGCGTTTACGCCAAACTCCATGCAGAACAGGTACAGACCACTGACCACGATGAAATCGGTCAGACCGCCCGGCAGCGCCTTAAAGAGCACATTGCTCAGGAAATGTCCCCTGATGCGATCCGTATTCTGCTCCAGTGACATCACGAACGCCGGGATACCGATCGTAAACATGCTAATCAGCGAGATCTGCGACGGCTCCAGCGGATAGTTGACCATCAGAACAATCGAGAGGATCGATAAAAACAGCGAGAAAATGTTCTTCACGAGGAACAGGCTAGCCGTGCGCTCGATGTTGTTCACGACACGTCTTCCCTCCGCTACCACCGCGGGCATCTTGGAGAAATCAGATTCCAGCAGTACAAGCTGGGCCACCTGCGCGGCCGCGTCGCTCCCGGACGCCATCGCGATACTGCAGTCCGCGTCCTTGAGCGCCAGCACATCATTGACGCCGTCTCCGGTCATTGCCACCGTGTGTCCCGCACTCTTCAACGCGCTGACAAGGCAGCGCTTCTGATCCGGCGTCACTCGTCCGAACACCGCGTATTTGTCCGCAGCCGCTGTAAGCTCTTCGTCCGTAAGCCCTGAAGTGTCTATATAGGTCTGCGCCCCGCGGATCCCGGCCTCCTTCGCTACCTCGGAGACGGTCACCGGATTGTCGCCGGAAATAACCTTGATCTGCACGCCTTGCTCCGCGAAATACGTAAAGGTTTCCTTCGCCTTCTCGCGCACCGGGTTTGCCAGGAGCACCATTCCCATCGGCTCAACGCTCTCACTCAGAGCCTGTCCGTCCAATGTTCCGGAATATTTCGCGAATACAACCGCGCGGTATCCCTGATGGCTCCAGTATTCGATCTGAGAGGCGTATTCTTCGTACTGTCCCCTCAGAACGGACTCCGGCGCGCCGAGCACATAGCTCGCGTCCTCAAAGACCGCGCCGCTGTATTTGGTCACAGAAGAAAATGAAAATACGCGCTCCGGCCGCTTCCCGCTGCGCTTGCGGAAGAAGTCCTTGATCGCCTTCATTGTGATATTATCGGCTGCCATCGCCGCCGCAAAATCCCCGATCGCAAGCTCGAACTCCGCCGCCTCCTCTATCGAGAACGCCGGAAGCTCCGGCTGCGGCTGCTCCTCCTGCACCGGCCCTGTAAGCTGTAGCTCCGGCTGGTCCTTCATCTGCGCCTGAGCCGTCTCCGCACCCTGTGATATCCCGGCGCCAACCGCAGCCGCGTCTGCTTCTCCCATACTGTTCGCGCCGCCATCCGGCCCCGCCGGCTCCATCTGCAGGCCGGCCCGCAGCGGAAGCGTCTTCTTGACCGTCATCGTGTTGTCCGTGATCGTACCGGTCTTGTCCACACAGAGCACATCTACGCGCGCCAGAGTCTCGATGCATTTCATGTTATGCACAAGCACCTTCTGCATCGCAAGCCGCATCACGCTCACCGCCAAAGCCACGCTTGCGAGCAGGTACAAACCCTCCGGGATCATGCCGAGGATCGCGGCGACCGTCGCGGTCACACTCTCACGTATCGAAGTATTATTGATAAAATGCTGCTGACTAAACAGAATGATCGCGATCGGTATGATCAGCACACCGATCATCTTAACCAGACGGTCCAGAGAACGTATCATCTCTGAGACCTCTTCGTCGTTCATCTCCTTCGCCTTTAACGTAAGCTGGGAGACATAGGAATCCTCTCCGACGCGCTCCACCCTGCCGTGGCACTGCCCGGACACAATGAAGCTCCCCGAGAGCAGCGTATCTCCCTGCTTCTTGGAGATCGCGTCCGACTCACCCGTGATCAGAGCCTCATTGACCAGAACATCTCCATCCTCCACGATCGCGTCCGCAGGTATCTGATTTCCTGCGCCAAAGACGACGATGTCATCCAGCACAAGCTCCTCCGCAGGCACCTGCTGCTCCGTGCCGCCACGCACTACCGTGCTCTTCGGCGCATTTAGAATGCGCAGATTGTCCAGCACCTTCTTTGAGCGCAGCTCCTGAAAGATACCGATCAGCGTATTCCCGATGATAACCGGGAGAAATGTTAGATCGCGGAACGATCCCACTAGAATCAACATCACTGCTATGACAAAAAAGATCAGGTTGAAATATGTGAAAATATTGCTACAGATAATCTCACGCTTTGACTTGGACGGCGCTTCGATCGCATGGTTCACAGCATCCTGCGCAATCCGCTCCTGCACCTGCTCCTCAGTCAGTCCCTCCGTCACAGCAGGCGTATAGCGCTTGATCGGCGGGATAATCTTCTCCGGGAGCTGAAACTCCTCAGAGATCACCTTTGTCCGAAGCAGCTTCTTCCGAAACGCCTTCAGATTGCGCCACAGATCCTTCCCCTGCTTTTCCTTCGGCTTTATTTCCTCGTAATTCTCTTCGATGAGTTCTTCTTTTTCCACGTCCGAATCCTCTTCCTATATGAGATACAGCCATATACGGCTCATAGCTTTCGCGAAGATTTTACCATACTTCACGGCTTTTTTTAACCCTGCAAATTCTGAAATTTTAGTAAACTATTTTAATTTCTTGTAACCTGCGAAGTATTTTGATATACTTCCAGTATGGTTGTAATGG
This sequence comes from uncultured Lachnospiraceae bacterium, assembly GCA_947629385.1. Classification (GTDB taxonomy): domain Bacteria; phylum Bacillota; class Clostridia; order Lachnospirales; family Lachnospiraceae; genus Choladousia. The sequence continues at coordinate 23,164 of CANRDO010000044.1, forward strand.
CTATCCGGACGCGTGCTCTGTGTGCGGATGTTCCGCCGCAAACACGTTGTTCTCCTTGATTCGCTGCGCCGCCTATGGACAGCTGTCTCCGCAAACTCGCTTCGCTCAGACA
>CANRDO010000045.1 GCA_947629385.1 uncultured Lachnospiraceae bacterium
AACATATCGAGGTCCAGATCGCGCATGAAGCAGGACGGACAGCGATAATTCAATTTCCCTTTTCCAGATTGAGCCATGTCGCAAAGACCTCCTTCTCGCAGAGTTTCCCGGTATAGCCGAGCGTGAACATCGGGCTGAACGCATAGCCCTCTTTGAAATAGCCTTCCTTCTCCCTGCCCTCGCAGGTCATGGTGACGCGCGTGTCGATCGGCGGGAGCAGGCAGCTGACCGCGTCGGCGTCCTTCACCGACGCCTCCCTGCATTTGTACTCATAGGGAAGCTCTGTCTTCTGCGCGCCCTTCACGGCCGAGAGCACAAGGCTCGACATATCCTCCGTGTACTCGGTCGTCCCGTAGCAGCCGACCATGTACTCGTTGATTGTCACGTCCGCGGACGGATCGCTCATCTCCAGCACCTTCCGTTCAATCTTGATCGAGCTGCTGCCCTCGGTGAACGTGATCACGGTCTGCAGCTTCACTGTAAGGTCGGAGAATTCGATCTCCACCGGATCCAGCGTCAGAACACGTTCGACGACTTCACATCCTACATCGCTTCCGCCGCAGGCATCCGCCACGCGCTCCGTGCGCACCGCGCCCTGCGTTCTGTCATCCACTGGTCTTCTGTTCTCAGAGAAATGTGCCTTCGTGCGGCAGAGGCAAAGGTCAACCTCCTCGCCGCCGTGGCAGATCTTGGCGCTGCGCACCGTCCCCTCGCCCGCGTAGTGTGTGAAATAGCCTGCGCGGTACTTCTCCTGGATCAGGAACGGATAGCTCGCGTCCTGGATATGCGGCGTGCCGATGCCCACCGGCCACTCAAGCTTCGCCACATACGGGCGCAGGTCGACGATCGCGCCGCCCTGATCCATGTTCACGCAGGCCCGCATGTACGGATCGCAGTACCAGAAGACCTGCTTCTTGCTCCCGTAGAGAATATCTCTCCACAGCGCGCACTCTGGCTCCGTATAAGACTTCTTCTTCCGGTAATAATCGGCAAACTCGCTCATCGTCATGTCGATGAGCTTACCCTCCTTCTTGAGCTTCCCGTAGTAGGCGCAACCGTCCTCATAGGATTTCAGCAGGAGCTCATACGGGGACTCCCAGCGCCCCATCTTGTTCATCCAGCCCGGCCCGACGAACATCATGTTGTAAGCGTAGCCGTTGTTGAACTTCTCCTGATAGCGATACTGGTCGATCAGATTGTAGAGGTAGGGGAACTCCCAGGTCCCGGTATCATAGATCATCCCGCGCAGCACGTTCTGCGGGTGCGTCCCGAAGTTCGATCCGTTGCCGTCGTAGCAGGCGATCAGATCGCGGCTCAAGTGCGGGATCGCGACGATGCCGGAGTCCTCCGCCTCGTTCGCGGCCGGCGCGTGCGTGTTCTGCTTCGACGGGATCCACGGCGCCCAGGGGCCGCCGTCCATGAAAGTATACCAGCTGTTGTTGCAGGTGTGGTACGCCTTCGGTCCTTCCTCCCAGCAGGTCGCCACCGCGCACTTGACCGAAGGGTAGCGCTCCTTGATGTAATTGATCAGATCCGCATCCATGTAATACGATCCGGTTGACTCCGGATAGAAGCCGAAGCGCTCGTGGAACTTTCCGAAGACGTCCTCTACGATCGCCTTCTTGTCCTCCATCGAAAACATCCAGATGCAGAAATCCTTCGTCTTATATTTCTCGCGAAACTCCTTGCACGGCAGACCAAGCAGCGTCAGGGCGATCTCATCTCCATACTTCTCGTGGTGCTCCTTCGCCAGGGCGACCGCCTCGTCGTTGAACAGGCTGGCGTAGGTCATCTCGATTGTCGTCTTTAGCCCGTTCTTGTGCGCGCACTCCTGCTGCGTCTTGAAAATGTCGAGGCTTTCTGTCAGCAGGGCCTTGCGCCCGATGTCCTCCGCCTGCCCGTGTCCGGTCACCTTCTCGGCGTACTCCGGCACCATCTCAGGACGGTGGATGATGTTCAGGATAAACTCTCCCATACTCGTCTTTTCCTTTCTCAGATGATCAGCATTTTCCCTCAACCTGCAGCAGAAAAAAACCTCCCGGCTTCTCCTGTCGCAAGATTTTGCCCGGCATCCTGGTACATTCCCCCAATCCGCCGGGCAAACCTATATCATTGTTATCACATTTTTTAGCCCTTCACAGCGCCTCCGGTCACGCCCTCCACATAGAACTTCTGCATGATAAAGAACAGGATCGAAATCGGAATCGACACGAGTACGCCGCCGCAGCAGAAGATCGTGAAATAGCTGTTGATCAGGCTCTTATCGAGCATCTTGTACAGACCGACCGCAACCGTATAATTCTCGGAGATGCCTGCGTTCAGGATCATCTTCGCGAACACGAAATCCATCCACGGTCCGAGGAAGCTGCTAATGACCGTGTACACGATGATCGGACGGCTCATCGGAATGATGATCGTCGAAAAAATTCTGGCCTCGCTGCAGCCGTCGAGACGAGCCGCCTCGCACAGCGCACGCGGGATCGTGTCAAAGAATCCCTTCGCGATCAGATACCCGAGTCCCGCGGATCCGGAATAGACCATGATCAGACCTGCGTAGCTGTTCGTCAGATTGAAGGTCTTCAGCACGAAATACACTGCGATCATCGAAAGCATGCCCGGAAACAGGTTCAGGATCACGCCCATGTTCATCAACGGCTTTCTCATCGGGAAGCGCATCACGGAGGTCGCGTAGGCCACCATCAGCACGAACGCCGTAGAGATCACCGTCGTGAAACACGCGACAATAAATGTGTTCATGAACCAGCGCGGAAACTGCTGCACAGTATCCGGCTGAAACAGCTTCTGATAGTGGATCAGACTCCACTCCCTGGGGAAGAACGTGCTTGTATTCATTCCCGAATATGCGCTGAACGACGTGCAGACCAGCCAGATGATCGGGATCAGCCAGACGAACGCCAGAAAAGCGATCAGCAGATTGTGCAGGATAATGCTTGAGGCACGATTACTTTTCATCTTTCTCATTATTGGTAATCCTCCTCTCTTCCGTTTCCTATCATGCGGTTAAACGCAAACAATGTAAACAACGCGCAGATGATGAATACGATGATACCGATCGTCGACGCCATCTTGTAATTGTAGTAGTCCTGCGTCAATCGGAACAGCCAGGTCACCAGAAGGTCGACCTCCTTTGCCTGCGAGTTCGCCATCGCCTGGTTTGTCGTCGTGTAGACGCCCTCCGTCAACAGATAGATCACGTTGAAGTTATTGATGTTCTTGACGAAATCCGTCACAAGCGCAGGCCCCGTCACAAAGAGCATATACGGCATCGTGATGCTCTTGAAGATCTGGAACGGCCTCGCGCCGTCCACTCGCGCGCTCTCCACCTGATCCGACGGCAGATTCATCAGCACGCCCGTCGCGATCAACATCTGATACGGGATGCCGATCCAGATATTGATCAGAATGATCATCACATGCGCCCAGCCCGGCGCCGACAAAAACGGAATGTAGCTCGTCGAGATCAGGCCGATATCACGCAGAAAACCGGTCAGACCGATGTTCGCGCAGATCGTGTTGACGATACCTCCGTTCGCGAAGAAGTTTCTCACCAGAAGCAGCGATACAAACTGCGGCACCGCGATCGTGATGATGAACAGGGTTCTCCACATTCTCGGAAGTCTGGTCTTCTGACTGTTCAGCAGGATAGACAGAAGGATACCGCCGATGTAAGTCGTAAACGTAGCGAAGAAAGCCCACACAAGCGTCCAGCCCAGTACACGCACAAAGGCATAGCCGAACGTGATGGTCATCCCGCCCCCGCCGAACAGACTGATGAAATTGTTGAATCCGTTCCAGGAGAACAGATTTGTCGGCGGCATGTGCTGCTGGTCATAGTTCGTAAACGCGACCAGGATCAACAGCAGAATCGGAACAAACGTAAAGACCGTGATCCCTAGCACCGGAAGCGTCAGCAGCGTAATGTGGAACTTCTCTTCCACATACGAATGCAGGTCTTCCCGGAAGGTGTTGATGTGCTCGCCCGCCTCCGCCTTGAGCTGAAGGCGGTACACATTCACCACATTCTTCATCCAGATAATGATACCGGCTGCCCAGACAACAAAGCTGAACAGAGAAAACAACAGGATCAAAAACGAATTGTCATAATCGTTCCATTCGTTTTTCATCGTTTTCATGTTGAACACCTTTTCCGGCTTCACCGTGCCAAGCGATCCGAACTTCGGCACATAGTCGAGCGCGAAAAAGATCGTGAACAGGATCAGTCCTGCCTCAAGCGCAGTCATGATCGCCGCTTTTACGTACTGCTTCCGGCGGGCATATCCCGCTCCCCACCAGAGCAGAGACAGCTTGACAAACGCGTCGCCCTTTGCGACCGCGCTGCCGAAGTCCGCCAGAAAGCGGCCGATCGCGCCAAAAACGGCGCCAACCGCCGCGATAAACCCGTTTTTGGATTTCTTGCCCATATCGTCTCCTCCCAGAAATTGCAGCCTCTCTCTTGACAAAAGTCAGGCTGCCGCACAATGTTGTTGAAGATTCCTTCGCTGGAATCTCCCGCATTTTCATTCTGCGACAGCCCGGATAGGTTCAAGCCCTACAGAAGCCGCATATGCAGCATACTGTGATTATTCGATCGGTGCGGTAACGCCCGCTACCAGCTCGTCAAGAGCCGCCTGAATAGCTGCGTCGTCGTTGACGTCGATCTTGCCGTCCGCAATGCTCTGGCCAAAGCTCGCCGTCGCATCCCAGTACTTTCCGCCGACCATCTGGATCACGCCATAAGGAGACTGTGCTACCGCCGCGCTTACCGCAGCGTTTGCCTTGACGGAATCCGCTTCAGCCGCCGCAAGGTTGGTCGGGCCGATCTGACGTGCGTCAAAACGCTTCACCTGGCTCTGCTCGTTGGTCAGGAACTCTGCCAGAACCGCCGCCCAGCCAATGTTCTCCGAGTATGCGTTTACACCCATGAACTTGTAGCCAAACGCAGAACCCTGCTGCACCTGCTCGCCGTTCAGCGTAAAGGTCGGAAGCTTCGTCGCCGCATAGCCGTCGCCGAACGCCTCCTGCGCCGCAGTCGCATCCCATGTGCCGGAAAGTGCTGCGCAAAGAGAGCCGGACGCGATCTGGTTGGAAAGGTCGCCTTCCGGAACTGCCTGGAACGCCGGATTTGCGGCGATGTCAAGCATAGCCTTCGTCACATCTACGCCTGTATATCCGTCCGCGCTCGTGCCGTTCCAGTCGATCGTGGTCGTTCCATCAGCGTTGAGACCCGTCGTGAACCCGGCGCCGTAGAAGAAGCCTACATTGTGCCAGCCGGAATTCAGAGTCATGCCGACCTTCTTGCCGCCATCCTGCGCCGCCGCAAGGAGCGTATCCCAGGACTGCGCGGCCTCATCGGAAACGATAGAGGAATCATAGTAAAGGAAGATCGTGTTGTCGCCTGCGAACGGGAACGCGTAAAATCCGTCGTCCACAGTAGCGGCCTCAACAGAACTCGCGCTGTTTGCCGCCTTCACATCTTCAATGGACTTCCCTGCAACCGCCTGAAACGCCTCGTCATACTCGACCAGATTCGCCAGAGCGCCCGCTCCTACGAGATCATAGATCTGATCGCTCGCAAACGCGAACACATCCGCCGCCGCCTCGACGTCGGTCAGGATCGTATCCTTCGCCGTGGACTCGGACTCAACGCCGATCGAGATATCGAACTCCTGATCCGGGTAAGCCGCCTTGAAATCCTCAACAAGCTCCTTCAGCAGATCCTGATCCTCCTCAGCTCCCCAGAGCGTCAGTGTAACCGGACCCTCATCCGCGCTCACGACCATAGCGGACGATACTACCATTGCTGCCGAGAGGACTGCTGCCATTACTTTTCTCAGTTTCATAAATGCTACCTCCTGTATTTTTTTATTTTTCGCCGCGCGGCACGCGCAGCAATATTTCGTAATTCAGTATACAACTAATGCATTTTGTTGTCAATTATATTCTGATATAGATAAAAACTTTTCTTTCTTTTGTATACATTGCCTAAAAAGGGACTATTCCCCTGCCTTCATCCAAACGGCACAGCAACAGCGCAAAAAAGCAGGGCACTCCGGAGTACCTCTGCGGATCTCTTCCGAAAATGTCCTGCCTATAAACTTAAATCTCAGCTTCCATATCTCTGCACGATCAATATCGGCTTACGCTTACTCTTTCGCGTGCGCGGTCGTCATGTGGTTGATCGCGGTCAGCAGCGCGTCGATCGAAGCCTTGATGATATCGACGTCCACGCCGGAGCCGAAATGAATCTTTCCGGCCTTGTCGCGGATGCCGACGTACGCGATCGCGCGCGAACTTGAGCTCTGCTCCAGCGCGTGCTCCTCGTAGGTCACGAGATCGTACTCCAGACGGAAATGGCGCTTCATCGCGTTGCTTACCGCGTTCAGACGACCGTTTCCGGACGCGACGATCACGCTCTTTTTGCCCTCGTAGGTCGCCGTCACCTCGGCGATGATGCCGTTGTGCTGCTTGAAGTGAACCTCCTCGATCTTGTACGGCTCGGTGATATTCTCGAACTTCTCCTTGTAGAGCTCGAAGATTTCCTCCGGCTGCAGCTCCTTGTGCAGCTCGTCGGAGACGCCCTTCGCGATATAGCCCATCGCCTCGCGCATCTTCTTCGGCAGCTTGAGTCCGAAATGCTGCTCCAGAATGTAGCCGACGCCGCCCTTGCCCGACTGGCTGTTGATGCGGATGACGTCCGCGTCGTAGGAACGCCCGATGTCCGTCGGATCAATCGGCAGATACGGCACGGTCCAGGTCTCGCAGCTGTGCTCCTCGCGGTACTTCATTCCCTTCGCGATCGCGTCCTGATGCGAGCCGGAGAACGCGGCAAAGACAAGCGCGCCGCTGTACGGACTTCTCTCGTCCACCTTCATTCCGGTGTACTCCTCATATTTGTCGGTAATGTCCGTCATCTTCGTAAAGTCAAGCTCCGGGTCGACGCCCTGCGCGTACATATTCAGCGCCAGCGTCACGATATCCACGTTGCCGGTCCGCTCGCCGTTGCCGAACAGCGTGCCCTCGATACGGTCCGCGCCCGCGAGCATGCCCATCTCCGCGTCCGAGATTCCCGAACCGCGGTCGTTGTGCGGGTGCAAGGAAAGCACCACGTTCTCGCGATACTTCAGATGCTCGTTCACATACTCGATCTGGCTCGCGTAGACGTGCGGCATCGACATCTGCACCGTGCTCGGCAGATTAATGATCGCCTTGCGGTTCGCCTTCGGCTGCCAGACGTCCAGCACCGCGTTGCAGACCTCCACCGCGTAATCGATCTCCGTCCCCGTGAAGCTCTCCGGACTGTACTCAAAACGATAGTCCGCGCCCGCCTCCTCGGTGAGCTCCTTCAGAAGCTTCGCGCCGTCCACGGCAATCTGCAGGATTTCTTCCTTTGACTTGCCGAACACCTGCTCGCGCTGCGCCAGGGATGTGGAATTGTAGACATGTACAATCGCGTTTTTCGCTCCCTTCAGCGCCTCGAACGTCTTGCGGATGATATGCTCCCTCGCCTGCGTCAGCACCTGCACCGTCACATCGTCCGGGATCAGATCGTCCTCGATCAGCCTGCGCAGAAACTGATACTCTGTATCAGACGCCGCCGGAAAACCGACCTCGATCTCCTTAAAGCCGATCTCGACCAGAAGCTTGAAAAACTTAACCTTCTGCTCCAGCGACATCGGCACGACCAGCGCCTGATTGCCGTCGCGCAGGTCCACGCTGCACCACACCGGCGCATGGTCCACATACTCCTTTTCGGCCCACTTCATGCTCGGCGTCGGCGGCATAAAATACTGACGCGTATACTTTTTGTAATTCATCATGATCTGCACTCTCCTTTTCTACGATTTGTTCTGAGTTACTACGCCGTGCCCAACCTCGAAAAAGCTTCGCTTTTCCTCGGTCGCGGACATTCGCCCTATAAATCCACTGTCCCGTGAAATAGCCTGCAAGCAGGCATTTCCCGCTCCAGTGTCTTTGCACGGCTCATTGCTTTCGCGAAAAAAATACCGCCTCCCGGGAAAATCCCAAGAGACGGAAGACTACTGAATCTTTCGCGGTACCACTCTCATTCGTGATCGCTCACACACTCTGCGGATACGGATCTGCATCTCATATCCTCCCCGATATAACGGCCGGGCGCCGTCTGCGTCTACTCTCCCGCGAGGGATTTCGGGCAACCGCTCGGGAGCGAGTTCCGCTCATCTCTCATAACGCCTCGCACCACCCGGCGTCTCTCTGGAAAAAGATAATCAGCGTACTATTCTCCGTCCTTGCATTTCTCTTTCTGATGTTTGTAATCCAATGTAACATTGAAACACAAATTTGTCAACCACAAGATTTCGATTCCTATCACAAGCTTCTTTTCACGGAATTTTCATCTGTTTCACGCTCGACTCCGACTCGATTGCTGCGACGGCTTACTCCACCCGGAGCACCAGGTCCGCGCCGCGGACCGTCGTCGCCCTGTGCGCAATGATCAGGCAGGTGCGCCCCTTCATCAGCGTCTGGAGAGCCGTCTGAATCTGCCGCTCCGTCTTCGTGTCGACCGAGCTCGTCGCCTCATCCAGGATCAGGATCTCAGGATCCGCAAGCAAAGCTCTCGCGATCGCCAGAAGCTGCTTCTGCCCTCTGGACAGTCCGCCCTGCTCTTCATCGATCACCGTATGATAGCCCTCCGGCAGCCTTTCTATGAAAGCATCCGCCGACGCCGCGGCCGCGGCCCGGCGCGCTTCCTCCTCAGAGGCCTCCGGCCGTCCGTAACGGATATTATCAAGCACTGTTCCGCGAAACAGCCAGACGTCCTGCATGACCACCCCGAACCTGCTCCTGAGCTCCGCGCGTCCGTAAGTCCGGATCTCTCTGCCATTTACATAAATCTCGCCCTCCCGGCAATCGTAGAAACGCAGCAGAAGCTTCACGAGCGTCGTCTTTCCCACGCCGCTCACGCCTGTGAGCGCCGCCTTCTGCCCCGGAGCGATCACCGCCGAAAAATCGCGCAATACCAATTCTTCCCCGTAGCCGAATGAGACATGCTCAAAACGGATCTCTCCCGAAGCACGACGAGTTTCCGTCCCGGCTCTGCCCTCCGCGTCACAGGCTTCCAATTCCCGCTCCTCCGGCTCTTCGAGGAGCGTCCGGATCCTCTCCCACGCGGCCGCCGCGGACTGAAGCAGCGCCACAGACTGCGCAGTCTGCCGGATCGGATCGACAAGGATCCTTATGTAATGGATATACGCCTGAATCCCGCCGACCTGTATCCCGCCGCGGAACGCCAGCACCCCGCCAAGCAGCGCGGTCAGGACATAAGCGGCGTTTCCGAACAGCTGCATGACCAGCGGCATCGTATTGGAATAAAAATCCGCCTTCCACGCCGCCCCGGCAAGCTGCGTACCGCTCTGCCGGAATGCCTCCGCCGCTTCCTTTTCCTGTCCAAAGGCCCTGATCACTTCACGTCCCGTATAATATTCCTCAATCCTCGCGTCCGCCTGTGTCTGAAGCAGCTGATACTTTCTGACATATCTTTCCGACTTCCCCGCCATGAGCCACAGCGCCGCCCAGGACAGGGGGACGACAAGCGCCGCGCACGCTGCAAGCACAGGGCTGATGAAGATCATCATCGCCACGATCCCAAGGATCGTCAGCACTGCCGTCGACAGCTGCCAAAAGCCCTGCGCGATATTCTGCCCGACCGTCTCCGCGTCCTGCGTCATACGCGCCATCGTCTCTCCCGCCGCATGCGTCTCATAATACTGCGCCGGAAACACATGAAGCTTCTCCGCCATCATGCGCCTGAGCCGATGCGCCAGCCGTCCCTCCGCTTCTGCGGTCAACCGGCTGCCCACGGCCGCGAAAAGGGTGCTCGTCAGATACAATACCAGCGTCGTCCCCAGGATCCGCGCGATCGCGTCAAAATCCATCCTGCCCGTGCCGTTCAGTTTGGACATGATCCCGTTGAAGATCACGGTAGTCGCGTTCCCGAGCAGCAGCGGTCCCACCGCCGCCAGACCTGCCGACGCTGCCGCACACACAAGGATCAGCAGAAAAAGCGGCGCATATTTTTTCAGGCAGGTCCAAAGTCTGATCTCATTCATCCTTATCCCCCTCCGCTTCCGCTTTCATCCGCCTCGCTGTTCCGGCTTCCCACCGGATCTCCCGGCAGTTTTCTCCTGCCGTTCTCTCCTCTGCCGCTCCCTGCGGCTCCTGTGACAAAGCGATCTGACGATATACCTCGCAGCTGCGCATCAGCTCCTCATGCCTTCCGATCCCCGCGATACGCCCTCCGTCAAGCACAATGATCCTGTCTGCGTCCATGATACGGCGGATCTGCTGATCCGCCACGAGCACCGCGGCGTCCTTTACAGCTTCTGCCAGCGCCGCCTGCAGGCGCGCGTCCGTTTCGGCGTCCAGCGCGGAAAAGCAGTCGTCAAACAGGCATATCTCCGGCGCGCCTGTCAGCGCTCTGGCAATCGTGACACGCTGTCTCTGCCCGCCGGACAGATTCGCGCCTCCCGGAGCGATCTCCATGTCGAGTCCCTTGCCGCTTTCGCGGACAAACGTCTCCGCCTGCGCGATCGCGAGCGCCGCCCACATTTCCTCCTCCGACGCCTCCGACTTTCCGAGACGCAAGTTCGACGCGACCGTACCGGAAAACAAAAAGGCCTCCTGCGGAACATAACCGATCTTTCCGCGCCCCGGCCGCGGCTCATCTCTCCCGACCGTCTTTCCGTCAATCCGTATTTCTCCTTCTGTCGGAGCGCAGACCGACGAGATCATCCGAAGCAGCGTCGTTTTGCCGCTGCCCGTTCCGCCGACTAAGGCGACCTTCTCCCCATAATCAACCGTGAACGAAATATCGTGCACTGCCGGCATACTCTGCCCCGGATAGCAAAAGGCGACGTCCCGCAGCTCAAGCGCCGGCGCGCGGAACATTTCCTTATGCGCTCCGGCCTCCCGACCGGATCTTATTCCCGCATCCGTTTCATTTTTCCGGTCGCCCGTCGTCCTCAGCTCGTCCGTTTCACCTCTCCGGCCGGACATCGGCTCCTCCACGTCCACCTCATTTCTCCGGCCGGACATCGTCTTCCCCGCATCCGCTGCCTCCTGAACCCGCGCGGCCGCTGAGACGCCCGCCGGCATCGAGGCAAGAAAAGCCGCCAGCGTCACAAACGCGCTGACCTCCATCATAAGATACTGGATCCCTGCCATCAGGCCTCCCGACAGCAGACTGCCCTCATTGATCCCCGACGCGCCTTTCCACGCCGCTAAGAGCACGGCGGCATCCATGAGCAGCATCAAAAGAGGAAGCGCCAGTGACGTCAGACGGCCCGAGCGGATCACCGCCTTCATCAGGTCGCCACTCTCCTTTTCCAGACGCTCCTTCTCCCGCTTCTGCGTCCCGAAAACGCGCATGGTCATCATCCCCTGCACATTCTCTCTCACCGTCCGGGCAAGCCGATCCGAGCTTGTCCGCAGCACACGATACCGCGGAAGCGCAAGGAAAACACCACCGCCGGTCAAGATCAAAGACAGAAGCATGACGACAAGCGCGATCCGGCCGAACTGCCTGTTCAACAGAAACATCCCCACTACTGTCCCTGTACCGAGCAGCAGCGCGTGGAAGACCATACGGAAAAACACACTCAACATCTGCTGTATCTGCCGGATATCCCCCGTACTGCGCGCGACAAGCTCAGCGACGGAAAATCGTCCGCTTCCCGCTTCCCGGGAAGAAAGCGTACGTTCAAGCAGCTCCTGCCTCAGCTTCTCTGCGCACTCGGCACTGATCCTCGAGGCCAGCGCGGCCGCCAGCACGGCAAAAAGAACAGAAAGAACCGCCGCCAGGATCAGCGCAGCTCCTTTTTTCATCAGATACCGTCTCTGCAGTGCATCCACATCGATCCCGCGCGATCTCATGTCCTCACGCGCAAAATTCACGGCAGCCTGAGAGATCAGGTTCTGCGGTATTCGCTTGATCTGCTCCCTCGCCGCTTCCGTGAGCCCCAACCTCGTCTCATCCGGCAGGACCTCAAGAATTCCGAACACATCCATCCCCCGCGGCACATACAGATCCCCGAGCACCTCCTCATAGTCCGCTCCGTCCGTACTCAGCGCATAGACTGCGACCATCGGCGCGGTCATTACCTTTTCCAGCTCCTGCTCGTCCTCTTTTTCCAGCTTCCGTTTCCGATATACCTCCCCGTCCTTTTCATAAGCGGACAATGCGGTCTCCTGCTCCTCCTGCGTCATCAAAAGAAGGAGATGCCGCATCCCCGTCTCGCTCAATTCCGGTACAAGCGGAGTTTCGATCCCGCTCTGCCCGATGCCGATGTCGATAATGTCCGCCGTATAAGCAGGAAAGCACAAATCGCAGGACACCTGCAGCGCCAGCATCGCGATGATCAAAAGCACTCCCGAAAAATGTCCTTTCAAGCTCCAGACCAGCCTGCGCAACTTCTCTCCTCCTTTTCTCTCATATTTTGCCGCACTCTATCGTGAATTTTTACTTTACAATAAGAATAATTTCTAGTAGAATATAAACTGTTTCGGGGTATGGCGTAGCTTGGTAGCGCGCTCGGCTGGGGGCCGAGAGGTCGCAGGTTCAAATCCTGTTGCCCCGATTTTTTGTTTCAAAAAATACTTATGACGCAAAGACTCCTCCGGCGCACGGCTTCACTCACCGTCCCCGGAGGAGTCTTGTATCCTGCCTTATGCCTCATCCGAACAGCTTCTCCGGATATACGCCGCGCTTCACCAGATCGGCAATCGCCTGCTTCACGTACGGTACATCCTCCTGATAGGTCACGCCGAACCAGCGGTCATTTGACGGAAGCACGGTCAGATCCACACGGTCCTCCTTCAGCAATCCGTCCACGATCGTCGGCAGCAGATACTCGGCAGTCGTCTCACGGCCAGACAGGTCCTTCAGGAAACGCTCAAACCCGCCCGCAAGCTCCTCGATAAAATCCGGCGTAAATCCCCAGAAATTCATCGACACAAGCGTCTCCGGATCCAGCTTTTCTACCGTACCGTCCGGACGCTGTACCGCAGCGCCATCCTGAGTCTTCACTATATTTCTCGTCTCACAGATCTCGGTGAGCGCATGATCCGCGTCCATCCTGCAAAGTCCCCTGGTGACTCCCCCGTTCTCAGACAAGGTATTCTTCAGGACAAAGCCCGCCATACAGAATCGATACTTTTTCTGTCCTTCCCAATCGACGGAAACCAGATAATCATGCACCTTCCGGAACGCGTCCTTCCCATAATAGTCATCCGCGTTGATCACGGCAAAGGGCTCCTGCACAATCCCCCTGCAGGCGAGAATCGCCTGTCCGGTCCCCCACGGCTTTGTCCTGCCCTCAGGCACGGTAAAGCCGTCCGGAAGATCCTCCATCTCCTGAAACGCATAGTATACCGGAAGCTGTTTCTCGATTCTCTCTCCGATGATGCTTCTGAAATCCTCCAGCATACTCTTTCGAATCACAAATACTACCCGATTGAACCCGGCCTCCATCGCATCGTTGATCGAGTAATCCATAATGATTTCTCCGGACGGGCCAAACGAAGTAAGCTGCTTGATCCCCTGTCCAAAGCGGCTTCCGATCCCGGCCGCCATGATTACCAACGTCGTACTTTTCATAGCTTTCTCCCATCATGTCTTCATATGACGGTATTCTATCACAAATACTTTCAAAAAGAAACCCTCTATTTTCGTCTTAAAATGTGCCGTACACAGGTGACGGGCAGCAAAACAGCTGCTTTTACCTCAAACATGCAGACAGGCATCCCGCGCCCACTCCTTAGGACGACAGAATGCCTGTCTGAAAATCCCCACTATGTTTTCCGCTCAACCGGCAGATGTCACATCCGTCGTACTCTTCGCTGTGATCACAATGTTCTCGCCTGAAATCTCTGTCTTGCGCTTGACAATGTCCTCAATCTGTGCGCGCTGTGCGTCGCCGAGATCCGTCTCGCTTACGACCACGTCGGCGCTTCCGTCCGTGATGCTCACGACGCACCCCGCGAAGCCCTTCGCTTCCAGAAGAAGCTCCGCCGCAGCTTCCTTCTCCGCATTCTGCGCCATATCTGTCATGGCAGTGATTGCATTTTGCTTCTGGTCGTCCGAAATCTCCGCATTATTGATGACCTCGAGAAGCGTCTCCTTGCTCTTCGCACGCACCTGCTCCCGGTTCAGCTTCGCCTCAGCCAGGACATTGTCACTTACCGTAGAGCTCGCCAGCACCGCTTCCCCGACGCCTGTGCCCGGAGCATCGAGTTTTGCCGTATCCGACTCATCTGCGACATCCGCATCCAGACTCACAATATCGGAATAATCGTCCGTGTACGTATCCGCATAGACATTTTCATCGGTCACCAGCAGCGTGTTGTCACTCGAACTCACCGCATCCGCCTTATCCTTCAGAAGCGTACCTGAAAAATTCAGGTAGCCTGCGACAGCGATCATGATCGCCAGCGCCGTAATGATGATCTGGTTCTTCTTAAAAATACGTTTCACGTTGTCCTCCTCATTCCATCTTCATTACTTTGATTTTATGCGCCTCCACCCCGAATAATGCCATCACCGCCTCAGTAATCTCAGAAATGACCGACGCGTCTTTGGCACCCTGCGCGATCACCAGAACCCCGGCGATCTCGGGCTCCAGTTCTTCTGTGACATACGGGAGCTCATTTCCCTGAGCATCCCTCTGATACACAGTATTTTCACTGCTGCTCGCCTGGTCCGAGACCGCGGCCGCATTCTCCTCCTGATTCTCCTCCTTTCCCTGAGATTGCTCGATATCCTTCTCGATGATCCTCCTCCCATCCGATTTCAGAGTCAGCATCACCTCCGTCTTTCCGATTCCCTCCACCTGGCTCAGTATCGCTTTCAGCCGACTCTCCAGCTGCTGCACGCGATCCTTTTCAGATCCCGAAAGAGAAGATGCTGTATCATTCTCTTGCGCTTTTATCTGCGGCTCTGTCTGTGACTGAGTTCGTGTCGCGGAATCATCCGTCGGCACCGCAATCACAAGAAGAAGTACACCGCACAGCAGCAGAATCAAGATCTGTTCTTTTTTGAAGGATTTTATTTTGTCCAGCCATTTTCCCATTTCCCGCTTTCCCCTGTTCTGATGCGAATCTGACTCAAATCCAGCGCATAGACACCTGCAAGCTCCCGTCTCAACGACTCAGCAGCGGATGCAAAATCTATCTGATCTTCTGCCGGATCATCCCCTACTCCCATGCCCTGCGAATCCCCCGCCCTTTCCGGCGTGGCAAAAGCAGCAGCTGATGCCATGCCTGCACACAGAGAAACACCCGTCATACGGTACCCATCTTCACCAAATGTGACCTGCACATCCTCCGCCTTGATCCCATACGCGGAAGCAATCTCACATATCTGCCGCACAATCTCACCCCGGTAAGCCTCCCTGATCTGATCATTCTTCAGCTCCGCCATGCCTGTCACCGAAGATTCCAGGTCATAATAATCGTTTCGAAGAAACTCCAGCTGCAGAAGTCGTTCCAGCTCTCCCTCTCCGGCCATCAGCTTCCAGATCGGTCCCGCCGCGACCAAAAAAAAGAGAAGCCCTCCGTAAAACCGCACATAGCCGGAGAATTTTCCTTTCGGGATCAAATGCATCAGAACGGTCAGAACGCACAGGCATCCGGCCAGGGTTTTCAGCCACTGTGTCACTGCCACGCTTCTCCTTTCGCATCCGCTTTCCACTGCCGGCAACAAAATTTTCGCCCTGTCAAATCATTTTCCTCTTATCGCAGCCGTGATCATCGCGAGAGAAATAATGAATACGGACAGAGAGGTGGCCAGAATACGCAGGAGCAGAACGGTTCCTCTTGAAATGCTCGCAATCCCTTCCACCATTCTCTTTTCACTGATCGGCTGTATCAGGGCGCACAGTAGACGAAAAATCAGAATCGAAGCTAAAAGCCGCAGAACCGGCATCATACCAAGAATCACGAGCGCAAGCATTCCGGCCACTCCGACCGCGTTTTTGATCACCACTGCCGAGCCCACCACCGTCTGCGTCGCGGCATCCAGCAAATTGCCGATTCCGGGAATGCTTCCGGCCAAGCGCTGAAACGCCGAATTTTTCAGGGAATCGAGCGCCGGTGCAGTCAACACCTGCACCGCCTGCAGTCCGACCACGATCCCGAAGATCGTCTTCGTGACCCAACGTATCACCGTCTCCGCCAATTCGGCGAAACGCGAGAAATGATCCTCCGTGGTCATCTGGTTTAAGAGAAGCAGCAGCAAATAAAAATTAATCGCAGGCAAAACAAGCCGAATGATCAGCAGCTGCAAAAGCTGTATCCCAAGAACCGTAATCTCATAGAAGCCGATCGCAGAGACCGTGCCTGCGCTTATCACCACAGTCACCAGGTATGACGGCAGCAAAATCTGCATGAAACGTCCAATCGCGCTGCAGGTTTTCACAACATCCTGATTCATCGTCATAAACGACCTCATCAGAAGTGTGGATATCAGAAGATACATCGTAAAAAAGCTGATATCGGCAATCTGGCTGTTATCAAAGATCTTTACAAAATTTGAAAAAATAGCCGACGCCATGACAATCACCAGGATCTGCAGTGCCATCTGTTTTTGCTGCTGCAGCTGTCCCAGAAAAAGCTCCGCAAGCAGACGTGGAAGGTCATGGACAGAAAACGGTATCTCTCCCGTAAGCAGCCCTCGAACCGTGTCGGAAAAGGAGAACTCTTCCTGTCCGGAAAGCTCACGAAACCCGCTCTCGATCTCATCAAGACTCAAGTAAGATTCCAGCTCGCCCGCAAGGTCCAAAGTTTCGTTAGATCCGGACGCGGCCGGCGCTTCCATCGCTCCCACAGCCCGGACTGTCCCCATGGACAAAACGACCGCCAACAGCAAAGAAACGATCCCCCTCATAGCTTCTCCCATCACAAAAATCCATAGATCGTCTCGAGCAGGGCAAGAATGATCGGCGAGCTGATCGCCAGGATTGAAATCTTGCCGAAAATCTCAATTTGTCCGGCGATTGCACTGTATCCCGCATCCTTGCAGATGTTGGATGCAAAGTCCGCCACATACGTAATCCCGATGATCTTCAGAAGGATTTTAAAGTAATCCTTCTGCTCCGAAAAATAAGCGCCGATCGTGTTGATGATCTCAAACACCGCCGAAAGTCTCGACAGACTGTAAAAAATAATCAGAAGACAAGTCGCCAGACTGATCATTTCCGCATACGGGGATTTGATCTGCTTCAGAAATAATCCCAGCATCACGCCTGAAAGTCCCAGACAGGCAATTTTGATCATGTTCATCCTGCCACCTCACAGTGCGAACAGTGATTTGACCGTCTCAAACAGCTGGCTGATATACGGGATCAGCCAGAACAGCACCAGCAGCAGCCCTGCTATTCCGGTCAGAAACGCGTGCTCTTCCCTGCCGCTCTGCTTTAGGATCTGCCCCAGCACAGAGACCAGTATTCCGACAGCCGCTATTTTAAAAATCAGATTCACACTCATGCTCCGCCCTCTTAAATAAGCAAAATCACCAGAAATATGCCCGCCGCTGCCGCAAGCTTTCTGTACATGCCGCCCTTCTCAAGGCAGACCTGCGCCTCTGTCTCGGCCATCATCCGAAACCTGTCCACATATTTCTCCAAAAGTGTTTTCTGCATGACAATATCCGTGTTGCACAGAGCCGCCCGCACCTCGATGAACAGCTGTGTCTCGTCCTGGGTAAGCAAGCCGGAAGGAATCGTTTTCCCAAGCGCGTCCTCCCAGATCAGTGGGAAGCTGCGTCCGCTCCTTTTTTCCATTTGCTCCGCTGCCTCGGTAAGGGTCTCCCCGAGTCTCGTCCTGCAGCGCTTTGCCGCCAGACGAAAGGCCTCGCAGATCGGTGATCTGTGATATGTCATCTCCTTCTCAAGAAAAGTAAGTGTCTCCTGCATTTCCCGAAAAAGCTGCCAGCGGTCCTTTATGCGCCGCTCAAGGCCGAGCCCTGTCAACACACAGGCCGCCATGATGCAAAGCATCCCGGCAGTCTTCGTCGCGATCCACATCATCCTGCATGTCACCTCCGCCGCAGCCACCCTCGGTATAGACCTTTTTCCTGCCTGTCCGGGCTTGCTCACGCCGCCGGTACAGGCAGTTTCCCCGCCCATCCAATATTTCTCTCACGCTTCCGGCCGGATCGCCTTCAAGCACCACATAGCGTTCAAACATCTGCTCCTGCGCCATCCTGTGAAACAGAGGCTTTCTCCTGATGTCCTCCAGGGAGGTTCCGTGCGCAGTCGCGATCAGCCTGCAGCCGCAGTGAAACACATTTTCCAGCGCGTAGCTGTCCGCACTGCTCCCGATTTCGTCCACCGCGATGACCTGCGGCGACATAGAACGCAAAAGCATCATCATACCTTCCGCCTTCGGAGCTCCCTCCAACACATCCGTGCGCATTCCAAGATCGTTCTGAGCCTCGCCGAGATACGCGCCGGCAAGCTCGCTGCGCTCATCTACCACCCCGACCGTCATACCTGCAAGCCATCTCGTGCCGTCGGATACCTGACGGATCAGATCCCGCAAAAGTGTCGTCTTTCCGCATCGCGGCGGAGAAATGATCAGCGTGTGGCAAAGGGTTCCTCCTGCCACAAGGTGCCCCAGCACCTCGTCCGCGCAGCCGCGTATCTGATGCGACAATCGAATGTTCATGCAGGAAATATGGCGAATGCATTGAACCTTTCCATCCTCCAGGACAAGCTTTCCCACGACTCCGATCCGATGTCCTCCAGGCACCGTCAGGAAGCCCTGCCTGAGCTCCTCGTCAAATGCGTACAGCGAATATCCGGAAATATGCTCCAGCGTCTCTTCGAGCTCCGGCCGACTGATACAGACTCCCCGCGCTGCCTCCCTCGTAAGCGCTCCATCCGGCAGCAGGCCATACTCATACCCGCCATACTGTAAAAGCACCGGTCGCCCGGAGCGCAGCCGCAGCTCCTGAAGACTGCCAAGATCCAAATCCGCCTTTTGCAGAATCTCCCGCAAGCGCGCGGAAAATATTCCATAGAAGGAGTCTTTCTGTCCGACCATGCCACCATCCCTTGTACCGTTTGACTACCCCTGACTGCCTTACTTTCAATATATGGGACAGCCATCCCGAATATGCCTCCCTCTTTTCCCTTTCCGTTTCGGATACAAAAGATTTGCTTTTTCTGACAAGGAAGATTATAATGATCGTATCATTTTATTTCTTATGAAAGCATGAGGTTCCTATATGAAAAAAAGAGTTGTCGTTGCGCTCGGCCACAAGGCTCTCGGCACAACATTTCCAGAACAACAGATCGCTTTGAAGTCCACCGCGAAGATCCTCGCTGACCTTGTCGAGAACGGCGCACAGCTGATTATCACACACAGCAATTCTCCGCAGATCGGCATGATCCACACAGCGATGAACGAGTTTGCCAAATTTCATGAGACCTACGGCGCTCCAATGTCCATCTGCTCAGCGATGAGTCAGGGCTACATCGGCTACGACATTCAGAACGCGCTGCGCTCGGAGCTTCTGCTGCGCGGCATCTACCGCACAGTCGCCACGGTACTCACACAGGTTACCGTAGACCCCTACGATGAGACCTTCTATCACCCGGTCAAGGTGATCGGGCGGTATATGACAGCCGAGGAAGCCGCCGCCGAGGAAGCGAAGGGCAATTCCGTGACGGAGGAGCCCGGAAAAGGCTTCCGGCGCATCGTCGCCTCGCCCAGACCCCTCGACATCGTGGAGATCGATGCAATCAATGCGCTGGCGGACGCCGGGCACATCGTGATCGCAGGCGGAGGGGGTGGTATTCCTGTGCTCAAGCAGGGAAGCAGTCTGAAGGGCGCAAGTGCCGTCATCGAGAAGGATCTCATCAGCGGCAGACTCGCGGATCTGACTGACGCGGATATGCTGATGATCCTCACAAACGAGGAATTTGTTATTATCAACTATGAGAGCGAAGCCCCTGTCTCGCTCCGTCACATGACAACAGACGAGGCGAAGCAGCACATCGCGAACAACGAATTCGGCAAAAATAAAATGCTCCCGAAGATCGAAGCATCTGTAAACTTCGTTCTCCAGAAGCAGGGGCGCCAGGCCGTCATCACATCAATCGACAAAGCGCTGGACGCATATCTCGGCAAGACCGGAACGGTCATCGAACAGGCCTGATCCGGGAAATATTCTTTTCTCCGAAGGCATCGGATATGCTCAGTTCGTCCCGGTGCTTCCGATTCCGCCGCGGTCCTGCGCGTCCAGCCGACCCTCCTCGAACACGATCTTCGGCTGATGCTCCATAATGCGGAACTGCGCGATGCGATCATTGAAATGAATCTCCGTATCGCGCAGCGCATACACCGGCATGTACCACCAGTCATTCGGACCGGCGTACGTCTCATCAATGACCCCCATATGGTTTGTCTGGATAATTCCAAAATTTTTGTACGTGGAGCTGCGCGGCACAACATGCGCCTCATAGCCCTTCGGCAGCTGCATCGCCACGCCGAACGGCACCAGCTTAAACTCGCCCTTCTTCAGCACGATATCCTCGGCCGCACGCAGGTCGATCCAATCTGATTTGCCGTCAATGTATTCCAAACGCTTGATCTTATCGTTCAGATATTGAATCCTGATTTTTTCCATCTCTGTTCTTCCCCTTGTGTCTTCCTCTTGTAAGCGATCTTCTCTCTTGTGATTTCCTCTTTTGATTTTCTCTTTTGATTTCCTCTTATGCTTTCTTTCTATCTTCTGACTTTTGACTTATATTCCCATATATGTCTTCCTGTCCGCTCACCGGGTCTGCGCCGCGCGTTCCACCTTATCCGTATCGCACGACGGACATTCACCGTACTGCTTTCCGACAGCGACATCATCGCCGTGCAGGATCATCTCGCCCGCTGCCAGCGACCGCGGCACGTCGATCACATTCTGGTTTGAGCTGCCGCGCCAGTGGAGCTGCGTGTCGCGCAGCGCCTGAATATACTCTCCGTCTACCAGCACGTCGATATACTTCGCGATCTCGCGCTGCCGCACGTAATCCCAGTCGTATCCCGTGTACAGCCAGATCGTCTTGTCCGGATACTTCTCCCTGATCTCCTTCGCAAGCGCCAGGATCACCGGCTCATTTGTGCTGTAGAGCGGGTCACCGCCGCTGAACGTGATCCCCGAGACATAAGACTGATCCAGCTCGTGAAAGATCTCCTGCTTCTGCTCCTCGCCGAACTCCGCGCCATCGTTCGGATCCCAGGTCACCGGGTTCTGACAGCCTTCGCAGTAGTGCGAACATCCCGCCACCCAGAGCACCACCCGGAGCCCGTCGCCGTTGAGCATGTCGTCCTTTGTGATATTATGATACTTCATAACCAAATCCCCCAAAAACACTATATCATGTGTTAAACGATACATCTTTCACAATATCGTGTGCACGAAATTTATACTAGCACGTTGTGCTCCTCACGTCAAGCAGATCACATTGATATGTCACTTATTTTTATGATAATTTATGTTGTTTATATTATATTTATGTGATAATATATTTATGCTGTGTACCTCCAGCGGAAAGGAGGTGGTAACAGTGGACTCAATCTTCAAAATTATCCTCTCTGTCGTGGCAAGTGTGATCTCGTATTTCATTTGCAAATGGCTGGACAGGGAGCGTTAAACACAGCCTGCGGACCGGTCCAACGTAAATAGCGGACAAGAAAACCTCCAGAGAAGCACCTCTGGAGGTTTTCGCTTTTTCTTATGTGGACACTACAATCTTCAAATCCGTATTAACTATAAATCCATATTCTAAAAATGTCAAGCCCGAATCTTAAAAATCGGCTGGTTCCAAAATTGAAATTTTAAATTCCACCCTTTGTTATCTCTGTGGAGTTTAACTCTGCACAGTTGGCATTTACTCTT
>CANRDO010000046.1 GCA_947629385.1 uncultured Lachnospiraceae bacterium
ATTCCGGCTTGTATTTATTACAAAATATATGAATTTTTCAAGGTACTATAGACAGGCTTTTGACCCCAATATCATATCATTTATTGGAATATATTAAATAAAAAATTGATATGGCATAGTCGTACCAACATTATTTATTTGGACTCTTAGAATATATAATATAAGCCCATATATAACGATACATGCTGTAGTAATTCTTTTCTTATTCTTACTTCGAATTTTGTCTATTATATTAGGTATTACAACTATAATGTAGGGTGAAAACAAAAATGCCCCTCTCTGAAACATTGACAGTTTTATCGATAACACATACAATATTATCTCGAAAAGTAGCATCCAGGAAATCAATCGATTCTCTTCTATAATCTCCCTTCTTTTATGTTTTTCAAGCTGTATTATGCAAAAAACAATAGCTATGATTTGTACCAGAAGAACAATTAATTCAACTGTATTACCCCGATGTTCTCTGGAAAGATCTATGTACCAGATATATTTTTGAGGTACTATATATATGATGTTTTTAATAAAAATAGGAAATAACATCCAAATTAGTCCTAATCCCCCAGATACCAAAACCACTCTTTTTTTCGTAATTTCTATCTTGTTCAGGAAATACAATGGTATAAAAAAAATTGCGGACGTATGAAACAGCATTCCTATCCCAACAAAAATAAGAAACCTCAGTAACTTCTGATCCTTTATATACGGAAATGACAAGAACATAAAATAGGATACAAAAGAACTCGGTGTAAGGTTTAATGCTGTTTGGTAAAAACAAAATGTAAAGTATAAAAAATAACTCAACCACTTATTATCTGATTGCCTGACTATCACAACAGAAATTAATCCGATTTGTAACAAACTATTCGCTATCGTAATTGTTTGCCGACTTCCGAACACAGATAGTATTTTATTATAAATCTTGTATCCAAATTCAATATCCCCATAATAACCATTACTATAACTGCCCAAATTTCTCCATTCTGTTGCCGCAATCTTTAAAAAGTGACTACAATATTGCACCGTATCTGCTCCGATATCAATGCTTCGCATGGCGGCAAAAAAGAACAAAATCGACGCCGAAACTCCAACAATTAATCGATCCATTTTATATTTCGATACACTCTTGATGATTCCTAAAGACGTAAGGCATGCAAGAATCGAATAATACACAGTCACCGTTTTTGTTCTCCTTGTATCTTGTCTCTAAAAAAATCCAATATCAAAGCTGCCATTTTATCTTCTGAAAAGAGATTTCTCCCATACTCATATGCACCAAAAGACATATTCGCATATTGGTTAAAATCATTATAAAATTTCAAAATAGTATCAGCCATAGCAGAGAGGTCAAATTTAGCAACAGCAAGTGCTGTATCAGGAGTTATAAATTCAGATATTCCATCAATATCGAAACAGATAATAGGATGTCCGTGTCTATATGCATCAATGATAACTCCTGATTGACTAATGGACTTATGTAATATCAGGCTTGCATCCGTTGAATAGAAATACTCATGAAGCTCCGACTCAGGGATGAATTCATTCCTCAGTTCAACATTTCTACATTTTCTGATCCCATCCAATAGGTTCTTATCAACATCACTAAGGGCCTTTCCAGCTACAATAAGCTTACAATCTACGTTTCTTTTCATAAGCTCTTCTGCCAGACGCGGTATAAATTCGCAACCTTTATATGTAGATATTCTTCCGAAGATAAGTAGTCTTTTATTAAAATCCTGGGGTTGTCTATAAGGCAGCCATTTTTTCTCCCCCAGCGGCACCTTCCTAATCTCGCAGACCGGTTTAATATATTTAACCGTATTTTCAAATGAGATATCCGAATGTACGATTATTCCATAGAGAAATCTCGAAATAGCTTTGTTATACAAGATCACTCCTTTACTGACATTTGTCCCTGCATGTCCTATCGGATCATGAAATACGTGGAATACTCTAAGACCTCTTTTCCTGAGATAAGGCATCATCATGAAATTCCAAATATGTTTTGAAGTAAAAAGCACTATATCCGGAGCAATATTATCGATTATAGAATGTATTCTCTTTCTCTGCTGAAAATACAGTTTCCCATTCTTCAACGAGGGAGAAGCATTGTCAATATTATCCACAAAATAGCTGTTGTCCAAGGTATCATATGTTGTTGAAATGCAACTATCTCCCAGCGTATAAACCTGAACATTTTGTTTTATGAGATTCTTCTTCAACAGATACAAATAGTTTTGTAAGGTAGGGTAATGTGAAAACGATATCAAAAGTACTTTCATTAATCCTCACCAAAATACCTTTCTTCCAGCATGAGACACAAGCAATGGTAAACAGGCAGGTGCAGTTCCTGAATCATATATGTTTCGGTCTCAGGGACTTTTATGCACACGTCTGCAATCTCTGACAGCCTGCTTTCTCTCGCCCCGGTCAGCCCTATAACTTTCATGCCTCTCGCTTTAGCAGTCACCGCAGCATAGAGAATATTTTCACTGTTTCCACTTGTTGAAATACCTAAAAATACATCATTTTTATTTCCATACCCGTTTACCTCCTGGGCAAAACACAGGAGAGGGTCACAGTCATTCATATAGGCCGTAGCTAAGGAAGGATGTCCATTCAGCGAAATCGCAGGTAAAGCACCTTGGAGTTTTTCAGCAAGAATCGTTCCTAATTTCATGTCTGTTTCAATAAGTTTCTTTCTTTGCTCGTCACCAAGTTTTCTCGTTTTCCTGAATCCTTTCATCAGCTCCCCTACGATATGCTCTGAATCTGCCGCAGAGCCCCCGTTTCCTACAACTAACAGTTTCCCCCTAAGCAGATAACATTCCTGCAATAATTCATACGCTTTCACTATATCGGCTTTGCATATGTCAAGTTTGGGATATCTCTTAATCAAAAAATCAATCTGCATTTTTATCTTGTTAGTTTTCAACCACTGTTCTCCTTTTTGGCTCCGCCGGTATTCCATAAACAATCGAATTAGCCGGAACATCCTTTAAGACGACCGAATTTGCTCCTATTATGCTGTTATCCCCAACTGTTATATTTCCTAATATCACTGCACCAGTTCCTATCATCACGTTGTCTCCAATAACAGGAGCTTCATCCTCGCATATAGCCTTGCTCCATTTGCTTCCAATCGTTACATGCTGAAAAATAATACAATCATTGCCTATTTTCGCCTTACCATGAACGACACACCCGAGTCCATGATGCTTAAATTCTGTTTTTTCTCCAATATCTGCTTCCGCTGAAACTGCGTTAGAAAAAAAGATAAAATTTAGATTTTCAAACATTTTTCCAAATGTATGCTTTATTCCCCCCCCACATATTAAACGATGCGCCGGATTCCAAAAAATCCCCATTTTTCCTTTCATCTTGTATCCTCCAAGGTTTGCTTTTTCTTGTATAAAAAATTACGAGGAATTCTTTAAATCAGCGAATAGTTCTCAGGTGAATAGTGAATAACCCTCGTCCCTTCGTTCTCAAATTCAAACGGTATATACAGCAGGTCTTTCATCGCCCTCATGACATCCTCCCTGTGTTCCTCCCGGACGTAGAACACAAGAAATCCCCCGCCGCCTGCGCCCAGCAGTTTCCCACCCATAGCGCCTGCAGCCATTCCTCTTTCATACAATTCATCAATACTGTCCGTAGATACCGCCGAACCCGTCTGCCGTTTCAGCTTCCATGTATAACCAAGCAGCCTGCCGAATTCATCCAGGTCAGCATTTTTATCGGTCAGTATGTTTTCCGCCTCAACCACAAGGGAATACATCTCCTTAAGTTGTGCCCTTTTTTCCTTTTTGCTTATACAGTTGGCAACCTGAATGTCGGCCGAAAACCTTGTAAACCCCGTGAAGAACATCATGAGCCTCTCGTTCAGCTGTCTCTTCCTTTCCGGGGAGACGATCACAGGCAGTACCTCATATCCGGCTTCATTAAAATTTATCCGGTTGAATCCGCCATATGACGCTGCGATCTGGTCCTGCCAGCCTCCTGCCTCCCCGCAAAGTTCTCTTTCCAGATAAATTGCTTCGTCGGCCAACTTCTTCTTGTCCGCATATTTACCTTTTAAGGCATAAAAGGCATTCAACATCCCCACCGCAAAGGATGAGCTTGTCCCCAGGCCTGAACGGGCGGGCAGGTCTGACTCATATGTAAGCCTTATCTCATGCATGTCCAGCATCACCATTGCATTCCGTATAAGCGGATGCCTGATGTCCTTGATGTCTGTCACCCGTTCTGTTTTCGAATATGAAAGTTCTGTACTGTAGTCAAAAAAGCGAGGCAAGTGCCTTACCGTCACATAGCAATACTTATCAAAAGTTGTTGACAGCACAGCGCCGCCGTTTTCTCTGAAATAGCTTTCCATATCTGTGCCGCCCCCGAAGAACGACATTCGGAATGGAGTTCTGGTGATTATCATGTCAACCCTTCTCTTCCGCAATCCTCGAACCAATCTTCGAAACTTTTTTCCAACGTATAAATTGGCCGGTACCCACACCCTGCCATTTTCTTCCCACTGATATTTGTAGAAATCATCAGCTTCTTCACCCGCGCCGGATGAATGCCGACCTTCTTCCCGCCGATCGGTCCCAGGATCCTCGCCGCGGTCATCAGCAGCCCTCCCGGAATCACCGGGATATTCCGCTTTATCCCCGTAGCGTTCATCTCCGCTTCGCAGATCTGGTCAATCCGGTATGCCGGCTCGAACGTACAGTTAAAGGTGTCTGTCCCTATGTAATGGTTGTCGATCATCCGATATTTAAAAAAGCGGACAAGTTCCTTCACATAGATACAGGCTTTGATCGTGTCCTTTCTCCCGGTATAGAAGAAATACCCTTTCCGTATGCCCCAGTAGAGCCGCGTCATGTTCCCATGTTCGCCTTTCCCATACACAATGCCGGGGCGCACGATAGTCAATTCCCGCCTGGATGCATCTCCCTTCTGCCATTCCTCATGGATCTTCTCAGCCACCAGCTTACTGATCCCATATGGGGTATTCGGAGTTGGCAGGGTTGTCTCCTCCTTTAAATCTTCTGCCGCGCCGTAAGGAGCGATTGAACTCGTGAACAGTATTTTTCGAATACCCTGTTTCTCCGCAAATGCAGTCACATTCTCCGCTCCGCGGATGTTCGTCTCAAAATATTCATAATCCTCATGTCCCGGCGTCCGATGCACCGCCGCCAGGTTAAAAATGATGTCGTCCTCTGTCGGAATAAAGTCAAGGGCAATCGGCTTCCTCACATCCAGCCTTATGTACTCTACGCCCTCATTTTTCTCTACGATTCCTGGAACCACCCCTTCCTCGCCGGGCATTACGAGATCCAGATCGTAAATCTTATCCCCAGGCTTCACGGCTTCCTCTCTTAACAGATGAATCAGATGGGTCCCGATAAAACCGGAACCTCCGAATATAAGGTAGTTCATTTCATTTCTCCAATCCGCTGTCCCCACCAGCTTATATGTGTTCCGCAGTTTCCTGCAAATCCCGGTCTTGCACAGCTGTCGCCGCCTGTCCTTCGATCACTGTTCACATCAGGATCGAATAATCATCCTTTGACATATGTTCCACAATCGCCGACACGGCCCAGCAGACCGCGATAACTGCCAGTGTCATTTTCAGGTCAAACCCGGCATCCCGTGCGAACTTCACGCCTTGGGTATAGGCCGCCTCATACAGGAGGATGGTCGCCGTCCCGGCAAGTGCCGTACCCATGGCTGCAGCCGTATTCCCATGCCTTCTGTCCTTCAGGAGCCCTTTCAGACAGAAGAACAGGAAATAGCCTGCCACTGCAAAGATGAAGCAGCGGTACGCCTCGTATGGCCCAAAGCTGCCTACGTTCCCGATGTGAAAACGCTTTATGATCAGCATCAGGATGAGGAACACGACAGAGAGTGTAAGGCCGAGCCCGTAGATCCCGCTGGCCGTCTTTTCCTGTCCTTCCTCCAGGTCGATCACCTTCAGCCCGTCGATGCGTCTGACCGCAGCATGCTCCGGGATGTACCTACCGAAACCCGGAACCAGGCAAGCCCTGATGCCCAGCTTCCTCACTACGGGCAGGAGCTTCTCCAGTATCCCCAACTCCCCGTCCTCCGGGGCAAACACCACCTCATCCGGCATTGCCCTTTCCAGGACAGCCTCCGCCTCGGAATACCTGCCCAGCCAGCCTCCGTCCTTTTCAAACCTGCACCCAAAGAACATGCGTGACTTTTCCCCGATGTAACCCACGATCGTAAAATCACAGCTGTCCTCATACCCTGCTGCACGGATATAATCACTACAGTTCCTTCCGCTCCCAATGACCACGACACGTGTCTTCCTGCTGACCGCCCTCTGTCTCTTTTTGAAAGCGAGCGTCAGCACAATATCCTTCAGGAACAGCAGGGCACTTGAGATCAGCCAGAACAGCACCAGCGCCCAACGTGAGAAATACTGTTCCCCAATCGTATACAAGAACGCCAGCAAGAACAGGCAGCCGACCGCGTTAATAGCGAACAGGCCGTATTCCATGCCGGAACCCTGCCCGCCGGACTGCCTTACATATCCGAGTATGCTTGCGATGATGACACTGTAGGCCAGCGCGATAAGCAGGTAAGGTATAGACAGCGTATTCAGACCCGGCTTGCTCTCCAAGATATGGTACCGGATATAGACAGCCAGGACATAGGAAACAAAAGCCGCCAGTACATCCGCAACCGTACTGATGAATCCCTGGAATCTCAATCTGTCCCGAACCATATTCCTTTTCACCCCTATATGTTTTCCATGCCCAGTTAATTTTCTGATTCTGTATCCTGTGTTCACATCGCCCCATCCCGCCTGAAGACAGCACTCACCGTCTTCAGCAGAATCTTCAGATCCAGCCACAGGCTCCACCCGCATATGTACTGCCGATCCAGCTCCACGACCTCCTCGAAGTCCGTAATACGGCTCCGGCCGCTCACCTGCCACAACCCGGTGATCCCCGGGCGGATCGACATCCGCGCCCGGTGGTGTGTCTCGTACTTCTCCCACTCATCCACCGTCGGCGGGCGTGTCCCCACCAGGCTCATGTCGCCCTTCAATACATTGAAGAACTGCGGGAACTCGTCCAGACTCCAGTCCCGGATAAAATTCCCGATACCTTTCTTATAGGTTCCGCCCGGCAAAATTCTTGATCCGATGATCCGCGGGTCTGCCTCGAACTTGAACATCATCTGCCCGTCCAGCCCGCAGGCCACGGCTACCTCCTGCTTCCGCTCTTCCGCATCCAGGCACATGCTACGGAACTTATACATCTGAAACTTTCTCCCGTTGCGCCCCACGCGTGTCTGTGCAAAAAAGATCGGGCCGGGTGAATTGATATAGATCATCGGGGCGATCACCACATACAGCAGCCCGGTCATCAGGCAGCCCACAATCCCCCCGATGATGTCGATCGTCCGCTTCGCAAATGCCTGCCCCAGTGTGACACTGCCCAGGCTGTAGGTCAGCACCGTACTCTTACCGATATGTTCCACTGTCTGGCGTTCACCTGCATACTGCTCCAAGCCGGCAAGCCGAATATGCACAACAAGCCCCATGTCGAGCAGAGATTGGTATAATTCCCCCTGATCCTGCTTTGAATCCCCTGTCTGTCCTGGGTTCTGCCCTGTCCCGCCCTTTGCCCCGGATAGTTTTTCCGGCACTGTGACAAGTACCTCATCGACCCACTCTCTTTTCAGGTAATCAATGGCGTCTTCCCTACAGGCCACCACTGGCACACCGCAAATCTTCTGCCCCTTCATGTTCTTGTCAAAAAGTGCCATCCCGGACAGCCGATACATCCCGTGCGTGTTTTTCTGGATGTCTTCAACAATCTGCTGCGCATCTTGTGAAGAAACGATCAGGAATAGAGAAGTTTTTTCCCTGAACGGCCCCTTCTGCAAAACCACTTTCCAGCCCATACGAGCCAGAAGGCTCAGAAAAAAATAAGACACGAGCATCAGATAATAAAACACTCGCGAATAGCTTTCCGAATCCTTTACGGAAAACAGGTAAAACGTCACTGTAACCGCTAACAGCCCCGTATGGATCAGCGTTGCCCTGAGCTCTCTTTGGAAGCTGCGTTTCAGCACGTCCTTCATCGAACTGAAAAATATGGTGAGTACCAGATCCATCAGGGTAAATACGATCACGATACTCCGATAGCTGTCATGGGCATAAGGGTTTGCCAGCCCATGCTTTGCCATGTAGGCAAGGATGAATGCTACGTGCAGGCACAGCAGATCCAGCACAATAAAATCAAGATGCTTCAGCCAGCCTTGCGTAACCTTCCTGTACATAGCCCATTACCCCCCCCCGGACGTATCCGTGAGTATTCCCAGAAACCTCTTGCAACAGTTTTCCCTGCACCAGGCATCTCACACCGGCAAGCCCCTTTGGAATCTATATTCCCAAATAGTACATAGAAAAAGTAAAGCGTAGTCACCGTGATCACGTTTACTTCACCCCGAGTACTTCCAGCTTCTTTCTGCGCTCTTCGCTCATGCTGGAATAATAAGTTTCTTTTTGTTTTCGGATCCAGCGTCCCAGATGACAGCCATCCTCCGTCACATAGGCGACCGGAATATTTAAATTTCCGTATTTCTTTCGATAATGGCAAGCCGCCGCATAGGAGCGTTCCCAAATGACATTGTTCTTGTTCTCCCAGATCATCCCAAGCTCATTGAGGCGCCGGACTTGTTCATCGGTCAGTTCCGCCCTGCCGGTGCCTTTCGCCCTTCTGGAGAACCGTATGTTTGCGATCCAGACGCCAAGCTTCACGCCGTCAGGAGCCACATAGTAGTATGGGATATCCAGATTTCCATGCTCTCTATGATACTGTAATGCTGCATGATAGTTCTGTTCCCAGAGGTAATCCGGCACATCCCAGATCATCCCGATCGCGTCCAGCGCTTCGGCACGCTCCCTGGTCAGGTAGCCGCCGCGGATGCCGCTCTTTCTGTAGGTGCGCATCTGTGCAAGCCACTTGCCAAGGTCCACTCCCTGATATTTTCCGTCCCGTACATTCACCAGCAGATCCCCGTGCTCCGCATAATACGCCTGCGCCGCAGCGAAGTTCCGCTCCCAGTTTCGGTCGCTCCTCGACTCCCAGCGCATGCCCAGCCTGTCCAACCGCGCAACCTGTGATTCCGTGAGGACTCCTTTCGTTTTCCCCGCATGCACCTTGCGCTGCGTGTCCAGCCACTGTCCCAACGACAGCCCATCCTCCGTCACATACCGCTTCGTCGCTTCCAGATTTCCATGTATCTCAAAATACTGCTCCGCCGCTTGGTACATCAGCTCCCACGAAGCGCCCAGCGTCTCATTCAGTTTTTTAAACAGACGCATGCAGTCTTGCACCTCGTCCGTGATGTGAAAATGTTTGTTCACGATAAGGCTGCTCTCTCCCCGGTCACGGTAATACCGAATCGCCGCCTCCATCTCTTCCTCGACTGTCCCGATGCTGTACAGATTCTCTATGTTCATCACCACATCGAAGATCACGGCGTTCTCACCTTGCTTCTTCCCGGTGGATAATGCACGCCCGATCTGTTGTTTGTAGATGATCGGCGAAATAGTCGGCCGCAACAGGATCACCCCACTCACATCGTCGACATGGATGCCCTCATTTAACATGTCGATGCAGAACAGGAGCTTCAGGTGTTCACTCCCGTCCGCCTTGAACCTCGCGAATTCTGTCTCCGCCTGCGCGTCCTCCGAGTAGACCGAATAGACGTGCGGCTCTTTATCTACCTTCGCGAACCACTCCGGCACCTTTGCAATCATCTCCTGCATGTGCTCGTAGTTCGCGCAGAAGACGAGGTATTTCCCGAATCGCCCGGACAAGCTTTTTGTCTGTCCGGTGTTTTCTGTCCGTCCAGGGCTTTCATACTGCGCGGATGGATTTTCATCTCCTGTCATATGCTTCCGGAAGATCTCATCCAGCCCGTCCGCCTTCTCAAGCGCCCTACGCAGGGCTTCCAGGTATTTCTCCGCCTCCGCCCGCACTGCCTTGCTCTTCGCGTTCTTCGCGCGGTCACGGTAACGCTCCAGCTCCTTCTGACAGGAGTACATCGAGAGCACGTACTTCGGCGGATTCAGGATGCCGCGCACAATCGCGTCCCCGAGCGTCATCTCGGAAGCGATGTTCCCGCCGAACAGTTCGTCCGCCATGTCCCGCTGTCCGTCCAGGTAGCGGATGTTCGTCGCAGAGAGGCCGAGCACCGGGACGTCCGGGTACTTATTCAGCAGCTGCTGCACGCCCTGCCCCCACATCTTCGCGCCGCAGCGGTGGAACTCGTCTAATATGATGTAGTCCGGCTGCAGTTCTCCGAGCTCATCTTCCTGCATGAGCATGAGACGCGCGTATGTAAGGAAATGAATATTTGTGATATTTGAATCGTTCGCCGCTTCCCAGTTTTCCAGCTGCGTCCGAAAGATGTATTCCGAAGATGCAAGCCAGCATACAGTCTTGTCCGAATGATCCGCGCACAGCTGAAAGGCGATAAAGGACTTTCCCGTGCCGGTCGGATGGATCACGGCCGCACGGCTTTTTTCCTTCAGCATGGCAACCGCCGCTTCGTATGCTTCCTGGTTGTGTCTGAACAACACTGTTCCCATACTGACTCCCCTTCTTGACAGGTATGCAGATTCTGCAGGGGTGTAATGAAGTATAGTACTTCATTACACTTTAGGCCAAATCCTCTGCATTTCAGGGAATCTTGTCTTTGTATGACCAGAAATCTGACTGCGAATAAAATGATTCAGAAAGGGTAATCCATCTGCAAACCCCGGAAACAGTGAATTTGCAGACAAGATTGCTGACCAGAATTTTGACTGCAAATAAATGGAAAAGAATGGAAAATGTCCTTCAATAAGTCAGAAAATAAATGGAATTAAAAACGAATTAACAGTTATTATTTCTGGAAATATTTTATAAAGCTAAAGGAACGGTTGACATACGACTTTTCAGGTGATAAAATCCCATCGTATCAGACGTAAAAATGAAGAATTGAGTGTTTCAAACCGTGTAATGAAGTACTATACTTCATTGCTTTTTTATTGAGAATCGCTCACAAAAAATAAGGCCAAAATACGATTGTATCGCATTTTAGCCTGTGAGGATTCTCATGAAATGCATTAATATCCAAAATTTCTCAACGGGTCCCGGCAATCTCCTCTCCTGCTCTCACAGGGATCTCCCCATCCGCATTTCTGCGGGTGTAAAGCTCTTCCCGAACAGTAACAGCGCCCTTTTCCAGCAATAGCATGATCGTGGAGCCGCCGAACTCAAAGTATCCCTTCTCCTCGCGCGCGTGGACGTGGTTTGTCTCCATGCTCAGACGCTCGTTACAGATCTTTCCGACGAGCAGCGCTCCGATCTCCATCTGCACCATCAACCCGAAATTTTTTGTTCGCATCAGCTGGTATTCCCTGCTGTTCTGCGCGAACACGGGAATCTCGCGCAGCGCGATCGGCCGGACGCAGTGCAGCTTCCCGGCGATCCTCCGATGGCGCAGAACCGTGCCGTCCGCCACGTAGCAGTAGCGATGATAGTTCGCGGGCGTCAGGCGAAAGACAAGCGCCAGTCCGTCCTGGAAGCGCGCGGCAAGCGCCTTATCTCTCAGCAGGTCTTCCAGAGAAAACCTTGTGTGCTTGATATCAAATATGGTATTCCCATGAATCGGGATCGGCGTCAGGAAGCCGTCGCAAGGGCTGAGCAGGCACCCGGCGGGCATATCGGAAGGGTTCCCCGAATCGTTCAGATCTTCCGTTTCGGACACGACGCCCGCGAACGCGTTCCGCCTCCTCCGCGCAAAAAACGCGTTGAACGACGGGAAACCGCCCTGCGGCACCTCCACTCCCTCCATATCGATCCCATGTTTTCGGATAAAATATGGCACAATCCACGCGGATGCGCGCGACGAAAGAAACCGTCCCGCGGCCTTCGACACTTTCGGCTGTATCAAAAACCGAAGGGCAAGCCTTCCCGGGGCGGTCCCATATAGAAATCTAAGTGAAGCTGACTCTTTCATACTGTATCCCATTTATACCGCATCCCATCCCATAAAGAACAACAGCGCAATCGCCTCGAGCGCACCGAGAACGATCAGCCCGATCTTTCCGATGATGCCCGGCTTTTTGATCTCCACCGGCGACAGATAACCGATCCCCATCGCGAGCAGAAGGAGCGGAAAACAGATCACTCTCTTGCAGATGCGGTGATCGTACAGGATGTAGACGATCGGAAGAAGTATCGCGATCGTCGTCACCGGGACACCAAGGTAGCTCTTGCGCTTTCCCTCGCTCTTCTTCTGGCGCTCCGCCTCCAGCACATTGAAATATGCCAGACGGATCAGCGCGCACAGGACAAACGCCGAAGCCACCACGGCCGCCAGCCTGCTCTTCCCGCAGATCATATATACAAAGATACCCGGCAGTACGCCGAAGCTGATCAGGTCACTCAGCGAATCGATCTGAATGCCGAAATTCTTCTCCTGCTCGGTTCTCCCCTCCTTCGTGGACGCCACCGCTCCGTCAAACATGTCGCAGACGCCGGAAAACATCAGGCAGAGGATCGCCTCCCAGTATTTCTGTCCCAGCACACACAATATCCCGTAGAACGCGAAAAGCATGCCGCAGTATGTAAGTATCACCGTGTAATCATAGTATCCCAATAGCCTCTTCTTCATGACATGCCCCCTCTACTTGATCAGCCCGAACGCAATGCTGTAGGCCAGAATGCACCATGGTTTTCCGAGAATGATGATCCAGATAAATTTCCTGCTGCTCATCTTGGTCATCCCGGAGAAATAACACAGAAAATCATCCGGAAAAAGCGGCAGCAGTGTCGCGATAAAGAGAAAGAGCCCGTAGGATCTGCTCTTCCGGATCCGATCGCTCCACTTCTCGTACATCTCTCCCGAAAACATGGTAAGCACAAGATCGATCCCGTATTTCCTTCCCAGAAAATAGGCAATGATGGATCCCACACTGATCCCGATATAATTGCACCAGAATCCGGTCATCGTACCGAACATGATCGCGCCGGCCGCACAGCCGAAATAGCCCGGTATCACAGGCACTACGACCTGAAACGCCTGAAACGCTGTGAGAAACAGCGGCGCCGCCACGCCGAAGCGCTCCATGTAGTGCTGAAGAGATTCGACCGAATTGAATTTGTGGCCCAACAGAAGCTTCGCAAGCAGTGCCAGAAGGATCACAAAGCCTGCAATGACCAGAGCCCGCAATTTCTTGTTCAAGCAGATCTTCACCCCTTCCCGTCACCCGTGAAGCCTCCCTGCGATGTTCCTGTAACGCCTCGAAAATCCGCTTTTCTCCACAAGCCGATAGCTACCCTCCGCGAGCGCCACGCCGGCAAACACATCTATAAGGACATGCTGCTTCGTCGTAAGCGTCGACACACAGATCGCGAGCGCAATGACAAGGGACCCCACACGATACCACTTCGGCACACGCTCATTGCTCCGCACCGCGATAAAGCCAAACCAGCTTGTCAGGCAGTGAATGGAAGGGAAAAGATTGTCCGCCGCATCGATCTCATAGAGAAAACGCATCAGCGAATCCCAGACGGAGCTTCCCGTGATCTCCGGGCGTGTGTTCGTCGTCGGAAAGAGCAGGAAGCAGAGCAGACAGACCAGCTTCGCGGCAAAGTCCGCGCTGATAAACCGAAACGCCTTCTCTCTGTACTGCCGAACCCCGATGATGTAGTTCACGACCCAGAACAGATAGCTGCCGAAATAAATGGCGACCGTCCACGGCACAAGCGGGATCTGCGAATCCAGCGCGCAGGAGATGTCGTAGTGCATCCGCCCCGTCGTCAGCAGCCGCGTACCGAAATAGGTTACCGTATTGCAGGCGACCGCCAGAAAAAGCGGCAGGTACATTTCGCCCGGTATGATTTCCCTGAGCTTCCGCATAGATCCCGTTGCCGTTCCTTTCTCTCACACATTCTCTTCACAATTATAATGGATAGTTCTTACCTCAGCTTTAAAATAATCTTAAATTTTCTTAACATTTAAACAATATGGCACAGATTTCACGGCAATTTCGCTTTTTGGGCGGCAACCTCGCGCTCTATTTCTTCTCAAAATACGCTGCGACTGTCTTCAGATAATCCGTGATCGGCAGGTGCTGCGGACAGACGCCCTCGCACTGGCGGCACTCGACACAGTCGCTCGCCTTCCCCGTGTTCTTCGTCATGTTGTCGTAGTATTCGCCCTGCGGGGTCCAGCCCTTCGTCTCGACCTCCTGCTTATCCGCATTGTAGAGCGAGAAGCACTTCGGGATCGGGATCTGCTGCGGGCAGCCCGGCATGCAGTACTCACAGCCGGTGCAGGGGATCGCGATGCTGCCGTTGATGATCTCGACCGCCTTTTTGATCAGCGCTTTCTCCTTGTCGTTCACGGGCACAAAGTCCGTCATGAAGGCGGTGTTGTCCAGCACCTGCTCCAGCGTGCTCATACCGCTTAAGACCTTGAATACACCGTCCAGGCTCGCGACATAGCGGATTGCCCAGGACGAAATCGATGCCTTCGGATTGTAGTCCTTGAACAGGCGCTCAGCCTCCTCCGGGATCTTCGCGAGCGTGCCTCCCTTCACCGGCTCCATGACGATCACCGGCTTCTTGTGCTTCACCGCCGTCTCGTAACATTTCCGCGACTGGATCGCGTTGCTTTCCCAGTCGAGATAGTTGATCTGCAGCTGCACGTACTCAAATTCCGGATGCTCTGTCAACACTTTATCCAGAAGCTCCGGCGTGTCGTGGAAGGAAAAGCCGATGTGCTTCACAAGTCCCTGCTCCTTCTTCTCCTGCAGCCAGCGGAAGCAGTCGAGCTTTTCGAAGGTCTCCAGACTGTGCGAATTCACGTCGTGCAGCCAATAATAATCGAAAAATGTGACGCCCGTTTTCTCCATCTGCGTCCGGAAAATCTTGTCCCGGTCCTCCTTCGTCTCGATGAACCCGGCGTGCAGCTTGGTCGTGAGGGTAAAGCTGTCCCGCGGATAGCGGTCGACCAGCGCCTCCTTTGCCGCGTTCTCGCTCTTGAAGCCGCAGTACATCCAGGCGGTGTCAAAATAGGTAAAGCCCTTCTCGATGAAGGCGTCCACCATCTTCTTCACCTGCTCGATATCGATCTTCGACGGATCGTTCGGGTCAAGCGACGGAAGCCGCATCAGGCCGAAGCCAAGTTTCTTTGTCCATGTCTCTGCCATACTGTTCTCTCCTCTCTTTTTGCATTCACACAATAATAAAATAATTTTTGTCTGTGTTGCTATGTATTTCTTTACGTTTCTCTGTGTTTCTTTGTGTTTCTCTGTGTTCTGTATCTTTGTTTCTGTCAAAATTATTATAACGTCAAATATGTACAATGACAACCTAAAAACTTGTCTCCTCCGCAAAGAGCACATCGCCGGCACACACATTCGCGCACTGACAGCACAGATAACTTGCCCACGTCCAAAGAGTGCAAAAAAGAGGCCGCCCACTCGATGGGCCGCCCCAGTCATACACAGTTACAGTTTATTCTACAAAGCAAATTCAGCAGCCTGACGCCGCAAACTCAGCCGTATGCCATTACAGTTTATTCTACAAAGCCAATTCAATATCCCGGCGCCGCAAACTCAGCCGCATGCCATTGCAATTCATTTTGTCAAGAGTTTCATCCCCGTATCAGACGATACACCGCCGCGTTTGCGTAAACGAGCGGCTCCTCCTGCGCAAAGAACACGACGCCGTCTGCCGGTGCGACGATCTCCGAGCGCACGCTCCCGTCGTAGGGATCCAGCACGCAGGAGAGGACGTCCCCGCGGGTTACATTTGTCCCGGGCGCGACAAAGCGGTCGATGATGCCCGCCGCTGCTGTCTGCACATGGACCAGCGCGCTCTCCTCCACCACGCTCGCGATGTAGCCCTCATGCACAAAGGCGGAGTGCTCGATGATATCCTCCTTGCGCAGGAAATTGAGCACGGCGTTCACCGAGAGCGTGACGTCGCCGTAGTCGATCCGGTCTGTCGTTCCCGCGTACAGGGAGAACGCGTTCGACTCCCACACCTGCCAGTTGTAATTCAGCGTCGTCGTGTCGTAGGGGCGCGGTTCGCGCAGCACGATGTACGGCAGGCCGAACTCGCGCGCCATGTCGACGTTCTCATAGCCGGTCTTCATCATCCGCACATGCGGGACAAACACACCCGGAATGTAGAAGCTCGCGAACTGGATGCCGTTTTTGTAATCCTTGATCGTCTCAAACAGCCCGGCCGCGATGCGCTGCGTTGTCTCTCCCAGATCATACCCCGGGAACATCCGGTTGATGTCGGTGTTGTCCGTGGGCCAGAAGCGTTTCTTGATGTTCATGGAGTGCGTGTTCACAGACGGAATGACCAGGATCGATTTCCCCTCCCGGACATGCCCCTCCGCCTCCAAACGCTTCAGCGCGCGCACCAGCTGCGAGCAGGTATAGAGCTGCTGCACCTCGTTTCCGCGCAGAGCGCCGACGATGCAGGCCGATTTTTCCCCCTGTCCGAACTCAAATCCGGTGACGCGGAAGCTGTCCCGGTAAAGCGATTTCAACTCATAAATGATTTTCCTCTCCATCGTCCTACACCTCCAGGATCCGCGCGATCAGCGAGCCCTCGTCGACCACCGGGTATTCTCTGAGCGTAAACACCATGCCGTCGCAGGGCGAAAGGATGCGCTCGACCACCCTTCCCTCGTGCGGGCTCACGATGTCCCCGATGTAATCGTCTTTTCTGACCTGCTTCGTGTGCTCGACCTGCGGAATGAAGATCCCGGAGGCCGCCGCGTTGATGAACTGCACCTGTCCGTCTGTGGAGATGATCGGCTTCCTCGGCTCGCCCGCCTCGCCGGACCAGATGCCCATATGCTTCATCAGACTGAAGATTCCCTCCGTGAGCTGCATGCAATATTCCCTCGTGATGCGCATGCCGACCCCCATCTCAACCACGAGCGTAGGCGTCCCGATCGAGTTCAGCGAATAGGCCAGGGTGGACTCCAGCACCGTCGCCGCGGCGTGCACCCACACAAAGTCGACATTCAGGTATTTCGCCAGCGGCACAAGCTCCTTCGACGTCTGTGTGTTGATCCGCACCTGCGGGATCTCGCGCAGAAAAATATTGCTGGCGTGGATATCGATGCACACGTCGCTGCCCGCAATGTCCCCGACGATCTTCGACGCGATGTACTCTGTCATCGCCCCGTCCTCCGTGCCCGGGAAGATCCGGTTCATATCCAGATCAAAGCCCGGGATCCCGCGCGTGATCGAGTCGATGCCGAGCGGATTCAGCGCCGGGTAAATGTCCACCGTTCCGCTTAAAAGCTCCGGGCACTCCTGCAGGCGCCTCGCCACTTCGAAGCAGACCGCCTGTCCCTCGAGCTCGTCCCCATGCGTCCCGGTAACGATGCTGATCCGCTTCCCCTGCCCCGAGCCGATGCGGTTCTTTACAATTCGTAGCGTCTCGTCCACCGGCATGGCGATTTTCGTCACTGTCTGTATCATATCCTCATTCTCCTCATTCTTTTTCTGAAACAAGCCGCACGCTCACACGCACAGTCTGCGTCTCCTGCGCGGGGTTGAAATAGACGCCCCGGTTGACAAGGCAGTCCCTGCAGTCCCGGCCGTGCGAAAGCTTGATGTACCTGCCGTCCGCCGCGCAGTTGTGCGTCGGGTCAAGCGCATACCAGCGCCCGTCCGAATAGACCTCCGCCCACGCGTGCGTCTCGCCCTCCCCGGCCAGCATTCCGGCTACGTAGCGCGCGGCGATCCCGTCCATCCGGCACAGCGTGATCAGAAGCTGCGCGAAATCCTGGCACACGCCGCAGCCCTTCTCCATCGCCTGCTCTGAGGTCGTATAGGTGTCGGTGGCGCCGCTCTGGTAGACAAAGTCCCGGTGCAGGCAATCCATGAAATAAAGTGCCCTCCGCAGAGCGTAATTTTCCTTCTGACCCGCCCGAAAAGCAGGAGCGGATGTCCCGGTCTGTCCCCGCGGAAGCTCTCCCGGCCTGTCCGCTTCGATCCCAGTGCTTCCGGCAAATGTCGTGCTATTCCCGGAGAGCGGCTCCCCGGAGCGAAGCTTCTCATAGTAACGCATGACAAAGGCGCCGGGCGCGGTCACCGGCGTCTGATACAAAAACACCTCCCACGGAATCCGATCCGGCATTTCAGCCTCGCTCAATCCGGTCCTCACATGCCCCGCGACGCGGACGGCAAACGCGCTGTGATGGTCGCTCGCCGCCCCGTAGATACACGCGTTTCCGAAGCCGTCCTGCCCACTCGAAAGCCAGGTGTAGGGCGACACCCTCCAGCGGACGTCCGTGACCCTCTGGCACGCCCCGCTTCGCGGAAGACACATGAGCCGGAAATCGTGCCGTGTGATCTCCCGGTCGAATTCCGATCGCATCTCATAGGAAAATTCCAGCAGCTTCTCACACATTCAGGATCTGTCCCAGCTGCACCAGCGCCGCGTCGTAGTCCACGACCGGGGCGTCGATGATCCCTTTCAGTTTTTCCAGCACTTCCGCGTTGTAGGGCATACCGCTCTCCTTCGCGCGCGGCACGAGACGCATATAGCCGCGGTGCAGCTCCGCCGGACTGCGGCGGAAGCGCAGATAGAGATCCAGCCGCTCCACGCGCTTGCCGAACTTCATCACGCCGCGGACGCAGCGCCCGTCGATCTGGTCGTCCACACAGCCCCAGAACGCCAGAAGATTGTCGACCACTTTCTGGATCCGCATCATCGGCGCATGGCTCGCCGCGGCCGCCTCCAGCCCGTACACCGCCATCTGGATGTAGGCCAACGTCTCCGTCCCGATCTCGTCCCGCATGACGATCGCGTTGTCGTAGGCGCGCAGCAGATTGCTCAGGATGGAATTCGGGTCGCTCCTGTCGTAGCCGTAGCGCGTGATGAAATCCTCCTTCGAGCTGTAGATGTTCGGAATGTCCAAAAGCTCGCAAATCTTTATATAATAGCTGTCGTCCAGATCGATCATGCTGTCGTAGCCGTCGCAGTAGAGCTTCAGCGTCGTGTAGACGCGCTCCGAATAACGCCCGAGCCAGTACAGATGATCCGCCTTTTCTACCGTGATAATACCCATGTATCCTTGAAACCTCCTCCCTGCGACGAGTTGACGATGAACGAATCCGGGTTGCGCGAGAAGCGCGTCAGGCCGCTCTTCCACACCGAGACGTCCCCGTCCGTCAGAACAAACGCGCGCAGATCGGCCTTGCGCGGCGTGCGTTCGCCGTTCTCCATGATATCGATGTCTATGAAATCGATCACGTCCTGCGCGATGAAGCGTCTCGGCTCGTTTTTGATGAGCGCAATCATGTCTTCCTTCTCCCGGCGCGTCAGCTTGTTTCCAAACACGACCCCGTAGCCGCCCGCCTCCGCGACGTCCTTGATCACGATCTCGTCGAAGCGGTCGAGCACATACTTCCGGTCCTCCTCGTAATAAGGCAGGTACGTCGGCGCATTGTGTGTGATGCAGTCCTCGCCCAGATAATATTTTACCATCTTCGGAACGAAATAGTAGATACCCTTGTCATCGGCCACGCCGTTGCCCGGCGCGTTCAGGATCGCCACATTGCCCTTGCGGAACACGTCGAACAGATGCGGCACGCCGATCACGGACTCCGGCAGGAAATTCATCGGATCCAGATACTCGTCAGAAAGACGGCGATAGAGCGCGCCGACCCGCTGCTTCTTCCCGTTGTAATCGAGATAGTACAGCATATCCTTCTCGACGAACAGATTGCTTCCGGTCACGAGGGCCGCCCCGGTCTTCTCCGCCAGATAGGAATGCTCGAAGAACGCGGCATTGTAGCGCCCCGGCGTCATGATGACATTGTCCCCGCCCGTGTTCACATAGTCCATGACCTGCTTCAGCAGTCCCGCGTAATTTCGATTGTCTTCGATCTTCATCTCGCGGAACGTCGCCGGGCTCGCGCGCCTGCAGAGCTCCCGCGCGATCAGCGGATAGGACGCGCCGGACGGCACGCGCAGATTATCTTCGAGCACATACCAGGTACCGTCCTTCGCCTGGACGAGATCGATGCCGGAAATGTGGCTTGCGATGCCCTTTGGCGTCCGCACGCCCTCGCACTGCGCCAGATAGCCCGACGAGGAATAGATGAATTCCGGCGGGATCACGCCGTCCTTTACGATTTTCTTGTCTGTATAGATGTCCGCGAGGAAACAATTCAGCGCCGTCACCCGCTGTTTCAGCCCGCGCTCCAGATACGCAAACTCGTCCGCGTCGATAACGCGCGGGATCGCGTCAAACGGAAACAGCTGCTCCTTGAACTCCCCGTTTTTGTATATGCCGAACTTC
Source organism: uncultured Lachnospiraceae bacterium (assembly GCA_947629385.1). Lineage (GTDB taxonomy): Bacteria > Bacillota > Clostridia > Lachnospirales > Lachnospiraceae > Choladousia. The sequence goes on from CANRDO010000046.1 coordinate 20,380, forward strand.
ACTCCGTACCGCGCGAGCTGTTCGTTGATCGCGTCGGCATCCCTGCACAAATCATACATGTCATGTCACCTGCCTCTTATTGCTTCGCTGCCGCACGACCCGCGTACTGTGCCGGCAGCTGAACTCCTTGCGCGGGTCTGTTAAGCTTTCATAATCGAGCAGGGCTGTTCTTTGCCCTGTTCGCCGCGCGACCCGCGTGCTGCGCCGGCAGCTGGACTCCTTGCGCGGGTCTGCGCATAAAAATAGGGCAGGAACGTCGTTTCCGTGACGTCCTTGCCCTTCGTACGTGAACTATCTTAGCACCACGCCCTGCCTTTGTCAAGGCGGCATAAAATTTTTCAGAGCTTCCGTATCCGCACTTCTTTCAGAAGCTCACAGAAATCCTCGCGCAAACATTTCTCCTCATACCGAAAATCCGAGAACGCCGCGCTCGGAAGTTTGACAGTCTAATTACCTTTTCGTAACAGTTGGACACCCTTTAAACCCTTGTAAAGACTGGATTTTC
>CANRDO010000047.1 GCA_947629385.1 uncultured Lachnospiraceae bacterium
CGGCTATATCCTTCCCACTACCGGGCGGATTCGGGACTCTCACCCGTTAGAAACGTGCGCCGCCGGGCGCACTATAACCACCAAAAGTTTCCCCTTTGATCCAGGAAAACTTTTGTGTGGTCTGATGCAATATATTCTGTTCGTTCAGATTCAAAAAATCGGTAAATGTGACACAGCCCCTGCGATCCGCGAGCTTTGCAAGCTCCTGGATCCGCTTCACCAGCAGCTCATCCTTCTCCATATCAAAACTTCGTCCCAAACGACGGCACGTCAAAGGCGCCGCTCAGGATCTCCTGAAAATCCCCGGAGATATCCACGCTCTCCGGTGTGATGATGAAAATGTAGTTGCTGATCTTCTGCAGATTGCCATGAATCGCATAACAAGATCCGGAAGCAAAATCAATAATGCGCTGTGCGATATCGAGATCCAGTCCTTCCATATTCAGGACGACGGTGCACTCGTCAAGCAATGTCTCGGTAATCTCCCGGGCGTCCTCCATGCTCTTCGGCCGGATCACACAAACCTCCATGCCGCCGCCTCTCTTTGGACTGCGCATCGGAGAAATCTTTGCCTGCCGTGCAGGCTTTGCCTTTGCGCGCGCAGCCGCCTGGCGATCTGCCTGTACCGGAGCTCTCTCTGCGGGAGCGCTGACCGGCTCGTCAAAATCATCCCTCGAATTCTTGGGCAGGATGCGCTTTCTGGGGCGATCCTCCTCATAGTCGTCGTAGTCGTCATAGTCGTCATCGAGGTAATCGTCGCCGAAGCCCTCGTCGTCATTTACTTTCATAAAATTCAAAAACTTGTCCAAAGCACTCATACTTATACTCTCCCATCTGCCTCAGCACGGGGATAGAATCGCTCCCCGAAAATTCCTGTTCCGACGCGCACCATTGTGGCGCCTTCCTCAATCGCAATCTCATAGTCACCGGTCATTCCCATACTGAGACTATACATACTCACATTATCAATGTTTTTTTCCCTTATGTCAACACATAATTTGCTCAAATTTCGAAAGTATGGACGATTTTCCTCCGGATTCTCTGTATAAGGGGCGATTGTCATCAGTCCTTCCACATGAATATGCGGCAAAACACTGATCTTTCGGACGAAATCCTCCGTCTCCTCCGGCCGGATTCCATCCTTACTCTCCTCTCCGGCCACATTTACCTCGACGAGCACCGGCATAACAATGCCGAGCTTTTCAGCCGCCTCATCAATCGCCTGGGCCAGACGAAGCGAATCGACAGAATGAATCATGCAAACCTTGTCAATAATATATTTGATCTTATTCCTCTGTAGATGTCCGATCATATGCCAGCGGATATCTTCGGGAAGCTGTGGATATTTATCCCGAATCTCCTGCGGCTTGTTTTCCCCGAAATCGCGCGTGCCAGCGTCATACACCTCCGATAGCATTTCCACAGGCTTGGTCTTGCTCACGGCGATCAGAGTCACCTCATCGCGGCTTCTCCCCGCTCGAGCGCAGGCCTCTGCAATGCGCTGTTCCACAGCTGCCAGATTTTCCTTTAGCATTTTCTGATATCCCCCTCAACATTAATATACGATCTGATCCGCCGTCACCTCAGAGGCGTTCAGAACAATATAATCATAGGCGGCAAGTCCGTAAATATTGTTGCTCTCCACCACACAATATTCCTCATTCTCGTCGATCACCGTAATCTCTCGAAACACCGCATAGCCCTTATTGATATTGTAAACGCCGTGCAGCGTCAGAGCGTCCTTCTCACGGATCTGGAGGCGCTTGACGGAATCCTCTATCTGCACGTAATCCCCGGGATTGAGAAGCTCACAGTCGATCATATAGTCCTTGCCATCATGATCGTAGACGTTCGCGGTAATATACTTTACCTCCGAGGAGCCATCCTCCGCAAAGGTTTCCACCTTCAGGACGATCTCAGAGTCGGTGTCCTGGTTCTTGATTGCATATTCCTCCGGTATCTTATAGAACGAACGCTCCACAATCGCCGAGGAAGGGATCTTCAGCCCTGTCTTTTTGTTCATGACAAGCTCGATCTCAAGGAAACGGTCCGTCGCGTATCGCACAAGAGAATTGTCCAGGGAAATCTTGCCAAACGCTTCATCTCCGTTGTACACGACGGAAAACGGAGCGCTGAAGGTCTCGTTGTCCTTCATGAAGCGGAAACGGATCTTCTCCGTGTCCGCGAGCTCGGTGAGCAGCTTCTGATCGATCGGAAAATACAGGCACCATGTCTCCTCTGTCACAAGCTTGAACAGTGGTTCGCCCGCGGTCACATTTTTCCGGCTTCTCAGATTTTGCGCGTTGTATTTTGTCTGGTCGAACAGCTCTGCCGTGAGCTGATCCTCCGTCAAATCCTCAAGGCCATCGATCTCATAGATCACGAAACCGGAATCTGGCGCCGTGCACTGATTTCGTACACTGACATAGCCGTTGTCTGCACTGTCCTCCACAACTTCAGAGATAATTCCATCGACACCAGCCTTTAGATCGTAGGTCTTCTGAAATGCGCTGCCCTTGTAATTGATTGTAAAACTGGCGAGCGTATTTCGCAGGCGTGCCGCGTCCTGGGACGGCAGCGCGAAATCATCGATAACGACCGGTTCCTGTGCTCCGCTCTCATTGATCGCACAGACGACACTTCCGGCCGAAGTCTTGCTGCCCTCGTGCTCAAAATAGCGCACGCTCCCGGACTGTGAAGCATTCACGATCTCCTCTGTACGCATAGAAAGCGCTTGAAAGCGATAATTGCCGGTGATCGTTCCCTTCATCACCTCATAGACGGTGATATGCTTCTCCGTCAGATACATGAACGCGGTAATTATCATATAAATAAAGATCGTGCCGAACAGAAGCGTGCCAATATTAAAAAATGAATATTTATGATATTTTGAAACTTTATTTTTGGTCTTGATCTTTTTCAAGAAGCTGCCTCCACATGTCTCTCTTCCGCCATAGCCAATCACATCCTTATCATCTTACCATTTTTGCTGAAATGATACAACCTTTGTTTTTGAATAAAAACTATTTTTGCGGGGAAACTATCATTATTCTGAAAAAGGAGGGAAAAGCGCATGGGAAAAGGTTTTGATTACACAGCACTCACTCTTGTCATTATCGGTGCCGTCAACTGGGGCCTGATTGGAATTTTCAAGCTGGATCTCGTAAATCTGTTGTTTGGTAACATGTCGTGGATTTCGAGAATTATATATATTCTGGTTGGACTGGCTGGTCTTTATGTGCTGAGTCTCTACGGCCGAGTACGAGAAATGGGAAGAGAATAACCGAATCTGATTCAGAATAAAAACAACTGCCGCAGCTGATTTGGAGTCATCCATGCAGTCTGCGGCAGTCGTTATGTATCCTTAAAATGCAAATCCTATAACGATGCAATGATATTCTCTTTGAACTTCGGGTCAAGCACGCTCTCATTGATCGAGATGCTAAACACAAATGTGACATTGTACTTCTCGCTGATCTCGTTGAGCCTGTCCAATATCTCATTCACAGTGCTCTCGTCTGTCTGCGAAATCTTCAGAAAGCTGTCGAGATAAATCTGCTCTAAATCATGATCCTGAGAGAGAATGCCATAAACGAATCCCACAAACTCTCCGCTGGATTTGAGTGCGAACGATGAGACATCGATCAGACGCACCCGATTATTTAGTTCATACATATGCTTGGTACTTTTATCAAGATAAACGATACTTCCATGAGCTGTTTTGATCTCTGAATTCACCTTGTCAAGTAAGATCTTCGTCTTGCCTTTTCCTTTTTCGCCTAAAATCAACTGTATCATGGGTCGTCTCCTCCTTCGGTGGCAGATATTTGATAAAATGATTATAGTCTATCTGCACAAAAAATACAACACAAAAATGAATCATTCTGACTAATTTTCAGCCAAGGCCAATAGCTGATTCATCTCAGGATATAGCGTATCCTTGTCTTTCGAATGCAAAATAATCGCAATATATGGGTTTCCGTATAAATCCTTCGCCACGATTGCCAGACATGCGCCCGCATCGTCCGTCGTCCCTGTTTTGCCGCCGGAGATCGTCATCCCATCCGGTTTCTCCGCAGCATTCGTAAAGTAAGAATTTGTAGACTCCCAGGTCACGGCGACATCTGTGCCATCCTGCCTTTTGTACTCCGCATAATAATTTTTGCGGCTGATGATGTCCTGAAACGTATCGTACTGGAGCGCAGCATTCAGCATCAGATAGATATCATAGACAGACGAATAATGATTCGGGTCGGTCAGGCCATGCGGATTCGTAAAGTGCGTGCCGGTAGCTCCCAGCGCAGCGGCTTCGTCATTCATCATCGATACAAAATTTTCGACAGAGCCACCTATGTGCTCCGCGATCATCATAGCGGCGTCATTTCCAGAGGCGACCATCATTCCATAGAGAAGCTGCCTCAGGGAAAGCACGTCGCCTTCCTTCACATCACACACAGAGGACCCAAATTCGATTTCCTTCACGATCGGTGTCACGGTCACGATGTCGTCAAGATTGCCATACTTCAAGGTGACAAGCGCCGTCATAATCTTCGTGATACTCGCCGGAGAGCGACGCGCGAACACGTCCTTGGCATAGACAGTCCTTCGCCCATTCAAATCAAACAGGCCGGCTGAATAAGCCTCAATCGACAGCTTTGTGAGATTGACATCTCCGTTTACCACACACAGATCTGAGGCAAACGGCTCCATGATGTTGTCCGAGCGCAGACTTCCGCCCGCGCCAAGACTGCTATCCGTGCGGCTATATGGACGGAACAGCGTGTAGTCATGGGATCGCAGCACAAAATAATAGACAAGGAACGCGAGCAGTGCCACAACCACAAATAGAATAAACGCGGCAAGGATCATGCGGCGCTGCTTTTTGGATTCCTTTTTCTCTTTTTCCTGTATCCGCAACCATTCGCGCTCTGTATACATGGACGGCTGCGGAGTGTTATCTGTACATTTCACGCCACTCAAGATCTCCTCTGTCTAGTGATTTCAAAAGAACCTCCGCAGAGCCGATGTTGGTCGCCAGCGGAATATTGTGAATATCGCAGAGACGAATCGCTTTGTTGATGTCCGCCTCATTCGGCCGAGAGCTCATAGGATCCCGCAGAAAGATCAGCAGATCAATCTGGTTCTGCTCTACCATCGCACCGATCTGCTCTTCGCCACCGATCGGTCCCGCGAGTGTCTTGTGCACATTCAAGGCGGCAGCCTCTTCGATCAGTCGCCCGGTCGTTCCGGTCGCATACAAATTGTGCTTGGCAAGAATGCTTCTGTACGCGATACAGAGATTCTGCATCAGCTGTTTCTTTGTGTCATGCGCGATAAATGCTACATTCATTGCTCTACCTCCTTTAATATTTTCTTGTCTGAAGTCCCACATTCAGGACAAAACCGATCCCGATACAAAAGCTGATCAGAGATGTGAGACCATTGCTCACAAACGGCAGCGTGATGCCGGTGTTCGGGAGGATACCGGTCGCCACCGAGATATTGATAAAGCTTTGGAAAAAGATCAGCGAGGCCATTCCGGCACAGATCAGTGTCCCTGAAAGTACCTTTGCACGCCGCCCGATCAGCAGACATTCCAGCGCGATCAGAAATTCCAGGAGCACAATTCCGCAGCAGCCGATAAAACCAAGTTCCTCTCCCGCCACCGCAAAGATGAAGTCCGTCTGTGTCTCCGGAATAAAATTACCGTTCTTCACGGAGTCGATATCGTCGTTGTTCAGTCCCTTGCCGTAAAGCTGACCGGAGCCGACCGCCTTGATCGAATTTTGCTGCTGATAAGCATCCTGCGGATATTCGTCCGGGCGCAGCCAGGCGTAGACTCGCTTCATCTGGTACTCACTGATCAGCTTCTGCTCCGGCTGCATCAGGATACTCATGAGGATGACCATGACAGGAATCAGCACCACGAGAATACCACAAATAATCTTGTAGCTCAGGCCCGCCATAAAGATCAGCACGCAGAACATCATCGCGACGACGATTGTAGTGGAGAGGTCCGGCTCCTTGTAAACCAGAAACAGCTGAATACCGATCAGCAGGATAGCAAACAGAATCGTCTTCAGTTTGTTGATCCGGTCCTCTCTCATCTCGAAAAACTTGGCAAAGAACAAAATCAGCATGATCTTCACGATATCAGAGGGCTGAAACTGGAAACCGATGTTGATCCAGCGCGTCGCGTTATTTCTTGTTATGCCAAGCGGCGAGAGAACCGCGACAAGCAGCGCGCTTCCCACCAGGTAGATCAGCCAGTAAAAATTCAGAAGCCAGGTATAGTCAAACAGCGAGACGAGAATCATGGCGACGACTCCGGCGATCAAGCCAAAGGTCTGCTTCATCTGGTATTCATGATTCGCGCTTCCGATGATCAGGGTCCCGAGCGCCGAGAGTACAACGACCCACAGCACCAGCCGAAACCTGTAATCACTTAATCTGTATTGTCTTAACATTTCTTATCCCTCGTTTTGTCCTGCTGATGATCTCAAGCCTGATCTCGAAGAGCTCCAGGTCCAGATCCATGTACTTCGAAAGAAGGTCCGCAACATCTTCTTGCATCTGCGCCATCTCTGCCTGATTGCAGTCGAGCCGGTCGGATGCAATGGTAAGCTTTGTGCGTGCCTTCGCGATTTTTCCTGACGTGCGCGTGTAACGTTCCTGATAACGTCCCATGCCAGTCCTTATTTCCTCCGAAACAATGAAGCGACTCGATGCAACAAAGTCACACTGCTCTCCAGATCGATGAGAGGTACCTTCTCACCCATGATCCGTCGCGCAATGTTCATATAGGCCTGTCCGGACAGTGTGTCGCTTCCGACGACGGATTCCCCATGATTTGCCGCGATGACGACACTCTCCTCATCCGGAATTGCTCCGATCAGGTTGACCGCAAGAATGTCGAGCACATCTTCTACGGACATCATGTCTCCGCGCCTCACCATGTCGATCCGGATCCGGTTGACGGCAAGATCAATCTTTTTGATGCCGCCAGCCTGCAGAAGACCGATGATCCGGTCTGCGTCGCGAATCGCCGATACCTCCGGCGTAGTAACTACGATCGCCCTCTGCGCGGCCGCCGTCGCGTTGCGGAAGCCCTGCTCGATCCCGGCCGGACAGTCCAGGAGCACATAGTCAAAAATCTGTGTCAGACTGTCCACAAGCTTGATCATCTGCTCCGGAGACACAGCGCTTTTGTCCCTTGTCTGCGCGGAAGGCAGAAGGTACAGCCCCGGATAATGCTTGTCCCGGATCAGCGCCTGCTTCACACGGCAGTTTCCCTCCACAACATCCACCAGATTGTAGATGATGCGATTCTCAAGTCCCATCACAACATCGAGGTTGCGAAGACCGATATCGGTGTCGACGAGAACTACTTTTTTGTTCATGCGGGCCAGACCCGCGCCTATGTTGGCAGTCGAGGTCGTCTTTCCCACGCCGCCTTTCCCTGATGTAACAACGATTACTTCACTCATGCTTTCACCCTCCCATTTCCGTCTGTTCACTCATCTGATGTACCTTAAGAGAGATATTCTCCGAGTGTATCATTGGTAATGGGCTTGATCTGCAAATGATCGTCCCGGATATACACGATCATAGGCTCCACCGGATACTCTCCGCTGTCCGCCTTTTTCACGATTGCGCTGCGGGCCGTCTTATCTGCGATCCGCACCTGCATCGGCTTCATCGTAAGTGCCGCCGCGAAACAGCTTCGATCCCCGGCCGCTCCGGCATAGATATTTCCCATACAGCAGCCAAGAATCACGATATTTCCCTTGGAGATGATCTGCGCGCCCGGGTTTACGTCGCCGATAATGACAACGCTCGTCTCAGTCTCAAGTACCTGACCGGAGCGCAGCGTTCCGCGGTAGAATTGTCCTTGCGCAGTCTCCTGCTTTTCCAGCGTATGTGTGACTGCCTTTCTATAGTAGTCCTCCGTCCCTTTATCCTCATCCACAACACAGATGACTTCGATTTTCGAATTCTGTATAATCGCTTCAATCAGCCGAGACTCCTGCTCATGTGTGAGTACCCTTCCCCGAAATGTCAGCGCAAGCTTCGCGTTTTTGAAAAATCCGGCGGAGCTTTTGAATTTCTCCCCGACCGCCGCGCAGAGCTCGTCGAACGAAAGCTCCGGATCCAGGTTCAGAATCAGACCGTATGGATTGCTTTTGAGCGTTACTGCGCTTTGACTATGGTCCATAGGGTGTCTCCTCCTTTATTGGCAGATAAAACCCACGGATTGCTCCGTGCTGCGGACTTTGGCATTTTAGTCGTTGATGGCGTAATCGTCGTAAGTCTCCGACGCATGCCCCGTGATAAGCTGGTCCTCCGGCTCGACCTTATAATAATACGAGATCACGTCGCGCGCTACCAGTGCGGCGTTCGCCGAAGAATAACCGTTCGCAATACGTACAGCGATTGCGATCGCATCCTCCGAATTCGGATTATCATATGGCGCGTAGCCGATAAACAGGCCATGGTTCGGCACATCCGTGCTCACCTGCGCGGTACCGGTCTTGCCTGCCACAGAGACAGCCTTGAAATCCTTGAACGCTTTATGGTTCAGTACCACGCCGCGCATACCCGCATGGATCGTATTCCAGAGATCCTGCGGAAGCTCTACCGTGTTGCGTACCTCGGCCTGATGCTTCTCCAGCACGCTTCCGCTCGAATCGGTGATCGCGTCGACAAGTGTCAGATTGTAGCAGGTACCGCTGTTCGCAATCGTGCTTACATAGCGGGCAAGCTGTGTCGTCGTGAACAGGTTATCCGCCTGCCCCATCGCAGTACGCACCGCGTCCATCTGCGAGATGTTCGGCGAGGATTCCGGCACCTCAACGCCGGACTCTTCATTCAGGCCGAACATGGACGCATATTTCGTGAGAGCCTCAATGCCGACGGCATCCTCATACTCTCCGTTCACACTTGCAAGGCGGAATCCGATCGTGTTGAAGAACATATTGCAGGACTCCGTGATCGCCTGCTGAAGCGTGAGCACTCCATGTCCCCATTTATTCCAGCAATTGATCGCCGCATCCCACATCTCAAATTTACCGGTGCAGCCGATACCCTCTCCGATGTTCAGCACACCCTCCATCACGCCGGCCACCGCCGTGACCAGCTTAAACGTGGAGCCGGGAGCAGTCGCCTCCTGCGTCGCCCGGCTGTAAAACGGCGACGATTTGTCCATATTCAGCTTGTTGAAATAATCACTGTCCATCTCGTTCGCAAGGCGATTGTTATCGTAGCCCGGATAGGTTACACAGGCCAGCACCTCCCCGGAATTCGGATCGGTCAGGACAATGGAGCCGGAGCACGGCGTCACGGCGAGCTGCGCCGGCGTGATCTCCAGATTGTAGATCTTGGATCGGATGAAATCGTAGCCGCCGAGCGATCCGTTCTGCAGATTCTCATAGTCCTCTGCGTTCATCTCCAACACGCCCTGGTCAAAAAGCAGCAGACAGATATCTGCGCCGCTGATGCGATCCTCCTGCAGCATGTAGCGATAAACCAATTTACAGAAGTTATCGTCATCATAGAGATAATCCGCGATGTAGTCCGCCAGAGTCGAAAACATTTCCTGCGTATCCATGTACGCGGCATCTCCCGAAATCTTGGTGATGTCGAGCCAGTTCATTGAGATTGCGTGCGTCAGATATTCCTTGAGGCTGATGCTCTCATCCTCCGTCCACGCCTTGTAGACAGGATCTGTCTTATCGATTGCGTCCTCATTCAGGATCCCAGTGCCCTTCATCAGCATATCATTCACGATGTAGGACATGTAGACCTGGTACTGCTCGCCGATCTCATAGGTATCCTCCAAATCCTTGTAGGCCGTCGGGGCATCCGTCAGAAGCTCGTCCTTGATAAGTGAAAAGGTCTCTGCAGCCTTGTCAAGAAACGCGTTGTAAACCGCTTTCTCATTGGCCGACGCGTCCTTTGCCTTCAGATGGCTCACATCCAGGACATTGTTCTCAAAAAGCGCATAGTAGATATCATAGATCGGGATTTTCACCTCGTCGGACGAGGTGATCCACTCCGAATGAAACTCTTCCTCGTTGATCGTCTGCGTATAGACGATACTGGCGATGTACTGCTCCAGAATCTGATAGGCGGCCCGCTGAAGATCCATGTCGATCGTCAGGTAGACGTCGTTCCCGGCCTGCGGCTCCTCGCGTGACGCGACGTCGAGCGTACGTCCGAGGCTGTCCACATAAATGACCTCCTGCCCCTTTTCACCCTGCAGAGTCGTCTCCAGCACGCTCTCCAGTCCGGTTTTGCCGACGATATCATTCGCCGTGTAAGAGGGATCCTCCTCCTGAAGCTTCTCAAGCTCCTCCGCTGATACTTTACCAGTATACCCGATCAGCGGGGCGAGATACTCTGCATCCGTATAGATCCTGCGGTATTCTTCAGAGATCGCTACGCCAGGGAAATCCGCAATGTTTTCAAGAATCCGCGCGACAGACTGATCGCTGATGCCCCGCGCGATCGTCACCGCCTGATAGCGCTGGAAATTGTTGGCTGCAATTGCTGCGCGCAGGGAGACAAGCTGCAGGATTTCCTCATCCGTATAGCTCTTTGGAAGTCCATATTCCTCCCGCTCGGCGTCTGTGACCTTTGCGTCGAAAATCCCGTAGTGCTTCTCATCACAGAGCATCGCCATCAAATCAGGCGCCGTGATATTCAGCTCCTCCTCTGTCAGATCGTCGATCAGCGCCTGTCCAAACAAGTCGGCCTTGAAACGATTCAGCGTGAACCCGCTTGCGTTGTATTCGTATGTGCCATCTTCCGTCAGATCCACCCTGAAGTCGCTCACGACGGTATCTCCCTGCTCTGCGAGCAGATTGATCAGGTGGTAAAGCATACCGTTGATCGCAAGGTTTTTTGTATGTGTATCCGGATAGGTTCCGCTGTCCTCAAAGGTCACACAGTGGGAAAGCTCATTGTACGCGATGGGGTTACCGTTGCGGTCGAAAATATTACCGCGCGAGCTCGGCAGGGAACGCTCCCTCGTGATATAAAGGGAAAAATTGTCCTGGAAGCTCTCGCCCTGTACGATCTGAAGCTCAAACAGCCGCTGGATCAGAACTGCCGCCATCAGCATGATCACGACAACCATCACGAGAACCCGCGAATTGACCGCCCTTATAAAGTTTTTCTTCATTTCATCAAACAAAATAGTCAACTCCTCTGTTGTCGCTCAGGTTGAGTCTCTGGTTGATCAGATACAAGATCCGATAGCAGATGATCGTCACGATCAGAGTGTAGAACACCTCTGGAAGTATGACTCTCCCCAGATACCTGAAAAACTGGATGCGTCCGCGCAGAAGAAAGCGGAAGCAATACTGGATGATCCCATAGGCCAGATCGCTGACCGAGATCAGAAACAGTGGCGTCTTAATGTCGTCGTCATAGAAAATCCGGTAAAAATAGCCGCTCAGATAGCCGACCCACATATAGATGATCGCGTTGAATCCGATGATGCTCTCAAAGAAGATATCCGCGAGCAGTCCGCAGAAAAATCCGATCATCATACCGGATTTTCTCCCGCGCATGAGGCCAAAGGACACGATCAGAATAATCAAAAGATTGGGCTTGATCGAGGCTACCGAGATCTTCTGGCAAAGCGTAGACTGCAAAAGAAGAAAAAGCAGGATCAGCGCAGCCATCGTGATTTTTCGTTTCATAAATCAATCACTCCATTTCACCGTCAGACTTTAATGTCAGACGGCAGGGTTTTCTGTCCCATCACCACTGTCTGTCTCATCGGTCGTATCCGGCTGTACAGATTTGGAATCGGAGGGCACATACACCTTCTTTTCCAGAATCACCAGCACCTCCTGCACATGACGGAAATCCACGACCGGCGTGATATAGCCGGACTTCGTCAGGTTATTTGCATCGTTGTTCAGCTCATTGATGTAACCGACCAGAATCCCCGGCAGAAATTTTTCACTGATATAGGATGTGACAACCTTGTCGCCGACATGAACCTTGTTGTCCACGTCCGTGAGCTGGATCAGATTCAGAGAACCCTCATCGATCAGGCGAAGATCTCCGGCGATAATACACTGATCCGAGGTCGTGGAAACCATTGCACTCACATTACTGTTGTCATCAATGATCGCGCGCACCGTGGACCAGTTTGGCCCTGTCTCTGTCACAATTCCGACCAGTCCGCCCCCTGAGATCACGTTCATATCCGGTTCAATCCCATCGTCAGAGCCCTTGTCGATCGTGAAGAGCTGAAACCAGTTGCCCGGCTCCTTCGCAATCACCCGCGCGCCGACCTTCTCATATTCGTCGTACTGCTTGTCCAGATCATAGAGCGTCTGAAGTCTGCGGAGCTCCTCCCTGTCTTGCACAAGCTGGCTGTTTTCCTCCGTCAGCGAATCCACCTTCGCCTGAAGCTCCTCATTTTCCAGCCGAAGGGTCTGCGCATCCTCGAAATTGTCCGTGAGTCCGGACAGCCAGGAGCCAAAGCCATTGATTCCCTTCTGTATCGGGGTGATCAGAAATCCGCTTACCTGCTTCACAGGCGCTACTACACTGCTGTCGAGGAACGATACCACGATCAGCAGCACGCACAGCGCGGAAAGCACCGCAAGCATATATTTATTTTTCAATTGTTCGTTTGCCTTCTTTTTCATATTTGTCCGCCTTTATTGTCTCTGTCCGCTTTCACCGACCCTATCGCATTCGCGCAAGATCGTTCAGCGTGTAGGTAAATTTCCGCAGATCCTTGTTGTTCAGAATCTCCACCAGTCCGCGGATCGTGCTGTTGCGCGGATCCTGTATATGATGCAGCGGGATACCGATCTCCTTGCGAATATACTCCGGAAGGTTCAGGATCATGGAAACGCCGCCGGTCAGATAGATTCCCTCACGTGTGATATCCTTCATCAGCTGCGGCGGTACACGGTTGTAGATCGACTTGATATTCTCGATGATTGCGTCGATTGTATCAATGATCGCGACGCTGACTGCAAGCGACGGGATCAGCTCGGACTTCGGAAGCCCCGATAGAGTATGGATCCCGAACACCTTCTGTTCCAGCTTCGGGCCGTTGATCATGAACGCCAGGTTGTTCTTCAAAGACTCCGCCGTCTGCTGTCCGATGCTGAGGTTAAACTTGCGGCGCACCATCGTTGCGATGTCTTCGTCGAGCTTGCGTCCGCCGATCTTCATCGTCTGGCTTAGGATCACCTTTCCGGCCGAAATCACGGAAATCTCCGTTGTGTCAGCTCCGATATTCACGATCATGTGCCCACGTGTCGAAAGCACCGGGAGGCCTGCGCTCACCGCATCCGCGATCCCCTTGTCGATCAACCGGATCCTGCCTACATTGATCTTTCCGCGCATGACAAGAAAGAACGCGCGCTTCTCTACCTGAGTGATATCACTCGGCACAGCGATGCACAGCGACGCCCCGTTGTGAAAGATCCCGGAAAATTTCTTCAGAAGATGGGACAGCACCATCTCCATCTCCGTCGAATTTGCAATCACCCCTCCGGCCATCGGCCAGATGACACGGATGTTTGTCGGATTTTTCTCGTAGATCTCATATGCCGCATCGCCGATTGCAAGTGGAGATCCATCCTCCCGAAGCGCAATCACGTTCTTACTGTACAGAAAAAATTTGCCATTTTTATCCCGTATCTTAATCGTATCTGTTCCCAGATCGATCCCGCAAATCCTCTGAAATAACATGCAAAGTACCCCTCACAGATTTTTCCTCACGCCAGAAATCCTGCTCCCTCATGCTGATTGCCTGGCAGTCCCCTATGATAATATGATCCAGGAGCTCTATCCCCACAATAGCTCCTGCCTTTCTGACACGCTGTGTCAGGATGATGTCATCTTTGCTCGGCGTCGGATCCCCACTCGGATGATTGTGCACCAAGATGATGCTGACTGCCTGATTCCTCATCGCCTCAATGAAAATCTCACGCGGAGAGATCAGCGACGCGCGCACCGTCCCCTTCGAGATGACTTGGTCCTTCAGAAGCCGCCCCTTGCTGTTGAGCATGGCAATCATTATGATTTCCTGCTCCAGATGCCGCAGCTCCTCCATATAATATCTCGCCACCGTCTCCGGCTCGTGGAAGGATACCCCTTCCGAAAACGTAGCTCTTGCGATCCGGCGCGACAGTTCAGCGATACATTTCAGCTGAATCGCCTTGACGCGGCCGAGTCCTTTTACCTTTGTCAGATCAGAGATCGACATATGATAAATGCCGAGGAGCCCACTCGCCTCTTTTGTCTGGGAAAGGACCTTCCTCGATAACTCCAATGCAGATTCGCCCCTGATGCCTGTGCGAAGGATTACCGCCAGGAGCTCCGCGTCCGTCAGCGACTCCGCGCCGTGCTCAAAGCATTTCTCGTACGGCCGCTCCTCTTTCGGTAAGCTTCTCATTGTACGCGGAGCATCCCCCGAAAACTCCGCCTGGTTTGCAGATAATTCCGTATCTTTCATCGTTCATTCCTGATACTCTCTGCCCGTTCCGCATACGAAACCATTTAATATCTTACCACAATTTCTCAGTAAAGTATACACTTCAAACCATTAAAATTTCAGAAACTTGCATTTTGTATCGAATGACACACACATTCCGCGACGCGAATGCCATCCACAGCCGCAGAAGTAATTCCGCCCGCATAGCCCGCCCCCTCGCCGCAGGGATAAATACCGGGGAACACGCTGCTGCAGCAGTCTTTGTCACGCAGAATGCGCACCGGAGAAGACGTGCGGCTTTCTACTCCGGACAACAGAGCGTCAGGATTGTCGAAACCGGAGATCTTCCGCCCGAAGCTATGAATCCCCTCAATGACGCATGTATTCAGCGTCTCCGGAAGGATCCCGCGCAGATTTGCCGGAGCATATGCGCCTTTGCACTGCGGACGGACTGTTTTGAATTCAGTCGTCAGGATGTTCTTGCAGAAATCTTCAAACCGCTGTATCGGTATTTTTCCGCCGCCGCATGCGTAGGCGGCTTCTTCAAGCCTCCGCTGAAAAGCAATTCCCAGGAGCGGATCGTCCTTCCCAGCCTCATGCTGACACAGGCTTTGAGCTTCTTCCGGCTGCTCATCCTTTGAATTCTTCCGCTGATCCCGGCAATAATCCTCCGGCGAGACCGTGACGACGATCGCGCTGTTTGCGTTCTCACTGTCCCGTCCGCTGTAGCTCATGCCGTTTACCGCCGTCCGGCCCGGCTCTGAGGACGCGTTTACAACATAACCGCCCGGACACATGCAGAATGAGTAGACGCCTCTCCCATCCGCACATTTGTGCGTCAGCTTGTAAGGCGCCGCGCCAAGCTCATGTGGGCAATCTACCCCGTACATCGCGTCGTTGATTTTCTTCTGCGGATGCTCAATACGCAGGCCTACCGCAAAGGCCTTCGCCTGCATCGGAAGTCCCAGTTCATACAGCATAGAAAAAGTATCCCGCGCGCTATGACCAATCGCGAGGATCAAATGCTGAGTCTGAAGCGTGCGCTCGCCGTGGTTGATCGACAATTCGTAAATGTCTTGCCCTGATGTGTCAGCTGAAATCCTGGTCAGGCAGCTGTTAAAATAGAATTCTCCGCCCAGCAACTTGATCTCCTCGCGGATCGTCCGGACAATATCCACCAGCACGTCCGTTCCGATGTGTGGCTTTTGATGGTACAGGATTTCCGTCGGCGCACCCGCCCGGACAAATTCTCTCAGCACAAAACGGATCCTCCCGTCCGGATCCTTGATCAGCGTATTCAGCTTTCCATCTGAGAACGTACCGGCTCCGCCCTCGCCGAACTGTACATTTGACTGCGGATTCAGCCGCCCGCTCTCCCAGAAACGGTTGACCGTGCGCACCCGCTCATCGACCGACTCTCCGCGCTCCAGGACGATGGGGCAAAGCCCTGCCCGCGCAAGCATCAGCGCGCAGAACAGCCCGGCAGGGCCACTGCCGACCACAACTGGCGAAAGAGATTTTTTCATAAATTTTCCACAGTAGGGGAACGCATACTCCTTCTTTTCCACAAGCGTGACCTTATTGCTGTGGATCCGTTTCATCACCGCGCGCGGGTTATCCACCGCGACGTCCACGGTATAGACATATTTCAGCTCCGGCTTTTTCCGCGCATCAATCGACCGGCGCACGATCTCGTACTGCGGCTTTTCCCCGTAAAGCCGCAGGATTCTTTGTATTTCACTTGTAAGCGCCTGCTCTGTGTGATCCGGGCGAAGCTTCAGTTCACTGATTCTAATTACCATTTTAGCATCCATTTCGCTGCCTTTCATTTGTCGGCAAATTGCAAATTCTCTATCCTATTATCAATCATATACCTGGCTACCGCAGGGAAAAAACTTCCGCCCTGTTCTGCTTTCGTCATTGCCCGAAGGACTCTGCTCACTCTATGGAAGCATGGAAATCAATTCTATGGATCGCAAAAGACTATAGATGGATCCGCTCCCCGGTGACAAGAAAGTAGCAATCTCCCCGCCACAGATCGTTCTCAAGTAAACGAAACACGATTTCCTGCATCCGTTCATTCAGCCTGTGGTATACAAGCTTTCTCTCCCATGGCAGCCCCTCGACATATTCCCGGCTCCGCTCATCCAGCGCGGTGAGCAGCTCGCGGTATTTTTCCGGCTCGTCGGCCGCCAGCAAGCCAAAATCACAGGCGGCGTAAGAATTCTTCGCTCCGTTTTCGGAAAGCTTGCGCTGAAGAAGCTCAAAAAGTCTTTTCTTTTCCGAGACGTGTGCCTTTATTTCCAAGGTACAAACTCTGCTCTCCTGCAAGGCAGTTTCAGAGACCATGCGAAAGCTTGTCCTCCCGTATTTGTCATATTCCCGGACGAATTTGGAAACCTCCCTCGGGCTCCCCGGCTCCTGCGCAAGTATCGTCTCAGTCTCCAGCAGTCTTTTCCACATCTGCTCCTGAATCCGTTTCATCGGCGTCGGATAGGAAAGTGTTTCCGAGATCTGCTTCGCCGTATACCCCAAATCCGTCAGGTGCCGAATGGCGCCGCCGCTCGCCACATCATAAGTAAAATCCGCCAACGCGGACTGAAACGGGGACTGCTCACCCATTTTTCTTTTCTCTCCATTCTGTCTGCAATACTCCGTCTCTCATCCGAAACGTTTGTTATTCAGTATAGCAAAAGCAAAATCTTATTTCAATATTTTCAATATTTCTCACATCATTTATTGATGAATCGGGCGCGCTATGATATACTTTCTGTAACGCGGTTCGACGTGCAGGGCTGCAAAACAAAGCTTCAGATTGCTTTCCGGATGCACGGCCAACCAAGCAGATCGTAGGAAAGGTGGAAATCATATGTTAGAAGAGCTGAAACAGAAAGTTTACGAGGCGAACATGGAGCTGCCGCGCCGCAATCTTGTCACCTATACCTGGGGCAACGTCAGCGGAATCGACCGCGAGAAAGGTTTATTCGTAATCAAGCCTTCCGGTGTTGAGTATGAGGAGCTGAAACCGGAAGATCTTGTCGTCATGGATCTCAAAGGCAACAAGGTTGAGGGCGACATGAACCCGTCTTCCGACACAAAGACACATCTCGTTCTCTACAACGCCTTCCCGGAGATCGGCGGCATCGTGCACACGCACAGCACCTACGCGGTATCCTGGGCACAGGCGGGGCGCGACATCCCGGCCTACGGTACGACACACGCGGACTATTTCTATGGCCCGATTCCCTGCGCGAGAAACCTCACGACCGAGGAGATCGAGGAGGATTACGAGACGAACACCGGCCATGTGATCGTTGAGACCTTCCGCGGCCGCGACATCAATCCGACTTATGTTCCGGCCGTCATCTGCCGCAACCACGGCCCGTTCACCTGGGGCAAGGACGCTGCGCAGGCTGTCTATCACTCCGTTGTGCTGGAGGAGGTCGCGAAGATGGCTATGTTCACCGAGCAGATCAACCCGAAAGTAGTCTCGGCTCCGGCCAACATCCAGAACAAGCACTTCATGCGCAAGCACGGGCCGAACGCGTATTACGGACAGGGAAAGCACTAATTATTTTTGCTTGAAATGAGCGGGACAAACTTATCGACTTGAATAAAAATAAGGAGTTTACATAATGATTAAATTAAGCGCTTCTGTATTATCAGCTGATTTTGCGAGACTTGGGGCGGACTGCCGCGAGGTACTGGACGCCGGGGCGGACATGATCCACTTCGACGTCATGGACGGACATTTCGTGGACAATCTAAGTTTCGGACTGCCCGTGCTCAAGGGGCTTCGCAACGCGCTGCCGGAAGCCTATTTCGATGTGCATCTGATGATCACGCATCCGCTGCCCTACGTCAAGAACTTTGTGGACGCCGGGGCGGACTGCATCTCGTTCCACGCGGAAGCCGCCAACAGCATCACCGCCACAATTGCCTCGATCAAGGCTTACGGCTGCAGCGCCGGACTCGTAATCAACCCGACCACCCCTGCGGAAGCGGTCTTCCCGTTCCTGAAGGATCTGGCACTTGTCCTCGTCATGGGCGTCACCCCGGGGCACGGCGGACAGGCCTTCCGCCACGAGAGCCTGGACAAGCTTCGCGCGATCCGCGCGGAGTGCGACCGCCTGGGGCTCTCCCCCTATCTCTCCGTGGACGGCGGGATTAAGGTCGACACCACAGCTCCGCTCTGCGTCGAGGCAGGCGCAAATCTGCTCGTGTCCGGCAGCGCAATCTTCGGCGCTGAGGACAAAGCCGCGGTAGTACGCGCGTTCAAGGCGTTGAACGGATAGCAACAATGCAACGATTCGTCAACGCGCATTTCGGGTGTGCATTTGGGATTATGAGAAGAAATTCGAAAATGCACACCTTTCAACTTCGCCTTATTCCAGCGCAAAATAAGGAATTGCCAAAGGATCATAGCTTTTCGCTTTAATCTTCACAGAATTTTCCGGAAAAACCTCCTCAATAATCTGATGTTCCAGCCTCCGCCTTTGCTCCAGATGTTTGATGAGTCCTCTCAATCCGCTTGCTTTTTGCATCCTCCCATACGGCGATTTTTCTACGTATCGGATCATCTCAGAAAACCACGCTTCATTTCCCTTATCATCGATACGCTCTTTTCGGATCCTGTCGATTGTTTCTGGGATATCTTCCACATCCAGGTAAATAATTCTGTATGCTCTGCTCTCGAGAGTACTTTTCAATCTTCTGTAAAAATCCAGGATTTCATCGTCAGACATTAAGAGATACAACATCTGATTTTCAATGATATTCTGAAAAACAGAACATTCAAAAATCTGTCCCTCACCATTCCAGTTTGCAAACCTCTCCAGAATCAGTTTTTCAAATGCGTTTTTATCCAGATTTCCATTATATATCTCATATTTTTCCATGTCTTTATAAAACCCCGGAACGTCTGTTGGGATCTTTGTATAACAGACAATTTTGTGGTTTCCTTCTTCAGTCGTTTTGGCTTTGATTTCCGCGCTGAGCAGCGGATACTCTTCCAATATTCTGTCGTATTGCTCTTCTGTAACATAAGCACACCATGCCAACTCGATGGGCGAATAATCTCCCTCTTGAAAAACCTGATAATTTTGCAGGTATGCCGAAATCTGCTTAACAAATGTAGTTTTTCCGGCCCCCTGCAATCCTTCGATAAAATAATTCCTTCTCATCGAGTATCCTCCAGCATTATTTTACTACAATCAACAAACTGTCCATCAAGTGTCAGATATAACCTCTTTCCCTTGCATAATCTCCAATGATAAAAGCAACTGCTATAATAAACAGAATAAATACAGATAATATATCCCAAATATCAATCACAGGCTCTCCAATCATTTTTGCCAATGTACTGTTTATCAAAAATGTAAATGGGATTGCAAACAAGAATGTAATTCCTGTTGCCAGTAGTTTTCGTTCTTTCAGTCGACGATACATAATATAGATGATCCACAAAAATACAAGTGAAATAATCGACATGATCGCACCAATGTGAAATACCTCATCGACTTTTATCAAAATACTTAATATATACATAAATGGTACAATGAGAATGCTAATAGCAATCATTGCCACCAACGCACCCTTCTTTCCCAACAATATAAGCGGAAAAGATGCGATCCATGTAACCAAGACAGAGATAAGTACAATCAGTGACCATGTCAGGGTTCCCGAAATAGCAAT
>CANRDO010000048.1 GCA_947629385.1 uncultured Lachnospiraceae bacterium
GCGATGTAGCCGCCGCCGTAGTAGCGCGCCGTCTCGTTGTTCTCCGAGTAGCGCTTGCTGACGTATGTCACCTGCTGAAGCGCCACGTCCGCGTAGAGTGTCCCGCCGTTTCGCTCCAGCGTGTCATTTAAAGTTCCGAGGCTCAGCTTGCTGCCGACCGCCCTCGGGATCTTCAGCTTATCCACCACATCATGATAGTAGCCGCGATTCATCCAGCCCTGGAAGTTCATCACCTGGTTGGAAACGCCCAGACCCTTCAGGTCGTCCGACATCTCCTGCGCTTCCTCGAAGGTAGTCATCGCGTACAGACCCTGGTACTGTGTGCCGAGGATAAACTTCGTCATATCCACGCCACCCAGCACATCGTAGTAGAACTTGATGTCGCCGTCCGTCTCCTCCTTCGCCGTCAGCACTCCCTCGTCCAGAAGTCGGTCGCGGTAGTAATTCGCTGCTCCCACGTAGCTCGCGTCCTCCTCGGGAAGCATCGTGTACTTCACCGTGAGGTTCGCGTCGTAGAAATTCTTCTCCACGATCGGGATGTCCGCCTCGTTGCCGGTGGTACCGAACATGGAAAGCTTGTCGTTCCCACGCATCACGAAGGTCGGATACACGTAGTTGTACTCGTTGATCTTGCCCGCGATGCCCGCGTTTAAGTAAGCGAGACTCGCGCCGTCCTCGATCGTGGCGAAGATACCGCTCTTCTCGCGGAAGAGCCCGTACAGCGCCATTTTGGGGTTCTCTGTGTTCTCCAGCACCGTGTACTCCGCGGCCAGCGGATCGATGCCGTACAGGTACTCGGAATAGTTATCCGCCGTGGTCTTTCCGTTGTTGAAGTAGATCAGGGAGCCGGAGCCGTTCGGGACGAGCATGTAGCCGTCCTCATCCTTGCCCGCCGCGCCGAAGTAGCGCAGCAGCTGGATGCGGAAGATCGCGCCACCGCCGTTCTCCACCACATGGTTCATCGGGATGGACACGTCCACCGCGTCGCCGTTTAAGCGGTATTCCAGCGGAATCTCAAAGGAGATCGGCACCGCGCCCTCCACGCCGGAGTTTTCCATCTCGCGCAGGTAGTCCTCGTTCGTGAAGCCTGCCTCCTCGAAGTATTTGTTCAGCTTGCGCAGCTGAGACGCGCCCTTCGCGGCCGACGGAAGCAGCTCCTTATAATTCTCTGCCACCGTGCTGTCTGTGTATTTCTTGTTCACGAAGCTCGCGTCGTCCTCCGGGAGCGCCGCCAGCACGTTCTCCAGCGTCTCAATGCTGATATACTGCGGCACAAGGCCGGTCTTGTTCGACATATCGCCGATCGTGTAGAGGAAGCGGATCCCGTTCTCGATCCCTTCCACTGCGAGCTGGTCTTCCTTTTCCGTGCAGTAGGTGTAGGAATCCAGCGTTCCCTCCGTCCTGGAGGTATTGAAGTAATCCACGATCAGCTGCGATTTCAGGAAGCTCTTGTTCGTGCCGCTCGCCACCGCATCCGAGTCCGCGTCCGGCGGATTCGAGTAGGTGATCTGTCCGTTGCGCTTATCGACCACGGCCACCTCTCCGGTCTCCGTGTTCGCGTAGAGCTTCAGGATCTCGTTCTGCGCCGCGAGCTTCATGCCCTTCACGTCGCTCTCCTCATCCGCAAGCGGTGTGAAGGATCCGCCCTCCTCATACTCGTAGGAGGAAAGGGCTTCCCTGTATTCATTGTAGAAATGATAGCGGTAGAGCCACCATCCGAACCAGCCTGCGACCGCCGCCAGAATGAGGATCACAAACGCAATCACGACTTTTTTTCTTGTACGCATTTCGTCCCCCTCCTATGCCCGGTACATCAGTTCCTGGTAAATACTGTAGAAGAAACTGTATACCTGATTGATCAGATTCACGAACAGCAGCACCACAAAGATGATGATGAACACCGCGATAAAGGTGAGCAGGATCGTCACCAGCGTCTTCGCCAGCGTGTAGTTGTGCACCACCATGATCCCCATCAGCATCATGATCAGTCCGTAGGCGACGCCCAGCGCTATGATGATCCAGTAGAACGCCCCCTCCTCGAGGGAGACGAACTGGCTGAGGATCGTGCCGATATTAAAGCAGATGATCATCGGGATCAGCGCGTAGCCGATCGCGATCGCGATATCCTTCAGACGCCCCTCGCCCTCCATCAGGCAGGTGATGGACCAGTTGCCCACGCAGAGCAGAAGGTATAAAAGCAGTACGGCGACCAGCTCGGTGAGCGCGTTCACCTCCAGCGGATCCACATCATTCACGATAAAGCCCGCCGACATGCGATTGATGGAAAAGCTTAAGGAAAACAGGATCACCAGCACGATCGCTACCGGCACGCTGCCTCTCCCGCGGTGGCGGATCTCATAGTAAGCGTCCATCGGATGGCTCACTGTGTAAAAGGCGTATTTCCATTTGTCAAGTGAGAACAGTTCCTTTATCATAGCAGGCCCTCCTTTCGCTTTCCTTTGCCTTTTCTGTGCCGCAGCTGCGAGATGACAAACAGAAGCACGGCGATCACGACCACCACCGTCAGCACAGTTCCGATGCTCTGGGTGAGCAGCTCGTTGCGGTAGCGCTGCCAGGCAATGGAATAATATTTGCGGTTCATGCCGAGCTTTAAGTATTTCATAGCCTTCGCGTTGTCTCCGGCCGTCAGGTAGGCCTTGCCGATGCCGCTGTTGGCGAGCTCGTTGTTTTCATTGAGCTTGAGCACCTGCTCCCAGATGCCGATGGCCTGCTTCTCGTCGCCGTCGTAGCGCAGCCCGACCGCCTCATTGATGAGGGAGCCGTACTCCGTCGCGGAAAATCGGAGGATCGCGTTGTGATAGGCGTCAAGCACGATGATCTGGTCGTCCACCGCCTCGATCGCCACCGGGGTGTTGAACGTACCCTCCTGGCTTCCGAGTCCGCCGAACACGTAGAGCAGGTTGCCCTCCTTGTCGTAGGTGAAGATCCGGCCTCTCTTGCGGTCGAGCAGGGAGTAGATACCCTTGTCGCGGTACACCACGTCGGTAAACTCCGACGGACCGCTGTAGGTGCCGTAGGTGCTGCCCCAGAGATCGCCGCCCAGATTTCCGTTCTCACCCTTCTGGATGACGTCCTCACCGCTCGGGTTCAGCCGCCGGATGCCCTGTATGCCCTCCGAATCCAGGTTGGACGCGTACACGAAACCGTCGCTGTCGATATCGATCCCGGTGAACTCGGTCGGGATATAGAGCTGCTGCTTGGAGCGCTCCTCCTTGCTGGCGAGCCTGCGCCAGAACTTCTCCCAAAGAGTGATCTTCACCTTAATCGTTCCGAAATAGCCTGTGAAATCTCCGGTGTTCTCAAACACCAGAATGCCCTCAAAGGCGTTTCGCGCGATGACGTACACACGGTCCGCGTAGTCCACGGTCACCTTCAGGGGAACGAAGTCGAAATCGTCCTCTAGAACCTCCGACTGCGGATTGTCTATGATCTTCACGAATTCCCCCTCCGGGGTGAGCACGACCACGCGCTTGTTGTTGGAGTCCGCCACGTAGAGCTGCTCGTTCTCGGAGACGCACACGCCGTAGGGCGCGTTGAACGTATCGTCCGCCCCGTCGCGCTTGAAGGAGTCGATCACGCGGACCGTCTCTTTCATGTCTCTGCTCAGCACGACGATGCGGTTGTTGCCGGTGTCCGCCACGTAGACAAGGCCGTCCGGCGCCACGCAGAGATCCTGCGGTTCCCTGAAATCCGTGGTGCCCGCCGTCTGCCCGGTGATCCTGCCGTTCGGCACGTAAGGCGCGGGCGTGAGCATCACGTTCTCACGGTAATCGTATGTGTAAGTATCGTAGGGGAGCTCCTTCGCCCCCGCGGACATACACGGCGATGCCGCCAGAATGACCGCCGCCAGAGAGGCAGCGAACCGAACAAATCTTTTTTGTCTTCTCATACTGCCCTCCTTCTCAGTCTTTCATACCGGATGTGGTCATGGTCTCCAGCACGCTGCTCTGGCAGATCAGGAAGAACGTGATCGGCACCGCCGCGATGATGAAGGTGACGGCCGCCGCCGCGCCGGCTCTCGCCGTGCCGCCCGCGGTGATCTGCTGCAGGGAATACTGCAGAGGCTTGAGTTCCTCGCTTCGCAGGAACAGTCCGCCCGTGTTGCCCCACATCTGCTGGAACTGGAAGATCGCCAGCGTCAGCCAGGCCGGCTTGACGTTCGGCATCACGATCGTCCAGAAAATGCGCCACTCGGAAGCGCCGTCCAGCCGCGCCGACTCCATCAGGGCGTCCGGAAGCTGCTCCATGAACTGCTTCATCAGATAAAGGCCCATGCCGAAGGAGAAGGCCGGAAGCACCAGCGCCGCGTAGGTGTTGTTGATGTGCAGCCAGCTGATGATGATGTACTGCGGGATCTGCGTGACCGTCCACGAGAACATCATCGAGAGCACGACCATGGAGAACAGCAGGTTCTTGCCCGGGAAGTTGTGCTTCGCCAGCGGGTACGCCGCCAGGGACGCGCAGATCACGTGGCCCACCATGCCGCCGCCCGTGATGATGATCGTGTTCAGTATGTAGCGGGAGAACGGCACCCAGGAATTGTTCATCAGCACGAATAAATCGGTGAAATTCTCCAGCGTCGGGTTGCGCACAAAGATCTTCGGCGGGAACTGGAACAGCTCGTCCAGCGGCTTCAGCGCGTTGTTGATGATCATCACCAGCGGCAGAGCCATGAAGATGCCGCAGATAAACATGATGAAGAACATGATGCCGTTGCCCGCCATGGAACGGTTTAATTTCCTGGGCTTTCTCCGGAAAAGCCGACGTCTCTTTTTTTCCATTATTCGCCAACCCTCCTTAACATTCTCTGCACCAGCTTATTGGTGCCGACCATCAGAAGGAACAGCACCGTCGCGATGGCGGATGCGTAGCCCATATCAAAACGAGTGGAACCGTAGTCCAGCAGGTGCGTGACCACGGTAGCGCCCGCGTAGTTCACGGACGGGTTGCCGGCGAGCTGGATGGAAATGTCCGCCACGGCAAACGACTGCGTGATCTGCATGACCGCGCCGAACATCAGCTGCGGCTTCATGGCCGGCAGCGTGACGTACCAAAGCTCCTGCCAGCGGTTCTTCACGCCGTCCAGAGCGGCCGCCTCGAACAGCGTCTTATCGACGGTCTGCAGACCTGCGATGAACGAGAGGAAGCCGGTTCCGAGGGAGAGCCACAGCTGCACGACGATCAGCACCGGCAGCACGTATTTCTCGGTCTTCATCCAGAGGATCGCCTCGTCCAGGATGCCGAGCTTGATGAGGATACCGTTCAGGTAGCCATAGCGGTCGCCGGTGAGGATCAGGTTCCAGACCATATAGGCGTTGCCGCAGATGCTCGGCGCGTAGAAGATCAGGGTCAGGAAAGCCCTCACCTTCCCGGAAAATTCATTGATGATCCACGCAAACAGCAGGCAGAGGATGTAGCTGATCGGGCCCGTGACCACGGCGAAGATCAGCGTGTTCTTCAGCGAGATCAGGAAGATATCGTCCTCCAGAAACAGCTTGATGTAATTCTGCCAGCCGACGAAGGTCGGAAACTCCAGCATGTTGAAATAGGTGAAGCTCAGGGCGATGGAGATCACCACCGGCAGCACCGTGAAGAAGAAAAACAGGATAAAGTAAGGAGCCATCATAAAGTAGCAGACCTTATTCCGCCGGATGCGGTATCCCAGGGTGTTCTGCTTGTTTACGCTCTTTTTTACAGCTGTCTGTTCTGCCATAACGCTCTCTCCCTCCCTTCTACTGTGCGGCCACCGACAGTCCGAGCTCCTGCCGCTTGTGGCTGATCTCGGCGTCGATGTAGATGACCTTGTCCATCAGTTCCTCTCTGGGCGACGCGGTGTCTGTCTCCGTCGTCACCGTGTAGAACGCGTTGTTCACGTTTCGCCACGAGTAGTAGCCGCCCGGCACCTGCGGGATGCCCTTCACCCACTCGAAGGCTTCCTCCAGCGCGCGGTAGTCGTCGATCGGCCACGGCATATTGCTGAAGGCTTCCAGGTTGGCGGTCGGCACACGCGCCGCGCTTCCCATCAGGCTCTCCATCTCTCTGCCGTACTGCGTCTGGATGTCCGCCGAAGTCCACCACTTCAGAAACTCCCAGCACGCGTCCGGGAACTCAGTGTCCGCCATGATCATGCAGGCAAGACCCGTGCTGCCCGTGCTCCGGTCGACGCTGCCGTCCTCCTTCACCGTGCCCGGAACCGGGGCGAAATCCCACAGTCCCGCGATGTCCGGCGCGGAGACGACCAAATTGTTGTAGATCGTGTAGTCCGCGATGATGATCGGGCACTCACCGGTACGGAAGCGCTCCTCCACGCTCGTCTCTTTGTCCAGTTTATAGTCCGTGTAGAATTCACAATAGTCCTTGAAGGTGTTGACCGCGATGTCGGAATCCAGCGCCGAGCTCTCGCCGTTTTCGGTGTAGTAGTTCCCTCCGTTCTGGTAGAGCAGCATCGCGAAGATCTGCTCGCTCGGCAGCATGCCGAACTCCATCTGGTTCTTCGCGAGGACCGTCATGGCCACCTTCACGTCGTCCCAGGTCTGCGGAATCTCCATGCCGAGCTCCGCCAGGATATCCTTGCGGTAGAACATCACCGGGAAGGTCAGCGTCTCCGGCAGTCCGTAGGTCGCCCCGTCAAACTGGAAGGGCGTCATCGCCGCCTCGGAAAAGCGCTCCGTGACCTCCTCGAGATCGTCGAACTGGCTCAGATCCAGAACGGCGTTTCGGATGCCGTAGTTGACCGGCGTATCGTTGCCGTTCGGCAGAGCCGTCACGCCCGTGGTCTGCGCCACGATCTGTCCGGTCGTGTTCGTCACCTGGATCGCCACGTCCGGCCCCTCGCCGGCCAGCTCCGCGCGCAGCAGCGTACTCATGTCGACCAGCTGCACATTCACATTCACGCCCGTCTCGCTGGTGAACGATTCGTCGATCATGCCCTTGATGACGTTCGCCTGGTCGCGGCCTGTGCCGATCCAGAGAGTGATCGTCTCACCCGCGTCCTTGGACACGTTTCCGATCTGGTTGTAATCGATAATGAAAGAATAGAACAGTCTCCTGCACTCATAACCTGCCTTATCCAGGAACGAGGTGTGCGCGTACTTCACATCCTGATCCGGGGAGAAGACGTTGATACGATCCACCGCCAGCGGCTGCGCGATCACCTGGCTGATCCAGTTGCCGCAGGCACGCACATTCGTCTTGTAGGTGCCGATGACGCGCACGAAATAATCGCCGTCCTCGATCAGATCCTCGAGCTGGTCGCGCATCGTCAGCAGCACGGTCAGCTTGTCGGAGTTCTTTCCGGTGAGCTGCTCCAGGCTCGTGATCGCCTCGGCCAGCTGGTCGTGCACCGCCGCGAGCTCGTCGTGGAGCCCCGGCAGCGTGCGCTCGATCTGGTAGTCACGGTAGGTATCCGGCTTCACGCCGGTGATCTTGATGACTTCGCGGTAGATGCCGTTGAGCTGCTGCACGCAGTCCTGCACCTCGCTGATGATATTCGAGAAATCGCCGAGCACCACTTCCATGCGCAGGGTGTGGTGTCCCTCCTCCAGATAGAAGGAATACGGATTGCCCTCCCCGTCCTGCAGCACGTCCTCTCTCCAGCTCTGGCCGTAGTTGAAGCCATAGGCCTCCATCTCCGAGAACGGCACCTTTCCATCGAGCAGGATCTTGCGGGAGACATAGATGCCGCGCACAAAGTTCTGACTGTCATAGAGAGAGATATTGTAGTATCCGCTCTCCTGCACGTCGAAATCCCATTCAATCCACTGCCCGACCAGACGCCAGGAGTTGCCCCCGATCGTATTGTTCAGAAGCTCCTTCGCGCTCGACGGGGAAACCGCCGGCGACGACTGATCCTGCACCGGATAGAGCATCTGCGACGACGACCGCGTGGCGTTCTCGCCCTCGATCGTGATGAGCTGCCCGCTCGTGTCCTTCGCGCCCGCAGCGTCCTGCTCCGCCTTCACCTCGGCATAAGGCTTTGTGGCCGAGAGATTGCTGAAGGTCAGCGAGTGGATCAGCACCGGCTCGCGCAGGGACATCAGGGAAACAATGTGCTTTCCTTTTGTCAGGTAGATCGAAAGCGGATTGCTGATGTAGCCGTCGCTGTCGTACACCGGCTCCGTCTGCCACGCGGGCTCCTCCACCATGCTCGGCCGGGACTCGTTGCCCTGGTTATCGCGCTCCCACTCATAGGACGCGGAACCGTTCTCGCTTTCGCCCCGCTCCATATCATATTTCCAGATCCGCTGGAACGAGATCAGCGCCAGCTCCTTATACGAAAGGCTTCCATCCATGAAAATACTGCGCTCGATATCGGAATTCTTTCCTTCCACCGGATAATATTCCAGAGAGAGATTATAAAAACCATCCTCCGGCACCTCGATCTCAAACTCGGTCAGGGAATCTTCTGTCGTGTAGATACTGTCGCCCTCCACGCCCATGTAGTCCGTGTAGATCTCCGGCTCTTTCGCCTCGCCATCCTCCTCGTAGCGCACGAGCTCGGCTGCGCCCATCGTCACTTCCGCAGACGGATAGGACGGATCGAACTGCTGCACATAATCCTTGTAGGAAGGAATGGAATCATCCACCGAGTAGAAGCTGATGATGTCGTCATACTCGTCCATACTGACTCCGCTTCCGTCTATCGCTGCCTCTGTTTCGCTCTCGGCCTCGGTTTCGTCCTCCGTCTCCGCTTCGCTGAGAGCCTCAGTCTCGCTCTCCGTCTCCGCTTCGCTGACGGCCTCTGTCTCGCTTTCCGTCTCTGCTTCGCTGAGAACCTCTGTCTCACTTGCAGCTTCCGTTTCGCTGACATTCTCCGTCTCGCTCTCCGGATCCGTCGCCATGACAAGACCCGGCATCGCGAGCACCAGACCCGCTGCCAGAATCGCCGGTATGGCTTTTCTCTGCCACTTGTTTCGTCTCATTCTCTACCTCCGCAATCTATATGATCTTATTATCATTCACAGTCAATACCATTAAGTTTATCAATTCCGGACGCCGCAGAGGGCAGGGCGTCTCTTTATTTTTTCTCATCCCCGTAGTACCATGCGTCCTCACCCGGCTCGGGCTTCGGCATGTACGCAAGCAATGCCTTTTCCATGAAGAACGTCACTATATAGCACCAGCAGCCCGGAAGGATCAGGATACAGGGCACCGGCAGGATGAAGAACAAAAGCCAGCCGACCGCCGCTGTGCCGAGTACCGTGACAAGCGTCACCGGAATGAATCGGATACCCATCACAAAGGACAGCTTCAAAAGCTCCGGCAAACGCAGGGAAAAACGCGACATCACCGGAAAAAGATTCACCAGCACGCAGACACACAGGACGATCAGTCCCACATAGACCGCCGCCAGATGGCGGTTTCCTGTATCGATCTGCTGTCTCGCGCCGATGTATAAAACCCCCAGGATCAGCACAGATACGACCGTCACAATGCAGCCCTTCGCCAGTGTCCGCTTCATGGAGCCGAAGAACTCGGAAAGGGGGTTGCCCCTCTCTCTGCGGATGCTCTTGATCACCGCGTAATAGAAGGAAGTGATCGAGGAACCGATGGTGACCACCGGCAGACAGCACAGCACAAACGCGATGTTTACCAGGATCAGCTCTCCCATCTTATTCAGGAAGCGGATCAGGCCGCCCTCCCAGGAAAAAAAATCTCTGATCGATTTCATACGCCGCTCACTCCCGGATCGGGTAGCTGTGAAGATCCGGCAGCTCGTCCAGCGTGATCACCACATCGCTGTCGTAGGCCTTCTGAAGCATCGAAGTCTCCGTGTACTGCTCGCTGTAGGCAAAGATAGCCGTGTTCTTCGCCACGAACTCACCCTCCCAGGTGCAGAAGAATCCCCACATCGCGCCGTCGCGTACCGCGAGCTCCGGATCGAAAATGCAGCCGTTCTCCGACATGACGACCATCTTGTCCGCGTCCGTATAGTGAACCGCCTGCAGATACTTATTCGTCTGCGGGGTGTATACATGCTCGCCGGGATAGAGATCCTCCCCGATGATATCCACGTACTCGTCGCCCGGATACCAGTCGGCGTCCTGCCCGTTCCAAACCCAGATCAGGTTGTTCAGCCCGTACTCGTTCGTCAGCTTGTCATACAGCAGAATATAGAGCTTCTTATAAGCCTCCGCGCCTGACGCGCCCCACCAGAACCAGCCGCCGCTCGCCTCGTGAAGCGGCCGCCACAAAACCGGCACATCCGCCTCCTGCAGGACCTGAAGCTGCTTCGCGATCGCGTCGACGTCCTCCATCAGCAGCTGATAGCCCTCTTCGTCCTCCCCGTTCATGATCGCAGCGAGGTCGATATCCGTGCTGTCCGCGTAAAAGCCGCGGTACCACTCCTTCGTCAGATACTTCTCAGGCGGATTCCAGTGCCAGCAGAAGGTGACGATCCCGCCATTCTCCCAGAAGTCGATCGCGTACTCTGTAGACTTCGGGTTGCTGCCGTTCGCCACGCGCGACGGCGAATACTCGATGAAATCCAGTCCGAGGATCGCCGGCTCCTTTTCCGTCTCACGCTTGATGACCGTGAACTCCTTGCCGTACCGGCCGCTGCTCGAATACTGGCCGGAGATGATATTCTTTCCGTAATTGTCCGCCAGATAACTCATCAGCCTTCTGGCGCTCTCGCTCGCGTTCGGATTGCAGAGCTTCGCGGAAGCCTGATAGATCGACTCATCCAGAGGCTCCGCCTCCTGCACGATCAGCTTGTCCAAACAGATCCACCCCCAGAATTTTGAGATTGAAATCTCGTGCTCTCCCGCAGACAAATAAACCCTCGAGAGCATTGAATCCGTAAAAGAGCCGTCAGAAACACTGACCGTTCCCAGATTTTCACCGTCCACGTTCACATAATTCTCTTTGTAGCCGCCCTGCGCGGCGCTGATAAAATGGAGATCGTAGAAACCATCGTCCGATACAGAGACGGCAAAGCTGCACGCGTCGCCGTCGTCCTGAAAGCCGGCCGCATAGCCGTCGCCCGAATAACCAGAGAGCTGCGATTCGATATGTACATTACCGGAAAAATCTGCTTCCTCTGCCTCATAGATTGTCTCCTTTTCAGCCGCGCTCTCGTCCGTCTCCTTTGCGCCTGCCGTCATGCAGCCCGCTGTCAGGGCGGCGGCCGCGATCACCGCCATAAGTCCTTTGCAGATTTTACGTATCTTCCTCATAATTTCCGGCACTCCTCAGTTCTTTCCATTGCTGCCAAAATCATTTTTTCAGCAAATTCCCTAATAAATATAAACCAATTCTCCGTGCATTTCAACATGATTTTTCAATTTCTATGCTCTTTTTTTATGCAATCCATATAGAAGTGCTGATCTTCTTTTCTTTCCTTTCGTCATTATAGACATTTGGTGTAACGATTAACCAGCCGAAAAAACGTACTTTTTTCCATGTCCCTGACAGCATGCGCAGGACGTCAGCTACACCTATGCAGACTTTCACCGCAGAACGCGGACATGCCCGTCATACTGCAAAAAGACCGCAGGGAGGATGCTCCCTTGCGGTCCATGAAAAAATATACATATGGCAATCGCGAATATTCACAACGATTTACTGCGGCTGTGCCCGCTCTCCCGGGTTTACAGATGCGTCAGCACGAAGATATCGTAGATCGCCCGCACCGCGCGCTCGAAATCGTCGTTCTTCACGCCGATGATGATGTTCAGCTCGCTGGAGCCCTGGTCGATCATCTTGACATTGATATGCGCATGGGAAAGCGCCGCGAAGATCCGCGCCGCGGTCCCCCGCATCTGGCGCATCCCCCGGCCCACGACCGCGATCAGCGCGAGATCGGACTCGAGATCGATCGTGTCCGGCTCGACGGCCCGGTGCAGTCCGGAGATCACGCTCTGCTCCTTCTCCATGAACTCGGTCTGATGCACGATCACGGTAAACGTGTCGATGCCGGACGGCGTATGCTCAAAGGAAATGCCGTTCTCCTCAAACACCTGAAGCACCCTGCGGCCGAAGCCGATCTCCGAATTCATCATATCCTTCTCGATGTTGATCGCACAGAAGCCCTTCTTGCCGGCGATACCGGTGATCGTGTATTTCGGCTGTCGGCAGGTGTTCTCCACGATCAGTGTGCCCGCGTCCTGCGGACGGTTCGTGTTTCTGATATTGATCGGGATGCCTTCCCTGCGGAGCGGAAAGATCGCGTCCGCGTGCAGCACAGTAGCTCCCATATAGGACAGCTCCCGAAGCTCACGGTATGTGATCGTCTCAATCGTTTCCGGATTCTCGACGATATGCGGATCCGTCACTAGGAAACCGGACACATCCGTCCAGTTCTCATACAGATCCGCGTGCACGGCACGCGCCACGATCGAACCGGTAATGTCGGAACCGCCGCGCGAAAACGTCTTGATCCTGCCGTCCTCAAACGCTCCGTAAAATCCCGGAACAACCGCACGCTCCACCGATTCGAGCCGTTTGCTGAGGATCTCGTTCGTCGTCTCCGAATCAAACTCGCCGTCCTCGTCGAAGCGGATCACCTCCGCCGCGTCGATGAACTCATACTCCAGATACGCCGCCATGATGATGCCGTTCAGATACTCTCCGCGGGACGCCGCATAGTCGCTTCCCGCCTGGTTGGCAAAGGCCTCCTTCATTTTCGCAAACTCATCGTCCAGCGAAAGATCCAGAGACAAGCCCTCAATGATCTCCTGATAGCGCTGCGCGATCGCCGCCATCTTCTGATCCAGCGCCTTCTCATCTCCCGCCGACTGATAGCAGTCGTAGAGCATATCCGTCACTTTTGTGTCATCGGAAAAGCGCTTGCCGGGCGCGGACGGCACCACATACCTGCGCCCCTTATCCGCATGGATGATCTCCGCCACCTTGCGGAACTGCTCCGCGTTCGCAAGTGAGCTTCCTCCAAACTTCACTACCTTTTTCATAATAATCTCCTCGTCTCATCGTTACTGTATTATCCCAAATGTACGCCGCACGAAAGAAACAACTCACTGTTTCTATATAGAAATCACATCTGCCATGTCGTAGATCCCGGCGGGCTTGCCCGCAAGATACTTCGCCGCCTGCACCGCGCCCTTCGCGAACACGCCGCGCGAGTAGGCCGTATGCTTGAACTCGATCACCTCGTCGAAACCGGCGAAGATCACCTCGTGCTCCCCGACGATATTGCCGCCGCGCACCGCGCTGATACCGATCTCCTTCTTGTCCCGGCTCTGCCTGCGACCGCTTCTGTCATAAATGTATTCATACTGATTGTCCAGTGCCTCATTCAGGCTGTCCGCCAGCGCAAGCGCTGTCCCGCTCGGCGCGTCCACCTTGCGGTTGTGATGCTTCTCCACAATCTCCATATCAAAGCCTGCCGGAGCCAGAAGCTTCGCCGCTTCCTGCACAAGCTTCAGCAGCATGTTGATGCCGAGCGACATATTCGCGGACTTCATGACCGCCGTCTTCGCGCCCGCCGAGCGGATCTGCTCCATCTGCTCCTGCGAATAGCCGGTCGTACAGAAGACCGCTGCTACCTTTTTCTCCGTGCAGTACGCAAGCAGAGAATCCAACGCCCCCGGCGCGGAAAAATCGATCACAACGTCCGCCTCGACATCACAGTCCGCGATGTTCGTAAACACCGGGTAAGCCTTGTCGCCCTTGTCCTCCAGGTCAACGCCGGCCACGATCTGCGCGTCCTCGTCCGCCGCGACGATATCCGTCACTACACGGCCCATGTAGCCGTTGCAGCCGCTCATAATGATTCTTGTCATTCTCTCATCCTCTTCCCGAATATTCTATATTTCCCGAACACTCTTTCTTACCCACGATAATCTACACTATCTCACCATAAAATGTCAAGTGTCACAGGAGCCCGTATTCACGCATCGCGGACTCCAGACGCTTCGCGTTCGCCTCCTCCATCTCGGAGAGCGGGCCGCGCAGCGGACCGGCGTTCTTTCCCATCAGATTGAGCGCCTTTTTCACCGGGATCGGGTTGACCTCACAGAACAGCGCGTCTATCAGGTCGATCGCCTGCAGCTGCAGCTCGCAGCTCTTCTTCACGTCGCCCGCCAGATAAGACGCCACAATCTCATGCGTCTGCCTCGGCGCAATGTTTGAGAGAACCGAGATCACACCGCAGCCGCCGAGCGAGAGGATCGGCAC
Organism: uncultured Lachnospiraceae bacterium; assembly: GCA_947629385.1. Lineage (GTDB taxonomy): Bacteria > Bacillota > Clostridia > Lachnospirales > Lachnospiraceae > Choladousia. Next base: position 14,158 of record CANRDO010000048.1, read on the forward strand.
GATCTGGTCGTCGTTTCCGGAATACAACTCGATCTCATCCCCGGCAAGCCGCATCAGCTTCGCCACCTGCGAGATGTTGCCGGATGCTTCCTTCACGCCCACGATATTTTTTACATTCTTTACGAGCCAGGCAGCTGTCTCCGGCAGGATGTTGCAGCCGGTTCTGCTCGGCACATTGTACAGAATGATCGGCAGGCTCACCGACTCCGCGATCTTCGTGTAATGCTGCTTCAGGCCGTTCTGTGTTGCCTTATTGTAGTACGGCGTCACGAGAAGCAAAGCGTCCGCGCCGTCCTCCTCGGCCTCCTGCGAGAGCTGGATCGCGGTCTGCGTGCAGTTCGAGCCCGTGCCCGCGATCACCGGGATGCGCTTTGCCACCTTCTCAATCGCGAAACGAATCACCTTCGAATGCTCCTCCATCGTCAGAGTAGCGGACTCTCCCGTCGTCCCGCAGATGATAATCGCATCCGTCCCCTCAGCGATCTGGTATTCCAGAAGCTCCGCAAGCGCGTCATAATTCACATCCCCGTTCTCATACATCGGCGTGACGATCGCCACGCCCGCCCCCTTAAAAATTGCCATAGTCCATATCCTCCTTCTTAGTTAAACAGCAGCTAATCTCCTTACGCGGGTCTGAAATCGGGCGGGGGAGTTTCTTACCCCGCTCGCAGCGCGACCCGCGTGCTGCGACAGCAGCTAATCTCCTTACGCGGGTCTGCGCATAAAAAGAGACTGCCGACAGACAGCCTCCAAAGAATTTGCAAAATTTTCTTCTCCAGATAGCTCTCCATCGCATCCCGATGACAGTCATACGGTTCTTCACCGTACGCCCAAGAAAGCAGTCTGCGGAAACTGCTCTCTTTCGGCGCTCTCCCCTTTCCGCGGCCTTCTCCTGTGCCCGAACACATCCGCCCGCGTACTTATGAATCGCGCAACCTCTATCGTTTCAAGATTTTCTCTACTATAACATCATTAAATTGTGTTGTCAACGGTTTCAACGGGAAATACACCGCCAGGATCACGGCAAAAGTATCACGCCGTGGCTGCCGGTTCACGCTTTGTCACTTTCCGCGCGATACGAGGTCGAAAGCTCCGTCACTTCATCAACGTATGGCCACAGCTCCCGGCACTCACTGGTCCCGGTCAGGTACAGCTCCGTGCCGTCACCGACCGCGTCGATCAGTCCGCGCAGCTCCTCGATTGTCACGATCCCCTTGTCCGTCAGGCCGAGGATCTCATCAAGGATCAGCACATCCGCCTCCTCCGTCACCAGAACTTTTTTGGCAAAGTTCAGCCCGTTCTTGATATTGTGGATCTCATCCTCCTTCTCAGACTCCGTCAGATTCTCGTAGTTGGCCGCAAATCTCTGAAAGCGAAACAGCTTGACCTCCGGCTCAAGACGCTTGAAGAATTCCTGGCTTCCGCCGGACTGCTGTTCCTTCAGAAACTGAATCAGCACAACTTCCTTCCCTTCCGCGGCTGCGCGGACCCCTTTGCCGAGTGCCGCCGAGGTCTTCCCCACGCCTGTTCCACAGAAAATGTGTATATATCGTCCGCTCATCGTCATCCACCTCATCACCTCCACAGCCAGGCTTTGTACTCCTTCCGCCAGCGCCGCACGCCGGCCGCATCTTCCCCGCCTGTGGATCATGTATTTGCAAATGCTCCATAATATTACTATATTTTCCCCGAGAATGCAATTATTATTGCGGACATTCCTACTACATGCGTATTTCGCGTTACTGTTCACTCCGTGACCAATAACGAGCAGTTTGGGTATGCAAATTCGCTTCGCGAAGCCCAAACTGCCTCCTGAATCACTTTCTTACGGCCTCAGCAGCAAGTGCTTCGGCCTGGTCTGAACACTATTTCGCCGCCGAAATTCACTCCGCGCCCGACAACATACAGCCTGATATATGCCTCTGTCAGTCTCTACTCCAGATATTCGAGCTTGCTTACGGACACCTCATAGGCGATGCGCTTCTCCGTAGTCTCATCGTCTAATCTCTTTACATACTCCCTGCTCTGAATGCGTCCCCACACCTGCACATGCCCTCCCACCTCGAAGCCTGAGGTGAAGCGGGCGTTTCTTCCCCAGCAGATGCACGGTATATAATCCGATTTTCCATATGGACGATTGACCGCCAACAGCATATCCGCGATTTCGCGGCCGAGCGGAGTCCTTCGGTACACTGGCGTCTTGCAGATATAACCGTCCAGAAAAATCTGGTTGCTCTTTACTTTGTCATCCTCCTCATCCACGAAGCTGACCTCCCGCGCGAACACAGAAAGCACCAGTTTGTTCTTTTTCTCTTCATGTCTGTTGTATGAGCGGAACTGTCCGAAAACCTGTATGTATTCCCCCTCGTAATCCTGTGTGACGTCGATCAGCCGCTCCGAGATCATCACAGGGATAATATCGGAGGAATCGCTCAGCCTTTGAACGGAAATATCCACCATGTAAAACCCTTCCCCAAACACCTCGTGGCTGAAGCCAAAACCGGAAACGATTTTTCCCATGATGGATACCTGATTGTTTTCAATGATCTTATCTGTCATAAAGCGTTGTTCTCCCTTCTTCGTAAGAAGTATCTCTTCTCGTATTTCTACAGTTCATATTTATTCGGGAGAAGCGGATTATATTCCTCCTTTTTTCTTATTTTTCATTTTTTTTGCACCGAGGCTTGTAATCTTTCCAAATTGTGATAAACTGAACGAGGTTTAAATTTAATGCTTAGCAGCAACGAGCTATACGCGGAAAGAGTGAATTTATGATCAGAGAAGACGTAAGAAATATTGCCATCATCGCACACGTGGACCACGGTAAGACGACGCTCGTGGACGAGCTCTTAAAGCAGAGCGGCGTGTTCCGTGAGAACCAGGAGGTCGCCGAGCGTGTTATGGACTCCAACGATCTGGAGAGAGAGCGCGGCATCACAATCCTGTCCAAGAATACTGCGGTTTTTTATAAGAACACGAAAATCAATATCATCGACACACCGGGCCACGCTGACTTCGGCGGCGAGGTGGAGCGTGTGCTCAAAATGGTCAACGGCGTCATCCTCGTCGTAGATGCGTTCGAGGGCGCGATGCCGCAGACGAAATTCGTACTGCGCAAGGCGCTCGAGCTCGACCTTCCGGTCATCGTCTGCATCAACAAAATCGACCGCCCGGAGGCACGCCCGAACGAAGTCATTGACGAAGTGCTCGAGCTCTTCATCGAATTGGAGGCCTCTGACGAGCAGCTCGACTGCCCGTTTGTGTACGCCTCTGCAAAAGCGGGTTACGCGGTGCTCGACCCGAAGGACGAGCCGAAAAATATGGCGCCGCTCTTTGACACTATCCTGAACTACATCCCGGCGCCACAGGGCGACGAGAATGGTCCGACGCAGGTGCTGATCAGCACGATCGACTACAATGAATACGTCGGCCGCATCGGCGTCGGCAAAGTGGACCGCGGCACGATCTCCGTGAACCAGGAGGCCGTCCTCGTCAACCATCACGACCCGGATAAGAAGCAAAAAGTCAAGATCAGCAAGCTCTATGAGTTTGACGGTCTGAACAAGGTAGACGTAAGCTCCGCGACAATCGGCTCCATCGTTGCGATCTCCGGCATCGCGGATCTGCACATCGGCGATACGATTTGCGCGGCGGACGCGCCGGATCCGATCCCGTTCCAGAAGATCTCCGAGCCGACGATCTCGATGAACTTTATCGTCAACGACAGCCCGCTCGCAGGACAGGAGGGCAAATACGTGACCTCCCGCCACATCCGCGACCGTCTGATGCGCGAGCTGAACACAGATGTCAGCCTGCGCGTTGAGGACACCGAGGACACGGATACGTTCAAGGTCTCCGGGCGCGGCGAGCTGCATCTGTCCATCCTGATCGAGACGATGCGCCGCGAGGGCTACGAATTCGCGGTCAGCAAAGCTGAGGTCATCTACAAAACGGACGAGCGCGGCAAGCGGCTTGAGCCGATGGAGCTGGCCTACATCGACGTGCCCGAGGAATTCTCCGGCAGCGTCATCCAGAAGCTGAGCCTCCGCAAAGGAGAGCTGCAGGGCATGAGCGTCGGACAGGGCGGCTACTCCCGGCTGGAGTTCTCGATCCCGTCCCGCGGCCTGATCGGCTACCGCGGCGAATTTCTGACCGACACGAAGGGCAACGGCATCATGAACACGATCTTCGACGGCTATGGTCCCTACAAGGGCGACCTGCAGTATCGCAGCCAGGGCTCGCTGATCGCGTTTGAGTCCGGTGAGTCCGTCGCCTACGGTCTGTTCAACGCGCAGGATCGCGGCACGCTCTTCATCGGCCCGGGCGAAAAGGTCTACTCCGGCATGGTCATCGGCCAGAGTGCGAAGCCAGAGGATATCGAGCTGAACGTTTGCAAGACAAAGCATCTGACGAACACTCGCGCCTCCGGATCCGACGAGGCGCTGAAGCTAACCCCGCCGAAGATCCTGAGCCTGGAGCAAGCGCTCGAATTCATCGACACAGACGAGCTGCTCGAGGTCACGCCAAAGAGCCTGCGCATCCGCAAGAAGATATTGGATCCGACGCTGCGGAAGAGGGCGTCGTTTAAGAAGAACTGAATTCGTATTCAATTCACATATTGGCTACCCGGACGCCCTGCAAGGGCTTGCAATGTCAGAGCAGACCCGCTCGCGCTTAATCGGGCACGCAGCGGTGCATAAGCTCGCTTACGCTCACCAAGCACCGGCGGCCCTCA
>CANRDO010000049.1 GCA_947629385.1 uncultured Lachnospiraceae bacterium
TTTAGCTAATAAAAATGCGGGGAATCCTTGGAATTATCAAGTTTCCCCGCATTTGAACTGTCAAAGATGGGATTATAGCACAGCTTTTCCAATTAGTGAACATTTTTTACAATTATTTCTTTCATTTTTCAAGTTTTTTATTATAAATACCACATTTATTTTTTTATCTCTATATCTTGTATCATTATAATTTGATTAATTTGATGTGTCTATTCGATTATTTTTGTTAATTATCACTGTTTCCTGACCTTTCTTGACCGTTTTCCCGGAAATTTGCAACAATTCCAGATATTGTCTCACAGTTTAGAATGGCTCAAAAAGAAGGCCCCGGCAAAGCGGTTTACAAAAAGTCTTGGAATTTTTCAGCGAAGAGCGTATACTGTAATAAAAGAAAAAAAGTGGAGTCTTTTACATAGGTTACAGCCGGGCTGTCTGCCTGAGCAGCCGGGCTGCGGACGTACATATTAATCAGATAAAGGAGATTTTCAAATGTATCAGATAGATTATAACCGGCCGGCGCATGTACATTTTATCGGGATCGGAGGAATCAGCATGAGCGGGCTGGCGGCTGTACTGCTGAATCGGGGCTTCACCGTAAGCGGCTCCGACTCCCACGAAAGCCCTCTGACCGCCTGGCTTTGCGGACTCGGGGCATCCGTTTCATATCCGCAGAGCGCCGCCAACATCACCGATGATATCAATGTGGTCGTATACACGGCCGCGATCCACCCGGACAACCCGGAATATCAGGCAGCAAAAACAAAGGAAATCCCCATGCTGACACGAGCCGAGCTGCTCGGCCAGCTCATGAGCAATTACGATACCTCTCTGGCCGTATCCGGCACGCACGGGAAGACGACAACCACCTCCATGCTCTCGCATATCATGATGCGCTGCAGCCTGGATCCGACAATCTCAGTCGGGGGGATTCTCCCGTCCATCGGCGGCAATGTCCGCATCGGCACCTCGGAGTATTTTCTGACTGAGGCCTGCGAATACACAAACAGCTTCTTAAGCCTGTTCCCGACGCTCGGAATCATTCTCAACATCGACGCCGATCATCTCGACTTTTTCAAAGACCTCAATGATATCCGTCACTCCTTCCGGCGTTTCGCCGGGCAGATCCCGGAGGGCGGCGCGCTTGTCATCAACGCGGAGATCCCACAGCTTAACGAGCTCACGGACGGCCTGCACTGCCGTGTCGTCACCTACGGCGTCGACTGTGGCGACTACCAGGCGGCCAATGTCAGCTATGATGCGCTGGGCCAGGGCAGCTTCGACCTGAAGAAAGACGGTCAAACCCTCGGGCACTTCACGCTCTCTGTCCCCGGCAGGCACAACGTCTCGAACGCGTGCGCCGCACTCGCAGCCGGTTTTCTGCTCGGGCTGCCCGCCGATCAGATGGCCGAAGGCCTTGCGGAATTCAAAGGGACAGATCGCCGCTTCCAAAAGAAGGGCGAAATCGGCGGCGTGACGATCATCGACGACTACGCGCATCATCCGACGGAGATCCGCGTCACGCTCGAAGCTGCGAAGAAGCTGCCGTACCACCAGGTATGGTGTGTATTTCAGCCGCACACCTACACCCGCACAAAGGCGCTGATGGACGATTTCGCAAAAGCGCTCTCCATCGCCGACAAGATCGTGCTCGCCGATATCTACGCTGCACGAGAGACCGATACGCTCGGGATCAGCTCCGAACTCCTGCGGCAGAAGCTTAGCGACATGGGCAAGGATGCATGGTACTTCCCGACCTTCGATGAGATCGAGACCTTTCTGCTGGAGCACTGCGCCTCCGGCGACCTGCTGCTCACGATGGGCGCGGGAGACGTCGTGAAGATCGGCGAGAAGCTGCTGGGACTTTCCTAAATCCGGCCATAGCAGCCGCAGACATATCGGCACACACAGCAGCACTCAAAAAATTTTTATAAACAAATTTATCCACACCGAAAGCCATTGCCTCTGCGCAAGGTTTTCGGTGTTTTCCACATTATCCACAGATTTATGCACAATTCGCTTGCAAATTCCCTCCCCATTTTCTGTGGACACTACCGTTGACATAACATTTCGACACATTTCTCGCCTCTTCTGCAATTTCTCTTTTCCTTCTGTATTATTGTCAACTTTTTATCCACATTATCCACACAGTCCACACGCCCTCCCGCATGGACAGCCCTCTCAAAATGGATGTTCTCATTTCGGGCGAAATATGATATAGTATTCGTGTATAGTACACAAAACCCGGACGCCGCAGGAGCTGATGTGCCTGTCCACCGCAAACACGTTGTTCTCCTAGATTCGCTCCGCCGCCTATGGACAGCTGTCTCCGCAAACTCGCTTCGCTCAGACATGCTCCGACAGCTGTCGCTATGCTCGCGAATCCTGCGTCGAACTGCCTATCGTTTGCGTGCGGACAGGCAACATCCAGCTTTCCTGCGGCTGTTTGTGGCAGATGCATAATTCGCTGATCTATTCTGCAAAAATGCAAGAGTATAAATGCTCTGCCGCGTGCCAATGCACAGCCCGGCAGAAGGGACTTGCTGTGTCAGGGCAGATCATTGAGGGCCGCCGGTGCTTGGTGAGCGCATGCGAGCTTATGCACCGCTGCGTGCCCGATTAAGCGCGAGCGGGTCTGCCCTGACATTGCAAGTCCTTGTAGGGCGTCCGGATAGCCAATATAAGCAAAACGCGAAGTTCATTCTGGAGGGAGAGACCATGAAGATCTTCACAGACGCCCCGGAGGGCATGACGGTCGTGCAGAACGCTTTCATCGACCGCTTCATGCCGCACGCGAACGGGGAATTTGTCAAAGTATATCTGTATCTGCTCAGATGCGCCGACTCGGGGCAGGAGCTTTCGCTCGCCTCGATCGCGGATGTCTTCGATCACACGGAAAAGGACGTCCGCCGCGCGCTCGCCTACTGGGAAAAGCAGCAGCTTCTGAAGCTGAAGCTTTTATCGGACGGGACGATCTCCTCCGCGACCTTTCTGACTCCGCCCGCGGAGGAACGCGCAGTATCTGTCTCTTCCTCTGCCGCCGGGCGAGATCAGGCTCCCGGCACGGCGTCTTCTGAAAAAGCCGGGGACAAGCCGTCTCTCTCGATCAAGGCGCAGGACATGCCCAGCCGGGCGCGCATCAAGGCGCTCTCCGGGCAGAAAGAGATCCGGGAGCTGTTCTTTATCGCAGAGCAGTACCTGCAGCGCCCGCTGGCCTCGGCAGAGCAGGACGACCTCATCTACTATTATGATACGCTTCAGTTCTCTGCGGATCTGATCGAGTATCTGCTGGAATACTGCATCTCGAAGGGCTCGCCGAGCCGGCACTATATGCGCAAGGTGGCGCTCGGCTGGGCGGAGGCCGGCATCACTACCGTGACGCAGGCCAAACAGGACACGAACCTTTACAACAAAAATTACTATGCCGTCCTCAACACCTTCGGCATCAAAGGGCGCGCGCCGGCCATTCCGGAGCAGGAAATGATGGCGCGCTGGTTCGGCGAGCTCGGCTTCCCCGTCGACCTCGTCCTGGAGGCGTGCAGACGCACGATCCGTCAGACCCATCAGCCCAGCTTTGAATACGCGGACAGCATTCTCAAAAAATGGCGCAAAAACGGCGTGATCTCTATGGCCGACGTAGAGCGCCTCGACGCGCAGCGCAGGCAGGAGCAGGAAAAGCCGGCACAGAAGCAGCCGGTGTCCTCCGCCCCCAACCGCTTCAACAATTTTTCTCAGAGGAAATACGACTACAGCCAGCTTGAGAAGAAGCTGCTGAACCAATGAACGCTGCCGCCCGGCGTGATATATGGAGAAAATGTTATGGGACTTACAAATACACAGTACAACACGATCATGAGGGACTATCAGAGGCAGCAGGCCAGGAATCAGCGTGAGCTCGACGAGCGTACAAGGGAAGTCTACGGGCGTTTTCCGGAATTGTCCGAGCTCGACGGGCGTATCGCGTCCGCCAGTACCGCGTGTGCCCGACGGCTTCTGTCCGACGACTCCGCGTCCCTGGACGAACTGCGCTCCGAGATTGCCCGATACTCTGCCCGGAAGGACGAGATCCTTCGCAGGGCGGGCTATCCGGCCGACTATCTGACGCCGAGATATCGCTGCGCCGACTGTCAGGACACCGGCTACATCGGCTCCAGGCACTGTCACTGCTTCGATCAGGCAGCGATCGATCTGCTGTACACGCAGTCCAGGCTGCGCGAAGTGCTGGCGGAAGAAAATTTCTCCACATTTTCAATGAAATATTACTCCAGGGAGATCATCGATCCGCTCACCGGTCTCTCCTCCTACGAAACAGCCAGGCGCGCGCTTGAGGAATGTCAGCGCTTTGCGCGGGATTTCGATCAGAACTTCGAGAATGTCTTTCTCTACGGGGATACCGGCCTGGGCAAGACCTTCCTCGCGCACTGCATCGCGAAGGAGCTGCTGGAGAGCGCCCATTCCGTGGTCTATTTTTCTTCGTTCGGCCTGTTCGAGCTCTTTGCGGACTCTGCGTTCCGGCGGAAGGAATCCTTCGAACAGCCGGTCATGGAGGAGCATATTTTCGACTGCGATCTGCTCATCATCGACGACTTGGGCACGGAGCTTGTGAATTCCTTCGTCTGCTCCGAGCTTTTCCACGTGCTCAACGAGCGGATCCAGCAAAAAAAGAGCACGCTGATCTCTACGAACCTCCCGCTCGAAACCTTTGCCGACACCTATTCGGAGCGCGTTTTTTCGCGTATTTCCAGCAACTACATCATGCTTCGGATGATCGGCGACGACATCCGCCTGAAGAAGAAATTTTCGTCGGGAAGTACTTGACCGGCGTCCTGAAACTGGTATATATTACAAGCGTCGGCAGGCGATTTTTTTGCAGGCCTGACCCAGAGCATTTTTCATCCTATGACAACCATATCCTGAGAGGAGCACAGCGATGGAATTTCAATCCGCTAATGAAAGAAATCTCGAAACGATCCCGGTCGGTGAGCTTGGCATTATCGCGCTGAAGAGCTGCGAGACACTCGGGAAAAAGATTAACGATTATATCGTACAATGGCGCAGGGAACGTGAGCATGAGCATTTGGGAAGCCCGCTTCTGCAGACCTACTCCAGGGATTCTTATCTTGTCGAAACCAGCGTCCCCCGCTTTGGCTCCGGGGAGGCAAAGGGCATCATCAACGACTCCGTCCGCGGCGACGACCTCTATATCCTCGTGGACGTCTGCAATTACAGTCTGACCTACTCGCTGTGCGGGCACACGAACCACATGTCCCCGGACGATCACTTTCAGGACCTGAAGCGCATTATCGCCGCCGTCGGCGGAAAGGCGCGCCGCATCAACGTCATCATGCCGTTTCTCTATGAGAGCCGCCAGCACCGGCGCACCGGCCGCGAATCGCTCGACTGCGCGCTCGCGCTGCAGGAGCTCGTCAAGATGGGCGTGGACAATATCATCACCTTCGACGCGCACGATCCGCGCGTACAGAACGCGATCCCGCTGCATGGCTTCGAGACAGTGCAGCCGATCTATCAGTTCATCAAGGGATTGTACAAGGCTGCCCCGGATCTCAAGGTCGACCCGGATCACCTGATGATCATCAGCCCGGACGAGGGCGCCGCGGGCCGCGCGATCTACATGGCCAACCTGCTCGGCGTGGACATGGGCATGTTTTACAAGAGGCGCGACTACGCGCATATCGTGGACGGACGCAATCCGATCGTGGCGCACGAATTTCTCGGCTCCGACGTAAGCGGCAAGGACGTCGTGATCCTCGACGATATGATCTCCTCGGGCGACAGCATGATCGACGTCGCCACGGAGCTGAAGAAGCGCAGCGCGTCCCGTATCTTCATCTGCTCGACCTTCGGCCTGTTCACGAACGGTCTCGAAAAATTCGACCGGGCGCACGAACAGGGTCTGTTCTACGCGATGCTGACGACCAACCTGGTCTACCAGACGCCGGAGCTTCTGCAGAAGCCGTACTATACCGGCTGCGACCTGAGCAAATACATCGCGCTGCTGATCGACACGCTGAACCACGACGGCTCGGTGAGCGACCTGCTCAACCCGGTCGACCGCATCAACGCGTTCCTCGCGAAGCACCGGGATTAAAGAAAAGCAGACATCCGGCAGTACCCTTTCGAATATTTCCCTCGGAAACCAGCAAAAGATACGGTTTTTGGATTTTATCTTTCCGTGTAGTACTGCGCCTGCGCATGCCAGAGCTCATAATATTTTCCGCTCTCGTCGGCGGCCAGCTCGTCGTGCGTCCCCATCTGGACGATACGTCCCTCGTGGAACACGGCGATCTCATCGCAGAACTTGCAGGAGGACAGGCGGTGCGAGATGTAGATCGCGGTCTTGTCGCCGGTGATCTCGTCAAACTTGCTGTAGATCTCCGCCTCCGCGATCGGGTCGAGCGCCGCGGTCGGCTCGTCCAGAATGATAAACGGGGCGTCCTTATAAAGCGCCCGGGCGATCGCGATCTTCTGCGCCTCTCCGCCCGAAATCTCTACTCCATCTTCCGTAAAATCCTTATACAACTGGGTATCCAGCCCGTCGGGCAGGGTCTCCAGGCGCTCCCCGAAGCCCGCGTCGAGCAGGGCTTTTTTTACTTTCGCCCCATCGTAATCCACGCGGCCCGCCACGTTGCTGCCCAGCGGCTGGGAGAGCAGCTGGAAATCCTGGAACACGATGGAGAAGATGTCCATGTAGTCCCGGTAATTGTACTTGCGGATGTCGATGCCGTTTAAGAGGATCTGACCCTCCTGCGGATCGTACAGGCGGCACAACAGCTTGATAAAGGTCGTCTTGCCGCTGCCGTTCTCTCCCACGATCGCCAGCCGACGGCCGACTTCGAATTTCATACTGACGTTTTTCAACGCCCAAATCTGCGAGCCAGGATATTGGAACGAGACATTCCGGAACTCCACCTCATACTGCCGGTCGGAGCGTTTCTCCGTGGTCAGGCTTCCCTGATACATCGCGTTGGGAATATCCAGAAATCTGAAGGTCGTATCCAGATATCCGGCGTTTGTCCTGAGAAAGCCGAACAGGTTCGTCAGCTCATAGACACTGCCCGCCATCGCCGTCACAGCTCCCACATACCGGGTAACGCTGCCCACATCGAAAGCCCCGGCCCAGGCCTTCAGGCAGGTGAACACATAGATAAAGCCGGTGATGACCGCAGTAATACCCGTCCCAAGACCCTGAAAGATCCCCAGCGGTCCTTTCGCTTTTTTGGCGATGGAGCCGTCCGCGCCAAACGCCCGGTTTTTATCCCAGTAAGCGCTGACGAGGTTCTGCTGATCGTACATCCGAATATCCGTTCCGCGCCCTTTCTCCAGGCCGATGAAGCCGAAGAAGCTGAACAGACGGTTTCCAAAGGTAGCCTCCCCGGCCGCGCTGCCCCAGTAGGCGATCACCCGGACATTGCAGGCGCCGGCAAACAGACTGACAAATACCAGAACGGCCGCCAGCGCCAGAATAAACAGCGGGCTGTTCAGGATCACAAGCCTGCCCGCGGTCTGCGGAACGGGCGAGGTAAACAGGCTCACCGTCAGGGCGACGCCGCTCAGGATTCCGATCATACTTTGCAAACCGTTTTCATACAGATCCGGAGCGCGCATCAGTCCCCAGTCGGCCCAGTTTTCGTTCTGCATGATCTGCGTGCGAAGGTCATGGGTTTCCTGCTTATCCATGTCGGCGTAATCCATGGAAAACATTTTCTGCGCGAACAGAATTTCCTTGCGGCCGTGCAGATCGTCGGTCAGGGTCTCCTTCCGCTGAAAAAGAAGGGCTTTTAAAACCGCGAACGCCCCGGTACACAGCACACCGGCGGCGACCCATTTCCACAAGATCTCCGCGCGGCGCGCAAGCGCCAGCTCTTTCAGGATCTGCGCCGAGAAGAAGACCGCAATATAAGGCGTCAGGGCCCCAACCACAGCGGAAAGCGTCACGACCGCAAAAAACCTCGGACTTACCCTTCCAAGCAGCTTCGCCGCGCGCAGATGCACGGAGAGGGCATGGCTTATCGCCACTTTCTTTTCTACCGCTTTCTCTTCCATTGTCAAAACTCCTTTCCTTTCCGGGCTATACCATGCTTATCTGAAAATTCGTTCCTATCCATCATCAGAACTCCTTTCCCTCCTGATAGTAGCGGCTCTGCACCTCGAAAAGCTTCGCGTATTCGCCGCCCGCCGCCAGCAGGCTCTCGTGGGTGCCCTCCTCCGCGACGCGGCCGTCCGCCAGAAAGATGATCCGGTCGCAGAATCTGGTCGAGGCAAGGCGATGGGAAATAAATACTGAGGTTTTCCCTGCCGTCATATCGTTGTATTTCAGATAGATATCGTTCTCCGCGATGGGATCGAGGGCGGCGGTCGGTTCGTCCAGCATGAGGATGGGAGCATCCTTGTACAATGCCCGCGCCAGCATCAGACGCTGTGTCTGCCCTCCGGAGAACAGCACGCCGTCCAGATAGACCTCCCGGCCGACATGCGTGTCGAGGCCTTCCGGCAATTCGGCAATTGTTTTCGAAAGCCCTGCTTTTTCAACACATTTCTGAACTCTGTCCATATCGATCTGCCGGTTTGTCTGGGCAATATTCTCGGCGACCGTCACATCCAGGATGGAAAACTCCTGAAACACCGCGCTGAAGAGCCCGTAGTATTCCCTGCGGTTAAAGTCCCGGATGTCCCTGCCGTTCAAAAGCACGCGCCCTTTCGTGGGATCGAACAGTCCGCAGAGCAGCCGGACCAGCGTAGTCTTTCCGGCGCCGTTCAGTCCGACGACCGCCAGCTTCTCCCCGGCGCGGATCGTCAGGTTCAGCTCGTGGATCGTGTCTTTCTCGGCTTCCGGATAGCGGAAGGATACGTTTTCCAGTCTCAGCTCATAGCCGTCCGCGGCCGGAACCGCATCCCCCTCCTCAAACTGAAAGGGCTCCGGATATTCCAGATATTCCCGGACGCAGGAGATGTCCAGACTCTGCTTGTGCAGCTTCGCGGTCTGCTGAAGGATCCCCATGATCCACTCGGTAAATCCCGTGACCGCCGTGAAGTACAGCAGGAATTCCGGCACGCCCAGACCCTCCTCCAGCGCCCTGTGGATCAGATAGACATAGGCGATCCCGTTGCGGGCCGCCGTCAGCACGGCCTCCGTGATATCCGCCAGCAGCCGCATACGCTCCGCCTTCAGCCGGAAGTCCAGATAGACGTCATGGACATTTGCAAGCAGCTCGTTCAGCCAGTCCTGCAGCCCGAAAATGCGGATGTCCTTCGCAAGCTCCACCGATTCCGCCTTCCCCCGGATGTAACGTTTCTTCGCATAATAGACCTCCTCCGCCTCACGGCGGGCGAAGATCCAGTTGCTGCTGTAGCGGGACGCCAGAAAACCGATCAGGCAGGTGACGATGACCACGGCGAGCAGCACCCGGTCAAGACCGGACAGGATCGTCAGGTAGACCAGGAAGCCGCCCGCGTTCTGCAACAGCAAAGTGAGCGTCTGCCAGATCAACTCCGCCGCCTCCCGGTTGTCCTGACAGGCCATATACGCCTTTTCGCGGAGCTTGATAAAATCCGCGTCCAGCGTATTGGGGAAGGAGGTCGTGTTGCTCTTGAAGCTGACCATACCGATGATCACACTGCGCACATCCACCCGCGGGAACATGGTGTTCGTCACAATATAATCCTTCACGCTCAGTATCAGAAACAGAACGACGGTAAAGAAAAGGATCGTCCCCAGCAGAGAGCTGATCGCGGCGCGGCTCTCCACGCGGCGCAGAATCTCCGGTGCGATGTAGAGCTGTGCCAGATTGTACAGAACTTCCAACACCGCGGTCAGCACGCAGATTACCAACACCCGTTTTCTCGTATTCCAGGCGATCTTCACCATCCAGCCCACGTTCCGGGCGACGCCGTATTTCGGTTTTATTTTTTCTTCCAATTGTCTCACCTCGCTTTTCATGGCATCAGCTTATCATAAAAAGACATCCCCGGGACATTCCGGGGACGAATCGTCGTTTTCTGGTGATGAATTGCAGCCGCCCGCTTCCGGCTGCGACTGGCTGACAGCCGCAAAGAGCCAGGAAACTGAACCGTAGCTATGCCAGGAAAGAATCACATACCTTACACCTGCGGGAGCAGGATTTCGGTCGTGAACGCCCCATCCTCACTGTTACGGCTGATGTATCCGTCCAGACGCTCCACGATCGAGTCGATGCGGACAAGGCCGAAGCCGTGCCCCTCTCCCTTGGTGCTGCGGAAGCGCCTGCCCTCCTTTTTCAGCTTCTTCCCCGCGGTAAAGTTGGTGAAGGAAATGTAGAGCTGCGTGTTTCGCATATCCATGTAGACGCGGATCCTTCGCTCTCCCTCCGGCAGCTTCACGCTCGCCTCGATCGCATTGTCGAAAAGGTTGCCGATGATGCAGCACAGATCGATCTCCGAGGATTTCAGCCGGACGGGAATGTGCGCGTCCGCCACGACCTCGATCCCTTTCGCCTTTGCGAGCGAGATCTTGGAATTTAAGATGGCGTCGGTCATGGGATTGCCGGTCTTTACGACCGTGTCGACCGTCGTCAGATCCTCGTCGAGGAGATCCAGATAACGCCGGATCGCGCCCCAGTCCTCCGCGGCCGCGTACGCCTTCATCGTCTGGATATGGTTGCGGTAGTCGTGCCGCCAGCCCCGGATCTGCCGGTACATATTGTCGACCTCCCGGTAATGTGTTTCGATCAGCTCGTGCTGATAAGAAGCGATCTGCTTCTCGATCCTCTTTGAAAACAATCCCATTCGTCTCACCTCATGTTGATGATCGCCCGGTTAACCCCGTCGTACGCGCCCCGGGGCAGCGGGATCACACTCCCGTCGCTTAAGTATATGTCCGTCTTCGTCACACGGCTGATCTGTGTCAGATTGACGATGGCGGAACGCCCCACCCGGTAAAAACGCTCGTCGAGCTGTCTTGCGAGCTCGCCCAGAGTCATTTTCACGGTGACGTCCAGGCCGGCATGCACCGTAACATAATTGCCGGACACGTCCGCGTACCGGATCTGGTAGACCGGCACGCGCAGCATCTCGCCTCCGCTCTCAAAATGTAAGACCTTTTCGTTTCGGGAAAGCCTCTGTGCCGCGCGGTCGAGCACGGAACAGAACTTCTCCTCCCGGACCGGCTTCATCAGATAATGAAGGGCCGCAACCTCGTACCCCTCGGAAATATAGTCGGAATACCCGGTGATAAAAATGATCTGCACGCTCTCGTTTTCCTGGCGGAGCTTCTTTGCCATCGTCACGCCGTCCATCGCGCCCATCTCAATATCCAAAAGCAGAATGTCGTAATCGTTTTCCTCGGCGTAATGAAACAGGAAACTCTCGGCAGAGGCAAAAGACGCGATCTGTACCGTGTGGCCCGCGCGCGCCGCCCAACCCGCCGCCAGATTGGCAATGTACCGCCGGTCTGCCTCCGAATCGTCGCAAACCGCTATCTTATAATTCATCTTTCCATCATCCTTTTATACTTGCTGGATCCGCTGCAGGATCTCGCGCTCGCGCTTCTGACAGGTAAAGAGGATCACCTGGCGGCCGCAGCCCTTCAGCCAGCGGAGAGCCGCCTCGAGGCGCTCGTCGTCGTACAGGGCAAACGGCTCGTCCAGAAGAACCGGAAGGCGGTTCTCCCCGCAGAGCAGCTCGGCAGCGGCCATGCGCAGAGCGAAATAAATCTGCTGCATCGTCCCGCCGCTGACCTGGTACAGTCCAAGCACGCGGGACGGCGTGTGGATCCGCACCTCCGCGGTCTCGTCCAGAAGGATACGGTTGTAGCGTCCCCCGGTAAGCTCGGAAAGGATCTCCGAGGCACGCTCGTTGATCTGCCGCCCCGACTGCGCGTAGATTCCCGAGGACAGATCACAGATCCGGTCAATCGCCAGCGTCAGCGCCGCGATCTCCGTGTCCGCGTCCTCCGGCCTGACATGACTCTGATACAAGCTCTCCAGTTCATCCTGAAGTTTCTGGTACGCTTCCTCGCGCCTGCGGATCTCCTCCGCGAGATAACGGTCCCGCGGATCCGGCCGCACCGAGCCGCCCGCATAGCTTCCCGGCGCTCCCTGTCTGCCGCCGCTCCTGCGCCATCCCGATCCCAGCGTTCTCTCATCGCAGGCAAATTGACCTGGCTGCCCGCCGTTCTCTGGGTATGTAGGCTCTTCTTCCTCTTCCGGGCGGAACATCAGCTTTACCGGGACGATCAGCGCCAGAAAAAGGACGCCGCAAACTCCCAGAAAGATCCGCGTCTTCAGATCCTTCAGCAGATACGCTGCCGCAAGGCAGAGGACACCTGTGAGGAGAAGAAGCAGCCGGATCACCAGACGGCTCCTGCGGTAGAAGGTCTCGTCATCCTCCCCGCGGTCGGGCAAAGCCTCCTGTCCCCGGCGGTCTGCATATCCCGGATCCTGCGCGCCGTATCCGAAGCCTTCTCTGCCATAGCCGGACATCCGGCCATCTGCGCGGCCTCGTTCGGACGGCCTGCCGTCCTCGTATCCACGCTCTCGCCCGACGCGCCTCTGTGCCGGATTTCCGTACTGCTCCCTCATCAGATCGATCTCGACCCGCAGCTGCTCAGCCTTCGCCTGCCGGTCCGCGATCCGGGCTTCCATCGCCTCGTCGTCCCGCTTTTTCTGCTGCTCCATCTGCTTTTTTCTCCTGCGCAGATTCTGCAGCGCCTGCGAGACGTCCGTCTGCCCGCCGGGAGCTCCGTCACTGTTGACCATATAACGCCGCAGCTCCTGCGCGAGCGCCTCCGTCGTCTCCGCCCCGGACTGAGGGATGCACAGCGTATTGGCAAAGGCCGCCTCACCGACGCCTCCGAGCAGCACATCCATCGCCTGCTCCGGCTGCGGCGATTCCCAGAGCGTCGTCTCACAGGTCACCGCGAGCGGCTTTGTGCTCCGGTCGAAGCAGCGGTCGATCCGGTAGATCTGACCCTTGCTCTCGATCTTCATGCTCCCCAGAAACGCGCCCGGCGCGTCCCACGGCTGACGGAGCTGATATTCGTCATTTCTGGCCGCCTTTCCGCGCGCGCGGGAAAGCCCGAACAGCATCGCGGTAATGAACGAATGGATCGTCGTCTTCCCGGTCTCGTTGCCTCCGTAGATAATGTTCAGCCCGGGCTTGAGCGCTATCCTGTGGTTTTCAAATTTTCCGTAGTGCTGCAGAAACAGCTCACGTATTTCCATTATCTCTCCTCCGCGTACAGCAGCGCCTCCAGCCCATAGCGCAGCGCTTTTTCCTCGATCAGCCCCTTCGGTCCGTCCCCAAAGCTCTCAATATAGTTTCCGACAAGCTGTCCCCGGTACCGGCGGCGCAGCTCCTCCACATGAAACGCAGGAACCGTCTTGTCCGTGATCTCCAGGATCCTTCCGCACTTCATATACTCGCGGACATCGGGACGAAATTGCGGATGCCGCCCGCCAGTCAGCGTGATCCGGTACATGTGCTGCGTCCCGCAGCGCCGGATCAGCTCCGCAAGTCTCTCCCGCACCGAGTAGGTCGTGTCCGCCTCCGTGACCTCAAGCTCCTCCTGACGGTACTGACGTCCGGCGCTCTCCACGAAGGAAAGGTGCAGACTATGCTTATGCGTTTCCCCGATCACATAGCCGTGCGGTCCGGGGTCGTTGCAGTCGATCGGCTCGAGCGCGCCTGCGTACATCGCAAGATTCCGTATGTACACCTGAGGTCTGTGGATATGGCCAAGCGCGATGTAGTCAAACCCGGCCGCGGCGAGCCGTTCCTTCCGCATCGGAATATGCTCCGCGTCGCCGCCATGCGCCAGCAGGATCTTGAAATAGTCGCCATCCTCCGCGCGCAGCGTATCGTACTTCGGCTCCTGGATCTCCCTGGCGTGATAGCTCAGCCCGTAAATCTCCGTTCGCAGCGCCGGAAGACGGACGCGCTCGCACTCCGGCGAAAACAGCCCGATGACATTCTCATTCCACGGAAAAGTAAGATAAGGGGAATCCGGCTTCAGATAGTCATGGTTCCCCGCGATCAACACCACCACCGTCTGCTGCAGCGTCGAAAACAGATAGTTCACCTCCCGAAGCTCGGAAAGCTCCGGCTGCCGGTGAAACAGATCCCCCGCGATCAGCAGCAGATCAGCCTTTTTTTCGTTCGCGTCCGAGATGCAGCGCCGGAAGCTCTCCCACAGCTCCCGGCCGCGGTCCTTCGCCCACAGAAAGCCCTGATCCGGCGCGGCGCCCAGATGCACGTCTGCAATGTGCATAAAACGCATGACATTCTCCCCCGATTCCATTATTTTTTTTAGTATATCATAGATTTTTCTATACAACCATGTTATAATTACGAATATTAACACAATATTGCCAAAAGGAGGTACTTATGAGCAAAATTCTTCAGGAATTCAAAGCGTTCGTGATGCGCGGAAACGTCATCGACATGGCGGTCGGCGTCGTTGTCGGCGGGGCGTTCAGCAATATCGTCAACTCTCTGGTGAACGATATCGTGATGCCCGTCGTCTCCCTTATCACCGGCAAGATCAATTTCGCGGACATGATGATCTCGCTTGACGGCAACAAATACGCATCCCTGGCGGCAGCGCAGGAAGCCGGCGCGCCGGTGATCGCGTACGGCAACTTCATCCAGATCATCGTGCAGTTCCTTCTGACCGCCTTCGTGATCTTCATGGTCATCAAGGGGATCAACAAGCTGCACAAGCCGGCGCCGGAGCCGGCACCCACCACAAAGATCTGCCCCTTCTGCAAATCTGAGATACATATCGAGGCAGTCAAGTGCCCGCACTGCGCGTCCGAGCAGCCGGAGTAAGATCCTTAGGACAGCGCAACTTAAGACACCGCCTTTGCGACCCTGCAGAGGCGGTGTTAATTATAAAAATGAGTTTTGCTGTAATGCGATATCGTCTTTCATTCTTCCGGCTTCGGCTCCGCCTCCGCTTCCGCTTCCTCCTCCGCGAGCTTCATGTCCGCCACCTCGTAGGAAGCCTCCATCATCTCACCGTGATAGTGCTTGAGATAGTTCTCGATGATGCGGCTCATCACCGGCCGGATGTTCTTTTCCCCTATGTTCGCGAACACAACGAGGAACTGCAGGCCGCTGTAGCGCGAACAGATATCCGTGCTGCGGATCGTGGAGCGGATCGCCTGTTCCATGCACGCCATCGCCTTTTCCTGCTCATCCACCCTTACCGCCGTCCGCGGCTCCAGCGTGACGAGCGCGAGGTTGAATTCGTATCCGTAGCGCTTCTCCAGATTCTTTATGTACTTATACAGCTTCGTAAACAGAGGATACTCCACGTCGAGGGCTCCCTGATAATTACCGCTGCTCTTCAGTCTCTGGATCAGGCGATCCATGTCCACTTTGGAGATCTCGCTTGCGCGCTCGCTCTTCCTCTGGTACGTATAATAACCGGATTTTCCGTTCTGCTTGACAAAGTAGAGCGCCTTTTCCGCCCGCTTCTGAACACTGCTGAAGGTATCCTGCTTTCTGCAGGCACAGATGCCGACGGACAGGGATACATCCCGCAGCAGCTCGTCGTCCTTTTTCTTTTTCTCAAAGTTCTCCAGCAGCTCGTTCACGATCTCTTCCGCCTGCGCCTTATCCGCGCCCAGAATGAACATCTGGAACTCATCCCCGCCGGCTCTGCAAAGAATACTGCTTTCCTCATATTGCTTCAGGAGATCTCCGATCACCTTAAGCACATGATCCCCCGCAAGATAGCCCTTCCTGTCGTTCAGTTTTTTGAGGTCGTCGACGTCGATCACGCAAAGGCAGCCGATCATATCCTGCATCGCGTCGCTGATCGACTTCTCGCCCTCATACCGGAGCATCAGGCCCGTCAGCGTGTCGCGCTCTTTCACTTTTTCTTCCTTCACGCTCTTCATGATCTCACGCAGAACATTCTGCGCTTCCTCGGCGTCGATCCTCTCGATCGCGCTGTCCTCCTCCTGAAGCTTCCCCTCGTCGAACAGCCGCAGGAACACTTCTACGAAATCCGGATCAAACTGCGTGCCTTTTCCCCTCACCAGCTCCTCGCGGATCTTCTCCGGGGAAAGGCTGTTGCGGTATACTCTCCTCGAGCTCATCGCGTCGTAGGCGTCGGCGATGCACACGATACGCGCGATCTCCGGGATCTCCTCGCCCTTCAGTCCTTCCGGATATCCCTTGCCGTCGTAGCGCTCATGGTGATAGCGCGCCGCCTCCTTCAGCCCAGGAAGCACCGAGATGTTGCTCAGGATATCTCCGCCCACCGCGGCGTGCGACTTGATCACCTCGTACTCGATGTCCGTGAGCTTATCCGGCTTGTTCAGCACGGAATCCGGGACGCTGACTTTTCCGATGTCGTGCAGCAGCGCGACGTTGCGCAGATTGCTCAGCTCCTCCTCGGAGTATCCCAGCTCCTTCGCGAGGCGCACCGCGTAACGGGCCACGCGCGTGGAATGGCCCTTCGTATACTTGTCCTTCGCGTCGATCGTATCCGCCAGCGCGCGGACGACCTGGATCGACATCTGCTCCATCTTTCTGCCGCGCTCTTCCAGCTTGCTCGTCTGGATCGCCACCTCATGCTCGAGGTGCTCCTCATAGTGATAGCTGTCCGTGACGTCCCGAAGCAGGCACAGATAGATCTTCCTGCCTTTCTTCGGCTGCATCTCCTTCCGCTCCAGCTTGTACACCCTGTCGTCCCGGAACAGATATTCCTGCGAAAAGGCCTCCTTTGACAGCTCCGGCACGAGCTCGGTTCCCAGCTTATTCCGGTACAGCACCTGATAATCCCGGTCCAGGATGATCAGACCGTCGCTCAGCTGATTCATGGAATACTCCTTCGCTTCGACCACGAGATCCAGAAAGTCATAGCGCGACATCCCCCAGAGAAGCAAAAGCGAGGCGATCGCGTAGGCCAGCGCCGTCGTGTCGTACCCTCCCGTGCAGCCGGACATGACAAGGATCAGCCCTGCCGCGGCGATCAGAAGCGTCACGAGCAGTGCAAGGATCTGATGCTTCCTGCGGCCGCTGCTCTCAATGCGGTATCTCCGGATCAGGCACACCCCCGTGGCGATAAAATACACCGCGGAAAGCCCGATAAACGCGTAGTACACCGGCCCGTGTCCCAGCACGAGGTGCGGAAACACGCCGTCGGCCGCGTAGCTGATACTGGTATAAAAAAGCCTGTGGTGTTCGCAGGACAGAACAAGTCCCCATATCGCGAAATGAAGAAAAGCCAGAATTGCATAGAGTGCGTTCGAAATAAAGACACCCGCGTAATTCAGGCCGAACATCAGGATCAGAAGCGGTATGAACGACTTCCCGAGATAGGAAATCTTTGTCCCGACAATGGCCGCCTCCTGCGTAGCGGAAACGATCTCGACAAAATAGCCCGCATTGTTGATCCACGCCGCAAGTGTCAGCAGCATGAGGATCGTCCGATGCCGGGAATATCCATGATTGAAAATATAGAGAAACTCCACAAAGACGATGATCGTCGTCAGTGCCTGCAGCCCCAGAAGAAAATAATACATACACGAATCCTCCGCCAAAAATGTGGCCTCGTCTTTTGTTGAATTAATTGGGTAATATTATATTATAACATTATACTTTATTTCCATAATATAGGCAAGACAATTCAATCCATTCACTCATTTTATAAAAAAACAGGCGGTTCGCACCACCCGTTCTATTTTTATCTCATCTTCCCTGCCTTCCGGTGCTCCTTTTTTCATGCGGTCTGCCGTCTGTTCCGGCCGGAGATTACATTGCGAAGTTCACGGAGCTCATGTTGCTGCCTTCCTCAGTCTGTGCCGTCACGTTGTTCGCGCCCGTCTCGTCGATGTGGAAGATCTCCTGCGTCTGCTCGCTGCTGATCTGCACCGTCTTGAACTCTACCTGCACATACACGCTGCCGTCTGCAAGCTCTACCTCTGCTCCGTCCACCGTGAAGGTCACATCGTAGAAGCTGTACTGCGCGTCCTCGCCCGCCTCGCTGTTCGCTGCAGCCGCTGCCTTCGCCGCCTCGTACTCCTCGCTGCCTTCCTCGAGCTTTCTTACCTGCATCTCGATGTTCTCCGGAAGCTCTGCCGCTGCCTGCGCGCTGATGATCACTTCGTCGTTCTCGAAGAGGAAGCTCTGTGCCTCTGCCGTCTCCGTAAGTTCCTCGGTCTCAGCCGCCTCGGTGCTCTCCACAGCTTCTGTAATCTCCTCAGCCTCAGCGTTGTCAACCGTCTCAGCGGTCTCCGCTGCCTGCGCTGCTTCCTCCGGAACCTCTGCCGTCGCGATCGTCTCAAATCCCAGAACCTCGATCCCGATCGTCTGTGCTTCTTCTACTGCCGTCTCTTCTGCCGCCTCAAAGGACTCCTCGATGATGAGGTCTGCTTCTTCCGCCATCGCCGGTGCGCTTACCATGAATGCTGCCATCGCTGCTGTAAGGATCATTTTCTTCACGGTCGCCTTCATCATTTTGTTGTCCTCCTCTTTGCTTTCTATATTCGAAATCGTTTTCGTCTTTGTTGAGATCAGTATAGCATGAGAACTCTTTCGCAAATTATTTCGTCATAAGCTTTTTCTGCTTCATTTCAAAAAAAATGAAAGAATTAGCCGGCGTAAAAAAGTGCCTTCGGCACCTCAACTCCCCTGCCCCTCAATCTTGAGGGGTTAGGGGTTTCTTTTTCTGCCTCTTT
>CANRDO010000050.1 GCA_947629385.1 uncultured Lachnospiraceae bacterium
GCGAGCAAAGCGCTATTGTACGAGCCGCTCAGCTCCGCCGAGAGCGTCACCGCGTAGGCGCGCTTCTGCGCCTTTTCAAACGCCGCCTTATAATACTCCGGAGACGGGCAGGCCGACTTCGGACAATTCGGGCTGGCCGCCACCTTCTTCAGGAAATCCTGCTGATCAAACGTATCGTCATCCACGAACGAATACTGATCCAGCTGCATCGTCAGAGGTGCTGGGACGACCCTCTCATCCTTCCTCATCTCCTCCGTGCGCTCGCCACAGCTATCCATCACAATCACATATTCCATAGAAAACCTCCCGGCACACATGCACCATGCTGTTCAGACAACTCGCTTTGTTTCAAAAAACATTTTATGTAGTTTTCATTACTACATATATACTAGCACAAGTATACTCAATTGAAAAGAGAAAAATTCTTCTATTTCAGTTTTTTTCCTAAAATGATTGCCAGATCCCCCGCTTTTCCTATATACTGATAAAGAGTCAGCTCAGAAATGCTCACGATACGGAGGTCACTACATTGCGTTCCTATCAGATTCAGGATATTAAGGACTTCATGAAAAAATTGCTCATCGGCGAGACGTTCGACACCTTCCTGCTCTCGGAGGCGTCAATCACAACCTACGCCAGTTTTCACATCGACGGAGCCTTTCACCCGGAATACCTCAGCAGCGCCGAGGCGGAGCTTTTGGCGGCCGAGCAGGCAGGCTACACGCTCTGGCGGCGTGTCCGTCCGTTCTTCTTTGACCTCACAAAGGGCAAAAACACACCGCTTGGCTTTCGCATTGTATTTCGGCTCGCGCCTCACAATGTCGAACAGCTCATCTCCCAGTCCGGCGTCTCCACGCGCGCGGAGGACGTGGATGGCCTGTTTTTGAACATCCATTTTGACGGGACTGCCCTCAGCTGCGTCAGCGGCACCTCTCTGCGCGTCTTCTCGCTCGACAAATCTCTCGAGCATGCATGGGATGAGATGCTGGAGCGCTTTTTCCACCGCGAGGGAATTGCCCAGACTCAGGCCTGAGCCATGTCCCGGCGCACACCGCTTCAGATACATTCCCGCTTCAGATGCTTTCCTCGTCTCTGATACATCCCGGCGTTCTGTGATCCGGAACGCTTTTTTCACCCTCCCACCCCTCCGGCATATCCTGATAGCAGGAGGGAAATACTATGGATCATGTCAGAGCGATGCTTCATGCGGACGAGATCCACAAGGCAGGAATCACGGGGCAGGGAATCACGGTCGCTGTGCTGGATTCCGGCGTTTGCCGGCATCCGGATTATGCGGATCGGATCGTAGGATTTGTGGATATGATAAATGGAAGAATTGAATGCTACGATGACGCGTCTCACGGCAGCCATGTGACCGGAATCCTGGGCGGAGACGGCAGAAGCTCCATGGGGAGATATCGCGGAATCGCACCCGGATGCAACCTCCTCCATGTCAAAGTGCTGGACAAGAAAGGCCAGGGCAGCCTGCTGGATATTTTTAAAGGAATCGACTGGGTAATCGCGAACAGAGAAAGATTCCATATTCGAATCATGAATATTTCCGCCGGCACGACAAGAGGCGAGGATGATGAGGGCTCCAGAATGCTGGTGGAGCGCGTGGAACGTGCCTGGGACTGCGGGCTTGTCGTCGTCGCAGCCGCTGGAAATATGGGGCCGAAGCCGATGAGTATTACAGCTCCCGGAAACAGCAAAAAAATCATCACGGTGGGCTCCTCGAACCAGTTCCGGAGCCGTCAGAAGAACGTGAACGCCAACTATTCCGGCTGCGGCCCTACCCACGAGTGTATCTGTAAGCCGGAGCTCGTGGTGCCGGGCACCAACATCGTCTCCTGCTCCCCCTTCTGGCAGCAGGGAAAATATTACGCGCGCAAAAGCGGCACTTCGATGGCTGCCCCGGCAGTGAGCGGCTGCATCGCTCTTTTGCTGGAGCGAGAGCCGTATCTGACAAATGTGCAAGTAAAAATGCGTCTCAGGGAATCCGCGGTCGACCTGGGATTTTCCAAAAACCGTCAAGGCTGGGGAATGCCCGATCTGAGACGGCTTCTGATGCTGTAGCACCGCGATGTTTTTCAAAAATCCGGCGTCTCCTCTCGGATGGCGCCGGATCTGCATCAAAGCTTTCCATCAACGTAAAAACTTTCCGTCAAAGCAATAGCGGCAGGGTTTTAGAAGCCATATCCCTCCAGGATCTCCTCTGCCTTGTCCTTATCATCGCAGACACACAGCACCGTATAGGCCCCGGCGCTCTCAATGATCGCATCGTTCAGCTTCGAGACCTCAGCCTCATTGTAGGATGCGTAAAGCGCGGACTGATTGTCTACACGCGTCTGCAGAAGCTTCTCAACGGCCTCCGTATTTCCCGCATCCTTCGACTCGATCACGGCAACCTCGCACGCAGTCGCTCCGGAGCTTGCATAGGCAATGGCCGACGCGACGTCGTCCGGCTCATAGAAATAGATGGACGGCAGCATATCCGACGCCGTCTCGGTGAGCTGGTCGGATGTGACCGTCTCCAGAAGCTCCTTGGCAAGTTTTGCAGGCTCTACCGATATTTCCTTTTCCTTCTTTCCTCCGCAGGCGGTCAGCGTCAACGCCATCGCCGCCGCACAGAAGATCATTGTTCCTTTTTTCATAATCATATTCTCCCTGATTCCGCTTCCGTCTCCGTCTCAGCTCCGGTGAGCGTCTCAGACTCACTCTCGCCCTCCAAAGATTCGACCTCTATGTAATGACTCTTGAGATAATCGAGCATTTGCTTGCAGTAATCCGCATACAGATGCACACCGTCGCTGGATGCTCCGTCGATGAGCGAGCCATAGCCGTTCGACAGGAATTCGTTCAGGTCCAGATAGTAATAGCCCTTCTCCTCACAAATATCCAGCAGGATCGAATTGATCTTATCTACGTTGGCATTGTTGACATACTGAGCGGATGCAGCTCTGGACTCATCTACGTAGATGACGCTGCAGACATAGATGATCGCGCTGGGCTGAATCTCCTGGAAGCGCTCCATCGTGGCGATAAATCCATCCCGGAAGGAATCCCAATTATACTCGCCGAGATCGTTCGTCCCCAGCATAATATATATTTTGTTGTAAACTCCGCCCGAAAGAGCCGCAGCCACCGTGATATTGCCCTCCGACGTGGAGATAACCGGATCGCTTCGCATCGATGAGAGGGACATGCCTACGCTCGTAAAAAACTTTCCCTGGGTAATTCCGGAGGCATTGCGGAAGCCCTCCATACGCGAATCGCCAATGAATACCGCATCCGAAAAATAAGAATCATCGACGCTCGTCTCCGCCTTCGGGACAATTGCCGCGCTATCCGGATCAGACACCGTAGGAAGCCTGTCATTCTCCTCAGCGGGAGCAGCGGCTGTCGTAATCTTCCCGGGAAGCCCGGCAAGTGACGTCTCTCCAAAGACAGTGACCAAATCCTCCGTAAGAGCGGCCGTCGTCATCTGCTTCTGCTCTGTCTCCTCCTCAGACTCAGAGAGAGAGCCATCCGATGATACCGATGTCCCCGCGGCAGCAGTAGCATGCGCCTCACTCACCGAGGAATGATGGGTGAACATGGTGTAAACCAGCTTCCCCTCAAAGACGACAAGGACTAAAGTGACTAAGATTAAAAGGTTCAGGACCAACCTGTCCTGCCTTTTTCTACGTCTGCGCTTTTGTGAACTCATGATTTGAATTATCTCCTGTGTATCCGACTCATTCTAAATTATATGTATGTATCCTAAAATGCTTACATAGACAAAATAATCACCATATCCTCATATTATATAATAATAGGGAATAAAGTCAAGCACTTAAGATGCAAATTAGCGGTGAATCAGGTGAATTAGAGGAAATATATGTGCAAGGAGCATAAGTATGCACAAAAAATGAAAACGAAAATAGAAATTATATATATTGCAAGATAGATAATACATTTATATAATGTTCATATCTATTCCAAAAGGAGGAAACTAGGAAATGAAAAGGAAACTGATGAAAATGCTGATGCTGATGGCTCTTTGCCTGCTCGTATGCGGTTCTGTGGCATCGGCAAAATCTTCAACCGTCGCAAAGATCGGCAGCAAGAAGTACAGCTCGCTTGAGAGCGCGCTGAATGCCGTCAAGAAAGGACAGACGATCACGCTTCAGAAGAATGTCGTGGCGAAGGGGGAAATCATATCAAAGAAGAACGTGAAATTTACCCTTGACCTGAACAAGCACACGCTCTCAAACGCGAATGAAATCACATACCCGGACGTTGAAACGGCACACGGCGTACTTTGTATCAAGAAGGGTAACGTGACGCTCAAGAACGGAAAGATCCACGACGCGATCCGAGTTGAGAAGGGAGCGAAGCTGACGATTCAGAGCGGGACCTATGAACAGCTGCTGAATTTTGGGACGGCCGTCATCAATGAAGCGACATTCTCACCCAAAGTGGGCCAGGCACTCTATAATGTTAAAAAAGGAAAGCTCACGATCAACAACGTGACGGTGAAATCAGATAAGGGCGCGCTCTATCAGAAGGCCGGCACTGTCGTCATCAAGGGCGGTACTTTCCGCTCAGGAAACGCCTGCACATTATATTTTCTGGGCGGCAAGGCCACGGTGGCAGGCGGAAGCTTCACCAACAACTCTTCAAGCACCGTAACAGCCTATGCCGCTCCGGGCGCAAGCTTGACGATCACGGGCGGAAGCTTCAGCGCAAAGAAAAATACAAATGTGTTGAGCGTGGCGGGCTCTGTTAAGGTCAATGGCGGAACCTTCACCAGCAAATGGAGCTATCCGCTCATATACGTAAATAACGGCGGAAAGCTGACAGTCACCAAGAAGATTAAGCTCAAAGGGAACAACCGCAGGGTCTATATTGATTCCGGAAAAGCTACGCTGAAAGGAAAGACCTACTCTTCAAAAGGTACCTATAACATTTAGAAAGGCATAAGGACACAGCCTTTTGGGGCAAAGCGATCCTCCTGCTTTTCGGGTAAAGAAAGGGCTACCGCATATCGCGGCAGCCCTGGCCCGAAGAACGGGAGGATTTATTCTGCAAACATCATCAATATCTCGTTGCTGCGCGCGATGAACTTTGTCATCTCCTCCGGCGCAAGCGGCTTGTGTGAAATCATAGCCAGATCGTAGAGCTGCTCGCAGATCATCGGCACCTTGTCGGAGTCCTTGTGCTCCGCAACGTACTGAACCAGCTTGTTGTTCGCGTTGAGGATCAGCGTCTCGTCCCCGCCAAACATGGACGGATCCATGCCGTACATGTTGTACATCTTCATCATTTCCTGCATCCGGCGGCTCTCCTCGGAGAGTGTGATCATCGAGGAGACGTTCGCGTTTTTGAGCTTCTCGACCTTGACGGTGAGCTTCTCCTTGCCGAGCGCCTTGCGGAAGGTCTCGGTCAGCGCGTCTGTGGTCTCCTGCGGCACCTCGGCGTCGTCCGCGTCCTTGACGGAGTCGGTGACGTCCGCGTCGATGCGCTGGAACTTGATCTCCTCATTGAGCTGCTCCATGTGGGAGATGAACGCGGTGTCAATGTTGTGGCGCAGGATGACCGCGTCGAGACCGGCCTCGCGGAACATATTGATGTACTGGCTCTGCTGCACCTCGTCGGTCACGTAGTAGATCGTAGTCTTCGCCTTCTCGGCGTCATCCGCATCGCTGTCAGAAGCGTCCGTGTCACCATCCGCGGAAGCGTCGGAACCCTGATCGCCTGCGGTCGTTTCTGTATTCTGCCCGTCTGCATTTTCCGCTCCTGCTCCGGATTCTTCCTCAGTGGCCACATCGTTTCCTGCACCCTCGGCGTCTTCGCCCTCAGCTGCTTTCTTCTGTGCTTCCAGCAGCTCCTTCAGCGTCAGATACTTGCCGTCAAGATTCTTGTAGAGGACATAGTCCATGATCTTCTCACCGAACTTGCTGTCCTTGATGCAGCCGAACTTGATGAACGGACTGATGTCATCCCAGTATTTCTCATAATTCTCACGGTCGGTCTTGCACATGCCGGAAAGCTTGTCCGCGACCTTCTTCGTGATATAATCCTCGATCTTCTTGACAAAGCCGTCGTTCTGCAGGGCGGAGCGGGACACGTTCAGCGGCAGGTCCGGACAGTCGATGATGCCCTTTAAGAGCATCAGGAACTCCGGGATCACTTCCTTGATATTGTCCGCGATGAAGACCTGGTTGTTGTAGAGCTTGATCTTGCCCTCGATGGAATCGTACTCCGTGTTGATCTTCGGGAAGTAGAGAATACCCTTCAGATTAAACGGATAATCCATGTTCAGATGAATCCAGAACAGCGGCTCCTTGTAATCCAGGAAGACCTTGCGGTAAAATTCCCTGTATTCCTCCTCTGTGCACTCGTTCGGATGCTTTGCCCACAGCGGATGCGTGTCGCTGATGGAGACCGGGCGCTTGTTGATCTTCACGCGGTCGCGTGCCGGGGAGACCTCCACGACTTCCTTCTCGCCGTTCTCGTTCTCCTTCTCCTCGGTCTTCGCGTCCTCATGGATGCGCTCGACCACGACGTCATCCTCGCGCAGTTCGCTCTCGTCAATCGTCTCGTACTGCTGCTCGGCGTTCGCCTTCGAGAGGAAAATCTCGACCGGCATGAAGGAACAGTACTTCTCCAGCACTTCGCGCATGCGATACTCGTTTGCGAACTCGACGCTGTCCTCACCGAGGAAAAGTGTGATCTCGGTGCCGACCGTATCACGGCTGCCTTCCTCGATCGTGTAGTCCGTGCCGCCGTCGCACTCCCAGTGTACCGGCGTCGCACCTTCCTTATAGGAAAGTGTGTCGATGTGCACCTCGTCGGCCACCATAAACGCGGAATAGAAGCCGAGTCCGAAATGTCCGATGATCTCGTCATCCGTCGTCTTATCCTTGTACTTCTCCAGGAAATCCGTCGCGCCCGAGAAGGCGATCTGCGTGATGTACTCTTCGACCTCATCGGCCGTCATGCCGAGGCCGTTGTCGATAAACTTCAGCGTCTTCTCCTCCGGGTTGACGATGACCTCGATCTTCTTCTTGTAATCATCCGGGTAGCTGTACTCACCCATCATCTCAAGCTTTGAGAGCTTCGAGATCGCATCGCAGCCGTTCGAAACCATCTCACGGACAAAGATGTCGTGATCCGAATATAGCCACTTCTTTATGATTGGAAATATGTTTTCACTGTTGATCGAAAGACTTCCTGTACGTTTGCTCATGCAGCAACATCTCCTTTGATTTTTTATGATTCTGTACGTATCTTAATACCACAGATATAAAATGTCAAGGAAAAATTAGCACTCATTTTTAGTGAGTGCTAACAATGGACAGGCGGAAGTGCCGGCTCTCCATGTCCTTCCGCGATAAAGAAATCCACACTCCGCAGATTTTGGGGTGGCGCAAATACGAGAAGTATGATAGAATTTGCTTCAGCACGTCAACGCGTTTATGTGAAAAAGGGAGGTAACATTGCTTTCCCCGAAGCTCTGCTCCCGCCATACCAGTTAAGCAGCGTTGATCGAATCATCCTGTAAGGACAAACGGAGGAAAACCAGCATGAGTGAACGAATCACAGGACATACGGAACTTCTGACCCTGATGGCATACCCGATCCGCCATTCCCAGTCCCCGGCCATGCACAACGAGGCGGCCGCCTATCTGGGACTCGACTACGCCTACCTCTGCTTCGACGTCGATCAGAGCAATCTGAAAGAGGCGATCGCGGCGATGCGCGCGCTGAAGGTGCGCGGCGGAAATCTCTCGATGCCGAACAAGATCGCGGTCATCCCCTATCTCGACAAGCTCTCGGAGCAGGCGCAGATGTGCGGGGCCGTCAACACAATCGTCAACGACGACGGTGTGCTGACCGGGCACATCACGGACGGCATCGGCTACATGCGCTCTCTGAAGGACAACGGCATCGACGTCATCGGAAAGAAAATCACGGTCGTAGGCTGCGGCGGCGCAGGGAAGGCAATGATGGTGCAGGCCGCGCTCGACGGCGTCGCCGAACTCTCTGTCTTCAACCGTCGCGACGAATTCCATCAGCGCGGCATCGACACCGTCGAGATGCTGAATGAAAAGACAAACTGCAGGGCTCATTTCTATGACCTCGAAGATCTGGACCGCCTGAAAGTGGAGATCGCCGACAGCGTCTTGCTCGCAAACGCGACGAGTCTCGGCATGAAGCCGCAGGAAGGGCGCACCTACATACCGGACGCGAGCTTCTTCCGCCCGGAGCTGATCGTGACCGACGCGATCTACGCTCCGGAGGAGACCGAGCTTTTGCGCATGGCGCGCGAAGCAGGCTGCCGCACAATGAACGGCCGCGGCATGATGCTCTTTCAGGGCGCGGCGTCCTTCAAGCTCTGGACCGGTCAGGACATGCCGATCGAGCACATGAAGGAAGTGCTGGGGATTCATTACGAAAGGAGAACAAATTCATGAAATTTCTGAAATGGCTTGACGACAACCTGGAGGAAACAATCCTGATCCTCCTGCTGATCTGCATGGTCGTCATCATGGGAATGCAGATCCTGGCGCGCTACGCGCTCAACACTTCTCTGAGCTGGTCGGAGGAGCTGACCCAGTACCTCTTTGTCTGGTCGGTGTTCCTGAGCATCAGCTACTGCGTCAAAAAGCGTATATCGATCAAGATCGAACAGTTCTTAAGTATTCTGCCCACAAAGGGGCAGACCGGGCTGCGCCTGCTGCGCCACACGCTGGTGTTCATCTTCTGCCTGATCATGATCCCGTATTGCGTGACCTATGTGCGCCAGGCGATCGATCTGCAGGCGACCAGCGCGGCCTTGCACATCCCGATGTATTTCATCCAGTCAGCTCCGCTCGTGGGCTTCCTGCTGCTGACCGTGCGCGTCTTCCAGGCGTGGCTGCGCGAGGCGAAAAATCTGTTCGGAGGTAAGAAGCCATGACGTTGTTTATCATGATCGTATTTATCGTACTGCTGCTTCTGGCCGTCCCGGTCGGATTGTCGGTCGGCATCGCCAGCATGATGCCCAGCCTCCTGTCGGACTCCTTCACCGTCAGCGGCGTCTACATCCTGCGCTCGGCGCTCGGAGGCGTGAACTCCTATCCGCTGCTCGCGATCCCGATGTTCGTGCTCTCGGGCATCATCATGTCGAAAGGCGGCGTGTCAAAAAAATTATTTGAAGTGTTCAGCTACTTTGTCGGCAGGCGCACCGCGGGTATCCCCTGCGCCGTCGTCATTACCTGCCTGTTCTTCGGCGCGATCTCCGGCTCGGCTCCGGCGACCGTCGCGGCCGTCGGCAGCATGACGATCCCGCTGATGCTGGACATGGGCTACGATAAGAGGTTCAGTGTGGCGCTCGTCGCGGTGGCAGGCGGCCTCGGCGTCATCATTCCGCCGAGCATTCCGTTCATTCTGTACGCGCAGGCGACCGGAGCTTCCGTCAGCGACATGTTCATCGCCGGCATCATCCCGGGCGTCCTGATCGCTGTCATTCTGATGGGCTACGCTTACTACCACTGCAAAAAACACGGCGAGGACAAAGAAAAGATCGAGGCGATCGTCGGCGAGCTTCACAGCCGCGGCTTCCGCAAGGTTTTCTTCTCCAGCTTTTTCGCCTTGCTGACCCCGGTCATTATTCTGGGCTGCATCTACTCCGGCGTGACCTCGCCGACCGAAGCCGCCGTGATCGCAGTCTTCTACTCGCTGATCATCAGCGTATTCGTCTATAAGACGCTGAAGCCCCGCGATCTCTGGGGCGTGCTGCGCGAGGCGGTGCGGACCTTCTGTCCGATCCTGTTCATCCTCGCGGCGTCCGTCGCGTTCTCGCGCATCCTGACGCTGATGCACGTGCCGCAGACCGTCTCGGCCTGGATGACCGGCGCGTTCACAACAAGATTTACCATCCTGCTTGTCATCAACCTGCTTCTGCTGATCGTCGGCATGGTCATGGACACCAGCCCGGCTATCCTGATCCTCGCACCGATTTTGATGCCCATCGTCTCCTCCTACGGCGTGGACGCAGTACACTTCGGCATTATCATGGTCGTCAATCTTGCGATCGGTTTCGTCACGCCGCCGATCGGCGTCAATCTCTTTGTGGCGAGCTCAATGTCCAAGGTGCCGGTCATGGAGATCGCGAAAAAAGCGCTTCCGATGATCATTCTGTTTCTGATCGCCCAGCTGCTGATCACGTACATTCCGCAGATCAGCCTGGCGCTGGTATAAGGAGGTGGGGATATGAAGATGATAAAAAGAAGGAAATCTGTTTCCTGTATCAGCCTGCAGAAACACGGGAATATATGCAAGACAACCCAATACGTGAATTATGAATCAGCAGAGAAATGTATCTATACAGCTCCCATGGCAGACAGCTCTGCTAAAAGAGATGGAAGCAAGCGAAAAGGTTTTATGTGTAGAGCGATCCTTCTTGCGGCCCTCATCATCTGCACTCTGCTGCTCGGCGGCTGTCAGGAGAAGGGGCAGACCTACGCCTGGGTGCTCGCGACCGCCAGTCCGGAGGACACCGTGACGCAGCTCTACGCGGAGAAATTCGCGGAGGAAGTGAACCGCCTCTCGGATGGTGAGATGAGCGTCGAAGTCTACGCGAACAGTTCCCTAGGCGGCGACACCGAGCTCCTCGAGAGCGTGATGTGCGGCGACATTCCATTCGTCGTGCAGAACACTGCTCCGCAGGTCAGCTATCTGCCGCGCCTGTGCCTCTTCGACCTGCCCTGCGTCTTCAGTGACATCACCGAGCTTCACAAGGTGCTGGACAATGACGTATTCATGGAAAAAGTACGCGAGATCTACGCTGAGAAAGGTATTGACCTGCTCGGCATGAGCGACCAGAATTTCCGCGTCATGACCTCGAACGTCAACATCGAAAAACTGGCCGATTTCTCCGGCGTCAAGATTCGAACGATGGAAAATTCCTATCACATGGCGTTCTGGAACGCAATCGGCGCGAACCCGACCCCGATGGCCTTCTCCGAAGTCTACATCGGCCTTCAACAAAACACGATCGACGCGCAGGAGAACCCCTACGAAGTCGTCGTCTCAAACAAATTTTACGAACAGCAGGATTATGTCGTGCAGACAAACCACCTGCCGCACCTGCTGACGCTGATCACAAATCAGGACTTCATGGCTGATCTTTCCGAAGACCAACAGGCCATCATCCGCGAGGCCGCCGCGACCGCCGGAGACTATTCCCGCGAACAGGCGCTCGAGCGCGCCAACGACCGCATCGCAATCTGCGAGGAAGGCGGCGCCGAGATCGTAGAGCTCTCCGACGAGCTGCGCGATCAGATGCGCGAAGCCTCCACCGATCTGTACGAACAGATCCGCGCAGCTGTCGGGGACGATGAGCTGTATGAAATGTATGTCGGAAATGAGAAGTAACCGCCCCGCCGACTATCCGCTTACTGACGGCTGCATGTCCCGAGCGTTCACGCAGGGCTACAGCGACGCCTTGCGCCACTGCCTACAGCGCGGCTCTCCCTCCCCGATGGAGGAGAGCCGCTTCTGCGGGATCTCAATCCTATCATTCTCGGAAAGGGCATCGACTACCGAATCCGCATCATGGCGTCCGTGTCCGGGCGCGCAGCAACCCCTTGAGGCGCTCGATCTCTGCATCCTTATCGGCGAGCTGTGCTTTCTGGCTATCAATCTCCGCTTTCTGGCTGTCGATCTCCGCCTGCTTGCTGTCAATCTCCGCCTGCTTGCTGTCAATCTCCGCCTGCATCTCATCCATCATGTACTGCACAGTATTCCGGTCAAGTATCCGCAACTCCTCTGAAAATATACCCATAATTTTCTCCACATTCTGGCAAAGACGGTACACGTCTTCATACATGGGCCTGAATTCCGGATAGGCATCGATCAACCGGAGGATCATCTCCGGATCGTCCTGACTCAGGAACGCAAGCCACGCCTCGGTTTCACTTTTGATACCCCCATTTTGGATGTTCTGACCGAAAATGTCAAGCGGAACGAACAGATATTTCTGTAAAAGGTCGAGCTTCAATCCTGTGTCAGAGCGCTGTTCAAAGTAATGCAGATTCAACAGCGTATTTTCAGCAAAGTTGCCTCACCGATCAAAAGGCATCTCCCAATCCCTGCCGGCAAAAACATGGTCTCCCCTTTTCCAAATCTCATCGGCTTCAGATCCGCGTCCATCGTTTCTACCTGCCCGTATCCATCCAGGCACATGAGCACTTGAAACGAATAATCCGTCACCGAGAACGTAAAGCCTTTTGTGACCTGAATCCTCTCCACTTCAAAATACTTGCAGCGGCAGAGCAATTCTCTTGACCCTCCCGGATAGTAGCGTACCATTCGCGGTGCTTGTTTGACATCCACTGCGGAGTTCATGTCCATGACTTGAACTGCCTTGTCAAAATGAAGCTCCCGCTTTTTCCCATCCTTGTCCACACGGTTGTAGTCATAGACGCGGTAGGTCACATTCGAGCTTTCCTGAATCTCCGCCAGCAGGATTCCTTTCCCGATACCATGAACAGTACCTGCTGGAACGTAATAGACGTCCCCTCTGTAAACAGCGACCTTCTGCAAGTGCTTGTCCAGCGTATCTGTTTTCACTGCATTTTTAAGGATCTGCTCCGTAACCTTATGTCGGAAGCCATAGACCAGGTTTGCCCCATCTTCCGCATCTATCACATACCACATCTCAGTCTTTCCGTTCTGATGCTCATGCTTCAGGGCGTAGGCATCATCCGGATGCACCTGAACAGACAGATCCTGTTTCGCGTCGATGAACTTGACCAGGATCGGAAGTATTCCATTTTGGACTTTATTGCCAAGGTATTCCGGATGAAGATTTAGCACCTCGGCAAGCGTCATGCCTTTGAAAGTCCCGGCAGCTACTGTACTTGGTCCATCGGGGTGAACGGAGCATTCCCACGTCTCCGCCAACGGCGTCATGTCAATGCTTTTTCCATATTCATTTTTAAGTCTCGTGCCACCCCAAAGATAGTCCTTTCCGGCCGGCGACAGCTTAAAGAGCTCCATCGGCCTACTCCAAGTCAAATTTGATCTTATCACTGGCGCTGATCTCATCGCCCAGCTGGACTTCTACAATATCAAGCGCCGTGATCGCCTCCACCTTGTGCCTACAGCCTGCCGCGATGGTGATCACATCCCCGGTACGGAGGATCTGCTCCATGCCGTCTACGATCGCCTTGCCCTTGCCGGAAACAACGGTCCAGACCTCTTCCCGGTAGTTGTGCATATGGTAGCTCATATGCTCCCCGGCTTTCATGGAGACCTTAACCGTCATGGAGCCGGGCTGCACATCGATGACCGTGTATGTACCCCAGGACTTCTCGGCATACATGGCTTCCGTTTCGATCTTCTCAACATACGGCTTCATATAGCCGCTGCGCTCTTTATCTGATATAAGGATCCCATCACCGCTGGCCGCGATGATCATGTCCTTACATCCCATGCAGAGGATCGGGATATTCAGCTCATTGACTACATTGGTACCCTCACAGGTTTCATCAAGGATAGCCTTTCCCTTGGCAGCGTCAGCCATGACTTCGGCCATCATGTTCCAGGTGCCGACATCCTTCCACGAGCCGCTATAACGTAACACCTGGATAGACAGTTCCTTTTCCACAACAGCATAGTCAAAGCTGATCTTTGTCAAAGTGTCGTACTTGTTGAAAAGATCCCGATAGTCCTCAAATTGGATCATCTCATGCGCTTTTCCAAGCAGGTAACCGATCTTGAATGCAAAGATTCCGGCGTTCCATAAGGCTTTCTGCCCTATATATTCCTTTGCGGTCTCTACATCCGGTTTTTCCTTGAAGGCGGAAACCAGACTGACTTCACCTCCGTTTACAGGAATGATGTATCCGTATTTCTCGCTGGGATACGTCGGCTCGACCCCCATGAGAGTGAGGTTCGCCTTCCCTTGCTCAGCCAGTTCCTGAAGATGACTAACCGCTTCGTAATATGTATGGTCTACATAGGGGTCTACCGGGCAGACCACTACTGCCTCGTTTTCATCCGCGCCAAGTTCATCGTGAAGATATGCCGCTGCGAGAACGATAGCCGGGAATGTGTCCCGCCGGCAGGGTTCCACGCAGATCTCCACACTGTCCCCAAGCTGGTTCTTTATTGCACTTGCCTGGGACTTACTCGTCGCAATTGTAACCTTCGCATCTGAATCTACATCGGCAATCTGTCTGTAGACACGCTGCACCATAGATTCATACTCATCGCCGTTCTTGAAAAGCTTGATAAACTGCTTGCTCCGGACATCATTCGAAAGCGGCCACAGGCGCTTTCCACTTCCTCCAGACAGTAAAATGATATTCATAAATGTATCACTCCAATTCCAACTTAGCCTTAATAGTATTTCTAACATCCATAAGCTTCTTTTCTGCGGCAGCATGATCTGAGTCTTTGATACTGTAATAAATTTTGATCTTTGGCTCAGTGCCTGATGGCCGGACCGCGATCCATGAGCCATCCCTCAAGATGAACTTGCGTACATTCGATATCGGAAGTTTGCCAAAGCCTGGTTCCGCATCCACGAGGGTGCTGTAATCAATCACTGCTTTTGTATCCGCAAACGGCGAACCATCGCTCCGAAGCGACTCCATCATCGACGCTATCCTCTCAAGTCCGTTCCTGCCCTTTAACGTAAAGCTGTCGAGCGCGTCAAGATAATAGCCGTATTCTACATATATCTCATTCATCCTGTCCGCGAGCGTTTTACCTTCCGCTTTCGTCTCGGCCACCATCTCGCAGATGAGCAAGGCACTCACTACAGCGTCCTTGTCCCGGGCGTGAGTACCGGCTAAGTAACCGTAGGACTCTTCATAGCCGAACAGGAAGTCATAGTCCTGCTCACTGCTCCCTTTCAGCTTAGCTTGTTCAAATTGAGTGATCTTCTCTCCTATGAACTTAAAACCGGTCAGGGTAGAGAAAACAGTAATCCCGCGCCTTTTTGCAATCTCGGCGCCTAGCTCCGAGGTGACGACTGTCTTGACGACAGCAGGATGAGGATATTTGCTCAAGTCCGTGTGATTCAAAATGAAATCCATCAGCAGAGCGCCTACCTGGTTGCCCGTCATCAGCCGGTAATCACCCTCTTTCGTTCTGACCGCGATCCCCACCCGGTCGCTGTCCGGATCCGTGCCGAGTACGATATCCGCCCCCGCCTTCTGCGCTTGGGCGATACCCAGTTCCAGAGCACGTCGGTCTTCCGGATTCGGGGATACGACTGTCGGGAAGTCCCCGTCCGGTACTGCCTGCGCCTCCACCGTATCGATCCTCGTGAACCCGTCAAGACGCAACGCTTTGGGCACCGAAATATTGCCTGTGCCGTGAAGCGGGGTGTACACGATATGCAGATTCCCCTTCGCCCCGGCGTTGCCGTACCTACTCTGTTTCAGGACTGCGGCGACAAAATTATCCGTAACATCGATCAGGCTGATCAGCGACGCGTCACCGGTGAAACTGACGGAGCTGTAATCTGTCACGGCGTTCACATAAGCGATAACCTCGTTCGCCTGATCCGGAACAAGCTGGCAGCCATACTCATCGTAGACTTTGTACCCGTTGTATTCCTTTGGGTTGTGGGACGCAGTGATGACGACCCCCGCAAGGGCATCCAGATGTTTGACAGAAAAGCTCAGCTGCGGCGTCGGTCTCGGAGCATCATGCAGAAAAACACGGACACCCATGCCGCTTAAGACAGCTGCAGTCACATCGGCAAAAGTTCTGCTGTTGTTCCTCGTGTCATACCCAATGACCACGCCCCGTTCTCTGCACGCATCAGCACCGTAGGCATCCAGCAGATACATTCCAAGGCCTTTTGTCGCCTTGCCCACCGTATATTTGTTCATTCGGTTCGTTCCCGCGCCCATGATCCCGCGCAGACCGCCTGTTCCGAACTCAAGGTCTCGATAGAAGCGATCCTCGATCTCGTCAGCATCCTTGACCGGATCAAGGGCGGAAAGCTCCCTGCGTGTCTCTGCATCAAAAAATCCGGCTGTTTTCCAAAAAATATATGCGTTTCTATAATTCACAGCTTTCCCTCCCTCTCCCGTTGACATTATGGACACTATTGTATTCGCTGTCTTCAGAAGATGATTTTATGAATCTTATAAAGTTTCCAAACAAAATATGGAGATTTAAAATTATACAAGTAGTTCATTTCTCATTTTCTCCATTTTTATCACTTTTTATTGTTGACATATTTTCTGCTTCATGCTATATTCTCTTTATCTGGAAATCACAGGCAGTTCTGCCGCTTTTCCCTTACTAATGCTGAGAAATTTGAAAACTTTCATAGACATCCGGGCATGATCAGAATTATTTTCATTTTCCGTAAAACAAATGATGGATGGTGCTGATCGCACATAACAAACTATTTCGCACAAAAAAAGGAGGCTATTCATGACCCAAAACACAGATTTTCTCCAGAACATGAGCGGGCCGCTCGATTACCCGCTCACCAACGACTACATGTTCCGTGCGCTCATGCAGAGCAGCAATGACACCCTGCGCCACCTGCTCGCGGCGCTGCTCCCTGTCCCCTATGAGGAGATCCGCTCCTGCGAGATCCTCAACCCCATCATCCTCGGTGAGGCTATCGACAACAAAACCTGCATCATGGACGTCCGTGTCTGCATGAACAACGACCGCCTGATCAACCTGGAAATGCAGATGTACCCTTATAAGGCCTGGCCGGACCGCGCCCTCTTCTATCTCTGCCGCCTCTACTGTCAGATCAAGCGCGGTCAGAATTACGGAGGCACCCTGCCTGCTGTACATATCGGTATCCTTGGCGAGTCCCCGTTTCCAGAAGTGAACAAGTTCTATAGCAAATATGAACTCGCGGATATCGAGGACAAAGAAAATATTCACGTTTTTACTGGCAAATTCTCTCTCCGTATGCTATGCTTAGATCAGCTGGACAATGTACCGGAAGAAGAGCGCTCCTCTGAACGATATCTCTGGGCGCAGTTATTCCGGGCCACCACATGGGAGGAGATCAAAATGCTTGCAGAAAAGAACAAAGCGATTCAGGAAGCATCCGAGCATCTGCACATCCTTACCGAAGATGAAAAGATCCGCCTACAATGTGAAGGGCGGGAGATGTACGAGCGAGACATAGCAACCATACGCAGCGAGGGACTTGATGAG
Source organism: uncultured Lachnospiraceae bacterium (assembly GCA_947629385.1). Classification (GTDB taxonomy): domain Bacteria; phylum Bacillota; class Clostridia; order Lachnospirales; family Lachnospiraceae; genus Choladousia. The sequence continues at coordinate 17,185 of CANRDO010000050.1, forward strand.
GGCATTGCCTTGGGCATTTCTCGGGGCATTTCTGAAGGACAACAACGAATCAATCAACTCAATGAACGGCTTCTACATGACAGTCGTTTAGACGACCTGAAGCGTTCGACAAAAGATCCGGCCTATCAGGAGCAACTGATGCGGGAATATGGGATCCTATGAACGCGAGGACAATGAAACCACATCGGTCTGATTGTTCAATAAGTTCACGGTTCGGCAACTTGCAAATGAGGGTATCCCGCAGAGCAGGATACCCTTGATTATCATAGTGCGCCCGGCGGCGCACGTTTCTAACGGGTGAGAGTCCCGAATCCGCCCGGTAGTGGGAAGGATATAGCCGAA
>CANRDO010000051.1 GCA_947629385.1 uncultured Lachnospiraceae bacterium
TAAAGCCTCGGGAAAAGTTCCGAAGCCCGGCTCTTCATCCGGTACTCGGAGGGTGAACAGTTCCAAACCTGCCGGAATGCCCGTGTAAACGCCTCGTGGCTGGAATAGCCGAATTTCAGCGCCATTTCCAGGATACCGGACTCAGGGCATTCCACCAGAAGCCTTGCCGCCTTCGTCATTCTCCTCCGGATCAGATAGTCACGCACGGAAATATGGTTGACAAAGCGGAAAAGCTTTTCGAGAGTGGACTTTGAGCAGTAACAGGCCCTGGCGATCTCCTCTGTGCGGATATCCGTCTCCAGGTGCTGCTCCATATATTCCAATGCATTGGCTAATATCTCCAGATTGTCCATACTCTCTGCTCCTTATGCTCCATAAACCCGATCGATCGCAGCCTCAGTATAGCAGAATGTGTTTTGACTGTCTTGATATTTTGAGTAATTTGCGGTACTGCGGATAAAACATGAAAAAAGTAAACATCCGCGCAAACGCAAATAAGGACGGATAATCACTTACCCGCCCCGCTGCTATGTTTTCTCCGCTCTGCGCATTCCTGAAATATTCAGGTAAAATAATCAGATAGAATAATCAAATTCCCCGGGCATGATATTCCGCAGGAACTGTACCGTTCGCGCCTCCTTCGGATGGCTGAAGACCTCTTTCGGGGTTCCCTCCTCCACGACGACTCCCCCGTCCATAAAGATGACCTTTGTGGCGACGTCCCGCGCAAACTGCATCTCATGTGTGACTACTACCATTGTGGAACCGCTTCGGGCCAGAGATTTCATCACATTGAGAACCTCGCCCACCAGCTCCGGATCCAGCGCCGACGTTGGCTCGTCAAAAAGGATCACATCCGGCCTCGGCGCGATGGCGCGGGCGATTCCTACCCTCTGCTGCTGGCCTCCGGAAAGCTGGGAGGGATAATAGTCGCGGCGGTCGGAAAGTCCTACCTGGTCCAGCACCTCCCGGGCGCGCGCCTCCGCCTCCGCCTTCGGGATTTTGCGCGCGATTGCAAGTCCCTCCATCACATTGCCAAACGCCGTCCTGTTTGCAAACAGGTTATAATTCTGAAAAACAAATCCCATCTTTTTCCGCAGTCTCGCAATATTGGCTTTCGACGCGCTGTGCATATCGGTCTCGATACCGTCAAACAGGATGCTCCCCTGATCCGCGCGCTCCAGAAAATCGATGCAGCGCAGCAGCGTCGTCTTGCCGGAGCCGCTCGGCCCCAGGATCACAACAATGTCCCCTTTTTTAACCTCCAGACTTACGCCCTTCAGGATTTCATTGCTTCCGAAAGACTTATGAACATTTTTTACCTGCAGCATGGAGTATCCCCCTTCTTTCTAAATGGTAATGCGCCTTTTGTATCCGGAAAGTCGTTGCAAAAATCTTCGCGCAGTATGATCTCTAAACGGCAATGCGTTTTTTATATCCGGAAAGTACGCTTTCTGTCGCGTAAAAGAGCAGCTGTACCGTCGTACAAAGCAAAATATAGATTATGAAGATCACAAGGTAAGCCTCGATATAATTGTAGCCTCTGGCCGCATTCAGCTTAGCGATCGCCGTGATATCCTTGACCGTCATCATGTAGGCCAGGGATGTGCTTTTCAGCAGATTCACCGTGGCGTTGCACAGGTTGGGCAGCGCGGCTACCAGCGCCTGCGGGATAATGATGCGGACATAAGCCTGCGTCCGGCTCAGCCCGACAGACAGGGCCGCCTCCATCTGCCCGTGGCTGACTGTCAGCAGGGCAGAGCGGAAGGTCTCGCTGAGCACGGCCGCGGTATTAAAGGAAAATACAAAGAATGCGTAAAAGATTGGATTGATATTGAACACATTCCAGGACATTCCCAGCACATTTTTTACGATGTGGTTCAGCAGGCTCGGCAGCAGACTGTACACAAACAGGATCTGCAGGACGATCGGCGTCCCCCGCACAAACGACACATAAAACGAGATCAGACGCTTCGCGGTTTTCCGGTTTCCCAGCTTCCCGAGCGCCATGAAAAATCCGGCCGGAAGGGAGATCAGAAGCGCGACGCAGGTCAGCCCCAGCGTGGTCGGGATTCCTGCCGCGGTGGAAGCCAGGGTTTCCTTCATAAACTGTAAATTCAGTGTCACTTTCTCTCCCTCCTCAGACGACAATTTTCTTTCCTCTGGAAAGCCGGCGTTCGATCTGCCTGAAAACATACTCGATCAGGATCGTGAGAACCCAGTAGACCAGAAACAGGGCAAGGTAAACCTCCAGCGAATAGGAACCATTGTTCATGCCGATGATCCACTGCCCCCTCCCCATCAGATCCATCAGCCCGATCGTGTAGGCCAGAGAGCCCTCCTTCATCAGGTTCACCAGGGCATTCGTAAAATTGGGGAGGATCACTACGGTACACTGCGGCAGCACGATCCGGCGAAAGGTCTGGAAACCGCTGAGCCCCACGCAGAGCCCCGCCTCCCGCTGGCCCTTGTCGATCGACTCATACGCGGAGCGGAAAACCTCTGCCATGACTGCTCCGAACAGAATGCTGAACGTAATGATCACGAACAGCCCGTGATTCCTGCTGTCCGTCTGTATCCCGATCCCCCTCAGGAATTCCGGAAGTCCATAATACACAATGAACAGCATCACAATGGAAGGGACGCAGCGGGTGATATAAATATAGACATTGGCGACGCCGTTTCCCACCCTTCCGCCGCGGATCTTGGCACATGCAAGCAGAAATCCCAGAAGCCCTCCAAAGAGCACCGTACCTGCCATGATCCCAAGCGTCACCGCCGTGTAGGGAAAAATCTGAGGCAGTACCTCCAAAATATATTCCGGTTTAAAAGGCCGCATACCGCTTTGCCCCCCCCCTTTTTTAATTACAGCTCGTCGCCCTTCTGATATCCCTCCGGCACAAGGTCAAACAGGCTGTATCCAAAGTATTCCTGCTGAAGGTCGTCGATGACCCCGTCCTCCTCAAGCTGTTCAAACGCCCCGTCAAAGGCGTCGGCCAACTCCTGCTGGTCACGGTTAAACAGCACCCAGATCGGGATCGCCTCGTACGGTACATACGCAAGCTGATCCGCGTATTCGTGGTACTCGCCGTCCTCCGCCACAACGTTCTCCTCATAGCTGGTCCGGATGTCAAATTTCGCGTCATAGCGCCCCTCCAGCACCCAGGTATACGCTTCTGCCGTCGTCCAGGATTCCGACGCGATCAGGTCTACCGGATTGTCCGGGTGGTTCTTATTATAGTTTTCCACGATCGTGTACTGCGCGTTGTTCGGGGAAAGAGGCGCAAGCTTTCCGCTCACCGACGCAAAGGATTCAAAATCCGTGATCTCATCCGCCTGTTCCGCGCGGAACGTGATCCCGGTGACCGACGCGCCGATGTAATGCTCCGGAAACAGATACGTTTCCTCGCGATCAGCGGTCCACCAGATTCCCTTGACGCCGCCGTTGTAATTTCCGGACTCCACGCCGAGAAGCAGGTCGTCGTTCGTCGTGCCCGCATACTCGAACTCCCAGTCCGGAAGCAGCTCATCCACCGCCTTCAGGACGGCGATCTCATAGCCGTCGTCTCCGCCGTCCTCCGTTGTATAGTCGTACGGATAATACGCCTGGTCATAGGCAAACAATGCGGTCTTTACCTCGCCGCTCTCCTCCGCGCTCACCGGGCTGACCGGTATGCTTCCCGCCACCGTTGCAATCGTCAAAACTGCTGCAAGCTTCTTTGTCATTCTCTTTTTCATAATAATCTCCTTTTCTTCCCGTCTCTCATTCCGGGATACAATTTTAATATATTTTCACTGCCTCCTGTCCTCATGCCCTCAGCTGTCAAAAGCGAAGTCTGAGGCAAAAGGATATAAATTGATTCTGGTTTATCCGGAAATCTCCGGTCAGTGCGCTTTCCGCGCGGAAAAATCCGCCGCCGCTTCACGCACCCACTGCAAGCGCTCGAAAGGAATGTCGCTCGGAACGGTGCAGTCCGCGCCAAGGATCACGCCGGTCGTCCCCGCATTCGCGAGCAGCCCCGTCGTGTAGGTCTTGATCTCGCCCTCCGTGCCGCGGTAGAGCAGGTCATCCTCTGTGTTGGCAAAGCCTCCGAGCACCGCGCGTCCTCCGAAGAGCTTTTTGCCTTCCTCCAGGCTCACGCCCTCCACGACGACCGCCCAGTTGAAGACTTTCGCCGGATAGCCCGCGTATACCTTCAGGTCGTTTCGCGCCCCCTTATAGCCGCAGATGTGGAGAATATTGTTCCCGCTGAGCTCATTAGCCGCCTCCAGCACCTTTCTCTCGCTCGGCGCGATATACTTCAGATATACCTCCCCGGCCAGCTGCGAATCCTGCAGGTTCTGTACACTCAGATAGATTCCGTCCGCGCCGCCGTCGCGGATCACCGCCTGCGCAAGCTTCGCGATGTCCCCGGCAATCTCATTCAGCGCATCCCGCACCGCTTCCGGGTCTTCATCCGCCAGTTTTCCCAGAGACACGCCCTGATCCCTCAGCTGCCATTTCAGGTAGGTGGCCGGAGCAAATATGTTGTAAAATGTCGCGACCTCCTTTCCGAAGCTTTCGGTCAGCGACGACACCAGCGCCACCTGTCTTTTGATCCACTCTTCTCCGTACCCGCCCCTGATCTTTTTCAGATCCGCGGCCGTCCGGACAGCTGCGATTTCCGGGTTTGGATACGTAAAATATCCGTCGCTCATCAGCTTCACAAAATCCGGCTGAAACTCCCGGTAAAATTTCAAATGCCCTTCCATGTTTTTCCTGATCACATCCGGGCTGTCATCGTAAAGTGCATCCGGGGCAAAGTGGAACCAGAACCCTACCGGTACCCGCTCCGTCTTCTTATTGTCAAACGCCGCAAAAATCAGTTCCCTTTTTGTCATGGCCTCTCCCATTCCTTTCTTTGCTTTCTTTATTTTTGTAGCCTCGGCCGACGAGCCAAAATCCTGTCTGTACATGCCGGTTTCTGTAGCTTCGGCCGACAAGCCGAAATCCTGTCTGTACGTGCCGATTTCTGTAGCTTCGGTCACCGAGCCAAAATCCTGTCTGTACTTCCGCCCGGGTCTGCGCATAAAAAAAAGGCCCAAGGCCCGTTTCACACAAACAGCTGTCTGCTTCCGGCCTTTCAACAGATCCGTATCTCATTTTCTGCACAACAACAGGACATACATCCGTATGCCATACAGCCCATACAAAGTGTCCGAAACGTGTTCTGAGTTTCCTGCGTGTACCTTTCTGTCCTCATAATGTCTCCTCCTCTTAAAAATCTCTATTAGAAAGTGCATGTTCCAGACGCTCAAGCGCCTGCTGCAACACACTTCTGCTTGTGGCAATGTTGATCCTCTGGAATCCTTCTCCCGTCCCGCCAAACATTGCGCCGTCATCCAGCCACAATCCTGCCCTGTGCACGATCAGTTCCTGCAGTTTCCGCAGGTCGAGCCGCAGCCCCCGGAAATCCAGCCACACCAGATAGGTTCCCTCCGGCTCGATCATCCGGATCATCGGCAGTCTCTCCCGCAGATAGTCCCGCAGAAAATCCAGATTCCCCTTCAGATAGCTTTTGAGGGCCTGATACCACTCCTCGCCGTAACGATAGGCCGCCTCGCACGCCGTGAGACCAAGCGTACCCAGCTGACTGTAGCCCGCGGCCGCAATCTGCCTGCGGAAGCGGTCCCGCAGTTCCCGGTTCGCAATAAAAATATTGGAAACCTGCAGCCCGGCCAGATTAAACGTCTTTCCCGGGGAGGTGCAGGTAATCGTGATATCCTCCAGCTCCCTGTCCAGCCCGGCAAACGGCTGGTGCCGGTATCCGTCGTACACAAAATCCTCGTGGATCTCATCGCTGACAACGATCACCCCATGCTTCAGACAGATCCGTCCCAGCCGGGTCAGCTCCTCCCTGGTCCAGACCCTGCCGACCGGATTGTGCGGACTGCACAGAAGGAACAGCTTCACATGGTATTTCCGCAGCTTTTCTTCAAAATCATCGAAATCGATCCGATACCTGCCATCCTCCGAAAGTACCAGGTCATTGCTCACAACGACCCTTTGGTTATCCGCAATGGCTTCCGAAAAGGGATAGTATACCGGCTGCTGAATCAGGACCGCGTCCCCTTCCTCTGTGAACGCTTTGACTGCCATCGCGATCGCGAACACGACTCCCGGCGTTTTCACCAGCCACTCCGGGCGCACCTCCATCTGATGGTGCCGCATAAGCCAGCCGGCAACCGCCTCAAAATACTGCTCCCCGGTCTCTGTGTATCCGAAGATCCCGTGAGCCGTCCGCTCGGCGATCGCATCCAGGATCCGGCTGGAGGTCCGAAAGTCCATGTCCGCAACCCACAGCGGCAGCACATCCGCAGGACGCCCGCGCCGGGCGGCGAAATCGTATTTCAGACAGTCTGTATTTTTCCTGTCGATCACTTCGTCGAAATTGATGTTTTTTTCCTGCATGGTCTCACCTTTTACATCCCTCAAAGGACTCAAACGCCTGCTTCAGATCCGCGAGCAGATCCTCTTTATCCTCAACGCCGGCCGACAGCCGGAGCACCCGGTCTGTAATCCCGTTCGCAAGGCGTACTTCCTCTGGGACATCCGCATGCGTCTGGGTCACCGGATACGTCATCAGTGTCTCCGTCCCGCCCAGGCTCTCCGCGAAGCGGATCAGACGGACGCTCTTCAAAATATGCAGCGCCAGCTCCCTGCTCTCCACTTCAAAGGTGAGCATGGAACCGAAGCCCCTCGCCTGTCCTTTGCAGGTCTCGTATGCTTTCGTGCCCGCAATGCCGGGATAATACAGCTTTTTTACCTTCTTTTCCCGCTGCAGATATTCCACAGCCGCCATTGCATTCTCCTGCGCTTTCTCCATCCGCAGGGGAAGCGTCTTGATTCCGCGGAGCACAAGCCAGCTGTCAAACGGCGAAAGCCCGGAACCCACTGTCTTGATCAGGAACCGCATCCGCTCAGCGATATCCGGCGAACCCGTGACGACGAATCCGGCCAGCGTATCGTTGTGCCCGCCGAGAAATTTCGTCCCGCTGTGTACGACAAGATCCGCCCCCAGATCAAGCGGGTTCTGGAAATACGGAGTCAGGAAAGTGTTGTCCACGATCAGAAGCAGTCCGTGCCTCCTGGCCTTCTCCGCCATCACGCGGATATCGGTGACCCGCATCATCGGATTCGTTGGCGTTTCAATGAAGATCGCCCTTGTACGTGCTCCGATATAGTCCTCCACATTCTCCCTGCTGCAGTCCACGTAAGAAAACGCGATCCCCTTCTTCTCGCAGATATTGCGAAAAAGCCGGATGCTTCCCCCGTACAGATCAGAGTCCGCGATCAAATGGTCTCCCGGCTGGAACAGTTCCATCATCGCTGTGATCGCCGCCATTCCGCTGGAAAACGCCAGCGCGTCAATCCCGTTTTCCAGAGACGTCACCACCTGCTCCAGCCGCCGCCGGGTCGGATTCTGCAGCCTGGAATAATCGTATCCGGTGCTCTCCCCGACCGCCGGATGCGCAAAGGTCGCCGTCTGGTAGATCGGAAAGCTGATCGCCCCGGTCGGTTCTTCCTCCGGGCGCAGCTGATCTCCGTATACACACCTCGTCGCAAAATGCAGTTTTGTGTTTCTGTCTCCCATAACGGCCCATTCCTTTTCTTCTGTCTCAGAATGTGAAACCGATTATAAACCCGTTTTCCTATTATGTCAATAGGTTTTATATGTTTTTTCAAACACATTCGTTCTATCTCTTTCGGCTTTGCCTATGTCGCCCCAACATGCTGGGTTGCCGCACCAGCAGCATGAATGAAACACTGACAGAAGGATAATATGTTAGCCGCTGTAACAGTATCTTCACATCATCGTATCGTCCCTCAGCACCTCGGCCAAACTGATCTTTCGCACTCCCCGCCATGCCAGATAATACGCCAGCGCTACAGAGCCTGAAATGGCCAGCATAAATAAAAGAATCGGAATGAACGGCGCTTCGCCCAAAAAAGTGCCGGCTTCCATATAGCTTGTCCACAGCATGAATCCTACAGCAGCAATGACAATCGGAAGGCTGATCAAGATCGGACGACCGGCGATCACAACCGCTTCCGTACAAAACATTTTTTTGAGTTCTTTCGGCGTCAACCCTACCGACATGTACCTTGCAAATTCCCGCTTTCTTTGACGTACAAATCCAAACGTATTGGAGAATACATTGCCAATGCCGATGATCGCGAGCAAAACACAAAATGCCCCGAAGACAGCCATCATCCCCTGGATCTGTCTGTTATTTGTTTCATACTCCTGAATGCGGTTTTCCTGTTCTATGGTATATTTCCCATCTGCAAGCTGTGCGATTTTCTCCTGTATCGTATTTAATTCTTCCAGTGCCGCATCTTCTCTTCCACGGACACAGATGTAGCTGTCTTCCTCCGCTCCGCCGATCTTTCCCTTGATCTCTTTCCATAAGGACACAGGGACAAAATGCACAAGTTCATAATAGTCAAGCTTTGCGTATTCTTCTCTCAGCTCAGGAGTCTCCTGCGTGTAAGCCAGGACAGGAACCTCTGCCGTCGTTTCCTCAGTATTGCCGAATGACATAGAGGTATGCCCGGAGGGTACTTCTTCACTCCCGGACTGTCTCAGGACACTCACTGCATTTTCGCCTTTTATATAAGGCATAAAAACAGGATGCCGGAAATCAGGGTTTGTCACATCACGGATCTGATTTAAGACTACTGCCCCGTCAAGCCGCGTCGTGACGCCAAGCTGCTCACAATAAGCGGAGAAGCTTTGATCGTCCATGACCACAATCGGCGCGTTCACGAGCCATCCGCCGTCCACCTGCGACACATAATTCGAGGGAGCCTGCGCAAATCCGCCAAACGACTTCATATCCTCACTCATTTCTTCTTCGGCGATGATTCCTTTCGCGGAAGCCTTCTGATAGACAATGGCACTTTTAATCCCGTCAAGTGCCTGTATAGACGTTATCTCTGTAAAATTGTCCACATCGGTATCTTTCACGGTAGTCATGATATCCCATACGTTCTGATAGCGCTCAAAATAGGTTTCTCTTGTGCTGATCTGGGAAAGGGAAAAGAAACACTGCATGAGCGCGAACGCGAGGAAGGAAAACAGAAGCGACAAGGACGCTGTCCGCAGGGCTTTTCTTTGTGCCTTTAATGCGTTGCCGGCCAATTCTCCTTCTATCCCAAAGAACAGCGAGCGCAAATGGGAGCGCCTTTTGCGCTTTAACTGCAATTCCCCGGTGTTTTTAATTGCTTCAAGAGGCGTCAGCTTACTTAAACGCCGGGCAGGAAGCCATGCGGAGATCCATATTGTTATGACGGTTACAAGCAATGTCAGCGTGAGGACCAGCGGGTGATATCCAAAAGACGCCTCATGTCGTCCGGGAACATCGCTGCCCAGTATTTTGTTGCTCAGATATACAAGTCCCGCGCTGCCTGCAATGCCCAGCACATTCCCTGTTATGACCGGCCCCGCACAGAGAACAGCCGCCTCCTGCAAAAGACACATCCGAATCTGTCTTGGCGTAGCCCCAATGCTTGAGAAAATCCCAAACTGATGAATCCTCGCGTTCATGGAGACCGCAAAAGAATTATGGATAATAACGATCAAAGAGAAAGAGGCCGCCAGCGTGATCAGAAGGAACAGCGGGAACAAAAGCCTCGGGGCGGTATCGCTGGGATCGCGGATCAGATACATGGCAAGAAGCTCGTAATTGTAAACGATTTTTTCCTGTGGAATGCCAAGCTGTTCCGCAATATGCGGAGTATCTGAGAAGACCACCTTTTTATCGCTAAAATAGATATCTGTCGTCGGTCCAGTCCCATTCTGTCCTTTCTCATTTATCACAACATTTTTTACATTGGCAAAATTCCGGATCGTTTCCATATCCTCCGAAGAAAGTTCGCCAATGATACGGCTGTGCCAGCCGCCTTCCTCTGACTCGATCCGTTCCACTTCATATTTCCAGGCATTATAAAATAACCCGCAAAGCAGCGATAAGAGCAGGGCGGAGATAAACGCAGCAATCCTGACGGACAAACCGGAAGATCGATTATTTTTGATATAGTTTGATGAATAATCTTTCCACATATCCGTTACTTCCTCCTCTCATCACGGATGATGCGCCCATCCTCAAGCGTAAGGATGCGTTCTGCTTCCATAGCCACCGTTTCATCATGGGTGATCAAAAGAATCGTCTGCTCCAGATTGCGGTTAGAAAGTTTCAGCATATCAACAACTTCTTTGGAATTTCTCTGATCCAGATTTCCGGTCGGTTCATCTGCAAGAAGAAGGGCAGGGCGATAGATCAGAGAACGCGCGATTGCCACCCGCTGCTGCTGTCCGCCGGAAAGCTGATTCGGCATTGCGTCCAGCCTGTCCGCGATTCCAAGGGACTTCACAACCTTATCAAAATACTCCGGATTCGGTGTTTTCTTATCCAAAGATAAAGGCATAAGAATGTTTTTTCTCACTGTAAGGGTGGGAATCAGGTTATAAAACTGATATACCAGTCCGACCTTTCTGCGCCGGAAGATTGCCGCCTGTGTCTGGTTCAGTTTAGACAGATCCGTTCCATCCACGATCACTTTCCCGGCAGTGGGTTTGTCAACGCTGCCCAGAATATGCAGCAATGTAGATTTCCCCGAGCCGGAAGCCCCAAGAATCGCCACAAATTCTCCCTTGTTCACAGACAGATTGATCCCATCAAGTGCTGTTACCCGATTATCGCCGGAACCATATACTTTTCTGACCCCTTCACATTTTAAGATTTCCATTCTGATTTTTCCTTTCTTCTGCTGACCTATTTTGATGGTAGCTGCATCTTGCCTCGCCGGGGATGAACTCCTGCAGCCTTTCCAATTCACAGTATAGCAAATGAAAGTTACAACTCCGTGACCAGTATCATTAAACTTAAATGCTGTAAAATCGAATTTCAAAAAGAGCGCCGCCTTCCGCCCTGTTTTTTGCCCGTATCGTCCCATTTTGGCGCTCAATGATCTCCTTTGCCAGAGCCAGTCCGATGCCAATGCCTCCTTCACCGGCATTTTTCCCCTGATAAAACCGCTCAAACAGATGCGGAATATCTTCTCTGTCAAACCCTTCGCCTTCATCCCAGATCAGGATTTCCGTGTACAATGGATTCTGGGCATAGGAACAGTGGACAGTTCCTCCCTTATCGTGTTCCATGCAGTTTTTCATCAGATTCATGATCGCTTCCATTGTCCAGTCCATATCAGCAATGATCATCATTTCTTTTTCTTCCGCTATCTCTATGGAACTACCGGAGCTTGAAAACAACTCCTGCAGGTTATCTGCGGCGAGAACAAGAAGGGTAAAAACATCGGTTTCCTCTTTCTGCAGAGATAACGTCCCGGCGTCAAGCCGCGATAAAACCAGCAAAGCTTCCTCCAGACAGGTCAGCCTTGCCAGCTGCTTCTCCATCTGATCCAACGTCTTACCGTCAAAGCCCGGCCTCATTCTTTGCACGGACAGGGACATCGCCGTGATCGGCGTTTTGATCTGATGCGCGATGTTCGACAGATTTTCCGCGAAATCATTTTTCGCCTGTACCGCCTGCTCCTTTGTCTGATAGAGAAATGTCACTGTTTTATAAATTTCATCTTCCAGCTTGGAAAATTCATCCTCCCCGGAAGCAGAAAGGATCAGCGCTTTCCCGCTGTTTACCTGCTCCAGATAATCAGCTAATGCCCTGATCCGAAGAATTTCCACTCTGTTTCTATATAAAAAAGTGAATAGAAAAAGGATAATACCGGCTGCCAGTCCGACTGCGGCAAAGAAAAAATTCTGCCTGTAACCTATACCGGAAAAATCAGATACCTGGTATCCCAGTTTTGATAAAACATCCTCTTGAATCACGCCGTCAGGGTTGCCTTCTGTGTATTCCTTTAATGCGGCAGCGATCAAGCTTCTGCTTTCCGGTTCCTTCTCTGCCATCTCACCGCAGACCGCATTCAGAAGATCAAAGGAAACCCGGCTGTAATGGTAAGAAACCAGCCAGACAGCAATCGTGACAGCGATCAGGCTGACGCCTAACACCAGTCCCGAAGTGACAAGTATATTTTTGCGGCTGTTCATATCGTATCCTCCATACGGTAACCCACGCTTCTGACCGTTTTCAGGCAGGGAGGCTGGGATAGTTTATCCCGGAGCCGCTTCATGGTAACGGTTAAAGTATTATCGTTCACATAATTCCCATTCGCATCCCATACCCGTTCCAGAATCTTATCCCTGGTAACCGTCTTTCCTTTATTTTGCATTAAATATAAAAGCAGTTGGTACTCAGCGGTACTTAAAGAGATTTCCTCTGAATCGCAAAATACCGCATGTCGGTTTTGGTCAATCCTGATCGCGTCACAGGAGATGTATCGTTCTGCCGCATTGCCGGTTCTGCGGAGTACTGCCAGAATCCTTGAATACAATACTTCTAATTCAAACGGCTTTACGACATAATCATCCGCGCCGTTCCTGAAGCCCGAGACAATGTCCGAACTGTCTCCGCGAACGGTAAGGAAAATAATCGGCAGGTCTTTCCAGTTGCTGCGGATCCAACGGCAAAGGCTGTCCCCATGTCCGTCCGGCATGTTCCAGTCCAATAAAACACAGGTTGGAACATACTTTCTTAATTGCTGCTTTGCCGCGGAAAGCGTCGGGCAGATCGTCACCTTAAAGCTTCTCTGTTCCAGATATTCTCTCACAGCAAGCGCGATATTCCCGTCGTCTTCAATATAATATAAATCCGCCACTCGGAATCCCTCCCCGTCCTTATCGGACAATATGTAAGCGCAAACAAATTCCCTTTTTATTATTATAGCAGATGAAAGTGACAGTTTAATGACCGTTTAATCCTGAACTCTCCTGTTACGAGGTTTCGCGGTACTGCAGATATTCGATAAACCGCCGGACTGCCAGGGAGATCGTCTTTTTGCTCCGGAACGCAAGCCCGATCCTGCGGTACGCCGGGCTGTCGGCAATCGCCTACGCCGTCATGGTGCTGGCAAAGGAGATCAGCGGGACAGAAAACGCAGCGATACAGCTTCTCTGTACCGCTGTCGTCGTAACGCTCTTTGTCGACTGCAGGCAGGAGCTTTCCATGGAGATCGCCGCAGGCGACTGGCCTCCCATCCTGCTGCTTGGCCTGGTGAACACGGGCGTCGGCTGCTATTGTTACTTTTCCTCGATCGGCAGTCTTCCCGCGCAGACCGTCGCGATATGCGGCTATCTGGAGCCTCTGTCCGCGGTGTTGCTGTCCGTGCTGATCCTTCATGAGACAATGGTCCCGCTGCAGATACTGGGAGCTGTTTTAATCATTGGCGGCGTTGTTTTCGGTGAATGCTATTCTTCCGGGAGACAATAATGGGTGTTCTTTCCCTTGCCTTTCTGGACGATCAGTCCGTTTTCTACCATTTGCTTTAGCAGCCGTCCACACGTCGTCTGCCTGAAATTTAGCAACATCTCAACATCTTTTCTTGTGACGCTCCCCCGTTCCTTTGTCAATGTAATCACTTTTTCTTCTTCTATGCTGTTTTCAGAATTCGTATTGTACGATTCTTTCCGTTCCGTCTTTGCGTTCAGGTTGGGAAGAATAATCTTAAAGGCATTGTCGGATGTTTCGATCTGCGGCTTCAGTCCGGTTCCCTTGTAAGCACCCATGATTTTCAGAATTCCGGTGCCATAGGCTTCAATCAATTCCAAACGATAAAATACATTTGCCAGCTTTACGTTCCGACAAACAGATATTCCCATTGTCACATCTTTCAGAGTCACACCGTTTACCAGACCACCTATAGAGGTAAACTCAATCCTGTCTGTATAAATGCTGATAAAGGTACTGGCTCGAAAAGAGTATTCCCGGTGAATCAAAAGATTCAAAAGGGCCTCTCTGACAGCCACCTCCGGGTAGTCGCGTCTGTCGATACGGCGCAGTTTTTCAAAAGACGAGTGGATCTGATTGCGAAAATCAATAAAATCATAAACATCATCCAGTTGCTGGAACAATGAACCGACAAATTCTTTCCGATCCTTAAACTGGTTCTGGTTCGTCCCCTCAAAAACAGCTGCTTTGATCGTATGAACACACTGGTCAGAAAGCAGCAATCCCAGATTTGTATAAATACCATCCTGTGTCATAATCCCCAGTGTTTTCATTTGAATCTGCCCAAATTTTATATTCCGGTCTGCGAATTCTTTCCTGGCTTTCTCGAAAGTTAAATTCTGCTCTATAGACCGCATTTCTTCAAAATGATCCCCATCCGTTTCTTTAATCATTTGCCGGATCATCGTATTGGTAGCCGGAACAGAAGAATATCCCTGACGGACGTAGACGCCTTCGGGACGCAACCCTTTTTTTGCGATGTAATAAGGCCGCTCCGTTCCCTGCTGAATATCAACGGCGACAATTTTCCTGCCGTCCACCGTCAAGGTCTCATAATGAAGAAACATGGTTAGATCTGGTTTGATCGCATCCCGTACCATATTGCTGACTTGCAGGGAAACGCTATCCGGGTCTTCCAGTCCTAGCACAGTTCCGTCATCCTGAACACCGATATACAGCTTTCCGCCTTCGCAGTTTGCAAAAGCAACTATTTCTTTTTTTATGTCCTCCACTACAACTGCTTTCAGTTCAACCGTTTCACTTTCCT
The DNA here is from genome assembly GCA_947629385.1 of uncultured Lachnospiraceae bacterium. Lineage (GTDB taxonomy): Bacteria > Bacillota > Clostridia > Lachnospirales > Lachnospiraceae > Choladousia. The sequence continues at coordinate 14,678 of CANRDO010000051.1, forward strand.
GAAAAATCATTTAATCACCTTCTGAATCTATTCTAACCATATTCTACTCATTCTAACCATTCTTGTCAATCTTTTTGGTTAGAATGGATTTACATCTCTCGCAGCCTGAACTAAAATTACGCCCATAATGATATAGCCCCCTTGCTGTATGCAATTATATTTATCTCAGCAACAAATGAAATTTGTCAGCTATTAATCCGCTGTTACAGCAAGCGCCCGCTCTCTTTTTTTTCATAATATTCGCCTGATAAATGATCAAAAAATAAATACATATTTTAAGCAATAAATTCAACGCTGTATTCATAGATATAAATTCTGCCGCCCATCGAATGTTTGAATAGGTACTCCAAATGATCAGGAACATCTCCCACCCTGAAACAGCTATTAACGACCAGTACCAAACTGATTTCGTTTTCGCTGTATAAAAATATTGATATGCGGCTGCAGCTCCCAACAGACATGGCGCGATCAGCAGCAAAGCCGCAGCCATGTTCTTCCATCCAAAGCCGGAATATGTCATGCGATAACTGTTTGTCAGACATAATGAAGCAAAATAAAGAGCGATTGATATTCCGGTTTTCTTGGGAGTAAGAGTTCCCTTCAGCGCCAGTATAAAGCCACAAGCAAAAACAATAATCTGGATGAGCAATCCCAGCAGATTTACTGCGATAAGCTGGATATCACTATAATTAATCGACATGGAATTCATCGGAAACCGCATGATGATATCTGCTACAGTAAGCAAAAATGAAAACGATATGCATGCGTATAAAATAATCAGAACATGTTTCATGAAAGGCTTTTCAATGATCGGATTCCTTTCCGCAACTTTTTTCATTTCATCCGTTGACAGCAGATCGTCCAATGATACCTCCAAAAACGCAGCCAGCTTTTTAGCCATTATCAAGTCGGGGTATCTGTCGTCGCATTCCCATCGGGAAACAGCCTGTCTCGTCACATAAAGATGTTCGGCCAGTGTCTGCTGAGTCATTCCTTTTGCTTCTCTCGCTTTTTTTAATTGTTCACCAAATTCAACCATTGCTGATATCTCCTTTCGGTTTGATTTGGTCCAATTATCCCAGATACGCCTCTGATACTCAAGCAACACTTCCGTATAATCATGTCACCGTAATGGTGCTCCCTGATTTTGGCCTTAAAACTGGAGTTGTAAAGGGAGATAATATTTCCTAAGGATATCGCATCTTCCAGCTTTCTTTTCCATTTTTGCCGCATTGATTTCTGCATTAATCTCATCAAGTGTCATTTCCGGTATGGCATGATTTTTTATGGATTCTCATCATCCAGAGGTTCTTTTCTATCCCTACGGATTTCCTCCTGGTTTTCGGTTTTCTTCCACGAAAGCAAAATCAAGGGCACAAGATGTCCGATGGACATCTGCTCTGTGTCGGTTCTGCTCGCCAGTGGCGCACACTTAGAACCGACCGAAACGGAGTGTGGCCCGGAGCGGAGACAAGAAAAACTTGTAACAGATTATAACACATCATAAACAGGCCGAAAAGAACCGATTGAATATGCTCGTCTCCATCTTGAACCGAAACAAAACTGCATGTTTGACGTATCAAAATACAATAAAGAAGAAACTATTTCACAAACGTCAGGTTTGATTTCACAAACGTCTGTCCGTCGGCTTTCGAAAGATGTGGAAAGTATGTTATAATCCTTTAGGAAAGTACAATACAGCAGGAAATGAAATATAGAATAATTCCTAACAAAAAAAACGGTTCAGCGTATCAAACAGTAGAAATGATAACATTAAAACCAAAATACATAACTTAAAGGAGGTAACACTATGGATCAGAAAGAACTTTTGGCAAAGGTAAAGGCAGCGAAGTCTGTGGAGGAGATCATTGAG
>CANRDO010000052.1 GCA_947629385.1 uncultured Lachnospiraceae bacterium
CGTGTTATTTGCTTCAACATGAATTATACGGGTAAATCCACGTTGCTGCAAATGTGAGGTCACTTCATATTATCTAATGAATTCTTTTTTAAATTCCAAAACAAAATATTAAGCACTGTCTCACCTTCGTATATACAAGTTCTTATTGATTTATCCTTCACTTTCTATCAATTGCTTTAATTCTTCCTTACTTGGTAACACAGTCAGATACTTACTTGCAAATATCTGATTGTTATCTTTCGGCAGTGTCATCTCAACTACAGCGTCATTTTTATTTTTACATAACAAAATTCCTATTGTTGGGGTTTCATCTTCAAGCTTCACTTCCCGATCATAGTAGTTAACATACATTTGCATTTGCCCAATATCCTGATGTTTTAATCTTCCTATTTTCAAATCAAATAGCACGAAACATCGCAGTAACCGGTTAAAAAACACCAAATCCACTTTATAATGTTCGTCCTCAAAGGTAAATCTTACTTGCCTACCAACAAAAGTAAATCCTTTGCCTAATTCAAGCAAAAATTCTTGTAAGTGATCTATTATTTTTGTTTCCAGATCGGTTTCTGAATATTTAGCAAGTTCGGGAAGCCCCGTGAACTCTAATATATACGGATCTTTTAACAAATCTTCAGGTTTTTCGATGATTTGTCCTTCTGTCGCCAAACGTTTTATGCCGTCTTTATCTCTACTCAGCGATAATCGTTCGTATAACGCACTATCATACTGTCTGCCTAATTCTTTTATACCCCAACCGTTTCTTACTGCTTCAATTTCATAAAAATGACGTTCTTCTATGTCGGGGATGCGCATAAGTAATACATAATGTGAAAAACTTAGAAAAAATTTTCTTCCTTCCTTTGTAACAGGCAGATTCTCCAATTGGGTAGACACATTCTGCCCAATTTGATCTTGAGAATATACTACATAGAACTTGCGCATTAGTTTTAAATTTTCTACAGAAAATCCTTTTCCCAGATCTTTCGTTAAGCGTTTTGATAACTCTTTAAGAATCGCTTTCCCATACTCTGCTCTTTGCTCTCCATTCTGTTCTTCTTCTATAATCATCCTTCCCACTTCATAATAGGAGTAGACCATAGAAACGTTTACCGCCAAACTGGCCTTTTTTCTGGCATTTATAAGAATTTCTAACACTCTATTATAAAAATCATTTCTCTCAATATTATCCATAATAACATACCATCCTCAATGAATTGGGTAGAAACCGTCTACCTAATTTGTATCGTATCAAATTTTCTTTTAAAAATCTATCACTTCTTTAAGATTATATATCTTTCTTTTCTTGTAGTCATTGAACGCGTCATCCACTACACCAATTTTTACACCAATTCTGCACCGATTGATACTCCCAGACACAACCAGACAAAAACAACAATGCCGCAGAAGTCCCGGAAATCCGGCTCTGCGGCATTTGACAGTATAAGATAAAGACCGATTAACGCTAACAAGAGGTGAGTGCTAATTTCTTTTGTGAAGATTTTGTGAACAAAAGAAACGGGCTAAAAGCATGCCGAATACGCATTGAAAAAATTGACAAACGACCGGGGAATCGATATACTGTTAACTATAAAACTTATGATAAAAGTGTTACAAAGGAGGGTATCAAATGGACATCAAAGACATGATCGCAAAGGTGGAGGCAAAGATTGGCGACAAGGCGTTTCAGGAGGCTCTGAAGAAGAATCCGGTGAAGGCAGTGGAGGATCTGCTGGGCGTGAATTTGCCGGACGAACAGCTCAAGGCGGTGCTGACTGCCGTGAAGGCGAAGCTTGGCTCGGCGGATCTGGCGGGGATCGTAGACGGTCTTGAAGACAAGCTTGGCGATGTGCTTGGCGGAGCGAAAGAGAAGCTCGGTTCGAAGGAAGCAAGCGGCATTGTGAAGGGCGCCGAAGACAAGCTCGGCGATGTCCTGGACGATGCCAAGGGACTTCTGGGCGGACTGTTTGGCAAGAAGGACTAATAAAATCTTTATAAGAAAAGGACGTGATAAGTATGAAACGAGTTGGACTGTTGACGAGCGGCGGCGACTGTCAGGCGCTGAACGCTACGATGAGAGGCGTGGTGAAGGGCCTTTCTTCAAACCTGACGGAGCTTGAGGTCTACGGATTTATGAATGGATACAAGGGCCTGATCTATGGAGACTACCGCCTTTTGACCTCCAGGGATTTCTCCGGTATCCTGACGAAGGGCGGCACGATCCTCGGCTCTTCCCGCCAGCCGTTCAAGCTGATGCGGGAGCCGGACGAGAAGGGTCTGGACAAGGTTGAGGCGATGAAGCAGAACTATTATAAGCTTCGTCTGGACTGCCTCGTGATCCTGGGCGGCAACGGCACGCAGAAGACGGCGAATCTGCTGCGCGAGGAAGGGCTGAACATCATCCACCTCCCGAAGACGATCGATAACGATATCTGGGGCACAGACATGACGTTCGGCTTCTACAGCGCGGTTAATATCGCGACCGACGCGATCGACCGCATCCACACGACGGCGGCGTCCCACAACCGTGTCTTCATCGTGGAAGTCATGGGCCACAAGGTAGGCTGGCTGACCCTTTACGCGGGACTTGCGGGCGGCGCGGACATCATTCTGCTCCCGGAGATTCCGTACGACATCAAGAAGGTCATCGAGGCGATCGATCGCAGGACGCAGGCCGGCAAGGGCTTTACCGTTATCGCGGTGGCTGAGGGCGCGATCTCCAAGAAGGACGCGAAGCTGAGCAAGAAGGATTACAAGAAAAAGATCGAAGAAAAGAAGTATCCGTCCGTCGCTTATGAGATTGCGGAGGAAATCAAGGCCGCGAACGGTCCGGAGGTGCGCATTACGGTTCCGGGACACACGCAGAGAGGCGGAAGCCCGTGCCCGTACGACCGCGTACTTTCCACCAGAATCGGCGTGACATGCGCGGAGCTGATCCTGAACGACGAGTACGGCTACATGGTTGGTATCGTCAACGGCAAGATGAAGAAGGTGCCGCTCGGCGAGGTTGCCGGCAAGCTGAAGGTTGTTTCGCCGAAGGATCAGATTATCAAGGAAGCGAAGCTGATGGGCATCAGCTTCGGCGATTGAAGCGCTTAGTGATGAAATGAAGAAATAAAGAAACGCTTGCGCCTGCTTTGTATGAGGCAGGCGTTTGCGTGAATGCTGACAGGGGTGCAGGTATGAGTTACACAGCTTTGTACAGAAAATTCCGCCCGGACAATTTTGAGGATGTCAAGGGACAGGATCATATCGTGAAGACGCTCCGAAATCAGATCCTCGCGGACCGTATCGGACATGCGTATCTGTTCTGCGGAACCAGGGGCACCGGCAAGACTACCGTTGCGAAGATCCTGGCCAGAGCGGTCAACTGCGAGCATCCGAGCGGGGGGAATCCCTGCAACAAATGTGCGTCCTGCCGCGCGATCGCGGCAGGATCCTCTATGAATGTGATCGAGATCGACGCCGCCTCCAACAACGGCGTCGACAACATCCGGGAGATCCGCGAGGAAGTGATGTATGCCCCGACGGACGGGAAATACAAGGTCTACATCATCGACGAGGTGCATATGCTTTCGGCAGGCGCGTTTAACGCTCTGCTGAAGACGCTGGAGGAGCCGCCGGCTTATGTGATCTTCATTCTGGCGACGACAGAGGCACAGAAGATTCCGGTCACGATCTTGTCCCGGTGTCAGCGCTACGATTTCCGGCGGATCGGGCAGGAGACGATCCTGGAGCGGCTGCAGGAGCTGACGGAGGCCGAGCATGTCGACGCGGAGGAGAAGGCTCTTCGCTACATCGCGAAGAAGGGCGATGGCTCGCTGAGAGATTCCCTGAGCCTGCTGGATCAGTGCATCGCATTCTATCTCGGGGAGAAGCTGACCTACGACCGGGTACTGGAAGTGCTTGGCGCGGTGGATACGGAGGTTTTCAGCGATTTTCTGCGCAAGATTCTGGACGGGGATCTGGTGAACGTGATCCGCTCGCTCGAGACGCTGATCATGCAAGGCAGGGATCTGACGCAGTTTGTGAATGATTTTACCTGGTATATGCGCAACCTGATGCTGATCAAGGCCTCGGACGACATGGAGGAGGTACTGGACGTTTCCACTGAGAATCTGGAGCGGCTCCGTGAGGAGGCTGCGATGATCCGAAGCGATACGCTGATGCGCTTTATCCGGATCTTTTCGGAGCTGGCGTCTGGCATCCGCTATGCGAGCAATCGCCGGGTGCAGCTGGAGATGGCGCTGATCAAGCTGTGCCATCCGGAGACCGAGCGGGATGAGCTTTCTGTGGTGGAGCGCATTCGCAGACTGGAGCGCCTGGCGGAGCAGAGCGCGTTTGCCCGTCCGGCGGGAGGAGCCGGAGCGCCGGGAGGCTATGCCGGAGGGATGCCGGGGGCTGCGGGAGCATATACAGGAGGGGCACCGGGCAGCCCGGCAGGAGCCGGATACCCGGATGATTCGGGCGACAGTATGGCAGGCGGCGGGATGGATCCGCCGGCCGCGCAGCCTGTCTCGTACCCGCATGCGGCGCCTGAAGATTTGCAGCAGGTTTGCTCGATGTGGAAGGCGATTATCGCTCAGACAGAGGGAATGTTCCGCGTAGTTCTCGCGGCTGCGCAGCCGAAGTACAATGCGCAGGATGAAAACGACGGGCGATTGTTTGTCGTGTTTGCCGATTTTCTTGCGGAGCGCTATATCGATAATGTGCAGAAAAAGATTGAGCTGGAGCAAATCATAGAAGAAAAGATCGGAAAGCATGTCGAGGTGAAGTTTGTTTTGGCTGCCGATGAGCAGATCCACAGAGGGACGCTGGCCACGATCGATCTGGAAGAGAGAATACATGAATTTATTCATACGGATATAGAAATCGAGCAGGAAAATCCTGACGAATGAAGCCCGCCGAAGATAAGCGTCAAGGCGGCATGATCGCCGCGTCGCCGGTTTCAGAGCAGTCTTTGCGGCGGACGGACAGGAAATAAAAGCAGAATGTGGAGGGAGCAATATGGCGAAACGTGGAGGTTTTCCCGGCGGCATGGGCATGCCGGGCAACATGAACAACTTGATGAAGCAGGCGCAGAAGATGCAGAAGCAGATGGAAGAGAACCAGAAGGCGCTTGAAGAGCAGGAGTTTACAGCGGCTGCGGGCGGTGGGGCCGTCGAGGTCACAGTTACCGGAAAGCGGGAAGTGACGAAGGTGAAGCTGTCGGAGGAGGTCGTAGACCCGGACGACATCGAGATGCTCGAGGACCTGATCGTGGCGGCCACGAATGAGGCGCTGCGGAAGGCAGAGGATGCCGCGTCCTCCGCGATGGCGAAGCTGACCGGCGGATTGGGCGGACTGGGAGGCTTCGGATTCTGATGGATTACTACGGAAGCCAGATGTCGCGCCTGATCGAGCAGCTGTCCTCCCTGCCGGGAATCGGCGGGAAGTCCGCGCAGAGGCTGGCCTTTCACATCATACACATGCCGAAGGAGCAGGTGGAGCAGCTGGCACAGACGATCACAGAAGCGCGCGAAAACGTTCGCTACTGCAGTGTGTGCTGCACGCTGACGGATCAGGAGGTTTGCCCGATCTGCAGCAATCCGGCCAGGGACAAAAAGACGATCATGGTCGTGGAGACCACGAGAGACCTTGCGGCGTATGAGAAGACAGGCAAATATGAGGGAGTCTACCATGTGCTGCACGGCGCGATCTCGCCGATGCTGGGGGTCGGACCGGGCGACATCCGCCTGAAGGAGCTGATGCAGCGCCTTCAGGGCGAGGTGAATGAGGTGATCATCGCCACGAACTCCAGCCTGGAGGGCGAGACCACGGCGATGTACATCAGCAAGCTGATCAAGCCGACCGGGATCAAGGTCAGTCGTATCGCAAGCGGCGTGCCGGTAGGCGGCGATTTGGAATATATCGACGAGGTGACGCTTCTGCGCGCGCTCGAGGGGCGTGTGGAGCTCTGAGAGAATTTTCCGGAAAAGAGTGACAGAGTGTTGCAACGACAAAGCTTTTATGAAATGTTATGGCAGGCGTCGAGAATACAGCCGCAGATCTTGTCGGCCATCGCGGCGATTGTCGCCAGGCGAACGGTCTGCAGATTCAGATAGGGCTGTGAGCCGTAAGCGCCCACGATACCGGTGATCGAGATGTCGCCGGTCTCCGGGAGTGTTTTGCGAACACCGGCGCCGGGGCGCAGACTGCCGGATCGTACAAAAACAGAACCGACATGCTCGGGCGAGCCGAGAGAGGCATCCACCGCAATGACTGTGCGGCCGGGATGCTTCTTTTTTATCTGCTCATTGATATCCGGCAGGTTTAGGGCGTGAACCGTGCAGGAGAGTGTTCCATATACAGGCAGGCGTCCGTCTGCGACCTTTTCGAGCAGTGTTCCGAGAAAAGGACCGAGACAATCTCCGATCAGGCGGTCGGTGCCGATGCACAGAATGACCGGGGTGCCATCAAAGCCGGTTTCGTTGAGAAGCAGGCGTAAGCGGTCCGGACAAAGCAAAGCGGGCTCGCCGGAAGAAGGGCACGGCAGTGAAAAACTGCTCTGCCTGGGAACAAACATATTTTCTCGTATAGAATGAAAAAGAGTCCGCATAGCTGCCTCCTGCGCTTTGGCGAAAAGATTTTTTCTATTTTATCCATTTGGCAGAGAGAATATTCATTTTCGTGTGTGGAAAAGAAATGGGAAAAAATAAAAATCTTTTTACTTTTGTCCAAGAAATGATAAATTCCGCATAAAGTGTATGGTAAGGTATTGGCAGACAAAGAAAAAGGAGTGAGAGGAGTATGGAAAAAGGATCGGCCCTGCCGAAGAACATACGCCAGATAGGGGAGATCAGCGGAAGGGAAAAGGTCTGTATTGAGGATTATGTGATGACCTGGATACACAAGAGAGAGCAGGAGGAGGACAAGGGATATCTGGGACTCTTTTTTGGGGAACAGCAGGAAACGGAGGACTCTACCTATGTGTATATCCGGGGAGTTTTTGAGATACCGGCGGAGATACAGGAACCGCAGCAGCGAGAGGAGATTCAACAGGAATACGAAAAGCATTTTGGAGAGTGGAGCGTGCAGGGCTGTTGTGTGATCGGCGTATACCCGACAGAGCGCATGAAGACACTGGGCACATGGATCCCGGAATCGGGAAAGCTGATCTATCATCTTCAGGATCAGGAGGAAACACTCTATTGGACCGGGGAAGAGCAGTACCGCAGATTACGTGGTTATTTCGTGTTCTATGAACAAAACAAAAAAATGCAGGAGTATCTCGCGGAGGTGTTCAAGGACAACAGCGTGGAAAAGGAGAGCGCCCCTGACCGCGCGATCCGCAGCTTCCGCGAAAAAGTAAAAGAAAAGGGAGAGCAGAAGCAGAGCAGCCTCCTGCGCATGGCGAGCTCATTTTTTGTCATTACTGTTCTGATCATCGGCGCGATTGTGGTGAATCGCGTTGAGGATATTCGGATGGCGCGCAATCTCTCTGCTACGGGAGGAACAGCTGTGTATCAGCCGCAGGTGGAGAAGGAGGATGACCAGACCGATATGACAGAGGACGAAGGTTCGACTCGGGATACAGCCGCGATGAGCGCCGTGCAGTACAATGCGGTACAGAAGGCTGCGGAAGAGGCGGCGCTGAGCGGCTCGGATGCGTTCTGGGAGAAATCCGATCCGGAAGATGTCGAGGGACAGTCTCAGGAAGAGTCTGGGGCAGAGGCGGGAACGGCCGAGGAGCAGGGAAATGCGGACTCCGCTGTATCTGCGAGTCCTGCGGACACAGACGAGGCAGCCAATTCGACGGCCGATCTGACACAGTCCTCCGTGGAAAATCTGGCAGCCGATCCAGAGCAGTCCTCGGCAGATAATTCGGCAACTGATATGGTGCAGCCTACCGTGGAAAGCTCGGCGCCTGATTCGTCGCAGCCTTCCCCGGAAAATCCGCCAGCCGATCCGACGTCGACCGGCTTGGGAGATTCCACGGACGGGGATGACGCGCAGGAGGCCGTAGCGGTGCGTCATACACAGGCCGGATATGTGATCCGGGAAGGTGATACGCTGGCAAAAATCTGCAATCGGTACTATGGCTCGATAGACCGGATTGCGGAAATCTGTGAGATAAACGGAATCGAGGACGCCAACGTGATTATGCCGGGTCAGAGGATCGTACTTCCCTAATTTGCCGAAAAATATAAGTTTGGTTGCGTTTGGCGCTTGATTCTGCTATAGTATTTTACAGTGAGATTTATTTTATGATATGAAGGAAGACGAAACATGGTGAATCATGCTTTCCGGCAGTCACGTGGTTTGCGGGAGATTTCGAAAGCAAGAATCTTCCATGTATTGAATGCTGAGAACGGAGATAAAAAGGTATAGCAGATGAATGACAAGCAGAAAAAAAAGATGAGCCGGATTCTCGAAAAGCTGCAGTTTTTGCGGCTGGACGAGGATCCGGATCTGGACGGAGAAATACAGATCGAAGAGGCTTCTCTGCCGTCCGGCGATGCCGGAGATTCGCCGGGTATCGGCCTCAGGGAGAAGCTTGCGCGAAGCCGCAGGTGGCTTTTTCGCAAGAGAGTGATCGCTGTGGTACTTATAATCTGTATTGCCGGCGGATTTGCCTTGTATAACAGCATCCACGAATTTCAGGATTATGTGGTCACTTCGTCAATTCCGAATGAGGTGTCTGCCGGGACGAGGTACGAGGCAGCCGGGAAAAATTTATACCGCTACAACACGGACGGCATCTCGTGCGTCACGAGGAGCAACGAGCTGAAATGGAGCATCACTTATAATATGCAGGCCCCGATTGCGGACATTTGCGGAGAGACGATGGTGGTGGCGGAGCAGCAGGGGAACCAGATCTATGTGGTGGATAAGGATGGATTGGTCGGAAACTTTGAGACGCTGCTTCCGATTCTCAAGGTTCGTGTGTCCAGGCAAGGTGTGGTGGCTGTCGTTTTGCAGGAGGACGAAATTACCTGGGTGAATATGTACCGGGCGGACGGCACATCGATCATGAGCGACAAGACCACGCTCGCGGACTCGGGTTATCCGCTGGACATTGACGTTTCTCCGGATGGAAAGAAGCTGGTCGTTTCTTATCTGAAGACGGACAAGGGAATCGTTTCAAGTGAGGTTGTATTCTATCACTTCGGATCCGCGGGACAGGTGGAGGACGACCACGTGGTCGGCCGGGAGAGCTTTGAGGATGCCGTGATGCCGGAGGTCTGCTTTGCCGGCAACTCAAGATGCGTGGCGATATCTGACCGTGGCTTTGCGGTCTTCCGTGGTGCAGACGCGCCGAAAAAGGTGGCTTTTGTAGAATTTGATGAGGAGATCATGGGCTGCTTCCACGATGAAGAACGGATCGGTTTTCTTTTCAGAGGAAGTACGGAGGAGTACAATTATCGCATGGAGCTGTACAATTACAGCGGAAGGCGCAAGGCATCCAGAGGGATCAACGCAGAGTTTGAAGAGATCAAAATAGAGAACGGACAGATCCTGATGTACAGTGACAAGGGCTGCAGCGTCTTTACCTCTTCCGGCAGAACCAGATTTTCTGCGGATTATGAGAAAGAAATTACAGATATGTTTTATTTTTCGGAGTTCAGAAGATATCTGATCGTCACAAGGGACAGCTTTGACAGAATTCGAATCAGCTGACGGTTGTTTGCGATAAGGGGAGGCGGGCATGAATATTCTTGAAATTATCGTCATCGTCCTGACAGTGATATTTGCAGCTACAGGATACTGGAAAGGCTTTGTCAGGAAGCTGGCGTCGCTGCTTTCTCTGGTGATTTCCGTGGCGCTTGTCTCAGTGTGCCTGCCCTATGTGACCGATTTCCTGAAAAACAGTACGCCGGTCTATGACATGATCGTGAAGCAGTGCCGGGAGGTAGTCGAAAATCAGATTTCCGGTATACTTGAGTCAGGGGATGCGACGGGCGGAGCCCTCGACGACTATCGAAATATGGGGCGCGAAGAGATCAAAGCACTGATGGAGCAGGAGGGCTATGACAGCACTGTGATCGATTCGCTCACGGACGAGCAGCTCGAAAATTACCGGGAGCAGTTTATTCAGCAATATGCAGCTCGGTATCTAAGCGGCGACCAGTCGCTCGGGAGTCAGCCGGATAGCGTCACGCAGACGGAGCTGATCGAGAATCTTCCGATTCCGGAAATGTTCAAAGAGCAGCTGCTTGGAAATAATAACAGCGAAGGATACCGGAAGCTGGGGGTATCCACATTTCAGGAATATGTCATACATTTCAGCGCGACGGTGGTCTTGAATGCCATTTCTTTTATTGCAGCGTTTCTGCTGGTACAGATCGCCCTGCGGATCGTGATCGCAGCACTCGATATTCTGTCACAGGCACCGGTGCTTGGCACGGTAAACCGTGTGGCCGGATTGCTGCTCGGACTGCTTCAGATGCTGTTTCTGCTGTGGCTCTTTTTTATGGCGATCTCGGCTGCTTCCGCGACAGAGGCCGGCCTGTATCTGATGTCTATGGTGCAGGAGAGCAGGCTCCTCAGCTATCTGTATGATTCGAATCTCTTTATGCGCATTGTGCTGCAGGTGGCAGGGGTATTTTTATAATTGAGAAAGGACAATATTTCAACACACAAAAGAGGAAGCCGAAAACGGGATGCACGAGGGTAATAGGTGATATCATATGCATATAATAATCAAGCCGTCAGCGACCATCAGGCAGAATTACAATACGATTTCCAATCTGTGTAAAGAGACGGAGGAGCCGGTATTTTTGACAAAAAACGGCGTGGGTGATCTGGTAGTGATGGACATCAATACATTCAACCAGAGAGAGCGCCGGCTGGAGCTTCGTGAACGCCTGGTTGAGGCCGAAGAACTGCGTCTGATGGGTGTGTGCGATATTCCGTCCGAGACTGTATGCGAGAGACTCCGCAGTATGGCTGTACAGGATGAACACTATAGAAAACCTGGCGGGGGACAGATCTATGTTTCGGGTTGAATTTGCGCCTGATGCGGTATGCCAGCTCGAACATTTGATGTTGCTGTGTCTGGAAAACGGTGGAAGGACAGAGGCTTACGATTTCCTGAATAAGCTCGAGCTCAGCATCGCGGCGCTTAAGGCAAAACCGCTGTCCGAAGGCATACATATGAATGGAATTCCAAAGCGATACAGAGTAAAAAACGTGGTCTCCGGGATTTTTCTGATCTATCAGATTGATGAAGAATCTTCGTGTGTCAAGGTGGACGGGATGCTGGAGGATCACACAGAAATACCGTAGCAGTCTATTGCCTTTGCGGCGCTGCATTTATCACGAAATTTCCAATTGACAAATAAGCAGGCCGGTGGTACACTTTAACACAACAAAGGATGAAACCGATGAGAAAGAGTAGTAGGCATCTGATGTGACATCACAGAGAGCTGCAGGTGGTGGGATTGCAGTATGGAGCCGTTTGCCGAATGGACTTTTGAGGGTGGCCTGAAATCTGTCGTGAGATTTGCAGGAGAGTAGGAGTCGCCGGGAACCGAACCCGTTATCAATCAGGAGTGTATGAAAGTACATGCGAAAGTGGACATTATGTCAAAGTGAGTGGCACCGCGATAATAAGAGTTTATTACCGTCTCAGATAATTTCTGGGGCGGTTTTCTTTTCGCGAATGCCCGCGACCTCGGAAGGTCGAAGGCCTTTCGAGGCTGAGCACGGCTGCACAGTTCACCGGTTAATCCTTTGAATCCATCGGCCCGGGCGGCCTAAAAGAAAAGGAGAGAATATTATGAAGAAAGTATTGACAGGCGTAACCGTATCTGCAGTTGCGGCAATGATGATCGCCGGCGCAGCGTCCGCGAAGGAGTATAAGGTAGGTATCCTTCAGCTCGTGGACGATGCTTCCCTGAACCAGATCGAGGCGGCGATCGAGGCTGAGCTCGATGCGATTTCCGCGGAGGGCGAGGACACATTTGTCTATGAGGGCAATGTATACAACGGACAGGCAGACGCGACGACCATGAACCAGATGACCTCTCAGATGATCGCGGACGAGGTGGACGTGATCATCCCGATCGCGACTCCGGCTGCACAGATCGTGCAGGCGGCGACGGAAGACAACCAGATCCCGGTCGTATTCTCTGCGGTATCTGATCCGGTAGGCGCGAATCTCGCGGAGTCCATGGAGGCTCCGGGCGCGAACATCACGGGCACGAGCGACGCGCTCAACACGAACGCGATGCTGGATCTGATGTTCATCGCGAACCCGGACGTCGACTATGTAGGACTGCTCTACAGCCAGTCTGAGGACGCATCCACGAAGGCGATCGCGGACGCGAAGGCATATCTGGATGAGAAGGGAATTAAATACATCGAGAAGACCGGCACGAACAACACCGAGGTGACGCAGGCGGCGGATGCTCTCATCGCAGAGGGCGTCGACGCGATCTTCACACCGTCCGACAATACGATCATGACCGCTGAACTCGCGATCTACGAGAAATTCCTTGACGCAGGTATCGCACATTACGGCGGAGCAGATTCCTTCGCTCTGAACGGCGCGTTCTGCGGTTACGGCGTAGACTACACGAACCTCGGCACAGCTACGGCTGATCTTGCAGTGGATGTGCTGCGCGGCGCAGACCCGGCAGAGACCCCGATCCTGACCTTTGACAACGGTATCGCGACGGTCAACACCGAGAGCGCGGAGGCACTTGGCCTGGACTACAGCGGCTTCGATGAAGTCTGCACGGGCGTTGTGGAGACGGTAACTGCTGAGGAATTTGAATAAACAGTTTTGCCATGCGGAAAATGAACAGACAGAGCATGCAGATTTATCTGCGATGGGCTGAATGTTCATTTGGAGAGATGGGCGGGACGCCCATCAGCCACAGACAGAAGCTGCGAATGCAGCGATAGCTTTCGAAGAAAGCGGTCTGTGGCCTGAATGGCAAAACGTATACATGTAGAAAGGAAGGTACCATGAGCTCATTACTCTCGTTTCCGGTTATTATCAGCGCGCTGGAACTCGGCTTTATCTACGCGCTGGTCGCGCTGGCCCTGTTTCTGAGCTATTCTATTCTGAACATTGCCGATCTGTCGACGGACGGCTGCTTCACGCTCGGCTGCGCCGTGGGCGCGCAGGTCGCGATCATGGGGCATCCGATTCTGGCGCTGTTCGCGGCGATGGCGGCGGGCGTGTGTTCCGGTTTCATCATGGCGTCACTACAGACGAAGCTCGGTGTGGAGCCGATCCTGGCCGGGATCATCGTGAATACAGGATTGTATACCGTGAACTTGGCGGTAATGGGCTTTTCTTCCAACTTATCTATCTTCAAAACCGATACGATCTACAGCCTGTTTAAGGATCTGCTCGGGAGCGACTGGTACCGTCTGGTCGTATCGATCATCATCGTTGTGATCGTATGCGTGCTGCTGGCCTGGTTTCTCGGCACGCGGATGGGACTTTCGATCCGCGCGACCGGCGACAACGAGGACATGGTGAAGGCCTCCAGCATCAATCCAGGCTTTACGGTTACTGTAGGCCTGTGCATTTCCGGTGCGATGACAGCGCTTTCCGGCTGCCTGATCGGACATTATCAGAAAACCTGTGACATCAATCTCGGCACCGGCATGGTGACGATCGCGCTGGCGAGCCTGATCATCGGTGAGACGCTTGTCGGCAAGCACAGTGTCTTCCGCAGGATCGTGGGCGTGATCCTTGGAAGCTGCCTGTATCGTTTCGCGATCGCGATCGCGCTGCGGCTGCATGTCCCGGCAGAATGCCTGAAGCTTGTCTCGGCGGTGATCGTGGCGATTGCCATCGCCTCGCCGTATCTGAAGCAGCAGATCGCGTTCCAGAAGAGAAAAATGACGACTGCCTCTTCCGCGAAAGGAGGGGACGGCACATGCTGAAGCTGACGAATGTGAGAAAAGTATTCAACGCCGGGACGGTCAACGAGAAGGTGGCCCTAGACGGCGTGAGCCTGACCGTGAACGACGGGGAGTTTGCCACGATCATCGGCAGCAACGGCGCCGGGAAATCGACTCTGTTCAACTGCATCGGCGGCAGCTTTTATGTCGATGAGGGCAGTGTGTTTCTCGACGACCGCAACATCACTTACATCCCGGAATACAAGCGCGCGGTGGAGATCGGCAGACTGTTCCAGGATCCGATGAAGGGCACGGCTCCGCACATGAGCATTGAGGAAAACCTGGCGCTCGCTTATCTGCGCGCCTCGAAGAAGACTTCCGTGTTCTCGCGAATTTCCAACAAGGAGCGGGAGATGTTTCGGGAGAAACTTGCCCTGCTGAATATGGGACTTGAGGATCGCCTGAAGCAGCCGGTGGGTCTGCTTTCCGGTGGTCAGAGACAGGCGCTTACGCTTCTGATGGCGACGCTGGTTCCGCCGAAGATCTTGCTGCTCGACGAGCACACGGCGGCGCTCGACCCGGGGACGGCCGACAAGGTGATCGAGCTGACAAAGAAGATCGTGGAGGAGAATCATCTGGCTTGCCTGATGATCACGCACAACATGCATTCGGCGCTTGAGATGGGCAACCGCACGCTGATGATGGACAGCGGCAAGATCGTTTTGGACATCAGCGGCGAGGAGCGTGAAGGGCTGACGGTGGACGGGCTGCTGGAGAAATTCAGCGCCGGTGCCGGCAAGGAGCTCGACAACGACCGGATTCTGTTTTCGAAGGTGGAGTGACAGGAAAGCAGACAACGGAATCAAAGAATTGATGATGTAAATAAGGATGCAAGCCCTGACGTCGTTTGGCAGAGTTTGCATCCTTTTCCTGTGCAACAGGATGACAGAAAGTTCGGAGAACCGGATTTGGCGGAACGTTTTTGATCTTCAGCTGATAAACAGGACGCCAAGCGTCCCGGGGCCACAGTGGCTCGAGATCACGCCGCCTGCCCGGGTCTCCAGAATCTCGTTGAAATAATGCAGTCCGTCGAGGTAATCGTACACCTGCTTCACGATCCCCGCGTCGCAGCCGGAATGCGTGATGAACACCCGGTCCGGCATGGCCTGGAGCAGCTGGGATTCCATGTCTTTGGCATAATGCAGAATCACCCGATCCATGCTTCCGCGGTATTTGTTTCCGGGCTTCATCGCCCCGTCGGTCACCTCAATTCTGGGATGCAGCTTCAGGGCGCTCCCAGCCAGCGCGGCTAATCCGCTGCACCGGCCGCCGCGATAAAGGTAAGTCAGGGTGTCCACTACAAAGCTCGCCCGCACCTTCGGTCTGAGACTCTCTATGTTCTCTGCAATCTCTTTGACGTCCGTCCCCTTCTTAGCCTGGACCGCCGCCTGTACCGCCAGCAATCCGATCCCGGTGGAGAGGTTTCTGGAATCGATCACGGTGATCCGGTCCTCCGCGTCCAGCTCCTGTGCGGCCAGCCGCATAACATTTGCGGAGGCTGACATTTCCGAGGAGATGGAGAAGCAGAGAAGCTCATCATTGGATTTCACATAAGGCTCAAACAGTTTGACAGCCTCCTCGATGGACGGCGCAGAGGTCTTCGGAGTCGTCTTGTGCGCGTCCGCCCATTCGTAGATTTCCTCCGGGGTGAGGTTTACCCCGTCACTGTATTCTTTTTCTCCCAGAAGAATGTGCAGAGGGAGAATAGAGATATCATATTTCTCCAATAAGTTCTTTGACAGATCACAGGTACTGTCGCAAATAATCTTCGTCATCGTTTCTCTCTTTTCTATTTTCTATAGCGAAAGCCGTCCGAATATTGTTCGGATATGATACAAGTACAATTATATTCCTGACCGCTATCTGCGTCAATAAGACAAATGCGCATTCCCGGTACTCCGGTACCGGAATATTTTCCGTTGCATAACTTATGGAAATAAATTCCCATCTTTGACAGTTCAAATGCGGGGAAACTTGATAATTCCAAGGATTCCCCGCATTTTTATTAGCTAAAAATGTAGCTATATATTATTACTTTTTCTTGGTATTTCGGATGACCCGTTTCATACTGATATCCGTAAGTATTTCATAGTCTGTACGGAAGCCGGCTGCTTCATGTAGCGCATCCGTCAGGCTGGTCCGGGTGTAGGACGGCATGTATCCGAGTTTCTCCCCGGGGCAGTACACGGGAGTTTGACAGTTGAATAAAAGAAAAAGTACTCGCAGGCCGCATAAGACCTGCTTTCTTTTTGTCAAATT
>CANRDO010000053.1 GCA_947629385.1 uncultured Lachnospiraceae bacterium
AAAACTTCATATCGCGGGGTGGAGCAGTCTGGAAGCTCGTCGGGCTCATAACCCGAAGGTCGTAGGTTCAAATCCTACCCCCGCAACTCGATAGCGGTGACGTTATCGTACATTATGCCCAGATAGCTCAGTTGGTAGAGCAGAGGACTGAAAATCCTCGTGTCGCTGGTTCGACTCCGGCTCTGGGCATGCTGTTTATTTACGGAGAAGAAATTCTTCCAGCAAAAAGCAAAACTACATTTCCGCTCCGTAAGTACAACAGATGGGATATTAGCTCAGTTGGTAGAGCACTTGACTTTTAATCAAGTTGTCGGGGGTTCGAATCCCCCATGTCTCATGAAAGACCAGAAAATCGTTTGTCTCATGCGGTTTTCTGGTTTTTTCATATTTATCCGGCTGTTCTGTCCGATATGGAGAGTGGCAGCGTGACGGTAAAGGTCGTGCCACCGCCCGGAGTATCGGCGACGACGATCTGGCTGTGATGGAGATGCGCAATCTCCTGTGCGATGCACAGTCCGAGGCCGAAATGGGATTTGTCTGTGCGGGAGCGGTCGAGACGCTGAAAGCGTTCGAAAATGGCTTCCTTCTGATTGTCGGGAATACCTGGTCCATTGTCGCTGACGGAGATGCAGAGGCGGTCATGGCGTGCTGAGAGATGGGGCAGAGGCGGGAAGATCCGGTTTCTGCCGTGAGACATTGCAGAATAATCTTTGCTTTGTACAGGATGCAGCGGATCATCAGCTGCAGACATATATGCGACGGATCTTCCGGATTGCGGAAGCACGGACAGTGTAAGCTTGACCAGGCCGCCGGAGGGCGTGTAGCTAAAGGCGTTCTCGATCAGAATCGAAAGCAGCTGCCGGATGCGTTCTTCGTCGCAGATACAGCGTGGTACGGGAACCTCGGGAAGAGAGATCTCCCAGTGCAGGCCATGTGAGACCGCTACAGGCTCAAAATGCTCCCAGGTCTGTAAAAGCAACGTGTCAATCTCAACCTCTTCGGGATGAATTGACCAGCTGTAGTTGTCTGCGCCGGCAAGCTGCAGCATGTCCGTGATCAACCGGGACATGCGCTTTCCTTCGGAATCGATCACATCGAGGAAGTGGGAATCGCCTTCCATAGCGCCATTTCTCACGGCGGCTGTATTGCTTAGGATCACTGTGAGCGGTGAGCGCAGCTCATGTGAGGCAGATGCGACAAACTGCATCTGCTTTTTTCTATTCTCGATGAGCGGGCGCAGCATCCGTCCGGTGAAATGCCAAAAGAAGATGCCAAGCAGCATTAGCGCTGTCAGGCCGGCAAACAGGAATACGAGGCGCTGTCGGAGGATGCGGGATTCCATCTGGGCAAGCGGCTGTAAAACCGTGACGCCGATGTATCCATTATCGCGCGGGATCAGGCAGACGGAGGCATTATAGTGTTCCCCGTCGCAGACCAGCGGAAATTCTTCATAACGCGTCAGGACGCTGAGCGTGCCGGGATTTTTCAGATCGATCCCATAGTTTGTGCGAGCCTTTTCCTCGGCAGTTGACCAGAGCTTTTGTGGAACCGGTGCCTCCTCGAGTTCCTGAAAAAAGAGCGGCGAACCATTGTCACTGATCCGCAGGTAAAACTGATGATTATGTTCCATTTGTCGGATCCAGCGGTGAGACAGGGAGGTCTGCTGCGCCAGATTCTGATACATGCTGTCGAGGGCAGCGAGAAAGGAAGTATGCGCCTGACTGCGGACGCCTGACTCGGAAAAATACAGACAGATGCAGGACAGAACGGTAAGAGCGAGCCCGGTGATCACAATGCACAGGGAGGTGAGCTGAAGATGGAATTTGCGGAACATAGGAGAGCCTCCTTACGATTCTGTGATCCTAAACGTCAGAGCATAACAGATACCCGACGCCGCGGACGGTTCGAAGTTCGACGGCGCTGTCGACAGAGCGAAGACGGCGGCGAAGGAAGTGAATGTAATTGTCGAGGTTGCCGTCCTCTACACCGGCGTCCGGCCCCCAGACGCGCGTGAGGATCGTCGCGCGGGGGATCGTCTGTCCGGTGTTCTGCAGAAAGAGCGTAAACAGATCACCCTCGCGGCGAGAAAGTGTGCAGCTGCGATCCTTACAGCAAAGCAGATTCTGCTCCGGGTCGTAGCTGAGATCGCTGAAGCTGAGCCCTTCGCTCCCGGTCAGGCGCTGTGGGCGGCGGCAGACGCAGCGAATGCGCGCCATCAATTCCTCGAAGGCGAAGGGCTTGACAATGTAGTCGTCCGCTCCGCAGTCGAGTCCGCCGATCCGTTCGTCGAGATTGCCGAGCGCCGTCAGGAAGATGACCGGGACGGTCACCTGCTGTTTCCGGGCAAGCCGCAGCACCTCCATGCCGTCCATCTCGGGCAGCATCCGGTCTAAAAGCACCAGATCGTGTGCGTTTTCCAGAAGATAGAACAGTCCTTCCTCGCCGTCATGCGAGACCGTCACATCATAACCCTGCTGTTCCAGCATAGATCGCAGGGAGCGGCACAGCTCTTTGTCGTCTTCGATCAGCAGTATGCGCATGTCGTCACTTCCCTTCTGCCGGTTTGCGTGAAATGAGAATTCAGATATCCGTTTAACGGTATGCATTTTATACTTCGTACCAGATAAAATTTCCAAATATAATTTAATATAACACAAGAATCTCTAAAGTTTCTATAAAAGATAAAGATCACACGGAGAGCAATTGACTTTTAGAGCCATATTATATATAATATAAGATATTACAAATAATAATATGTTTAACTGAGCAGCCGGTAGGGCGGACATACTCCCGTTTCGAGTTCTGCGGAAAGGGGGAATGCTTATGACTACATACGAAGAGTTCATGGTCATTTTGACTGTCGGTCTTTTGATCGTCGCAATTCTGAGTTTGAGAGATAAGTAGAGCCGCCCTGTCCCCGAAAAAGATAGGCGGCTTACTTAGCTAAATTGATTCGCCGGGGCGGGAAGCTGTGACCTTCCTTAGCGGCTGTTCTGTTAAGCATATTATATGCTTTGTTCTAGTGTTTGTCAAACAAAATTTCTGAATAGGTTGAATTTCTATCATCTCAATCAATTTTCCCTTAGATTTAGAGCAAACTTAGAGAAAGACGGATTACACTGACATGGAAAACGCAGAAGGGCGCACGGAAGAAGGATGAATGACGAGCAGCGCAATTATGGAATGGAATACAGACTTGCGCGGAAGCTCAGCCCGGGCGCCGGAACATTCAACAGGAGGTTGGAGCATGAAGAAGACAAGAAAGGGTTTGTGGAAAAAGTGCTGCGCAGGCA
The DNA here is from genome assembly GCA_947629385.1 of uncultured Lachnospiraceae bacterium. Lineage (GTDB taxonomy): Bacteria > Bacillota > Clostridia > Lachnospirales > Lachnospiraceae > Choladousia. The sequence goes on from CANRDO010000053.1 coordinate 3,294, forward strand.
TCTCTGCTATCTGCCTTGCGATGGCGGGAGCGTTCGCGGGCGGTCTGCCGGGAGATATCGTCCGGAGTCTGCCGGGCGGTCTGGCGGAGGCTTTGCCGGCAGAGTTGGCTGGAGAGGTACCGGGGAGCGTGGTGTGCATAGCGCACGCTGAGGAGAGCGACGTAGCGATGGGGCGTTACCTCGAGTCGGAAGTCATACTGCCGGCGGAGGATTTTGTTCCTATGGATATCGTGCGGACGGCGGAGGGGACGCTGCGCATCATCGGGTCGCGCGAGAGTGAAACCTCCTATACCATCTGGGACAGCGCGGACGGCGGCGCGAACTGGGAGCAGACCGGCGCGCTGCCGGAGGAGTATGGGGGATGGTTCAGAGATATCGATCTGAGTCCGGCAGGCGGTGGAGTTGCAATCGGATTGGATGTGACTTATCGGGATGACGGGGATACGCCGGAGTACCTGGATTACGTGATCGTGTTCGACGCGCAGGGGAACGTGACGGTGAGAAAGGATTGCGACGACTCGTACATGGTGCTGGATTTTGCGCAGGACGGACAGTTGATCGGGGCGATAGTTGCAGGTGAGGTTGTAAGGCTTGATCCGGCTACGGCTGAGATCACGGGCACGATCGCGAAAAGCGCGGACATGATCGGGACATGTGGGCAGGAGGCGCTTGTGCTTACGAGTACGGAGCTTCAGCGCTATGATATTGAGACGGGGGAGCCGCACGCGCGCGATGAGGCGCTCGAGGATGCTTTGTATGCGGACAGATCCGAATTCCCTTACGCGATCACGACCAGCAATACCGTGCCGATTGTGATGACGGAGGACGAGGAAGGACGGCTGTATTACGGCGCGAAGAACGAGGGCATTTTCGCGCACGCGATGGATGGAAGCGTCGTGGAACAGGTCGTGGACGGTACCCTGGGTACTCTGGCGTCTCCGTCGACGGAACTCTGCGCGATGACCGTGCTGGATCAGTGTTTTTATCTCGTGTGTATCGATGGCGTCAGTAGAGAATACAAGCTGCTGAAATACGAGTATTCCGCCGACACGCCGAGCGTGCCACAGAAGGAACTGACGGTCTACTCGCTGTTCGAGGGGAGCGCGCTGCGGCAGGCGATCACGCTGTTCCAGACGCAATATCCGGACACCTATGTGAATTATGAAGTCGGCATGAGCGGCGAGGACGGCGTGACGGTCTCTGACGCGCTGCGCACGCTGAACACGGAGATCCTGGCAGGGAACGGGCCGGATATTCTTGTGCTGGACAGCCTGCCGGTCGACAGCTATGTGGAGCAGGGGCTTTTGATGGATTTGAGCGGGATTGTCGCCGACCTTCGTGACAGCGAGGGACTGATGGACAACGTGGTCGGCGCGTACGAGCAGGACGGCGCGTTCTATACGATTCCGCAGCGCTTCGGGATTGTGATGGCGGCGGGACAGCCGGATCTGATCGGTGGCATCGACAGCATGGACGCGATCGAGGCGCTTGCCGCGCAGCCGGGCGTGCTGGCGGTACACGACATTGCGATCCTCTCGGACCTTCTGTATCGCGTGAGCGCGGGATCGTGGAAGAATGAGGACGGTACGCTGGATCAGGAGAAGCTGGCTGAGTATGTGCATGCGGTCAGACAGATCATGGATACGTGGAAGGCGAACGCTCCGCAGGAGGATCTGGAGGGACTCGACATGTACCGGCAGGATGGAATGACCATCGGCTGGAATGAGATGGAGGCGATCGGAATGCGCGGCGACGATCTTACGTCTGCCACTCTGGATCTGCTCACGAGAACAAACGGCGTCTGGCTGGGCGCGCTGTATCAGATGCTGAATTACTGCGGATTGACTTCTGTGAACGCTCAGACGGGCGCGTGCGCGATGGCTCTGCCGAACCTGACGGAAGAAAAATTTTTTGTGCCGTGCGGACTGCTCGGCGTCCTCGGCAACTCGAAGGAGCCGGAGCAGGCGGACGAGTTTGTGCGATTTTTGCTCTCGGCGCAGGCGCAGGGACAGATCAACAGCGACGGTTTTCCGGTGAACCGGACTGCGCTGGAGACATTGATGAATACAAATTCACTCGCAGACGGCTATGGAATATCATCCAGCAGCGGAGATGGAGACGATTTTATCAGCCTGGACTATGAATGGCCGACGGACACGGAGCTCAGCGCGCTCATGGAGATGGCGCAGCAGGTGAGCGTGCCGGTTGAGACGGAGCATGTGCAGCACGATGTGGTGATCGAGGAGATGCGGCGCTGCCTGGACGGGGAGATCGGCGAGGAGGAGACGGTAAACGCGATCCTGCAGAGGATCAACCTGTATCTGGCGGAGTAGGCAGGTGGAGCAGAGTTAGGCAGCGCCCGGCTCTTCGAATCGGAGGGGTGGACAGTCGGTATTTCGGGTTATCCGTTGAGAAGGATGTAATGATGGCATGCAGGGACGATAAGAAATGAGGGGATTATTCAGAGACAGGGCACAGAAAGAAAAAAGGGTAAGGCGTAGACGGGAGCTTGCAGGAATTTTGTTCCTGACTCCTGGATTCGCCGGAGTCGTCTGCTTCACGCTGCTTCCGTTCGCGGAGGTGGTGCGCAGATCGTTTCAGAGCGCGGTCACGGCAAAATGGGTCGGCTGGAAAAATTATGAGACAGTATTCGCGAACACTGCGTTTCGGATGGCGGCGATGAACACGCTGCGTTTTACCGGCGTCTGTATCCCGATCCTGGTGACGCTTTCGCTCACACTTGCGGTTGTTTTGCAGAAGCTGCGCAGCGGTAAAAATTTTCTGAAAAGTGTGTTTCTGATTCCGATGGCCGTGCCGGCCGCGTCGGTTGTGCTCGTCTGGAAGACGCTGTTTCATTCGAACGGCCTGCTTAACGGTCTGCTCATAAAGCTTGGAGGCGAAAAGATCGGCTGGATGACGAGTGGCGCGGCGTTTTCAGTGCTGGTCGTCAGCTATCTCTGGAAAAATCTCGGCTACGATATGATTCTGTGGATGGCGGGACTTTCTGGAATTTCGGAGGATATCTACGAGGCGGCGCGCGTCGATGGAGCGGGGGAATGGAAATGCTTTACAAGGATCACGGTTCCGAACCTCCTGCCGTCCCTGTACACGATCACGGTGCTGTCCTTCCTCAATTCGTTCAAGGTGTTCCGCGAGGCCTGGCTGGTTGCCGGAGATTACCCTCACCAGAGCATGTATCTGCTGCAGCACCTTTACAACAACTGGTTTCGGGATCTGGCCTTCGACAAGATCTCGGCGGCCGCGGTCGTCAACGCTCTGGTGGTGCTGGCGCTGATCCTTGTGCTGCGGAGGAGCTGGGAGCGGGAGTGAAAACACACGAGATGGCAAAAAAATTTATGAGGGGAATTACATATCTTCCGCTGATCTTGCTGGCCGGGATCATCTGTTTCCCGGTACTGTTTGCCGCGTCAGGCGTATTTATGCAGCAGTGGGAGCTGGAGCGCAATCTCGCCCCGGTGCTTGCGGGCGCGGAGGGCATGGCGGGCTGGTCGGTGCTGCCGCATGCGCCGACGCTGCGTTCGCTGGTGGAGCTTCTGCTGGACTCGCCGCAGTTCTTTGTGATGTTCTGGAATTCGCTGAAAATATCCCTGTGCATCCTGGCGGGACAGACGATGTTCGGCGTCCCGTCGGCGTGGGCGCTGGCGCGGTTCCGCTTTCCGGGCAGGAAGGCGATCCTGCTGTTGTATATCGTGCTGATGCTCATGCCGTTTCAGGTGCTGATGCTGCCGCAGTATCTTGTGCTGGATCGGTTCCGGCTGCTGGACACGCACGCGGCGGTGATCCTGCCGGCCGTCTTCTCGACGTTTCCGGTGTTCATCATGTACCGTTTCTTCTGCGGGATTCCGGAGGCGATCCTGGAGGCGGCCCGCATTGACGGGGCAGGGCATCTGCAGGTTTTCCTTTGGATCGGAATCCCGCTCGGATCGGCGGGCATCGTGTCCTCCGGGATTCTGGGATTCCTGGAATCATGGAACCTGATCGAGCAGCCGATGACATTCCTGAAGACGAAATCGCTCTGGCCGCTGTCGTTGTTTTTGCCGGAGATCGGGCTGGAGGAGGCAGGACTCGGATTTGCGGCGGCCTTTATGATGCTGGTTCCGGCGCTGCTTTTGTTTCTGAGCGGGCGGGAGTATCTGGAGCAGGGCATCGCGGCAGCCGCTCTGAAAGAGTGACCTGCGGAAGGTCGTAAAAAAGCCAGAGGGGGAAGAAAGACGGCAGAAGCTCAGGAGGTCGAAGAAACAAGAAAGACGGGAGAAGTCGGAGATGCCAGAGAGACAAGAGAAAAAAAGAGACTGAAAAAGGCATAGAACTGGTTGAACATGGATGAATCAGACAGATAAGATATGCATACAGGCAGAAGAAGGATGAATTGGCTGAGGAGGGAGCGGGCGAGATGAAAAATGGAAAGTTAGTGCGTGTCACGGCGATGTTTTTTGCGCTGATGCTGTGCTTCACGATCCTGTCGCGCGCGGCGGACCAGATGAGCGTCGCCGTGGTGCAGACAGAGCGCCCGCAGAACCGGATGATCGAACACGCGGTCCGAACCTCCGGGAAGATCGTACAGAATCAGGAGCTGGCGGTGACGACGCTGCCGGATCAGAGAGTGACGGCGATCTATGTGCGGGAGGGGCAGCGGGTGGCGAAGGGGGATCTGCTCTTTGAGGTCGATACGGGTTTGCTCGATGAGAAGATTCTGGATCAGCAGCTGGAGATGGAGAAGCAGGAGTTTCAGGTGAAGGACGCGAAGAGCCAGAAGGAGGTCAGCGCGCAGCAGAGGGCGAACTCGCAGGCACAGGCTGCGGAGCAGTATTCGCTGTCGACCGGTCGGGCCGGGGTGCAGCTTGCCAGGGCAAAGCAGCAGCTGGACGAGGCAAAGGAAAAGCTGAAGAAATTCAGGGAATCCGCGGATGAGGGAAAGGCGGGCTTGTCCGGAGGGACCGGGACGGCGGATTCGGACGTCGAGGCGGCGCTTCTGCAGGCGCTGGAGGATAAGACGAACGCATATGTGGCGGCGCAGGGGGAGCTGCGCACGCTGGAATGGGAGATTGAGAATGCGGTCTTCACGGCGAAGCAAAACGCTGCGGCCGGAACATTGTCCGGCACAACAGCCGGGGAGCTGTCCGGGAGCGTTTCCGGTAATATGTCCGGGGCGGCCTCCGGAGCGTTGCTGGCGGCGGAGGACAAAGTGCATACGGGTGCGGCGGATACAGAGGACATGGATGACGTGTCGGTGGAGATGGATGCAGAAAATGAAGCAGTCAGTATAGAGCCGCTGGCTGACGATGAAGAAGAGATCGTGCTCGATATGCCGTCGGCTGACGCTGAACCGCCGGTTGACGTAAAGTCGCGGGAAAACATGCCGGGCACAGATGACACATCGATAACAGTAGATATGGAAGCGCCGGAGATCGTTCCGGATAGGTCAGGAGCAGACAGCAAAGCTCTGGGCGATCCGGATGCGGATATCGGAGATATGATCATAGAGGATGGCGGAGATCCGATCCTCCCTCAGCCACCTACACAGGAGCAGCTGTCGCAGATCGAGCAGACCGTTCGCAAGAGCTACAGCCAGAGGCTTGCAGAGGCGGAGCAGAAGGTGAGCAGCGCACAGGCGGAGAAGGAAACCGCGGAGGCAGCGCTGGTAAAGTATCAGCAGGAGCAGCTTGCTGCGGAGAGCTCGGAGAAGGCTGCGAGCGCACAGCAGCTTACGGCAGACGTGCGGGCGGCGCAGCAGGCGTACGAGGATGCGGCGATCGCGGCGAATGAGGCGGCTGTGACCTCGGGCAGGGCGGTGGCGATCGCGAACATCGCCGAACCATCGAACAGCTCAGACCGGATGAACGAGATCACCTACGAGCAGATGGAGTTGACGCTTGAGAAGCTGGAGGGGCTGAAAAAAGCGAAAGGGAAGGTCTGTGCAAAGGCAGACGGGCTGATCACGAAGATCAATATCATGACGGGGGAGAAGACAACGGACACAACAGCGCTTCTGATGGCGGATCTGTCGAAAGGATACCGATTTACGGCAGACATTACGAAGGATCAGCAGAAGTATATCGGCACGGGCGATCTGGTTCGGCTGACCTCAGGGGATGGCAAACAGAAGCTGGAGGATCTGCCGGTGGAATCAATAACGGCGGACGAAAACAATGGGGAGCTCTATCATGTGACGGTTCAGATTCCGGAGGATACCTTTGAGCCGGGAATGAATGTGAATCTGGATTACGTACGAAAATCGGAGACATATCCGGTGACGGTTCCGCTTTCTGCGCTACATCTGGACGAGAGACAACAGCCGTATGTGCTTATCCTGGAGGAGTATGAATCGATCATGGGTGCTGAGCAGCGGGCGCGCAAGGTGAGCGTCACGGTACTGGAGCAGAACGAGAGCTACGCGGCCCTTGCAGAGGGCGTGATCGGAAGCGAGCAGGAGCTCATCGTGCAGTCTGACAAAGCGGTCGACAATGGGAGTCGCGTGCGTGTTGCTCATTAAGCGAACTGCACGCGAAGAAGGATCAGACGGAAAATGGGAACAGGAAAGAAAATCGGCATCGGGATCAGGCTGACGGTTATGGTGGTCTGTTATTTTCTGGCAGTGCACTATAGTGAGAACGTGCAGGATGCTGCGCGGATCGTGGTGGTATCGCTGTCGGACAGCGCGACGGACGAGAAGGCGGAGTCGATCTGCGAAGAAGAGGAGCTGTCTCTGTGTTTCTGGAACGAGCAGAAGGATATGCGGTTTTCCTGCAGAGAGACCGGAAAAAGTGTGCAGGCGTCAGGTCTTTTGACAAAGGGAAATCCGGAACTTATCGTCAGGGGAAGCGGGATCCTTACATGGCTGGAGAGAGGCTGTGTGATGGATACTGTGACAGCGCAGGAGCTGTTCGGGACGCGGCAGGTGAACGGGCAGATCGTCTGGTGCGGCGGGAAGGCGTTCACGGTGTATGGGACATTTGAAAGCTTAGATCGCACCGTCGTACTGCGGGACGGGGCAGGAAGCGCAGCCGGAGATTCAGCGGAAGGAATATCTGGCGCCGCGCGGGGCACGTCGTCTGGCGAAACTCTGTATGATCATCTTTCCCTGCGTGCTTCACAAGGTGCGAGTGCGAAGACAGACGCAGAGCAGCTTCTGATGCGCTGCGGCCTGGCGGGAGATATTGCGGATTTTACGTTTCCGGGCGCAGTCTGCGGTGATCTGCTTCTGGTGCTGCCGGCTCTGTTAGCGCTTGGGCTGACAAAAGGGTTGTGGGCTTATCTGAGGGAGGAGAGGCAAGAGAAAAGTGGTACTGCAAAAAAGAAAAAGCAAGTGCCGGGAATATTCGCCTGCATCGTAATGGCGTCTGTTGTTGCCGCCGGGCTTTTTTTTATGCTCCGCGATCATCTGCAGATCCCAGCCGATATGATTCCCACGCGGTGGTCAGATTTTTCTTTCTGGGCGCAGTGGTGGATGGGGCAAAAGGCAAACCTGCTCCGGCTCCTTGGTGGTGCGCAGGGCGAAATGCAGCTGGAGGCGCTGTGGAGCTTCGGGCGTTCAGTGATCTGTGACATTCTGGCGGTCGGGGCGGGGATTTCCCTTCTGCATGTGGGAAGATAGGATTCTATATGGAGCTTAATTGAAAAGGTAAGCTCCAGTGCAGAAGTAAATTCTATTATACGGTAAAAAAAATTGAATAATTCAAGGATAATTCAAATTTATATAGAGACAAAACGCTGCAAATGCATTAAAATATAAAAGTAACGCATATTATTTGTCCAGGTTAAAGCATGCATGGGGCAGAATATAGATAATTTAAAATGCATGCTATCATAAAAGTGAATTTTTCCGAACGTTGAGGAGGGGTTTATGAGGCTTTTAGCGGTAATCGATATGCAGAACGATTTTATCGACGGGGCGCTCGGCACGCCGGAAGCGGTGCAGATCGTGGACAAGGTGCGTGCTAAGATTGAAGAATATCTGGCGCGCGGCGATCAGGTCGTCTTTACAAGAGACACGCATCCGGAGAATTACCTTGAGACGCAGGAGGGGAAGAAGCTTCCTGTGAAGCATTGCATCAAGGGTACGTCTGGCTGGGATATTTCAAAGAAGGTGTATGAGGAGAGCTGTCCGGTGATCGACAAGCCTTCGTTCGGCTCGCTTGCGCTTGCCGAGTACGCGGCGGGTCTTGCGGGTCTGGAGGAGATCGAGGTGGTCGGGCTCTGCACGGATATCTGTGTGATCTCAAACGTGATGATCCTGAAGGCAAAGCTGCCGGAGATTCCGATCGCGGTGGATGCTTCCTGCTGCGCGGGCGTGACACCGCAGAGCCATACGAACGCGCTGGAAGCGATGAAGATGTGTCAGGTAGAGGTGCGTTAGAGATGGGATTCTGGATCTTTATGCTAGTCATGGTTTTGCTCATTCCCTTGGTGATGATCGGATTTGGCAGGCTGTTCCTGAAAAAAGCGCCGGGGACGATCAACGCGGTTTTCGGCTATCGGACTTCCATGTCGATGAAAAATAAAGATACCTGGGAGTTCGCGCACAAGTATTGCGGCAGGCTGTGGTTTTATGGTGGGCTGGCCTTGCTGCCGCTGTCGGTGATTCCCTTGTTATTTGTATTTCATAAAAGTGCAGACGTTGTGGGAAATGTGGGCGCGATCATCGAATTTGTCCAACTTGTGCCCTTGATCGGATCGATCATTCCGACAGAGATGGCGCTACGGAAGAACTTTGACCGGGACGGCGTGCGGCGGCAGAGGACAGAGGCGAAGGAGAGCGGGAAATCATAAAACGGTTTCCTGCTTTTTATATTAAAACGATGTATTCTCCTTGACATTTTGTATACCGAACGGTATATTAATCTGGGAGGCAATTCCGGATGAATAACAAAGCGCTTCTTATGGAATGTGCAAAGGAATTATTTTACGCGAAGGGCTATGACGCCGTCGGGGTTCAGGAGATCGTGGAGCGCGCCGGGCTGACAAAGCCGACGCTGTATTATTATTTTGGAAGTAAGATCGGTCTTCTGCGGATGTTGTTGGAGACGCGTTTCGAGCGCTACCTCTTTCAGGTGAAGGAGGCGGCCAGAGCCGAAAGCGATATTCGGGAGACATTGTACCGATTGGGAGAGATATCCTGTGCCTTCTATGAGGAGGACCGGCAGTTTTATATGCTGATGATGGCGCTGCTCTACTCCGCGCGGGAGAACGAGGCGTATCAGGCAGTGCGCCCGTATTTCGTCGAGCTCTACGAGAGCATTGTGCAGGCGTTCGAGCGCGAGGCCGGGAAGCTGGGAAATATGCGCGGGCGGCAGCGGCAGTTTGCGATTGGCTTTCTCGGAACAATCCACCAGTATCTGTTTTTGCAGTGGGAGACGGATCCGGAGGAGGCGTCCGGGAGGATCGGCGGCGAGCAGATCGCTTCCGTCGTCGATCAGTTCATGTATGGGATCTTCACGTAAGCTACAAGCCGTGCCAGACGGAGGCAAACGCAGGCGGCGGGAGCTCGCTCACGAAAGCCTGCGATTTGGCGACGGATGATAGGGCGCCAGCCCGTGAGCGAGAGAGCGGCAGCTCTCGAGCTTGCACGGCTTAATAATATATAATCCAAGGAGATTAACATGAGTGCATGGTATGAGACAGCCATTTTTTATCATATGTATCCGCTTGGCATGAGCGGCGCGCCGTTTGACAACAATCAGGAGGAGGTCGTGCACCGCTTTGACGGGCTGAAGAAGTGGCTGCCGCACATCCGGGAGCTGGGCTGCGGGGCGATTTACATAGGGCCGTTGTTTGAGTCGACGACGCACGGCTACGATACGAAGGATTATTATAAAGTTGACCGCAGGCTCGGGGACAACGATGATTTCAAGACTTTTGTGCAGCAGGCGCACGAGCTGGGTCTGAAGGTTGTGGTGGACGGTGTGTTCAATCACACGGGCAGGGAGTTTTTCGCGTTTCAGGATATTAAACAGAACCGCGAAGGCTCGCGCTACTGTGGCTGGTACAAGGGCGTCAATTTCTGGGGCAACAATTATTACAACGACGGCTTCGGCTATGAGTCGTGGAGGAACTGCGCGGAGCTGGCGAACCTGAACCTGCAGAACCGCGAGGTGAAGGATTATCTCTTCGATGTAATCCGTTTCTGGATCCACGAATTTGACATTGACGGCATCCGCCTCGACTGCGCGGATTGCCTGGACTTTGATTTCATGAAGGAAATGCGCTGGATGACGGGCAATGAGAAGCAGGATTTCTGGCTGATGGGCGAGGTGATCCACGGGGATTACGCGCGCTGGGCGAATCCGGAGATGCTTCATTCCGTGACAAATTACGAGCTCCACAAGGGTCTGTATTCCGGGCATAACGACCATAATTATTTTGAGATTGCACATACTATCCGCAGGCAGTTTGATGAGAATGGCGGAATCTACCGGGGGCGCACGCTCTACTCGTTCGTGGACAATCACGACGTGGACCGCATCATATCGAAGCTGAACGACAGGCGGCACATCAAGCCGGTGTATACGCTGCTCTACACGCTTCCGGGACTGCCGTCGATCTATTACGGCTCGGAGTGGGGCGTCGACGGGCGGAAGGCGAACGGCGGGGATCCGGCGCTGCGGCCGCAGCTTGATCCGGAGGCGATGGACGCGAATCCGCCTGTGCCGGGATTGAAGGAATTTCTGATCTTCCTCGGGAAGTGCCGGAAGGAGCACCCGGTCATCGGCACGGGGCGCTACCGCGAGCTGCTTTTGACGAACCGCCAGTATGCGTTTGCGCGCATCGGCGAGCAGGAGTCGGTCGTCGTGATGGTCAATAACGATGAGAACGAAGCGCAGTTGTCCGTGCCGCTTCCGCAGGCCGCGCAGCATGTCATAGACCTCGATACCGGAGCGGAGATTCCACAGGAGAACGGGCGGATCTTTGCGACGCTTCCGGCGGGCGGGAGTAAGTTATTAGCGCTTTGCTGATATATTTGGAACATTTGTATTTAGATAAACAGGAACCGCAGGGATTTCCGGGGCTTTTCCGGCACAAACCGAGAAAAGAAAGCCTTACGCTTTTTAATATATATATACGGTTTTGCCGGGAAAGCTCCAGGAAGGGTACCGTGCGGTTCCGTCCGAAGTAAATGAAACACGAACAAGATTTAACGCTAGGAAAAGGAGAGGGTTAGAAATGGCAGAGAAGGCAAACGCGAAAGTCGCAAACAAGGAGCCGAAGCGTCCGGAGCAGTTTATCTCGGACTATGACCAGTACCTGTTCGGCATGGGGACGCACTACAACATCTTTGAGAAGCTGGGCGCGCATCTGATGAAGGTCGGCGGAAAGAAGGGCGTGTATTTTGCGGTGTGGGCGCCGCACGCGGATTCCGTGCATGTGATCGGTTCATTTAATGGCTGGGACGAGCTGCAGTATCCGATGGAGCGTCAGAATCCGCTGGGGATCTACGACTTGTTCATTCCGGGCGTCGAGGAGGGAGAGCTGTACAAATTCCTGATCCATACGCCGAGCGGCCAGAAGATCTACAAGGCGGACCCATTCGGGAATCACGCGGAGTTCCGTCCGGGGACGGCGTCGCGCGTCGCGGATCTGTCCCGGATCAAATGGTCGGATTCCGCCTGGATGGAGAAGCGCAAGAGCTTCGAGCAGGATAAGAGCCCGGTCGCGATCTATGAGGTGCATCCGGGAAGCTGGATGAAGCATCCGCACGGGCCGGACAGCGCGGGCTACTACAATTACCGTGAATTTGCTCATTCTCTGGTCGCATACATCAAGGACATGGGTTACACGCACGTCGAGCTGATCGGTATCGCGGAGCACCCGTTCGACGGCTCGTGGGGCTATCAGGTGACCGGCTACTTCGCGCCGACCTCGCGCTACGGTACGCCTGAGGATTTCGCGTATTTTGTGAACTATCTGCACAAGAACAAGATCGGCGTCATTCTGGACTGGGTGCCGGCGCATTTTCCGCGCGACGAGCAGGGCTTGTCCTGGTTTGACGGCGCGCCGCTGTACGAGTACGCGGACCCGCGCAAGGGCGAGCACCCGGACTGGGGGACCAAGATCTTTGATTACGGAAAGAATGAGGTGCGCAATTTCCTGATCTCCAACGCGATCTACTGGGTGGAGCAGTTCCATGTGGACGGCCTGCGTGTGGACGCGGTGGCGTCGATGCTCTATCTCGATTACGGCAAGCAGGACGGCCAGTGGGTCGCCAATGAGTATGGCGGAAACAAGAACCTCGAGGCGATCGAGTTCTTCAAGCATCTGAACAGCCTCATGGTCGGCCGTTATCCGGGTCTGATGATGATCGCTGAGGAGTCCACGGCGTGGCCGAAGGTGACGGGCCGCCCGGAGGATGACGGACTCGGCTTTACGATGAAGTGGAACATGGGCTGGATGCATGATTTCCTCGAGTACATGAAGCTCGACCCGTACTTCCGCCGCTACAATCACAACAAGATGACCTTCGCGATGACCTACGCATACTCGGAGCGTTATGTGCTCGTGCTCTCGCACGACGAGGTAGTGCACCTCAAGTGTTCGATGATCAACAAGATGCCGGGTCTGTACGACGATAAGTTTGCGAATCTGAAGGCGGGGTATTCGTTCATGTTCGGTCATCCGGGCAAGAAGCTTCTGTTCATGGGACAGGATTTCGCGCAGTTCCAGGAGTGGAGCGAGGAGCGCGAGCTCGACTGGTATCTGCTCGGCGAGGAGAAGCACCGCCAGATGCAGAATTACGTGCGCGCGCTGCTGCACCTGTACGCGAAGACGCCCGCGATGTA
>CANRDO010000054.1 GCA_947629385.1 uncultured Lachnospiraceae bacterium
GGAAAAGATGCGATCCATGTAACCAAGACAGAGATAAGTACAATCAGTGACCATGTCAGGGTTCCCGAAATAGCAATCTCACATATACAACATACCATAATACCAATAACCATAGCGATTGTGTATATTGTCGATATTATGGCGTTTTTGTTCATATTATTCTCATCTTTTCTTTTTAATTCAATGAGGTTTTCATTTACTTTTTCTTCATAATGATCCATTTCTATCCTCTCCCCAGTTAATAGTTCGTTGACAGTAATTTGTCCATTCCGGCCGCCTGCCCTGCGATGTAACCGCTTGCCCACGCCCACTGCAGGTTATAACCCCCACACGGGCCGTCCACGTCAAGCAGTTCTCCAGCAAAATAAAGATGCCGATGCAACTTCGATTCTAATGTCTCTGCATCAATCTCCCTGCAGTCCACGCCGCCGCTGCACACCTGACATTCATCGAAGGAGCGCACTCCGGTCACCGGAATCGTGAATGCCTTCATACACGAAACCAGCCTGTCAACCGCTCCAACATCCTGCTTCTCACAAATCTTCGATTTTTTGTTCTCTGTTCCGTCAACTAACTCTGTGCAAGTCCGTGATTTCTCGACCCTCGCAGATGATCCATCGCAATTTTGCTCAATCAGTTCTTTGCATGTCTGTGATTTCTTGATCCCCGCTCCCGCAAGCACGACCGGAATCAGCTTTTCATGCAGCATTCCTTTCAGGAGTACCGCCACTGTTTCCTTTGACAGTTCACTTGCGCGTGCAGACAGCAAACGCGCCAGATAAGAATGTTCAAATTCCGGCAGCAGATCAATTGACAAGGTATATTGAGTGCCTGTCCGTCCCGCCAATTGCCCTGCCTGTCTGACGCACGCAGAATCAAATTGTCTCAGATTATCTGCGGACACAAAGCGCGAAAGCTGAAACACTACAATTCCGGATACTCCGTACTTCGTCCACTGGAGCTCACCAGTTTCTTCCTTTACCGCTTGCCCACCCACAAGGAGCGTCACTCTTGTGCGGCAGCGCACACCGGCGAGCGATGCAAAGAAATCTCCGGAGCAATTCAATGCGGCAAGCGCCGGACGAGGTGTTATGATCGTGTGTCCGAGCTGCGCGGCGAGACGATAGCCGCTTCCGTCCGAACCGGTTTTCGGCAGGCAGCGCGAGCCGCAGGCGAGAACGATAGCATCCGCTTGATAAGACCAAGAGGAAGTTTTTACGCCCCAACAATCACCTGTCACCTCTATTGCTTCTATCTTCTCATTAAATTTCAACTTTACCTTCAGCCTGCGCAGCTCCGCCAGCAACACATCGAGCACCGCAGAGGACTGCATATTGTACGGATAGACATATCTATTTTTTTCTGTCGTCAAAAGCCCCAGCTCTTCAAAAAAACGGCGCGTCTGCCCCGCCCCGAAACGCTCTGTCACAGACTGCGCCAGCTTCTGCCCGCTCCCATAATAATGTGTGGAAAGCTCCGGATCCATATTTGTGAGGTTGCACCGACCGTTCCCGGTCAGCAAAAGCTTACGCCCCGGACGATCCATCGCCTCCAGAACCGTCACCTCCGCGCCTTCTCTTGCCGCCGCGATCGCAGCGACCAGACCGGATGCCCCCGCCCCGGCTATGATTACTTTTCGTGCCATAATTCACCTACTGTTTCCTTATTCCGCTTTTTCGAATACCGTCCAAATGCCCACTAATCTGCCAATCGCCGTACCTGATGCCTAGAGCTTCACATACCCACGCTCATACAGCCTCTGCAGCGACTTCAATATGCCAAGCTTCGCGTGCGGCCAGGTTAGTCCGCCCTGAAAATAGACCGCATACGGCGGCTTGATCGGTCCGTCCGCTGAGAGCTCGATCGAGGAACCCTGCACAAACGCACCCGCCGCCATGATCACGTCGCTGTCGTAGCCGGGCATCGCCCACGGTTCCGGCGTCACGTAGCTGTCCACCGGAGCAGCTGCCTGAATCCCTTCGCAGAACGAGATCACACCCTCCGGAAAACCGAATTCCACCGCTTGAATGATGTCGTAGCGCTCCTCCGTCGCGTTCGGCACTACATGAAAGCCAAGCTTTTCATAGACATTCGCGGCAAAGATCGCGCCTTTTAAGGCCGCTGCCGTCACAGTCGGCGCAAGGAACAGTCCCTGATAAAACGACTGCATCACGCCGAGCGAGGCTCCGACCTCTTTCCCGAGCCCCGGGGAGGTCAGTCGATATGCGCAGCGCTCCACGCACTCCTTTGTCCCCGCGATGTAACCGCCGATCGGCGCGAGTCCGCCGCCCGGATTCTTGATCAGAGAGCCGACCACCATGTCCGCTCCGAGATCGCTCGGCTCGATGCGCTCCACAAACTCTCCATAGCAGTTGTCCACCATACAGATGATCTGTGGATTGATCTTTTTCACAAAAGTAATCGCTTCTCCGATCTGCTCCGCGGAGAGCGTCGGCCTCGTCTGATAGCCCTTGGAGCGCTGAATCTCCACAAGTCTCGTATTCGGCCGGATCGCCGCGCGGATTCCCTCGTAGTCAAAGCTTCCGTCCTCCAGAAGATCAACCTGCGCATAGCTGACCCCATATTCCTCCAGCGACCCGCACGACGGACGGATCCCGATGACCTCCTCCAGCGTGTCATACGGCTTCCCGGTAATTGATAAAAGCTCATCGCCCGGCCTCAGATTGCCGGACAGCGCAACCGCGAGCGCATGCGTCCCACAGGTGATCTGCGGCCGCACAAGCGCAGCCTCCGTGTGAAAGGTCAGCGCGTACACCTGCTCCAGCGTATCGCGTCCCAGATCGTTGTAGCCGTAGCCGCTCGTCGCCTGAAAGCATTCCGCGCTCACACGCGCCTCCTGCATCGCCTTTATCACTTTGAGCTGATTGTACTCGGCCGTCTCATCAATTTGGCGGAAGCGCTCCTCCAGCCCCTTCAATATCTCGTCCGCAAACTCTAGCACCGGGCGGCTGACGCCCAGCGCCTCATATATATTTTCCATAAACCCCTCCGTCTGTTCTCGCCTGTTCATACTCAGCGAATTTCTGCCCCGGATTTCTCCGGCCTATTCTCATCAGATTCTAATCCCATTGTTTCATTTAAATCCGTATAAAAACGTTAAGAATACGATTTCTATGATTTCTGTGGTTCTTCAGTGAGGCTCTGAATGACAGTTTCATCTATCTCTGTATAATCCCTTTTCGGGACAACACATCCTCCATATATGCAAGTATTCTCCCGGAATCATACTCGAACTGCGCCTTATCCACCCAGATCACGTCCCGCTCCCGACGGAACCAGGTCAGCTGTCGTTTCGCAAAGTGACGCGTATCTCGCTTGAGCACGCGAACCGCTTCCTCCAGCGAATATTCCCCCGCGAGATAATCCAGCATCTCCTTATATCCGAGTCCCTGCATCGATACCATCTCTCGCGTGCAACCCGCCGCCTTCAGCGCGCGAACCTCGTCGAGCAGTCCCTGCTCCATCATCGCATCGACGCGCAGGTCGATGTTTCGATACAGCTTCTCACGCTCGTCATTCAACACAAAATACGCGAAATGATAGGGCGACTCCTTCTGCCGCTCCGCCTCATTGTGCTCCGAGATCCGCTGTCCCGTCTCGTGATAAAACTCCAGCGCGCGGATCACGCGTTTCACATTGTTTGCATGGATCGCGTCCGCCGAGGCAGGGTCCACTTCGCACAGCATCCCGTGCAGTTTTTCCGCGCCTTCTGTCTCCGCCAGATGCTGCAGCGACTCCCGGTATGAGCTGTCCTCCCCATTCTCCGTGAAATCAATATCGTACAGCACCGCCTGGATATAAAAGCCGGTTCCTCCCACGAGAATTGGGATCTTTCCTCTGTCAACGATTTCATGAATATATCGCTTCGCATACTCCTGAAACCTCACGACATGGAATTCCTCCGACGGGTCGAACTCATCGATCAGATAATGCGGAACTCCCTGCATCTCTTCCCTCGTCACCTTCGCCGACCCGATATCCATGCCGCGGTACACCTGCATGGAATCCGCCGAGACGATCTCCCCGCCGATGCGCTTCGCAAGCTGCACAGAAAGGCTCGTCTTGCCGACCGCGGTCGGACCGGTCACGATCACAAGAGGAAGTTTTTTCTGTTCCATATATGCCCACTCCTGCAATAATTAACTTTGAAGTAAGTTACCTTAAAGTTAATAATGCCATACTTTTCACTGAATTACAAGAACCCACAGGATCTGCTTTCTTATGCTGTTTTTTTCATCCTTCGCAGCACAAACACCGTCACCACCAGCACAATGGGAAAGCCGATCCCGGCAAGCACGCCGGCCTGCAGATCATTCCCGGCGTTCTGCGAGATATTCCCGACGATTGCCGGGCCGACTGCTCCGCCGAGATCACCGGCCAGAGCCAGAAGGGCAAACATCGCAGTCCCGCCCATCGGCAGCGTCGCTGAAGAGATGCTGATCGAACCCGGCCACATGATCCCGACCGAAAAGCCGCAGAGCGTACAGCCGATCAGACCGAGAACCGGCAGCTTCGCGAGTCCTGCCAGCAGATAACAGCATAGACAGAGAATCCCGGACGCGATCATGAACTTCTGCAAGTCAACCTTCTCGCCGATCTTTCCGTACAGGACACGGCTGATCCCCATAAACACCGCAAAGCCGCAGGGGCCTGCCAGATCGCCGACCGTCTTCGAGACGTGCAGCGCCGACTCCGCGAACGCGGAAGCCCACTGTGCCATTGCAAGTTCGGAGGAACCTGCGCAGATCATGAGCACGATCAGTAGCCAGAAGATTCTTGTCCGGAACAGCTGTCCCATTGTCATGCTCTGCCCTTCTTCCACCAGAGGTTCAATCGGGCAGGTCGCGAAATTATAAATATTATACAGCGGAACAATCGCCCACAGGCAGGCCAGCACGCGCCAGTGTTCTATCCCGAACAGGCTGAAGAACAGCGTCGAACCGAGAATCACGCCGACAGAACCCCAACAGTAAAACGAATGTAGCAGGCTCATCATTCCCTCTTTGTTCTCAAAAGGACAGGCCTCGACGATCGGACTGCAGAGTACTTCGATCAGCCCGCTTCCAACCGCGTAGATCACCACACAGATCAAAATCCCCGCAAAGGGCGACGGCAGTAAATCCGGCAGAAATGCAAGACCCGCCAATCCGATGCCGGACAAGATCTCCGCCGCGACGATGCAGATCCGATAGCCGATGCGATCCACAAATTTCGCGCAAATAAAATCCACGACCAGCTGCGTGAAGAAAAAGCAGGTGGAGATCAGCGCAAGGCGCCCGTAGGATATCCCATAGGTATTATAGAAAGTCAAAAACAGAAGCGGCGCGAAGTTCGCCGAGATCGCCTGCGTGATAAAGCCCAGATAGCAGGCCAACAGCGTCCTTCTGTATTTCTTTTTGGTATTCATCACATTTACTCCTCTCATACTTTCCGAATTCATTTTATCATTATCCGAACGGTCTGACTTGCTTTTTTTACAATGACGGATATAATTATATCTGACGGCATAAGCTTGTCAATATTATTCAAAGAAAAGAGGTCCTGTTTATGAGAAAGAAATTGAATATCACGGAAGGGATTTTCCCCATGCCGGTACTGATGATCGCCACCTACAATGAAGACGGCAGTGTGAATGTCATGAATGCAGCCTGGGGAACCATGCAGGAGCGGAACACGGTAGCCCTCAATCTGAGCGAATCCCACAAGACAGTCAAGAACATTAAGGAAAGGGGCGCATTTACGGTAAGCATTGCCGACGCAGCTCATGTAGTGGAAGCGGACTATTTTGGCGTCGCATCCGGGAATCAGACCGCAGACAAGCTGGGAAAGGCCGGTCTCACCTCCAGTAAGGCAGAGACGGTGGACGCCCCTGTCATCAATGAGTTCCCGCTCTGTCTGGAATGCGAATTCATCGAATATCAGGATAACGAATACGGCTGCGGTGTGATCGGTAAGGTCGTAAACGTCACGGCGGACGAGCGCGTGATGCCGAACGGGAAGCTCGACATGTCCTTGGTAAATGCCATCGCTTTCGACCCGTACACACATGGCTACTACAAGGTATCCGAGCGCGTCGGCGAAGCGTTTCATGACGGGATGAAGCTGAAATAATCGGATTTGACAGACAAGAGCCCTTGTTTCGATGAGGGCTCTCGTTTTTCTCAATTTCTTTTATCTTCTTTTTCCGGATCCTCCGGCTCTATAAAATTCCCCGCCAATGACTCCGCGGGCGTTTTCATCTGACAAGATATCATTTCTGTCAGCAGGCTATCACACAATTCGCTTGAACTTTTTCTCCAGCTCCTGCTTCGTCATTGCAACAATCGTCGGGCGGCCGTGCGGACAGTTGTACGGATTCTCCAGCGTCAGAAGCTCCGCGATCAGCGCGTCAGCCTCCTGCGCCGTCATCTTATGGTTTCCCTTAACTGCCGCCTTGCAGGACATTGAGGCAATTTTCTCCTGTATCGCCTGCGCGGAGGATTTTTCCGACACGTCAGTCAGACCGTCCAGCATTTCCGTGAACAGTGTGCGATCCGCAATTCCGTAAAGATTGCCGGGTACGGCACTTATGGAATAATCGCGGTCGCCAAAATGCTCGATCGCAAAGCCTACCGCCGCGAAATGATCCAGGTTCTGCTTCAGCACCGTCTCCTCCTGCATGCTCAGCGTGACGATGATCGGCGGCGTGATCATCTGCGAAGTCTGCTCTTTCTTCTTAAACTTCTCCATGAAACGCTCGTAAAGCACCTTCTCGTGCGCCGCGTGCTGGTCGATGATATACAGTTTTTCCTCATATTCAATCAACCAGTAGGTCTCAAAGAGCTGCCCGATCAGGCGGTGCTTCTTCATGCCCTCCGCAGAGAGCAGACGATCGTCGAACAACTGCATCTGGACGGATTCTCCGGTCGGTTCGGCCTGTGTTTTCGCTTCAATCTGTGCCTGTGGTTCCTGCCCGCTGTCGGTCTTTGCCTGTATTTCGCTGTGTACAATATTTCCCGTTACCGGGCGGATCGTCCCCGTACGCTGCCTCTGCGGGTACTTCGCCTCATACGGACTGTCCGCCTCCGCGATCAGCTGGCTGCGCATCTTCTCAAACGGCTCCGGATAGCGAAAACGTTTCTCTTCCCTGCGCGTTTGTGAATCGTTCGCATTGTATATCTGCCGCTTTCCCGAACCTGTATTTGCCCGCATATCCTCCGGCTTTCCGCTTTGTCCGGTCTGAGCGTATACGCCTACCTGTCTCGTGCCACCTTGCACAGTCTGAGCGTGTGCGCCTGCCTGTCCCGCGTCGCTTTGTGTCTTCTGCTGTCTCGCGGTCTTCGGCTCGTCGATCATAATCTCCGGAATCAGTTCCTTCCCGAGCAGGCCATCCTTCACTGCCTGCAGCACCTGCTCATAGATTCCGCTCTGGTCGGCAAAACGCACCTCCATCTTCGTCGGATGCACGTTGACATCCACCTGTGCGGAATCAATCTGCAGCATCAACACCGTGAACGGGAAACGGTGATTCATGATAAAGGGCTTGTATGCGTCCTCAATCGCCCGCGCCACGATCGCGCTCTTTACATACCTGCCATTGACAAAATAATTCTCAAAATTCCGATTCCCCCGCGAGATCACGGGTTTCCCGATGAAACCTGTGATATGCAGGCCGCTCCCCTCGCCGGCATCGATCTTCACGACGTTTGAGGTGATGTCCCTCCCGTAAATGCCGTAAATGATGTCGCGCAGATTACAGTTGCCGGAGGTGTGCAGCTTCGTGTCCCCATTGTTGATAAACTTAAAAGAAATACCGGGATGCGACAGCGCCAGCCGCTCCATCAGGTCGCTGACATAGCCTGCTTCCGTCGGCGCAGTCTTGAGGAATTTCCTGCGGGCAGGTGTATTGTAGAACAAATTGCGCACCAGAAATGTCGTGCCCTCCGGCGCGCCGATCTCCTCGAACGTTTTCTCCGCGCCGCCCTCAATCACATAGCGCACGCCCGTGATCCCGCCCGCGGTCTTTGTGATCATCTCAACCTGGCAGACTGCCGCGATGCTTGAGAGCGCCTCACCGCGAAACCCGAGCGTCCCGGTCGTCAGCAGATCGTCCACCGTTCGGATCTTGCTGGTCGCGTGATGCAGAAACGCCGTGCGCACCTGCTCTTTCGGAATCCCACTCCCGTTGTCCGTGATGCGCACAAGCGAAATGCCGCCGTCCTTGATCTCGACTGTGACCGCGTTCGCGCCTGCGTCAATTGCGTTCTCGACGAGTTCCTTCACAATGGAAGCAGGCCGCTCCACGACCTCGCCCGCCGCAATTTTATCAATCGTCTCCTGACTTAAAAGGGTGATCTCGTTCATAATTCTTCTCCGTTTTCTCAACCTTTGCCATTTTCACAACATTGCTTCTGATCAATGCCTGTCCGCAAGCTGTCATCTCCACACAAATTTCCCGCCTACCGAATCGTTGATGAAATGGATCCGCTCGCTGCTGATCTCGTATTTCTTTACGATCTCGTCAAACTTGTCGCGATTATGCTCCAGAACCGACGCCGCAATATAATAGTCTCCCGGATAACCTGCAAGGAGCTTATGTATTTCCCGCTTGTTCCACCAGAATCCGTAATCGTGGATGGTGGCGGAACCTTTCTTAAAGTAATATCGGATATTATCCGGATGGTAGCACCCGATCTCCGCGCCCAGCGTATACCGGATGTTCATCTCTGAGAGTACATGCCTTCTGGGCGCGATCCTGCAGTATTCCAGAATCCGGTCCTTTTCTCCGCCGATCAGAACGACATACGGAGTAGAGGTAATACGAAGGTTTACCTGAGCATTTACGACGATGATGCATTTGATATCCTGATACAGCAGTTTGTGTCTCAGGAATCGGTAGTGAAATAGGATCCCGTCGTCAAAAAGTCTGTAACCGCCGCTCAGTTTAAAAAGGAACTGCAGGGCGAGCATATACCACGCCGCGAGTCCGAAAGCCCCGAAAATGTCCGCGAGATTCTCATCTCCGACGACATGGTAAATGAAGAACGCGCAAACGAATGATACCGTTCCGAGGATCACCAGAACCCTGTCCAGCACATAAGTATCAAACCCATCTGTACACAATCTGCTTCTTTTCCCGCTTCGGTTCATCCTGACAATCTCCCAATGCATATCGTCTTTTCCGCAAACACGTCGGGAGGCTCATCCCTCCCAGCGGTTTTTCAATTTATTCTGCAGACGGTAGATCGTGTTCAGCGCGTCGATCGGCGTCAGGTGCGACACGTCGAGCTCCTGAAGCTCCTTCAGCACATCTGTATCGCTGGTCGTCTCAAAAAGTGACATCTGGTCGAGGTCAACCTGGTCATATTTCTTTGGCTTCGCCTTCTTTTGTCCGGAATCCTCCGTGGCCGACGTCTGCACATGCACCGTGATGTCGGCGTTCGTCAGCTCCTCCGCCAGCTCGTTTGCACGCGCGATCACGCTGTCCGGCACTCCGGCAAGCTTCGCCACCTGGATCCCGTAGCTCTTATCCGCCCCGCCCTTCACAATCTTGCGCAGGAACACGATGTCGTCGCCCTGCTCCTTAACCGCGATGCAGTAATTGTTGACGCCGGTCAGCTTGCCCTCGAGCTCGGTCAGCTCGTGGTAATGCGTGGCGAACAGCGTCTTCGCCCCAAGCAGCCTCGTGTCGCTGATATGCTCCACAACCGCCCAGGCGATGCTCAGACCATCGAAGGTGCTCGTGCCGCGGCCAATCTCGTCTAGAATCAGCAGACTGTTCTTCGTCGCGTTTCGCAGGATATTCGCCACCTCCGTCATCTCGACCATGAACGTGCTTTGCCCGCTCGCCAGATCATCCGAAGCCCCGACTCTGGTAAAGATGCGGTCCACGAGCCCGATTTTGGCGCTTGACGCGGGGACAAAGCTCCCGATCTGCGCCATCAGCACAATCAGCGCAGTTTGCCGCATGTAGGTGGATTTCCCGGCCATGTTCGGTCCGGTGATGATCGAGATCCGGCTCTTTCCATTGTCCAGATAGGTGTCGTTCGCGATAAACATATCGTTCGGGATCATCTGCTCTACGACCGGATGACGTCCATTCTTGATGTCGATGACACCCTTTTCGTTGAGCGTCGGCTTCACGTAATTATTCCGCTCCGCGACCAGCGCCAGCGACGCGAACACGTCGATTCCGGCCACAGCCTTCGCCGTCTCCTGGATGCGTTCAATCTCCTCCGCTACGCGGTTGCGGATCTCCAGGTAAAGTCCGTACTCAAGCGAGTACAGCTTGTCCTCCGCCCCGAGGATCATGTCCTCAAGCTCTTTGAGTTCCGGCGTGATGTAGCGCTCCGCGTTCGCAAGCGTCTGCTTCCTTGTATAGTAATCCGGCACCTGATCCTTGTAGGAATTCGTCACCTCCAGATAGTAGCCGAACACCTTGTTGTATTTGATCTTCATCGTGCGGATGCCGGTTTTCTCCCGCTCCTTCGCCTCGAGCTCAGCCAGCCAGTTCTTGCCGTCGCTCTTGGCGTTGCGCAGACGGTCGACCTCCTCGTTGTAGCCTTCCTTGATGATGCCGCCGTCCCGGATGCCGATCGGCGGCTCCTCGACGATCGACGCCTCGATCAGCGCGTGCAGATCCTCCAATGCGTCCATCTGCTCTTCCAGCCGCACCAGCAGCGGCGACTGCAGGCTCTTCATGATATATTTGATGTGCGGCAGCATCGCCAGCGAGGTCTTGAAGGCGATCATGTCGCGCGGGTTCGCCGTCTGATAGCTGATGCGGCTGATCAGGCGCTCCAGATCGTAGACCGGGTTCAGGTACTCCCGCAGCTCCTCGCGCGTGATCGCGTTGTCCTTCAGCTCCTCCACCGTGTCGAGACGCTCATTGATCTCCTTCGTCTCGATCAGCGGCTGCTCCACGAACTTGCGCAGAAGCCGCGCGCCCATCGCCGTCTTCGTCTTGTCCAGCACCCACAGAAGCGATCCCTTCTTGTTCTTCTCGCGCAGCGTCTCGCACAGCTCCAGATTTCGCCTCGTCGAACTGTCGAGGATCATGTATTTCCCGATCGAGTACGGCACCAGCCTCGTCAGATTCGCGATGGAGGTTTTCTGCGTCTCTATCAGATATTTCAGCAGCGCTCCGGCCGCGATCACGCCGCAGCTGTAGTCGGAAATTCCCAGTCCCTCGAGCGCGGACACCCCGAAATGCTCCATGAGCACGCGGGAGCACAGATTGTCGTCAAAATACCAGGACTCCAGCGCGAACACAGTGATCCCAAGCCTGTCCTTCATGTCGTCGATGTCCACGCCGCTGACATAGAAAGAATGGTTGCAGATGATCTCGGACGGGCCGAATTTCGTGATCTCGTCGAGCAGCTTGCGCTCGTCTTCGATCTCCGTCACGAGGTATTCCCCGGTGGAGATATCCGCGACAGAAACCCCATAGCGGTCCGCCATATAGACGATGCACATCAGATAATTGTTGCGCGTCTCGTCGAGCGCCTGCGCGTTCAGGTTCGTACCCGGCGTCACGATGCGGATGACCTCACGCTTCACGATGCCCTTGGCCTCCTTCGGATCCTCGACCTGCTCGCAGATCGCAACTTTGTAGCCCTTCGAGACCAGCTTGTTCAGATAGCTCTCGACCGCGTGGTACGGAACGCCGCACATCGGCGCGCGCTCCTCCTGCCCGCAGTCTTTCCCCGTCAGTGTGATCTCCAGCTCCTTCGAGCCGATCAGCGCGTCGTCGAAAAACAGCTCATAGAAATCGCCGAGACGATAAAAAAGGATGCAGTCCTTGTACTGCTCCTTTGTCTCTATGTATTGCTGCATCATTGGTGTCAGTTGTGCCATTCTATCTTTCTCCTGTTATAGCTGCGGATTGCACTGTATCCGGCTCCCGCAACTCTACTCTGCTCTCGCAATCCAAAAAATACTCATTTCTTCTCTGATAAAACAAAACTACCGATATTTCACATTTCGGTCTTATGAGTAAAAGATGTCGAAGTCAGCCTTCCCGCCTCTCTCCGATATAATAGAACCCTTTGCATTCCTTCAGATACACATCCACGATCGTCCCGATCAGCTCGCTGCCGCCCGGAAAATGCACGAGAAGATTGTTGCTCAGACGCCCTGTGACAAGGCAGTCGTCCTGCTCGTTGACTGACTCAACAAGCACCGGCAGCGTCTGCCCTTCCACGCGCTTCGACATCTCCTGCGAAATCTCCTGCACGAGGGCGAGCAGGCGGTTGAAGCGATCCTTCACGATGTCATCCGGCACCTGATTTTCCATGGCCGCGGCAGGCGTCCCCGTCCGCTTTGAGTAGATAAAGGTAAACGCACTGTCGTAGCGCGCTTTTCGCACAACGTCCAGCGTCTCCTGAAAATCCTCCTCCGTCTCGCCCGGAAAGCCGACAATGATGTCCGTCGTGATCGACAGATCCGGCATCTCCGCACGCAACCTGTCCACAAGCGCAAGGTACTGCTCCTTCGTGTACCTGCGGTTCATCTTTTTCAAAATCTCTGTGCTGCCGGACTGTAAAGGCAGATGCAGATGGCGGCAGATCTTTTTTGAGTTCTTCATAACCGCGATCAGCTCGTCTGAGAGATCCTTCGGATGCGAGGTCATAAAGCGGATGCGCTCCAGACCCTCAATCTGCTCCACACGCTGCAAAAGCTGCGCGAATGTAACCGGCTCGTCCAGATTCTTCCCATAGGAATTGACATTTTGCCCAAGCAGCATGATCTCCTTCACGCCGTCCGCCACGAGGCGCTCGATCTCGCAGAGGATGTCCTCCGGCCTGCGGCTGCGCTCCCGCCCGCGCACATAGGGCACGATGCAGTAGCTGCAGAAATTGTTGCATCCGAACATGATATTGACGCCGGACTTAAAGGAATACGTCCGCTGTGCCGGCAGATCCTCGACGATCCTGTCCGTATCCTTCCAGACGTCAATGATCATGCGGTCGGAATCCAGCGCCGTCCACAGAAGCTCCGCAAATTTAAAAATGTTGTGCGTGCCGAACACAAGGTTTACGAAACGGTATTTTTTCTGAATCCGCGCGACTTCCTCCGCCTCCTGCATCATACAGCCGCACAGCGCGACCTTCATGTCCGGATTTTTCTTTTTATAATTTGAAACCAACCCCAGGTGCCCGTACACCTTCTGGTTCGCGTTCTCGCGTACAGTGCAGGTGTTGTAGATCACGAAATCCGCGGCCTCGTCCTCTGTGAGCTCGTATCCGGCCATTTCCAGAACTCCGCGCAGCTTCTCCGAATCCCTGGCGTTCATCTGACAGCCCATATTGAAGACACACGCCCTTGGACGGCGGCCGTTCTCCTGCTCGAAATTGTCCGTCCACTGACGACATTTCGCGATGAAATAATACTGGCGCTCAGGCTCTGAGAGAGGCAGCTGTTCATTCAGATTTATCTTGCCAAAATCGATATCCTGTTTCATATCGTCCTGCCCTTTCCTGTTCACTATTCCCAATTAATCTCCTGATGTGAAATGGTCGGACTTGTATCTTGTTTTGCGTAAGCAATCGCTTGTATTTCATCAAGCTGCGGCTCATCCTCCGAGACAAACCGAACTAAAACCCTAAATATCGTCTCAATATCATTTTCATCAATTAAATCAATCAGACTTTTTAAGATTTCCTTACTCATTTCTAATCTCCTATAATCCTTTATACGCTTCTCCTCTTGGTTTTATATCATTAATAATAATTCTATCATCTTCCAATGTAAATAATACACGTAAATCTCCAATTCTCAAGCGAAATTCTGATTGATATCCCTTCAATTTTTTTACATCTCCAAATGGTAATTTCTCAATTCCATTTTTTATCCGCAGTTTCGTCATTCTGTCACAAGCGTTTATATATTTTACCGCCTGTTTCTTATACTCAATCTGCGATTATGACTCCTTTCCATCCTTACTGCAATTTCCTTTCACGGCCGCACCTGCCCGTTTCCGAAAATAATGTATTTGGTCGTCGTCAGCGCCTCAAGCCCCATCGGCCCCCTTGCATGCAGCTTCTGCGTGCTGATGCCGATCTCCGCACCGAAACCAAACTCAAAACCGTCAGTGAAGCGCGTCGAGGCATTGACATACACGGCCGCCGCGTCGATCTCGTCGAGGAAGCGCATCGCGTTCGCGTAGTCGCGCGTGATGATCGCCTCAGAGTGGCCCGTATTGTAGCGGTTGATATGCGCGATCGCCTCGTTGAGCGAGGAGACCGTCTTGATGGAGAGGATGTAATCTAAATATTCTTTCCCCCAGTCCTCTTCCATCGCGGGCACGCCGCCCTCGAAACAGGACAAAGCCTGCTCGTCGCCGCGCAGCTCCACATGGTGTTCGTCCAGACGCCGCTTCAACGCCGACAGCAATTCCTTCTCGACCTTCTCATGCACCACAATCGACTCGCAGGCGTTACAAACCCCGATGCGCTGCGTCTTTGCGTTGTTGATGATCTCGACCGCCATAGCAAGATCCGCCGATTCATCGACATAGATATGGCAGTTGCCGGTTCCGGTCTCGATCACCGGAATCGTGCTCTTCTCGACCACGGTACGGATCAGCCCTGCGCCGCCGCGCGGGATCAGCACGTCCACATATTCCTTCAGGCACATAAAACGCGCCGTCGTCTCGCGGTCCGTCACCGGGATCAGCTGCAGTGCGCGCCGCGAAATGCCGCATGCTTCAAGCGCGCGTCCGAGCACCTGCACGATCGCTGTGTTGGACTGGATCGCGTCGCTCCCGCCCTTTAAGATTACGGCATTGCCGGTCTTGAAGCAAAGGCCGAACGCGTCTGCCGTCACATTCGGGCGGGACTCGTAGATGATTCCGATCACGCCGAGCGGCACACGCCTCCGCCCGATCAGCAGGCCGTTCGGCCGCTGCTTCATCTCAGAAACCTCGCCGATCGGGTCGTCAAGCCGCGCGATCTGGCGCAATCCCTCCGCCATACCCTCAATCCGGCTCTCATTCAGCATCAGACGATCCACAAGCCCTTCCGGCATGTGGTTCTCCCTCGCACGTGCAATATCCTCCGCATTCGCCTTCAGAAGCTCGGCCTGACAAGCAATCAGCTCGTCAGCCGCTTTCAGCAGCGCCTCATTTTTCTGCGCCGTGGACAGCTTTCGCAGCACAGGCTCCATCGCGCGCGCACTCTGTCCGATCGCGGCAAGCAGCACGTCCGGATCTGCAAACATCCTCTGCTCCGTGACCAGATACTGCGGCAGAACATCATACTCCTGCGCCGGCACCTCGTCCACCAGCTGAAACTCAAACGCGACGGCGACCGTCGTGTGTCCGGTATGCGCCGCCAGATAACGGTCATAAAACCCCTTCCCATAGCCGCAGCGATGGCGCTTCGCGTCAAAGCCCACGCCCGGCACGATCAGAAGCGCATCCTCATCGTGCGCATCCCCACAGGACGAAACCGGCTCCGGAATCCCAAAATATCCCGGAGCGACATCCTGATATGATTCAATATAATAATAGGCCATCTCGTCTCCCTGCACACGGGGAGCGGCGACCTTCTTTCCCAGCTTCCACGCAGCCTCTATCAGCGGCTTTGTCGAAACCTCACCTTTGCAGTCCATATATACATAGACAGCTTCCGCCTTCTCAAACGCGTCCATCTCCAGAATCCGCGCGCAGATCCGGCCGCTCTTCCTGGCAATCTCCTCCGCAGTGAGCTGTTTCCTGCGCTCGGTCACACATGCCCTAATTTCCTTTTTTTCCATACTTCTCACCCAGATTCTCTATTTTCCCGTCTTTATTGATCACATCAATGTTATCGAGCTGCCCGCGCAGATTTCTGCGGATCGCCTCGATGTATTCCCTTCGAAGCTCCGCCTGCTCCTGCCGTTCCGGCTCCGTCAGGCCCTCAGCCTTCGATTTCCGCGCCAGCTCGTTGATGCGCTGCAGTTTTCTGTCATCCATACATGCACCTCTTAGTCTCTATATTCGTGTTTAATTCACAAAACCCGGACGCCGCAGGAGCCGATGTGCCTGTCCACCGCAAACACGTTGTTCTCCTTGATTCGC
>CANRDO010000055.1 GCA_947629385.1 uncultured Lachnospiraceae bacterium
GAGGAAACGATCTCGTCCTCGTTGTAGCCGAAGGACTCGGTAGCAGCAGCCTTCATAGCCGCGTTGATGCCCTCAACAGTAGCCTCGCCCTTGACAACCGCGTTCAGGATCGTGGTGGAACCGGTCGGGGTCGGAACACGCTGTGCAGCGCCGATGAGCTTGCCGTTCAGCTCCGGGATAACCAGGCCGATCGCCTTAGCTGCGCCTGTGGAGTTCGGAACGATGTTGATCGCGCCTGCGCGGGATCTTCTGAGGTCGCCCTTTCTCTGCGGGCCGTCCAGGATCATCTGGTCGCCTGTGTAAGCGTGGATCGTGCACATGATACCGGACTCGATCGGCATATAGTCGTTCAGAGCCTTCGCCATCGGTGCAAGGCAGTTCGTCGTGCAGGAAGCAGCGGAGATAACCGTATCCTCTTTCTTCAGCACGGTGTGGTTTACATTGTAAACGATGGTCGGAAGATCGTTGCCTGCCGGAGCAGAGATGACAACCTTCTTCGCGCCGGCCTGGATGTGAGCCTCAGCCTTCGCCTTGGAGGTGTAGAAGCCGGTGCACTCCAGAACAACGTCTACGCCAAGCTCGCCCCACGGAAGCTTGGAAGCGTCTGCCTCTTTGTAGATGGTGATGTTCTTGCCGTCAACCACGATGGAATCCTCTGTGCTGGAAACCGTGTCAGCCAGAGCGTACTTGCCCTGAGAAGAATCATACTTCAGAAGATGAGCCAGCATCTTCGGGCTGGTAAGATCGTTGATCGCAACTACTTCGTAGCCCTCAGCGTTGAACATCTGTCTGAAAGCGAGACGGCCGATACGTCCAAAACCATTGATTGCAACTTTCACTGCCATAATTACAATTCCTCCTAAAATGTAATATTGTTAAATTTCTGTCGGGGCTGGCATATACTGCACGCCCTCAACCTATCTGCTATTCTAACCAATTTGTCCCAAAAATTCAAGTGCTAATATACGCAGATAGAAAAATTTTGTGGACTTTTTGCATCACATTCGTTATTATGATGCATGGATGTGCAAATTGCTGATGGACAGGCAGATGCCGATTCCCCGTTTTGGGGAAATCCGAAACTGAATCGGCAGAAATGTTCTCATTGACAGGAAAGGGATGTTCTCAAATACGATGAATATAAGATTTGACAGCCATCTTCACTCGGATTTCTCGGGCGACTGCGATACCCCTGCCGCGCAGATGATCGAGCGGGCAATTGCGCTCGGGTTTGACGGACTGTGCTTTACGGAGCACGAGGATCCGGACGCCCCGCCTTCGGAGTGTGATTTTTCCATTGACTTTGACCGCTACTTTTCGCGGATGTCTGAGCTCAGGGAACAGTACCGGGGCAGGCTTCAGATCGGCGTCGGCATGGAGTTCGGTATCCAGCCGCATCTGCCGGAGACGCTCGCCCGGCTGTCCCGGAAATACCCATTTGATCTCATCATCGCCTCTTTGCACAACCTGAACGGCATGGATCCCTACTACCCCTCCTACTTTGAGGGGCGCCGGGAGCGCGACTGCTACGAGGAATTCTTCCGCGTACAGTACGAGACGCTGAAGCTCTGCGATCCGTCCTCGTTCGACACGCTCGGGCACATGGATTACATCGTCCGCTACGGCCCGAATCGCAATAAATACTACTCCTACGAGTCCTATGCAGATTTTATCGATCCGATCCTTCGCTTATTGATTGAAAACGGAAAATGTCTCGAACTCAACACAGGCGGTCTGAAGTACGGTCTCGGCGAACCGAACCCCTGCGGCGATGTTTTCCGACGCTACCGCGAGCTCGGCGGCGAGCTTGTCACGGTCGGCTCCGACGCGCACGAGCCGGAATACCTCGGCTATCGCTTCGATTATGCGGCGGAACTTCTGCAGAATCTCGGATTCCGCTATTATACCGTGTTTGAACGGCGGAACGCGCGGCAAGTCCGGATGTAAACATTGCGTTTACTTGATTTTTATCTTGATCGTCGCTTTTTTCCCGCTGCCGTCCGTGGCCTTCGCGGTGATCTTGACCGTCTTTCCCTTCCCGGCCTTCTTTGTCTTCACAACGCCCTTGGACGTCACCGTAGCATATTTTGTGTTACTCGAAGACCATTTGAGCTTTTTGTTTGCGGCATTGGATGGAAGCACCGTCGCCTTAAGCGTGAGCTTCTTCCCGGCCTTCACTTGCCTGGTCGTACTCTTGATCTTGACTGAGCTCACCTTTTTCGCCTGACTGCTGCTCTTCTTGTACGCTGTCCCGGCAAGCGTCGGATACTTCAGCGGCGTCTCGCCGTTCAGCAGATAGTTTTCCCTGACTGAGGTCGGCGGATGGGTCTGTTTCACCTTTTTCCCGTCCACAGACGTGTTCGCTCCCACAAGGAAATAGTCGTAGCGTATCTTCCCGCCGTCGTCCCAGGTCGTGTCCACCAGATACCACTTGTCGTCGTCCATCTGCACATAGTTCCACGCGTGGTTGTTGCCCTCCAGGATAATGCACGGAATCCCGCTCGCGTCACAGATGATGTCAAACAGCCATGCGTACGCCTCGCAGACTCCCTGGTGCGCGTACTTACCCAGAAGCGGCCCGGTCACTGCATGGTAATATGCAGGCATCACGTCTCGCGGATAGGTCGTCAACTTGATCACATAGTCGTGCGCGGCCTTTACCTTCGCGTATCGACCGCTGTGCTTTTTCACCGCGGCGATCGCCTTCCCCAACTCCTTCTTCGCCTTCGCGACCTCACTTCGTATATTCGGATAGCGGTCTACAGAGTAGATTGAAGCGTTGGTCGCCGTATAGACGCCGGTCATTACGTCCCGTTCCATGACAATATCTCTTGACAGCATGATAATCCAGAAAAGATCACTGTGATCCAGAAGAAACGCGTGCTGGATCCGGAACCATTCCAGATCCATGAGTTGCTCATCCGTCATGGGACTGCGAAGCTGCGCCGTAAATCCGTTTACCTTCTTGTAATCCTGAAGCTTGGAGTAATTTGCCTCCAAAATCTCGTAGATCTCCTTCTCTCGCCCTTTCAGCTGGTCTCCGAATTTCCAGCCGGCCGCATGCACGTAAGCTCCGCCTCCGAAGGAGGAAAGCAGCAGCACCGTCAACAGGGTCAGCAAAAGAGGTATCGCTCTTTCTTTTTTCATAATCGTCATTTCCCCTTATAGATCGCCGATTTTCGAACTTTCCGGCAGACGCGCCTGCAGTTTCCGAACCTCCTGGAAGATGCGCCTGCAGTTCCCGTAATCATGATACCCAAAGAAGCGATCCACACGCTCTTTATATTCCTGCGTCATCCTGCAGCCGTCCTGAATATACCGGCACAGAACCGCAAGCAGCTCTGCGTGATCCCTGCAGATCGGCCCAAAGCCCATCTCCTCGTAAACCAGTCCGCCCTCCGCATAGTGCGGCGGAAGCTCGTCCGGATGATAATAAACGATCGGCTTTTTCTGGTAAGCGAAGTCAAACTGGATTCCGGAATAATCGGTAACCATCAGACTCGACTCCGTCAGGATCCTCTCGTAGCTCATGTCCCCGGTCGCCTGCAAAAGCTCCACGTAATCATTTCTGTCGTAATCGTCGATCTGCGCGCTCATCGACGGGTGAAGCAGAAAGATAATCCGATAGCCATACTCCTTCGCACAGCCGATCAGCGTCTCATCGTTGATCAGCGCATTATAGATCCGATAATAAGCGCTGTCTTTAAACGTCCTGCTGGCGTTGTTTGTCATTCCGATCCCCTTCACATGCACCGCCGTGCTTCTCCAGGTCGGCGTGATCAGAATGATCCTGCGCTCATCGCTTTGCAGCCCGTCGAAACGCGCCAGTCCGGTCAGCTTCAGCATCTGCGGCTCATATCCGTAGACCGGCTTCGCAATATTTTCGATCTCGAACTGAGACGCGCAGCAGTAAAGGCTCACATTTGTGGTGACTCTGTTCTGGAACTGTGAGATATCCTGAACCGAGAGTCCGTGCTGGATGCAGACGATATCCGCATGAAAGAGATCCTTAAAATACTTCTGATCCTTATCAGCCAGCCCAAGATATGCACTGCTGTCGGAATGCGTTCCCAAAACCACACTTGCGTTCAAAGCCAGAAATCTGCACCGCTTCGAATTCGCATGCACGATCCGCGCGCCGAATTCCTCCTGCAGTCTTCCGGTGTCCCCCGCATCCTCGTTGATCACGTAATAACATTCCTGCCCTTCTTTCCGGCAGTAACGGAACATGTATTCCCCGTTGTCGCCGCCCTTATAGAGCTTGTCGTACGTGATCCAGATATTTTTCCGGCTGTAATACGGCCGCAGCAGCCAATAGCGCAGGCGGAAACAGATCTCCTCCGACAGATCCTCTTTCGCATCCCGAAATTCCCTGAGCAGGCGGATTTCCCTGCGCAACTGACGCAGCGGGTTGCACGGCCACATCTGGAGCCACACGCCCGTTCTGGTCAGCATATATCTTCCCCGGTCGAACATCCAGTAAGAATTCTCGATACTTTTGCTCAATCTTGAATGAATCGACGCAAACCGCAGCTGCAGCCTGCCCTCATATCCGCCGCAGCTCAGGCGGAAGCAAAACTGTCTGCTGCTGCCCTTCTTGACGGGCACCACGGCGTGAAACGCATATTTTCTCGTATAGACGATACCGAAGCACAGCTGAAGATCATACACCTCGCTGCGTGTCACCGGGATGCGCCTGCCGGGATCGTCTTTCGTCTCTATGTACAGTTCAAACGGCTGCCCATCGAGATACCAGGCTCCCCGAAAGAAACCGTCGATCTCAAGACTGCCGTTTCGTTCGTTGATCAGATGGATCTCCACCGCTTCCCTGGAAAGATCGCCCAGCACAAACTCCGAGAGGATCTCTCCGTCTTTTTTGCAGCGATACAGCAGTTTCTTTTCGCTCACGCAAAACTCCGTCTGCAGGCCCGCAAGCCCGGCCTTTCGGCGCAGAAACAGCATCCGGAGATCGTTCGGTATCGGCCACCACCCGCTCATCTTTGCCGAGAGCAGAACGTCGTCGTCGATTTTCGCCGCCGCCTCGCAGCACAGCGCAAAAAAATTCTCCGTTTCCTGCCTGTTCAGTACCTTTCGGTTGTGTCCGGAATGGTTACTTCCGAATTTGACGCAGATCAGATAGTAGACGCATTTCTGTATCCACTTCGGTATGCCCGATGGGAAACGCGCCTGCATTTCGTCCAGAAATGGAAGATAAAATTTTTCCAGAGAAGCCTCATACCACCAGCGGTTCATGGCGATATCATTTTCTTTGGTGGAGTCCTCCAGCAGCACACTGTAGTAATACGTCTGTTCGGCGTTGTAAAAGAATCTCCCCTCATTCTTCAGCAAAAGACGAAGAACCAGTTCCGGGAAAGCTTCCTCGTGCAATTCTTCCCTGAGGCGATCCTCTCCGAGAAACGCCTTCTTTATCAGGAAGGCCTGCAGCACCAGCTGCACGTCATCGCTGTCCTTTTCCGCGTCCTTCGGTCCTGTCGTCTTCGGCGCGGCCGGATAATCCCGCCATACCTTCTCCGTTCCGCGATACAGCGGCCGCAGAGAAAGCAGCGGTTCGTCCCCGTCCTCCCTGCAAAGCAACGCCTTATACGCGCCTTCCGAAATGCCGGAGGTGGCAGGCATGAACGCCACATAGTCTCCCTCCGCCATCGAAATGCCTTTGTTATACGCCTGCGCTGCATGCATGCCCGTCACTGCGCAGGCGGCGACGCGGCATGCCGGATACTGCCCGGCGATCTGCCCTTCCAGAGCGTTCCCGCCGCGCTTTCCGCCCGTTCTCCCGCGTGGATCCAGCACGACAATCTGCAGGAGTTCCGCCGGCAGTCCTGACCGTTCGCAGAGATCCGAGACGCAGCTGTGTATTTCCTTCTCATCTTCCGTGTCTACATACAATAATACCGACAGTTTTGTCTCCATGATCTCTCCTTGGAATGTGCAGCCAGCCCCTGCCGCCTTCCCGTTCTTTTCAGCTTGGCGCTTCCAGGCGCGTTATACGGCAAATGCGGTAGCAATCTGCATTTGCTGCAACTTCTCAGCTCAGCGCGCTTCCGAGTTCGTTATAAGCCCGGAACGCGTCGTCAATGTGGTAGATCTCATTTTCCGGGTCATCCGACCATCCGGCCGTCACCAAAATATACTTGTTCCCGTAAATCTCAGCGAGACTCGCCAGACAATGCCCCGCCTCTTCCGTAAAACCGGTTTTTCCTCCGATGATCTCCCCGCCTGTCACAATCTCATCCGCCGTAGCCTTAAACAGCGTGCTCCAGAAGGTAAAGCCCTCCGGATGGATATCGGTAGGCGCTACCGAATACCGATGTGTCGTAAAAACTTCAAGGAATGTCTCATTCTGTATCGCAGCCTGCACAATCTTCGCGATTTCCGTACAGGTTGAAAACTGATCTGCATTGTGCAACCCTGTACAGTTCGTAAAATGCGTCTGGGTCAACCCGAGATCGGCCACCTTTTGATTCATCAGATCGACAAACGCGCTCTCCGAACCGGCGGCCTGTCTGGCCAGCTCAATGCAGCACTCCGCGCCCGACGGAAGCAGCGCCCCATAAAGCAGATCGCGTATCACCGCCTCCTCGCCCGGCTCAAAACCGGCGCGCGACGCATCCTCATCATACAGGTCCTCATAGAAGTCCTCTTCCATGTAAATGGTCGCATCCAGATCCGGGATATGCTCAATCGCCACCAGCGCCGTCAGCATCTTTGTCATGGATGCCGGAAAAATCTTTTCCTCGCTGCGCTTCGTCGCCAGAAGCTCACCGGTCTGCGCGTCCATCAAAGAGGCATACGGGCTGGCTAGAATCGCAAGATCAATCAGCTGGCCGGAGGTAGTCCCCTCATCTGAGTCCTCTGTCTGCTCATCACCCGGCTGCTTCGTCTCCTGCTTTTCCCCGTCGGACAAATCCTCCTGCGCACTCGCATCCGCATCAGGCAGCGTTCCGTCCGGGCTTCCTGCCTCATTCCCCTGCAGGCTTCCTTCCTCCACGCCCTGCGCCGTCGTCCCTGCTCCGTCATGCTCTGAACCTTTCTTCTGCATCTGCATCAGCACAATCGCAGCCGCTGCGCAGAGGACCAGCACCAGCAGCACAATCGTCAGAAAAAGGAACAGTTTGCGACGTCCTGAGCCAGGGCTTCGCCGCCCGGAAGCATCCTGTATTCTCTTGTCCATATACCGGCTCCCGGACTGTCTTACCTTCTCCTCGGAGAAACCGTTCCCCATCGGCACGCGCGTCGCGATATCCGGATCGTCGTTATAATATCTGTTGCCTGTATGGTCATCGTACATATTGTAATCTCCATTTGCCATATTCATCTGCTAATACACTGAAACGTTCACTCCGTGCCCAACGGCGCGAAGCCAGTCCTTCAGGGTAACGAACAGTCGGGGCATGCGAATTCGCTTCACGAAGCCCAAACTTCTTAACAGATCGTCCCGCCTCCGACCACATAGTCTCCGTCATAGAAGACGACCGACTGTCCCGGCGTCACGGCGCGCACCGGTTCCTCAAAAATTACCTCCGCCTCATCCGGCCCGGTTTTTCGCACTACCGCATGTGCACCCCGATGATTATACCGTATTTTCGCGGTCACCGGCAATTCATCCTCGAGATCCGGTACCGCCATAAAATTCAACCGGTTGCAGCACAGCCTGTCCGCAAAGACGTCCCCGGCCTCCCCGATCACGACCTCATTCGTCTCCGGCCGGATCTCCGTTACGAACACCGGATGCCCCATCGGGAGATTCAGGCCTTTTCTCTGTCCGACCGTATAATGCGTGATTCCCTTGTGTCTGCCGATCACCGTGCCGTCCGCCGTCACAAAATTCCCCTCCGGAACCTCTCTTCCACTGTTCGCGCGGATAAATCCCGCATAGTCCCCGTCCGGCACAAAGCAGATTTCCATGCTGTCCGGCTTGTCTGCGACAGCAAGCCCGAGCTGTTCCGCAATCCTGCGGATCTCCGGCTTTTCATAGTCTCCGACCGGCATCAGCGTGTGCGCGAGCTGCTCCTGCGTCAGGCTGTAGAGCGCGTAGGTCTGATCCTTGGCGTCCGTCGCAGAGCGCTGCAGCGCGTACCGTCCGTTCGGAAGCAGCGCAATCCGCGCATAATGGCCGGTTGCGATATAATCCGCCCCGATCTGCAGGCTCCGCTGCAGCAGGGACTCCCACTTCACGTAGCGGTTGCATGCGATACAGGGATTCGGTGTGCGCCCGGCAAGGTATTCGTCCATAAAATACGAAATGACCTTCTCCCGGAACTCGTCGCGGAAATTCATGACATAATGCGGGATCCCGAGCTTGCGCGCCACCCGCGCGGCGTCCTCCACCGCGCTCAGGCCACAGCACCCGCCGTTCTCGCTCGCTGTGTCGTCGTCCTCCTCCTGCCAGATCTGCATCGTGACGCCGACTACATCATAGCCCGCCTCCAAAAGCAAATGCGCAGCTACCGACGAGTCCACGCCGCCGGACATGCCGACGACTACCTTTCCCTTCTTCATATCTCAATTCCCATATTCCCCTAATATTCTTCCTCTTCTTCACCCTCGCTGATATCGGACTTCGGCTTCTCGAGGCCCTCGATCTCAATCCCGTGCTTCTGCGCGTAATCCCACAGTGCCGCGTGGATCGCCTCCTCCGCCAGCAGTGAACAGTGTACCTTTACGGGCGGAAGCCCGTCCAGCGCCTCCATCACAGCCTTGTTCGTCACCTGGAGTGCTTCCTGAATGCTTTTGCCCTTGACAAGCTCCGTCGCCATGCTGCTCGTCGCCACGGCAGCGCCACAGCCGAACGTCTTGAATTTCACATCCCGGATGATGCCGTTATCGTCAATGTCCAGATACATGCGCATGATGTCGCCGCACTTTGCGTTTCCGACCGTGCCGACGCCGCTCGCATTCTCAATCTCTCCTACATTCCTCGGATTCTGAAAATGATCCATTACCTTCTCTGAATACATGTTATGTTCCTCCCGTTCCTTATCTCCTATCAATTCGTTCTCTGTTATTGTTGCCTGCGAAGCCGCACCTGACACATCTGCATATGTCAGGCAGCCAGCCTTAATGCTGAGATTTTCTCACGAAGTCCTCGTACAGCGGGGACATGCTGCGCAGCCGCTCCACGATTCCTTTCACCTTCTCGATCACGAAGTCAATATCCTCTTTTGTTGTCTCTGCGCCGAGTGTCAGACGCAGCGAGCCGTGCGCAATCTCATGCGGCAGACCAATCGCCAGCAGTACATGCGACGGATCGAGTGAACCGGAGGTGCACGCGGAACCGCTCGAACCGCAGATGCCTTCCATGTCAAGCATGATCAGCAGGGACTCACCCTCGATAAACTGGAAGCTGAAATTCGCGTTGTTCGGCAGACGCTTCGTGCGGTGCCCGTTCAGCCTTGTGTACGGAATCTCTTTCAGGATTCGGTCGATCAGGTAATCGCGCAGCTCGATCTCCTTCGCCGTGCGCTCCTGCATCGTCGACGCGGCCTCCTCGGCCGCCTTGCCGTACCCGACGATTCCCGGGACGTTCTCGGTGCCTGCACGGCGCTTGCGCTCCTGCGCCCCGCCATGGACAAACGAGCGGATCTTTACCCCCTTGCGGATGTAGAGGAAGCCGATTCCCTTCGGCCCGCAGATCTTATGGCCGCTGGAGCTGAGCATGTCAATGTTCAGCTCGTCTACATTGATCGGGAGCTGCCCGTATGCCTGCACCGCGTCCGTATGAAAGAGGATCCCGTGCTTTTTCGCAATCTCTCCGATCTCTTTGATCGGCTGGATCGTCCCGATCTCATTGTTCGCAAACATGATCGTAATCAGGATCGTATCCGGACGGATCGCCTTCTCAAGCTGATCCAGCTTCAGCACGCCGTTCTCGTCAACGTCGATGTAGGATACCTCGTATCCCTGTTTCTCCAGATACTCGCAGGTGTGCAGCACCGCGTGGTGCTCGATCTTCGATGTGATGATATGCTTTCCCTTCGCCCCGTAGGCCTCCGCGGTCGCCTTGATGGCCCAGTTGTCTGACTCAGAGCCGCCCGCTGTGAAATAGATCTCCTCCGGCTTTGCCCCGAGCGTGGCCGCGATCGTCTCCCGGCTTTGATTGATCGCCTCCTTGCTCTTCGTGCCAATACTGTAGATACTGGAAGCATTCCCATAATATTCGGAAAAATACGGGAGCATCGCCTCCAGAACGGTCGGCGAGGTTTTTGTTGTTGCTGCATTGTCCAGATAAATCAGTCGTTCCATGTTCATTCTCCTTCTATACATAAACTTGCAGTGCAAAACTGCATTGTTTTCCTGTGTATATTTCCTGCGCATATAACCAGGCCGATACAAGCGCTTCCGTCATAGCAAGCAAGAAGACGCCTTGGCCCGATAAGCCCTGCCGCGCCTCCGGCTCAGCCGAGACAGCTCTTGCTGCTGTAATCCACCTGCTGATCCGCGCTTTTCTGCTGTGCCTCTTTGCTCTCCTCGACGAGCTGGCTGAGCATGATCTCGTCGACAGTCTTCGCGATGCTCTCGTTGATCTTTTGCCAGACATATTTCGTCACACACAGATCTGAGCCCTGACAGCCCTTGCCCGTCTGAGCAGAGCAGGCGACCGCCTCCAGGTTTCCCTCGAGCGCCCGCAGCACATCTCCGACCGAGACCTCGTCCGCCGGCCTCGCCAGCCGATATCCTCCCTGCGCCCCACGCGTGCTCATCACCAGCCCTGCCTTCTTTAGCTTCGCGACAAGCTGCTCCAGATAACTCTCTGAAATATTCTGCCGCTGTGCAATGCTGCTGATCGACACGGCTTCCTGTTCGCTGTACTGTGCCAGGTCGATCATCGCACGCAGGCCGTATCTTCCTTTTGTTGATAGTTTCATAGCTTCCTCCATTTCCGAGCATTTTACTCGGATTTCGTGTACAGAATAACACCTGCCCTTTATCCTGTCAAGGGTAAAATTCTATTTCTATCCGGTTTCTTCTGTACTACCCCACGCTTCCACCCGCATATAGTGTAAAAACATACGCACGGGCGGGCACGATATGAATCAGAAACATTATCTTCTGAAAGGCACATTTATCCTGACTCTCACCGGTCTTCTGACACGGGCTGCAGGCTTTCTCTATAAAATATTCCTCTCGCGCGCGATCGGTGCGTCTGAGATCGGGCTCTTCCAGCTCACACTTCCTGTCAGCGCATTTTGTATGGCACTCTCCTGCGGCGGAATTCAGACAGCCGTCTCGCGCTTCACGGCCGAATACTATGCCCGGAAGGATCATCGAGCTGCTTTGCGCATCCTGGCCTGCGCTCTGCTGCTCTCAGGCGGCGCCTCCCTCGCGTGTACCGCGGCCATGTTCTTCGGCGCACCCTGGATCGCCCGCTCCTTCTTGCTGGAGCCTGCTTGTGCGCCGTTGCTTCGTATGACCGCGCTCTCTATCCCGTTCTCCGTGATCCACGGCTGCATCGGAGGCTATTTTATCGGGCGCAAAAACGTCAGTGTCACAGCGGGAGCACAGCTCACAGAACAGCTTCTGCGGATTGCATCTGTCTTATTTCTTTTTGTCCTCTTTCAAAAAAGCGGAAAACCCATGGACGCTTCCGTCATGGCGCTCGGTCAGATCGCAGGAGAGCTCTTTGCCGCAATATTCTGCATATATCACTTATTTCTCGGCAAAAATGCGCCGCAAAAAGGTCGGAAGGGGCAAAACCTGAAAGTTCGTGTCAGACGGGATGATATCAGGAGGACGTTGTCCGTCTCCATGCCGCTGGGGCTCAACCGTATGCTGATGTGTGTCCTTCAGGGAATCGAAGCAGCCCTGCTGCCTCAGATGCTACAGCGCTCCGGCTGTGGCAGCGCGCAGGCCCTTGCCATCTACGGAACCCTGACCGGCATGTCGCTTCCTCTGATCATGTTCCCCACAGCGATCACCGCGGCTCTTGGAACCTTGCTCTTGCCCGCAGTCTCGGAGGCACACACACTACATCAGGACAAAAGAATAGCCGGCACCGTAGATGCCGGTTTTCAGGGCAGCCTTCTGCTCGGTCTTTACTTTCTGTGTGCATTCCTGCTGTTCGGCGGCTCTGTCGGCGATCTGCTGTTTCACAGTCAGATGGCTGGAATATTCACCAGAAAGCTCGCTCTGCTCTGTCCGTTTCTCT
The DNA here is from genome assembly GCA_947629385.1 of uncultured Lachnospiraceae bacterium. Lineage (GTDB taxonomy): Bacteria > Bacillota > Clostridia > Lachnospirales > Lachnospiraceae > Choladousia. Next base: position 12,167 of record CANRDO010000055.1, read on the forward strand.
ATATCAACACAACACTTGTAAACATTTTGCACGGACTCGGCGCCACGACGCTCGTCACAATCTGGAATGTCGTCGGCTTTGGCATTCGCCTTGTCGCTATTGTTCTTTTTGTCCCAATCTCCGGAATCGACGGCTACTTTGTCGGCACTCTGCTTAGTCAGGCGTTCCTGACTTCCTGCTCCTTGTTGGCCCTGCATCGCCGCAGCAGCTTCCGCACGGACCTGATGGATGCTTTTGTCAAGCCCGCATTGGTCTGCATGGTAAGCGGCACCGTCTCGTTTTTGTTTAAGAACGCCCTTCCTTATCTGGGAAGAACATCCTGGGGCGCCCTGCTTTGCCTTGCCGGCATCTATACCATAGCGTTTCTCGTAACTGCCTTTTTCTCTTTGCCGCAAAAGAACATGCGCAGAAAAATACTCTCTCACTCGATCAAAATATAACCTCCGGCCGATTTACTCGAGGCGAAATCCGTCATATAGGCGGATTTGTAATTTCCCGAAGCCGGCGTCATATAATAATCTACCAGCGTAGACAGCTTAAGCGTGTATGGCCACGTTCTGCCCGGATCGAGGTAGATGATCTGATCCTTCGAATCGATTCCGACCAATACAAGCGCGTGATGCTCATTGGTCAGCCGTATTCCGTTGTGCATATTGTTATTCGCTTTGACAATGACCGGTTTTCCCTGTTTCAGCTGTTTCCTGATCTCCTTCTTTGCTTTGGCTTTCGTAAAGGTATATACCACTTTATTTTTAATTCCAATATCTTTCAATATCGTTGACGCTGTCCGCAGCGATATCGCAGCCCGATCGTACCACCTGCTAAGCTCCGAATTGTTTCCCATTTTCTTCACAGCATATTTTTCACTGTATTTGGACTTCTCAGACCCTTCATGTATGTCCTTCGGGGTGTAAGAATGTATCTCGCCATCTTTATCCTTGCAGGCGGATGCAATGATCGCTACCGCCGTCACCACACAGCCATAAGTACGGTAATACATTCCTCCGCTGTTCGTCCGGTAATTGGCCTGATAATATATTTTGTAGTCTTTTGCCCCATCCGGAGTTCCGATGCTCAGCTTGGAAGAGCTCTTAATATACTGTCTGGATTCGATCTTGCACACAGCCTTTTTGCCGTTTTCCGTCTTAGCTGTAATTCTTGCGGTTCCGATTCCGACAATCGTCACCCGACCCTTCCGGCTCACCTTAGCTACTTTTTCATTACTGCTCTTCCACACCACTTTTGCCTTCGCGGCACTTTTGGGAGAAACCGTCGCCTTCAACGTAAATTTCTTCCCCGGTACCGTAATGCATGAAGCGTTGTTTAGTTTTATACTTGTCGGCTTCTTCACACGGCTCGTCGTTTTCTCAACCGTCGTGCCTGCCTTCGCTTTCGCCTCTGCGTCTGCGGCAAGGCTCGTCTGCGCAACCGCTGAAAAGCAAAGCATCAGCGCAAATAAGATCAATCCGCACCTTTTCATTCTCATAACTTTTCCATCCCTTTTCTTTCTCTGGTTCATTGCCGGATATTTTAGAATATTGTATCAAAGGTCCAGGCAATACGCAACCGTATATATCTTAATGATACATTCAAATTGTGCAAAAAGAAACTGCCGCGAAGTCCGGATTTTCCGGATCTTTTGCGGCAGCTTCCCGGAATCTTTCACGTTCAGCCCTGCATGAGAATCGATTTTACATGGTCGATCTCTTCTCTTGTCGCCTTCGCGGCCGGCACATAGTACTGCCTGCTGCGCGCGATCTGATAGATCTCCTCCTGAGACTGCTCGCACTGATTGCGAAACTGCTTCAGAGTCTGCTTCAGCTGCATGTTCTCTGTCTGCGGGATCATCTCGCCGTAACGTACAAGCTCGCCGTTGATCCCCGCCAGGGTGTCTGATACCATTGTCTTCTCGTCCAACATCGTTTTCCCTCCTATCTCTCTTTGTGACCTCATCAGCAAGTGATTCGGTCTGACCCAACATTTACTGCAGGAACTTCATAAGTTGCTGCTTGCTCTCCATCGCCGACTGCGCGGACTTCTGGAAAAACTGTTTCACGTTCGGATCCGACGCCTGCTCTGCGTACGCCTGCATCTTGCACTGCGTCGTCGAAAATCCGCCGATCAGATGGCGGAGATTCTGAAGATCCAGTTCTGAGATCTCGTTCATAAAAATTCCCTCCTTTAGGAAAATTTGTGGTTACGCTCACAGTATCTTCCAAAAGGAGGGAAATTATTCTATTATCAGTAAATTTTTATTTGATCAAAGCCAGTTGTACAGCTCCGCATATTTGTCGGCCGAGCTGTGCCAGGAGAAATCCATCGCCATGCCGCGGTCGATCATCTTGTTCCACTCGCGCTTCTTGTTGTAGTAAACGGACATCGCGTACTGGAGCGTGAAGTACATCTCGTGCGCGTTGTAGTTCGCGAAGCTGAAGCCGGTGCCGGTGCTCTCGTACTCGTTGTACGGGATGACCGTGTCCTTCAGTCCGCCGGTCTCTCTGACGATCGGCACGGTGCCGTAGCGCAGGCTCATCAGCTGGGACAGTCCGCACGGCTCAAACAGCGACGGCATCAGGAAGGCGTCGCAGGATGCGTAGATCTTGTGGGACAGCGCCTCGGAGTAGAAGATGTTCGCGGACACCTTGCCCTGGTATTTCCACGCGAAGTGGCGGAACATGTTCTCATACTTCTCCTCGCCGGTGCCGAGCACGACGATCTGAATATCATTCTGACACATCTCATCCATCATATGGGCGATCAGGTCGAAGCCCTTCTGGTCCGTCAGGCGGGAGACGATGCCGACCATGAACGTCGTGTCGCTCTGGTTCAGCCCCAGCTCACGCTGCAGGGCGCGCTTGTTCTTGATCTTTTCCTTGCGGAAATTCCTCGCATTGTAGTTATGTTCGATCAGGGTGTCCGTCTCCGGATTGTACTCATCGTAATCGATGCCGTTCACAATGCCGCGCAGGGAATTGGAACGCGCCCTCATCAACCCGTCGAGGCCCTCGCCGTAGAACGGCATCTTGATCTCCTCGGCGTAAGTATTGCTCACCGTCGTGATCGCGTCCGCGTATACGATACCGCCTTTTAAGTAGTTCGCGTCGCCGTATGCCTCGAGCTTATCCGGCGTGAAGTAGTAGGCCGGAAGCCCCGTGATATCCCTCACCGTCTTCACATCCCAGATTCCCTGGAACTTGAGATTGTGGATCGTGATGATCGACTTCATATCCCGGAAGAACTCGCCCTCGTGGAATTTATCCTTGAGGAATACAGGGATCAGCGCCGTCTCCCAGTCGTGACAGTGCACGATGTCCGGCCGGAAGCCGATCAGCGGCAGCGCCGAAAGCGCGGCCTTCGAGAAAAACGCGAACTTCTCGATATCCTGGTAAATATTTCCGTAAGGCTTCGCCCCGGAGAAATAGTATTCATTGTCAATAAAATAAAACTGCACGCCCTCGTACTGCATCTCCAGCACGCCGACATACTGAGAACGCCACGCAAGATCCATATAGAAATGCGTCACGTAATTCATCTTGCTCTTCCACTCTTCACTCATGCACTGATA
>CANRDO010000056.1 GCA_947629385.1 uncultured Lachnospiraceae bacterium
GAAAGAGTAAATGCCAACTGTGCAGAGGTAAACTCCATAGGGATAACAAAGGGTGGAATTTAAAATTTCAATTTTGGACGAATTTCCATTTTTATCACTTTAGTTGAAAGAGATTATTACCTGTGATATAATGGGCAGCATAAAGACCAACTTATCCGTTGGCAACATCACCTTCAGCGACGCAAATAAGTTGATTGATCTTACAAACAAACTATATGAACAGATCCTGCTTCATTACCAAAAAAGAGGAGGCGATCAATCCATGGGAGTCATGCTGCCCGGCGCTATCGAATTGCCACATGATGACATCATATTTAAACTGGAGCGTCTTGAAGAGCTTGAGGAATCAAATACCGCTCTGACAAACAAAATTACTGCCTTGACTGACGAAAATACTGCTCTGGCTGATGAGAATACTGCCCTGGTTGATGAGAATACTGCCCTGGCCGACAAAGTCGAAAAGCTAAAGGCACGCATTGCGGAGCTCGAGACATCAAAATGAAGTATACCCGGGATTCACATATCTTTCAGTTTTGCCATGCATGCCACAGGCCACCTTTCGCTTCGCTCAAGGCTATCCGCTGCTGCCGCAGCTCCTGTCTGTGGCTGATGGGCGTTCCGCCCATCATACAAAAAGGGAAAAACAGCCCTCCGCAGATAAATCTGCTCGGTCTGCCTTCCCCTCTTCCATGCATGGCAAAACTGTTGATTCACATCCTCTCTGGCGCCTCAAAGCCAAGCAGGTCAATGCTTGTCTCGAGCACCTCGCGCGTCAAATCGAGCAGTTCGATCCAGCTCGTCTGCTGCGCGACATTCTCTTCGCCGAGGATCCGCGTCTCGTGATAGAAACGGTTGAACGCGTTCGCGAGGTCATAGATGAACGCGCAGATCCTGTGCGGAGCGGTCTCCGCAAACGCCTGCTCGATTGTGCTATTGAATTTCACGAGCTCCATCATCAGGCCCTTCTCGCTCTCATTCGTTGGTGCGAGAATATGTCCCTTCTGCACGCTGCCCCCGTTCTCGCGGTACTTGTTCAAGATCGACTTGATCCGGACGATCGTGTAAAGAATGTACGGCCCCGTGTTCCCCTCAAAGGACGTGAACTTGTCCATATCGAAAACATAATCCTTGGACGCCTGGTTTGAAAGGTCGCCGTATTTGATCGCGGAAAGTCCGACGATCTCGGCCGTCTTCCTGGCCTCCTGCGGGTCTACCTCATGGTTCTCCGTGATCTTCCGGTACATCTCCGCATTGATATCCGCGATCAAAGTCTCCAGACGCATCACGCCGCCCTCGCGCGTCTTGAACGGCTTGCCGTCCTTTCCGTTCATCGTGCCGAAGCCGAGGAACGAAAGCTTCGTGTCGTCCTTCACCAGCCCTGTCTTGCGCGCGCAGCGGAATACCTGCGTGAAATGCATCTCCTGGCGCTTGTCCGTGAGGTAGAGAATCTCGTCCGGCTGATAAAGCTTCATGCGCTCCACGATCGTCGCCAGATCGGTCGTCGCATACAAAAACGCGCCGTCCGACTTTAAAATAATACAAGGTGGGATCTCCTTGGCGTCACTGTCTTCCTTCACATCTACCACCAGCGCGCCTTGATCCTCATAGGCATACCCTTCCTCCCTCATGCTCTGCACCATGTCCGCTATGTACGGCTTCGCGTCCGATTCTCCTTTCCAGAGATCAAAATCCACGTTCAGCCGTCCGTAATTCCGCTTCAGATCCGGAATGGATATCTGCATGATATGGTTCCAGAGCGCCTGATAGCCGCGGTTCCCTTGCTGCAGCTGATAAGTAGCCTCCAGCGCCGCCTCTCGGTAGGCCGCGTCCTCCTTCGACTTCGCGCTCGCGGTCGGATAGATCTCCTCCAGCTGTGAGAGCGTAAACGGCGCCTCCTGCGGGTATTCCCCTGTAAAATTCTCGTCAAAATAGGGCAGCTCCGGCTGACGCTGCCGCACTTCCGTAATAATAAGCCCCATCTGCAGACCCCAGTCGCCGAGATGCACGTCGCCGATCACCTTGTGTCCCACAAAGCGCGCGATGCGCTTTACGCTTTCCCCGATGATCGCGGAGCGCAGATGTCCGACATGCAACGGCTTCGCCACGTTCGCTCCACCGTAATCCAAAACGATCGTCTTCGGCTCCTTCGCCTTCTCGACCGACAAATCCTTATCCGACTGCATCTTCCGGAGATAGTCCGCCAAAAAATCGCCGGACACCCTGATATTGATAAAGCCAGGATTGACCGCGCTCACTTCCTCGAAGGCCTCGCTATCCTGCAGCTTCGCAGCCACCTCCTGCGCAATCACGATCGGCGCTTTCTGATAAACCTTTTTCGCCGCCATCGCGCCGTTGCACTGATACTCGCACAGATCCGGACGGTTCGATATCCCCGTCTTCCCATAAGCCGCGTCGTAGCCACAGGCCTCAAACGCGCCCATAACCTGCGCGCTGATCAGATCCAGAATTTTCTCCATACGTTATCTCCACCTTTTCTATAGAACGTTGTTTTTCAATATAGCACACTCGTTTCCGCCATTGCAACAGTTTTTTGCCTATTTCGGCCCCCTCTCGGATCCTGCTTTACGATCTTAGCTTCTTCTGCCTTGATCTGAGCCGAACCGCGGGGACAGCAGTATATACAGATAGAGCGCCAGCATCACCGGGATAAGGATCTGCAGATTGTATGCCCGGTAAAATGTGACAGCGGCAAACGCGTCGGCAAAACCAACGGTCAGCGCATAGAGCGCCAGCAAAACAGTCCACCAGCCGATGCGCGCGGCGTTCAACTCTCCGGCGATCTTTCCCCCATAGAGGCGGATCTTACCGATATCCGGCAGGCCGGGCAATTTCTTTTCCGTTTTGATCCCATAAAATTTCGGTTTTCGGCCGTCCGCCTGCACGGACAATTCATCGGCGAGCTCCGCCTGATAGAGCTTCTGCGTCTCGGTGATCATCCCGTTTGCCACCGGCGCCCCGCTCATGCCGGCGTCAGTATCCGCGTCAAACATTTTTTCCGCTTTTTCCCGGACTTCCCAAAAGCGCTCCCGCATGCCGTGGAACACCTGCCGGTGCAAAAATTCTTCGCTCGCTGCAAAAAGGTAGCCACAGGCCGTCCGCACACAGCGGACGCCTCCTGCCGTGGCAATGAGAAGACCCGCCAGTAAAAGCAGCGCAGGCACGATCTCCTGATCTCCCGCAACGATCCCCGGAAGCGCCGCGCTGATCCCAGGAAACACAGCGTCCAGCCGCCCGGAATACACTGTCTCATCATACAGCGTCCTCACCGGTATCTGTTCTCCCGCAAGCCAGACGAGGCTCGCGCACAGGACAAACAGAATGCATTCCAGGTATCTGCCCACCCGGCAACCTGTTTTTCTCCTCCTTCCGGAACACACAGATCCGATCAGAAACGGCAGTACGCAAAGCGCCGCCGTCAAAGCTCCGGGAGCAAAATATGCCCGGAGCAGTTCTGCCCAAAGTCTGGCGAAGACCGCTGTGTGTGCCAGAAGATACCAGAGGCACACCGCGCAGAAAACTGTCGCCACCATCCTGCCCAAGCGCTCTTCCAGCAGCTGAAAAGGGGACCGCGCCGGACGCGCCTGTTCATCATATCTACTCATCTGCAGATTCCTCTTTCTTTAGAATCTCCGTGTTTAAATTAACACGAAAAGGGATATCTTCCGATATCCCTTAGTATAGCCGCCGCTTTCTCATTTTATTCCCTTGCGCCGAGCATCTGGATGAAGTATTCCTTCTGACACTTGATATGCCGAGCCGTCATCCGGGCTGCGAGCGCTTCGTCCCTGTTCTCGAGCGCCTGCAGAATTCCGTCGTGCTCTTCGATCAGATTTCTGTGTGATTTGCGGTCCTTCAGGTACTCCATGCGGTAGCGGTACATCTGCTCCCGCAGATTGTTGAGAATCTGCACCAGACGGCCATTTCCGGTGGCCTCATAGATCGCATCGTGAAATCTCATGTCCGCCTGCGCGCAGGCCGCGACGTCGTCGCCGGACAATGTATTCTTAAATTCCTCCGCCAGCCGCCGGATTTCTGCGAGCTGTCCGGGCGTGACACTGTGGCAGGCATGTTTGACCGCAAGCTCCTCAAGCGCCATGCGCACCTCCAGCACATCCTCCAGATCGGAGACTGTGATCTCCGCGACGACCGCACCTCTGCGCGGTATCATCAGCACCAGTCCCTCCAGCTCCAGTTTCCGAATCGCCTCGCGCACCGGTGTGCGGCTGACGCCGAGCTGCTGCGCCAGATGAATCTCCATCAGGCGCTCTCCCGGCTTCAGCTCACCGCGAAGAATTGCCTGCCGAAGCGTCTGAAACACGACATCGCGCAGCGGAAGATATTCATTCATTTGCAACTGAAATGTCTCTACCATGGTTTCCTCCTAAGGCCTCCTCCGGACAGCCTCATTTTCTCTTTTCCGACCGTGAAAAAAACGTGTAAGAAAAACATTCTTCGCCAGGCTGCCGCGACTTAGCTTTTCATAGCACTCCCTCGCCTTCGCCTCGCTGTCAAAAAGTCCAAACACCGAAGGCCCGCTGCCGCTCATCATTGCGTTCAGCGCTCCGTCGTGCATCATCTGAGCTTTGATCTCGGCGACCACCGGGCAAGCCGGTATCGTGACAGTCTCCAGCACATTCCCCATCAGCTCTGCCATACGGTACGCGTCGCCGTCCCGGATCGCCTGCACCTGCGCATCGATATCCGGATGAAACGTTAGCGCATCGGCTTTCAGATTGCCGTAAACAAAGCCGGTAGACACATGCACCGCCGGCTTCGCCAGAACCACTTGCAGATCCGGCGCGTCCGGAAGCGGGGTGAGGAGCTCCCCAATCCCCTCGGCCAGCGCGGTTCCGCGCAGCACACAGTAAGGAACATCCGCCCCAATCCTGACTGCGCGTGCCATCAGCTCCTCCTGCGAGAGCCCGAGCTCAAACATGCGGTTGACACCCACCAACACTGCAGCGGCATCCGAGCTGCCCCCGGCAAGACCGGCCGCTACCGGGATATGCTTGTTAAGTCCGATCTTCAGACCTGCATCGACTGAAAACTCATCCATCAGCAGCTTGGCCGCACGGTAGACGAGATTGTCTTCATTCACCGGCAGATAACTTAGGTTCGTCTGTACAGATATGCCCGGTGGATCCGACCGCTCCAGAGTGATTTGATCATACAGATACACCGTCTGCATAATCATTCTCAGATCGTGGTAGCCGTCCTCCCGCCGACGCAATACATCCAGTCCAAGATTGACCTTCGCCATAGCTTTCAGCTTCAGCTCTTTCATCTTTTGCACCTCTATGCATTTTGTATACAATCCTGCTTTATTTTACATATTTTAGCGTAGCCTGTCAACACACCCGCACACTTTTCATCAAAATCAGCCGGTCACCTTTTTTCAGCTTTTCAGACTCAAGACCGTTCATCTCCATGATCTGTGCCGGTGTCAGATAATATTGCTTCGCGATATCCCAGAGCGTCTCTTTGCCCTGCACGATATACCCGGTGATGCCGGGCACCGCCTCAAGCTGTGCCGGCTCATAATCCTTCTCCTGGATCTCATGGATGCACTGTTGACTCCGGGGACGCGCCACGAAGATATCCAGGCCTACCGATGCCTTCACCTCGATCTCCTCGCTGTCCGCCATCGTCGCCAAAAGCTGGTCCATGCTTGTCAGAATCGTATATCGGCAGCTCGCGTCGATCCCCGGCACACGCGCCAGATGTGAAAATGGCACGAGCCCCTCGAGCACCGCAAACGGCATCGCGTCGTCCGATGAAATGTAGAGAATCGACACCGGGATCACCCCTTCGATCTGTATGCCCTCGTCTACAATCTGTGTATTGTCGATCTTGACGCTCCCGTTGCTGTTGCAAATTTGCAATATTCTGGGCTTTGCACTCTGAATTCTTATCTTGCCTGCACACCTGCATTTCGACTCGTTTTTCATGACAAGGCTCTCGTATATCTCCTCGCTCGTCACCAGCTTTAGATCCTTCTCCGGCGAGTAGATATCTTCGAGGATCTCGATCTCCTCAGTCCCGTACAGGCGGATCTCCAGCTCCAGCACCCCTTCTATATGGAAAAGCCTCAGCTCACCATCGTTGTCCTCCTTCGCGGTCAGCTCTGCCTGCGACAGAGAGACGCCGATATCCGGGATCAGCTCCTGCGTACATCCGCCGCAGCGAATCTCTCCCTCAAACGGAAGCGTCTGTTCCATCCACTGCACCGTCTGCGCATCGTCCTGCGCGCGATACAATACAAACAGGAAAAGAGTTCCCTGCGCGTAGAGGCTGCCGTCCCGCAGCGAGATCCGACAGTTTCGAAGCTGAATATTATCCCACAATAGCTCCTCGATGTTCGGCTTGTTGGAAGGCAGCTGCACTTCCTCCTTCAGCCTCAGGATATCCTTGTTCTGCACCTCGAGCTGCATCAGCTCCAGCTTCCGGCGACGCTCGCACAGCTCGATCTCAGACTGTGTCTCCACCGCTGCCGACATATCGTAGATCTCATCAACTGAGGCAGTGAAGCTTAAGAGACTGCGGATTGCCAGTTTTCTCGAATTGATCAAAGTAACGCTCAGATCCTCCGTCTCATGGCGCACGCGCACATTGTCCCCGGCCTCCAACCCTTCCATGCTGATCGCTTCGTCGAAGGAGAGCTTCGTATCCAGTCTGTGAATCTGCCGTTCCTTCGTGTCGTCCATGTAGAGCACACCGACCTCCAGATATCCGTCGAGGAACAGGCGCCCGGCCTCAGCCCGCGTGTGCTCGAGCACCACATGCTCCCTGCTCTGAATGATCGCCTCCACATCCGGCTTCACATCCGGGACATTCAGATCCTCATCCAGCGTGATCTGCGTCTCCACATGCTTCGCCTGTCTGCACATATGTATGTTTTTCATTAAAAGTTCCATTGTCCTGCCACCTTTCCTTTCATTGTCTTCATGCTCGGTTTTCAGTTAGCCCTCCTCCATACACTCCCGCACATTCCATATGCGTCCAGGCTCTGTTCCCGGTCTTTGCACCGCTTTGCCGACGCCAGAGCGCGCAATCGCCTATTGGATCATGACCTCCTTGTCGCGCGCCTCGATCTTGACAACCAGACAGGGATAAGACGGGTCCCTGGAGAGCCCCTCTTCCTCTGGCGGTCCGAGCAGTCGGGTGTCCAGAAAAATCGTTGTCTCGTCCTCCGTACATTCCGCGACCGCAATACTGTATCCCCCTGTCTTCTGTTCCCCGTATCCCCGGACCAGATACATGTCCTCCCCGTCTATGTATGTCATCCGTATCTCTTTTTTCTTATTTTCTTCAATCACACGAGACAATTCTTCGGGGAGCTTTCCGAGCTCCGCAACCGTGTAGTCGATTTCCCTGCGATCCGCCTTCGCGCTTTCATCTGACGACGCGCATCCAACAGTCACCACAACCGTCAGCAGGAGCAGGAACGCCAAAATTCCAAGTCTCTTCACGCACAACACCAGCTCATCGTTTTATACTATTGTTATTTCGGCAATCCGCAAAATATGCCTTGTCATCACCTTCGCAATTCGCTATAATTATGAAAAATGTGTACAATTCGCAAAACTCGGGCGCCCAATCGGGCCATGCGGAATGATACACGAATTATTCAGAAGCGAGGCACATCACTATGAACAATGTACAGATTATGGAGGAAGCAAAGGCAGCGGAGGAGACGAAGAAGCGCGAACGCGTTTCCGGTATCCTGGTGCATCCGACTTCCTTTCCTTCCCCGTACGGGATCGGCGATCTCGGTCCCGGCGCATACGATTTTATCGATTTTCTCGCGGGCGCAGACCAGCATCTGTGGCAGGTTCTGCCACTCGGGCCGACCGGCTTCGGCGATTCGCCCTATCAGGGTTTTTCCGCGTTCGCAGGTCAGCCGCTGCTTGTCAGCCCGGATAAGCTGATCGAGTTGAAGCTGCTCACAAAGGAGGATCTCGGCGACATGCCGGACTGGGATCCGACAAAAGTAGACTACGGCCCTGCGATCGAATACAAGACTTCCCTGCTGAAGAAGGCGTGGAGAGCCTTTTATCACACACCGGACAAGACGCTGCTCGAGGAATTCGAGCTTTTCTGCGAGGAGGAAAAGGACTGGCTCGACGACTATACCCTGTTCATGGCATGCAAGGACTACCATGAAGGAAAGCGCTGGTTGGAATGGGGGGAGGAAATTCTGAATCCGACTGCCGAAGTCAAGGCGCTCTGGCGTGAAAAGCTCGCGGAGAGCATCCACTATTACAGCTTCGTACAGTTTATGTTCCAGAAGCAATGGATTGAGCTGCGCGATTACGCGCACGAGAAGAATGTGGAGATCATCGGGGACATCCCGATCTTTGTGGCGCTCGACAGCGCCGACGTGTGGGGGAACAAAAATCTGTTCCAGCTCGACTCGACAGGCCATCCGACCAGCGTGGCCGGCGTACCGCCGGACTATTTCAGCGTGACCGGACAGCTCTGGGGCAATCCGCTCTACGACTGGGACTATCACGCGGAGACCTCCTATGAGTGGTGGATCGCGCGTATCCGCAGACAGCTCACACTGACCGACTACCTGCGCATCGACCATTTCCGCGGCTTTGAGGCCTACTGGTCCGTCCCCGCCGACGAGGAGACCGCAATCAATGGCAAATGGGTCAAGGGCCCCTGCGAGGAGCTGTTCGTGGCAATCGCCAAAGAGCTCGGCGACGATCTGCCGATCCTGGCGGAGGATCTCGGTATCATCACTCCTGAGGTAGAGCACCTGCGCGATACCTTCGGCTTCCCGGGCATGAAGGTGCTGCAGTTTGGTTTCGGAGACATGGGCGACCACAATTACATACCGCATTTCTATACGACGACAAACTGCGTCTGCTACACCGGGACGCACGACAACGACACAACGCTCGGCTGGTACCAGACGCAGCCGGAGGAGATCCGCGACCGCATCCGCCGCTACGGGAACACAGACGGCAACTGCGTGAGCCTCGACTTCATCCGCTTCTGCATGGCAAGCATCGCGAAATTCGCGATCTTCCCGATCCAGGACCTGTTGCAGCTCGGCAGCGAAGCGCGCATGAACACGCCGGGCGTCGCCATGGCGAACTGGGCTTTCCGCTACCGCGCGGAGGATCTTGCCCCATGGCGTCAGGAGTGGCTGTTGAAGACCACACAGCTCTTCGGAAGATAGAAAGGATATATCCGCCATGATACGTTTTATTCTGATCGTTATATTCGTCGTTTCCTTCCTGATCCTTTCCATCCCGGTCTTTCTGATCGAGTGGATCATCGGGAAGTTTCGCCCCGAATGGCGCGACAAAAGCTCCCTGCGCATCGTACAGGGAGCCTTCAAATGTGTGATCTTGATCTCGGGCGTGAAGCTGACTGTCATCGGGGAGGAACATGTCCCGAAGGATACGGCCGTACTCTACATCGGCAACCACCGCAGTTATTTCGACATCGTGCTGACCTACGCGCGTTGTCCCGGCCTTACCGGCTACATCGCGAAGAAGGAGATGCTGAAAATCCCGCTGCTCTCGCGCTGGATGAAGTTTCTTCACTGCCTGTTTCTGGACCGCTCAGACATCCGCGAAGGGTTAAAGACGATCCTTGCAGCGGTCGATCACATCAAAAACGGGATCTCCGTCATGATCTTCCCGGAGGGCACTCGGGGCGAATCCCCAAGCGAGCTTACTATGCTCCCGTTTCACGAGGGCTCCTTCAAGATCGCTTCAAAGACCGGCTGTCCGATCATCCCGGTCTCCATCCACAATTCCTCCGCGCTCTTCGAGGATCATCTGCCCCGCATAAAGCCGGTTCCGGTCACGATCGAATACGGCGAGCCGATCTATCTGAAGGAGCTGCCGAAGGAAGTCCAGAAATTCCCCGGAAGCTACGTGCAGGAGGTCATTCTGGAGACGCTAAAAAAGAATCAGACGCAAAATGATTCTCACTGACGCCCCATGCATCAAGCGGACTGCTTTTTGGCAGCTCCGCTCTTTTTTATATCCATATACATCCAAAAATACAACAGCAGTATCGCAAATACCATCGCAACAAACAGTACACGCGCAATCTTTACCGAACACCACGGCCCTTCATACTCATTGTAGACCTGCAGGAACAAATCGCTTCTATGCCGCTCTCCGTTGACCGTAAGTACGCCGTCATAGATGTCCAGATATTTGTTGGTCCGACAGCGGAAATACATCTCTCCCTGACAATCGTCACTTTTCGTGATATTTATCACGAACCTTTCTCTTCCCTTCGGAGTAATTTTTCCTGTCTCTATTGTCAAATAGCCTTTCCCTTCAAGTTCTTTTGCCCCTATTGTCCGTTCAAATACAGCCTGTCCGCTTGCATCGCAAATCGTAAGTTGGGCGCTGTCTCCGGCTTTTATAGCCGCTTTATCCACCTTTCCCGCAAGGGTAATATGGTTGAACGGCTTCGATGCATAGATTTCCTGCGTCAGTTCCAACTCCTTTCCATCCGGAAAAATAGTACCTATGGAAGTCTCCATTTTGCCGTTTAGCGTCCAGTCCTGCAAAGTCACATTGGAATTGACGATACCGTTGTAAAACCAAACACATATTCCCATTGCACACATAAAGCTGGTCAATGCGGCATAGCATCCTTTTCCGCGAAGCCTGTCCTGCATATCCGGCACAGACTGTACGAGCGCATCCGCCCCCTGCGCCGCAATCAACAACATAATATAGACAAACGGAAGACTGTAAGTCGCTTTGACCTCCCAGAAACAGTAAAACAGAATACCCCCGAACAGAGACAGCAAAAATACAAACTGGGCCGAATCAATTTCTTTTTTTCCGCTCAGATTCCATATCGCAACCAGGATCAAAAAAATCGTTGCAATGCGAAACGCATAGCAGTATTCCCGAAACAGGTCGGACTGGCTGCCGATCAGCCAGGAATATAGCTCTGTCATCTTATTATCCTGTGACACTTTGCTTAAAAGGTCTCCCCCATCCCCAAAGCTCCATGTCGTGAGTAGCTTTTCATACATAAAGGACGCCAATCCGGTCGCTGTCATGCTCTTATAATTTTCAATTGTCTTTCGCAGCGCCGCCGCCGACTTTTCCTGCACCGTCTCAAACTGCATCGTATAGTTCACATCTTTTATGTTGTGCTTCCCGTTGCCATGGGATGCCATCATAATCCAATGGGTGATCGGAAATCTTCCGTCAGAGACCTCTGAGAAGTGCCAGTCGTTCACCTTAGCTACCGCATGAAAGAGGACCAAACTCACGACCGCGCAAAGAACAGCACATTTCAGCACGCGAAGCATTCTCCTCTTTTTCCCCCGCAGCCCCCACAGGAACGCACAAATGGCAACCGCAACGATCGGAATCATAGAGGTCGCCCGAATATAATATCCGAAAACTGCCACGATCGCTGTCAAGACGCAGAATACTCCTCTGCTGTGAGCGCTCTTCGCTCTATAAACGCGGAGACTAAAATAAATCCCCGCTATTGTAAACGGAATACTCAGCACGTTCGTGTATACCCAGAGCACCAGCAGGTAATACAGCGGGTTCAGCACACAGAGCGCCAGAATTTTGGCGCCCCTTCGTACGCCGCCGAGCAAAACTCCCGTCAAATACATAAAAACTACAGAGGTCATCAGCGCTGCAAATGATAAAAGAATCAACGGCCAATACATATCCTGAATTCCAAGAATAAGACACAGCTTAAAATAACAGCGAAGTATTACGACCAGGAAATAGTTGTTTGCATATCTAGCAAAATACTCTCCATGCGGGGAATGCAACGTAATCGGAACCTTACCGGTTTTCGCCAAAAACAAGGCGGTATCCTGAACATTCAGGGCATCTGTAGTCGGAACCACCCGGAAATTCATAAAAATAATCAAAAATATACCCAGCATCACACAAAGCATGATAACTGACACAGCAATCAGCTGTCTTTGTCCAAGCCGATCCAGTACACGATAAAGCAGCACCAGAAATACGCAGATAGCGACCGCAAGCAATAAAGGGAAAAACAAGCGAAGCGACGACGAGAGCACCTGGGTAAACACCCTGTCCTGCGCATATATCACGGCTCCCGCCCCGATGAAAATGCAAAGTAGCGTCATAACCGCAAGCAATATCCGATATGCTGTATTTCCACACTTTTTTCCCATCCTGCTTCTCCCTTTCTCAACGTTTCTTGTAATTATCTTTCAATATTTTGATAACTTTATGCAATTTAATATATTAAAATATAGCAAAAAATATCGGACAGGTCAACTGTTGTGACCTGTCCGATATTTCATTCATTCAGAGATCATTTTATGCTTCTTCTGGTGATTCGGCCGCCGCCCTCTCGTACTCGTCGAGAATGATCTGCTGGATCTTCTCTCTCGTCTCTGAGTTAATCGGATGGGCGATATCTCTGTATTCCCCATCCGCCGCCTTGCGGCTCGGCATCGCTATGAAAAGACCTTTCTCTCCCTCAATCACCTTGATGTCATGTACTACGAATTCGTCGTCAAGCGTTATGGAAACGACAGCCTTCATCTTGCCGTCCTTTGCCACTTTTCTCACTCTTACATCTGTTATCACCATAATATTTACCCCCATGGTCTCCTTAGATTTTTCGTTTGACAACATCATTCGGAAGCAATTCGGGGGGCTGTACCCCGTATATTATGTCTTACAGGACGTAGCGTTCGTTTGATTCGACCACAATCTTAATCCCATCCTCACCGGTGTAACGCGAATTTGCCCGAATGGTGTCGCGGCTCTCGACAATGCAGTTCTCGAGATACACATTATCGCCGAGATAAACATCATTCAATACAATTGAATTCTTGATGACACATCCTTCTCCTACGAATACCTTCTTGAAGATCACTGAGTTCTCCACATATCCGTTAATGATGGATCCGTTCGCGACCAGGCTGTTCTTTACCACACTGCCCGGATTGTACTTTGCAGGCGGATTGTCATCAACCTTCGAATGTACGTCCGGATACTCACGGAAGAAGTAATCCCGCACCTCCTTCTTGAGAAAGTCCATATTCGTCTGGTAGTAAGACTCTACCGAGGCGATGTTGCTCCAATACTCCTTCATCTTGTATCCGAAGATCCGCTTCACATCTTTGTAGCGGATCAGTACATCCTTGACAAAATCATGTCTTCCTTCCTCGACGGACTTCTCGATCAGCTCGATCAGCTGGCGTCTGCGGATCACGTAGATGCCGCAGGAAACGGTGTGCGACGCGGCTGCCATCGGCTTCTCGTCGAACTGGACGATCCGGCTCTCCTCGTTCATCTGCAGGATACCGAACCTTGTGACATCCTCCGAAGCGGGGACATCCTTGCACACGACCGTGATGTCCGCCTTTTTCGCGATATGGTACTCGAGCACCTTCGCGTAATCCAGCTTGTAAATGCCGTCGCCCGAGGCGATCACCACATACGGCTCATGGCATTCCTTGAGGAAGTCGAGGTTCTGGTGGATTGCGTCGGCCGTGCCCCTGTACCAAAAGTCATTGTCTGAGGTCACCATCGGCGGAAACACGAAAAGCCCGCCCTGCTTTCTGCCGAAATCCCACCATTTGGAGGAGCTTAAGTGCTGGTTGAGCGATCTGGAATTGTACTGCGTCAGCACCGCAACCTTCTGAATGTTCGAGTTCGACATGCTGCTCAGCGCAAAGTCGATGCTCCGGAAGCTGCCAGCGACCGGCATTGCCGCGATCGCTCTCTTGTTTGTCAATTCTCTCATCCGAAAGCTGTTGCCCCCGGCCAAAATCATACCTACTGCTCTCATTGGACATCACCTGCCTTATCTAATGTTTCCCCGCTCTCCAGAACTCCATTCGGATAATCCTCCGGCACGGTGACGCCTGTGACAGCGGTATTCTTCCCTATTCTGACGCCATCCGGGATCACCGCATTCTCTCCGATCACCGCCAGACCGAACGCATAGACCGACGGCTTCACCTTATTCGGAAGCTCTTCGCCGATACCGACCTGCGCGTTCTGGCCAATCTCCGCATTCTCCGCGATGATACCCTTCTCCACGACCGCGCCTTCCTTGATCACTGCATTCTGCATGATAATCGAATCCCGGACGACCGCGCCCTTCCCGACAACCACGCCGCAGCCGATGATCGAATTGTACACCTCTCCGTAGATCTCCGATCCGTCTCCGATCAAGCTGCGCTCGATCACAGATTCCGCAGAGACAAACTGCGGCGGGAGAATGTCGTTCGTCGTATAGATCTTCCAGAACTCCTCATAGAGATTGAACTCTGGAATGATGTCAATGAGCTCCATGTTCGCCTCCCAGTAGGAGCCGAGCGTCCCGACGTCCTTCCAGTAGCCATTGTACTCGTAAGCCACGAGCGTCTCGCCCTTCTCATGGCAGTACGGGATGACGTGCTTGCCGAAATCGCAATTGCTCTGCTCGGAGAGCGAAATCAGCGCCTCCTTGAGAGCCGGCCACGAGAAAATGTAAATACCCATGGATGCCAGATTACTCTTCGGCTCCTTCGGCTTCTCCTGGAACTCCGTGATCCTGCCGTCCGCGTCCGCGACCACGATACCAAAACGACTCGCTTCCTCCTGCGGCACCGGCATTACCGCGATGCTGACGTCCGCATTGTGTGCCTTGTGGAAATCCAACATCACTTCATAATCCATCTTGTAGATATGGTCGCCGGAAAGAATCAGCACATAATCCGGATTGTAGGACTCCATGTAAGCCAGGTTCTGGTAGATCGCATTGGCTGTGCCCGTGTACCACTCGGTCTTCCCTACCTTCTCATACGGCGGAAGCACCGTCACACCGCCTACGTTGCGGTCCAGATCCCACGGGATGCCGATACCGATATGCGTATTCAGACGCAGCGGCTGATACTGGGTCAGGACGCCGACCGTGTCGATACCGGAATTGATACAGTTGCTCAGTGGAAAGTCAATGATGCGGTATTTCCCACCGAATGCGACTGCCGGCTTGGCCACCTTTGATGTGAGCACGCCGAGACGACTGCCCTGTCCGCCCGCCAGAAGCATGGCTATCATTTCTTTTTTAATCACCTGTTATCACCTCTTGCTGTATGAATTTAAACCATTATAGCACAGCTTTTCCAATTAGTGAACATTTTTTACAATTATTTCTTTCATTTTTCAAGTTTTTTATTATAAATACCACATTTATTTTTTTATCTCTATATCTTGTATCATTATAATTTGATTAATTTGATGTGTCTATTCGATTATTTTTGTTAATTATCACTGTTTCCTGACCTTTCTTGACCGTTTTCCCGGAAATTTGCAACAATTCCAGATATTGTCTCACAGTTTAGAATGGCTCAAAAAGAAGGCCCCGGCAAAGCGGTTTACAAAAACGGAAGTTTGACAGTCTAATTACCTTTTCGTAACAGTTGGACACCCTTTAAACCCTTGTAAAGACTGGATTTTCAGT
>CANRDO010000057.1 GCA_947629385.1 uncultured Lachnospiraceae bacterium
AAAAATTTGACAAAAAGAAAGCAGGTCTTATGCGGCCTGCGAGTACTTTTTCTTTTATTCAACTGTCAAACTCCCGGCTATATAAGATGATAGAGGGAAATGAGTAAAAAAGGTTTTGACAGGGTTTTCCGGAAAAAACTTGTCTCTCCTCAAATTGTCTGTTATAATAAATCAGTTATAATGCTTCTGAAGCGGTATTTGAGCTAATAATTTGAGAAGTATAGGCGGGAGGATCTTATGTCTGTTTTTGAATCAATCCTACTTGGAATTGTGCAGGGTGTGACGGAGTTTCTGCCGGTCAGCAGCTCCGGGCATCTCGCCATTCTACAGAATATTTTTCACGTTGAGACAAACGGGAGCATGCTGTTTGACATCATGCTTCATCTTGGCACGCTTGCTGCGGTGTTCATCGTCTATCACAAGGACATCTGGAACATGATCAAGGAGTTTTTCCTCATGGTCGGGGACGTATTTTCAAATCTGCGTACCTTCGTTCTGAATCGAATACATAAGACATCACTGAAATACAAAAAGATCGTGAGCAACAGCTATCGCAAGTTTGTAATGTTGATTCTGGTATCTACTGTGCCCACCGGCGTCATTGGTGTGCTTGGCAAGGATATTGTCGAGGGCGCCTCGGAGACGCTTCTGATTCCGGGCATTTGCCTGTTGATCACGGGCGTGCTTCTTCTGATGGCGGAGCTCAAGAAAGAGGGGAACAAGACGCCGAAGACCGTCAGCTATGGGAACGGTCTTGTGATCGGTGCCGCCCAGGGACTTGCGACGCTGCCGGGCCTGTCGCGCTCCGGGACTACGATCGCGACCTGCCTTTTCTGCGGACTTGACCGCAAATTCGCGGTGAAATATTCTTTTATCCTTTCGATCCCGGCAATTCTAGGTGCTGCTGTGCTCGAGGTAAAGGATGTAATCGCGGAGCCGATTCAGGCGCCGCAGATTGCGATTTACGCGGTCGGTATGGTATTTGCGGGCGTGGTCGGGTACATCTGCATCAAGACAATGCTCGTCATTGTGCGCAGGAAGAAATTTAAATATTTCGCGTATTATTGTTTCGTTGTGGGAATCGTGGCAATCGTCGGCCACTTCTTGATCTGAGTCTTGCAAAAGCGGTGAGCTGCGCGGCCTTCTCTGAGGGCGAAGCGGTTCAGCAATGGAAATTTGTCTAAAGGGGAGAAAAAATTGGCAACGAATACGGCAAAGAAGAAAACGACGCCTGCAAAGGGGAGTACGGCGTCCCAAAAGAGCAGCGCTCAGGGGAAGGCATCTGCGAAGACATCTCGTTCTGACACAAGGCGTGTCAATCAAAGCCCTGCGCCGGTACAGGAACCGGAGCGGGAGCCGGCAAATCCATTGATCATGCGCGAGGCTGCTCTGTGGCTCGTGCTGGCGGTCTGCATCCTGATCTTTATCAGCTATCTCGGGATAGGCGGTTATGTGGGCGCCGTGGTCTCTGATATCAGTTTTGGTGTATTCGGGATCACTGCGTATCTGTTTCCGTTTTTACTCTTCATTGCGGCTGCATTTTTAATCTCGAATCGCGGCAGTCATGTGGCGGGAATAAAATTCTTTTCTTCACTGGGTTTGTTTGTGTGCATCTGCAGCTTTGCAACCCTATTCACGAAGGATTATCAGGGAATCACAGATATCACAGAGATCTACGAGCACAGCGCCTCCTATAAAAATGGCGGCGGTGTGATCGGTGGGGCGGTCTGCGGTTTGTTTCGCCCTGCCTTCGGAGTGGTCGGAACCGGAATTGTGCTTCTGATCCTCACGATCATATGTCTTGTGCTGATCACCCAGAAATCATTGATGCGCAGCGTGAAGCATCAGGGCAGCCGCGTCGTTCAGTCTGCGAAGGAATCCAATGCACGGCGCAGGGAGGCACAGCGCAGAGAACGGGAGCGCAGAGACGATTGGGATCTGCCGCAGGAGCTTATGACGGATACGGCGGACGGCCGTCTGTCCGGGGAGCAGGGAATGCCAGCGGCGTCCGTGGCAGGTAAATCTGTGTATGGTGATGTGCAGCGGGCAGGACAGCCCGTGTATGGCAGCGTGCAGTATGGCAACGCACAGCAGGCGGGTCAGCCTATGTATGGCAATGTACAGCAGCCGGGACAGCCTATGTATGGAGGCACACAGCAGACGGGATTGGACGCTGTGATGCCGGGCGACAGAAAACGCAGGGGCAAGCGCGGGACGCAGACGGTGAATTACGGACAGCAGGACGCTGTGGTACATACGCAGAGAACCCAGATTGAAGTGCCGAATCTGTTCCCGGTGAACGGGCGTGAGCATCACAAGGTGTCCGGCGTGACGACGGATACGAAGATTCAGGGAGATCCGACCAGGATCGGGACAGAGGTTCACGAGATCATTCCTGGCAATACTGCCGCCGGGAACAATGCTTTCGCAGAGCGCGCGGGAAGGCGCGCCGGCAGAAGCGGCGCTTCCGTGGGAACGGCCGGGAGAAACAGAGCTTCCGAAAACACGCGGGGAAGAGAAAGCTATATCGAACTGGAGAATGGGGTCGGTGGACATAATGCTCCATCGGGCGATTCCGGACTCGAGTTGTATCATGACATTTCCAAGCTGCATATTGAAGGGATTCAGACAGAGACGCGTGCAGACGTATCTCTGCGTGATAGCCAGACATCGTCAGGGGGAATACGTCGGGCGATGCCGGAGACTGGGAAGTCAGAGAAGTTAGAGAAGTCTTCGGACGAATCCTACGAAATGGAAGAGCCGCAGGCGCAGGAGGCTGCTGCGGAGACAGAGCACACATCCTCGAAGCGAAATCCGCGCTCCTCGCAGAAGGAGATCGAGGAGGGAATCGCCTCCGTTGAGGCCGAGATGGCAAAGACAGCCGAGGCGGTACGCCCGGAATATATTTATCCGCCAATCGACCTGCTGAAAAAGGGAAAGGGCGGCAAAGGCGGCAACCAGGAGCAGGAGATTCGCAGCACGGCGGCGAAGCTTCAGCAGACGCTGGACAGCTTCGGCGTGCATGCGACCGTGACGAACGTGAGCTGCGGCCCGAGCGTGACGCGCTACGAACTGCTTCCGGAGCAGGGTGTCAAGGTAAGCAGGATCGTGGGACTTTCCGACGACATCAAGCTCAATCTGGCGGCGGCCGATATCCGTATCGAGGCTCCGATCCCCGGCAAGTCGGCCGTGGGTATTGAGGTGCCGAACAGCGAGAACAGCGCGGTATCGCTGCGCGATCTGCTGGAATCGGATGAGTTTAAGAATCACCCGTCCAAGCTGGCCTTTGCGACAGGCAAGGACATCGGCGGCAAGGTGGTCGTATCGGATATCGCGAAGATGCCGCATCTGCTGATCGCGGGCGCGACCGGCTCCGGTAAGTCCGTGTGCATCAATACGATCATCGTCAGCCTGCTCTACAAGGCGTCGCCGGAGGAAGTCAAGCTGATCATGATCGACCCGAAGGTGGTCGAGCTGAGCGTGTACAACGGCATCCCGCATCTGTTCATTCCGGTCGTGACCGACCCGAAGAAGGCGGCCGGAGCGCTGAACTGGGGCGTGGCCGAGATGATGTCTCGCTACGACAAATTTGCAGAGGTCGGTGTGCGCGACCTGAAGGGTTATAACCAGAAGATCGAGGCGCTGAAGGATATCGAGGACGAGAACAAGCCGCAGAAGCTCCCGCAGATCGTCATCATCGTGGACGAGCTCGCGGATCTGATGATGGTCGCGCCGGGAGAGGTGGAGGATTCCATCTGCCGTCTGGCACAGTTGGCAAGAGCGGCGGGCATCCACCTGATCATCGCGACCCAGCGTCCGTCGGTCAACGTCATCACGGGTCTGATCAAGGCGAACATGCCGTCCCGTATCGCGTTTTCAGTTTCCTCGGGCGTGGATTCGCGCACGATCATCGACATGAACGGCGCCGAGAAGCTGCTCGGCAAGGGCGACATGCTGTTCTATCCACAGGGCTATCAGAAGCCTGCCCGTGTGCAGGGCGCGTTCGTCTCGGACGAGGAGGTCGCGGATGTCGTCGACTTCTTGAAGAACGAGAATACAGCTGTGTCTTACGACGCACAGATGGAGGAGCAGATCGCGAAGGTACAGCAGGCTGTCTCCGCAGCGAGGGGCGGCGAGGATATGGACGCGTTGTTCGCGGACGCCGGAAAATTCATCATAGACAAGGACAAGGCTTCCATCGGCATGCTGCAGCGTGTGTTCAAGATCGGCTTCAACCGCGCGGCGCGCATCATGGACCAGCTCTCGGACGCCGGCGTCGTCGGTCCGGAGGAGGGCACGAAGCCCAGAAAGATCCTGATGTCGGCGGAGGAGTTTGAGAACTATCTGGAGCAGAATTAACATTGCGGATATTTGGACAAAAACCTGCGATATGATCCGTAAATTTGCCGTTGAATTTTTCAAATGGTTGTAATATACTGTATAAGATATGAACCGCCCGCATCGTATCTGAGGAGAGATCGTCGGGAGAATGGGCGGAAGTAAGGGCAGGGGCTTCCCTGTAAAGTACGAATATGGAGGTAGGGTATGTACAAGATTTTGAAAGCAGGGCAGCTTGCAGCCAACATCTACGAGATGGTCGTGGATGCGCCCCGTGTTGCAAAGCGCTGCCTGCCTGGGCAGTTCATCATTGCCAAGGCGGATGAGGTCGGCGAGCGCATCCCGCTCACGATCTGCGACTATGACAGAGAGGCGGGGACGATCACGATCGTATTCCAGCCGATCGGGGCTTCCACAGAGAAGTTCGCGCAGCTGAAGACGGGAGATTCCTTCCGCGATTTCGTGGGACCGCTTGGACAGCCGTCCGAGCTGTGTCTGGAGAGCGAGCTTGAGGAGACGAAGAAAAAGAAAATCCTGTTCGTGGCCGGAGGCGTCGGCACGGCTCCGGTGTATCCGCAGGCGAAATGGCTGCATGAGCACGGCGTCGACGTGGATGTGATCATCGGCGCGAAGACGAAAGATCTCGTCATCATGGAGGACAAGTTTAAATCCGTCTGCGGCAACCTTTACATAACGACGGACGACGGCTCCTACGGCAGGAGCGGTATGGTGACGAAGGTCATCGAGGATCTCCATGAGAAGGAGGGCAAGAGCTACGACCATTGCGTCGCGATCGGCCCGATGATCATGATGAAATTCTGCTGCCTGACCACGAAGAAATACAACCTCAAGACGATCGTCAGCATGAACCCGATCATGGTGGACGGCACCGGTATGTGCGGCGCTTGCCGTGTGATGGTTGGCGACGAGGTGAAGTTCGCCTGCGTTGACGGGCCGGAGTTCGACGGACATCTGATCGACTTTGACGCGGCGATGAAGCGTCAGGCGATGTACAAGACGGAGGAAGGCAGAAAGCTGCTTGAGTTCCGTGAGGGCAAGACGCATCACGGCGGATGCGGGAATTGCGGAGGTGACAAATAATGGCAGACGTATTGAAGAAGGTTCCGGTCAGAGAGCAGGAGCCGAAGGTGAGAGCGACAAATTTTGACGAGGTATGTCTCGGTTACAATAAGGAAGAGGCGGTCGAAGAGGCACAGCGCTGCCTGCATTGCAAGAACGCGAAGTGCGTGCAGGGCTGCCCGGTCAACATCAACATCCCGGATTTCATCGGCGAGCTGAAGGAAGGCAAGGTCGAGGAGGCCTACAAGGTGATCTCCGAGTCCAGCGCGCTTCCGGCGATCTGCGGCCGTGTATGTCCGCAGGAGAGCCAGTGCGAGGGCAAGTGCATCCGTGGTATCAAAGGCGAGCCGGTGTCCATCGGCAAGCTGGAGCGCTTCGTGGCTGACTGGGCGCGCGAGAACGGCATCAAGCCGCCCGCTCCGCAGGCGAAGAACGGCCATAAGGTGGCGGTGATCGGTTCCGGTCCGTCCGGACTGACCTGTGCGGGCGACCTGGCGAAGCTCGGCTACGACGTGACGATCTTCGAGGCGCTGCATGAGCCGGGCGGAGTGCTGGTCTACGGCATTCCGGAGTTCCGTCTTCCGAAGCTCGACGTGGTGGCGAAGGAAGTCGAGAACGTCAAGTCCCTCGGCGTGAAGATTGAGACGAATGTCATCATCGGCAAGTCGGTCACGATCGACGAGCTGATGGACGAGGAAGGCTTCGAGGCTGTGTTTATCGGCTCCGGCGCGGGACTTCCGATGTTTATGGGGATCCCGGGCGAGACCGCGAAGGGCGTGTTCTCCGCGAACGAGTACCTGACGAGAAACAACCTGATGAAGGCGTTTCGCGACGACTATGATACGCCGATCGTACACGGCAAGAAGGTAGCGGTCGTCGGCGGCGGCAATGTCGCGATGGACGCGGCGAGGACGGCGCTTCGTCTGGGCGCGGAGGTACATATCATCTACCGCCGCAGCGAGGCAGAGCTTCCGGCGCGTGCGGAGGAAGTGCATCACGCGAAGGAGGAGGGCATCATCTTTGACCTCCTGACGAACCCGACCGAGATCCTGGTCGATGAGAACGACAATGTGCGCGGCATCCGCTGCATCCGCATGGAGCTTGGCGAGCCGGATGCGTCTGGCAGAAGACGTCCGGTGGAGATCCCGGGCTCTGAGTTCGAGATCGAGGTGGACACGGTGATCATGTCGCTCGGCACCTCGCCGAACCCGTTGATCTCCTCCACAACGATCGGCCTCGACGTGAACCGCAAGAAGTGCATCATCGCCGACGAGGAGACAGGCAAGACCTCCAAGGACGGCGTGTACGCGGGCGGCGACGCCGTGACAGGCGCGGCTACGGTCATCCTCGCGATGGGCGCGGGCAAGGCGGCCGCGAAGGGGATTCATGAGTTCCTGAGCGCAAAGAATTGAGTGCAAATATACGCTGCAGAGCTCTAAGTATCAAAAAATATATGTGAAGAAGCCTGTGAATGACAGCGCCGTGAATCGATTTTGTATTGGTTTGCGGCGCTTTTTCTTTACTTATATATTTTTTTATGATAACATGCATGCATGATTATTTACAAAAAAACATAGCTGTTGAGGAGGAAAAATATGAGGCATACAGGAAGAATGCGTTCACTTTTGCTAACGGTGTTTGTGTTGACAGCTATGCTTGGAGTGCTGAAGCCGAAGGCGGCAGCAGTCCCTAAGCTTGCCGAAAAAGAAGTAACCTATATGGCGGCAGATCCGCTGCCGTCTTATTCCCTGGATATCATTGGTGTGACGAAGAAGAGCAAGATTACAGACCTGAAGAGCAGCAATGGCAACGTGGCTGCTGTTGCGATATCGAAGAGTCCGTTCTACAAGTATGTCCAATTGGTTGTAGATCCGCTGAATCCAGGAAAGACGAACATCAGCTTCAAAGTAAAATATGGAAATAAGACGAAAAAGCTGAGCCTTAAGGTGACGGTAAAAAAGTACGAAAATGCCTGTGCTTCCTTTAAGATCGGTTCTAAGGACTTTGCGTCTAAGTTCAGGAAAGGGATGTTTACCACTGTAAGCAATCCAAAAAAGTCAAAGAAAATTAGTATAAAGGCTAAAAAAGGTTGGAAGCTTAAAGCGATTCGGCTTAACACAAAGAATGGAAAGATAACAACAATTAAGAATGGGACAGCTGTGAAGCTAAAAAAATACATGCAGATCTATGCGGATTTCTATAACAGCAAGAAGGATGTTACATCTTCGTTGGTTCTCAACATGTATTAAGGCCAGTCTGCGGTTTTGAAGAGTGGCGTATGGACTAGGGAGAGATATGTTCTTTTGATGTAGGCAGAAAATGAAGATTACGATTCTAACAGTAGGAAAGCTTAAAGAAATCTATTTAAGGGACGGGATTGCGGAATATCAGAAGCGTCTCGGAAAATATTGCAGACTGGAGCTCATTGAGGTGGCGGACGAGCGAACACCGGACGGTGCATCACAGGCGGAGGAAGAGCAGATCAAGAGGATGGAGGGAGAGCGTCTGCTGCGCTGTATCCGTGAGACGGACTATGTGATTGCGCTTGCGATTGGCGGGATGATGCTCGACTCTGTAGAGCTGTCCGGGAAGCTTGAGAGCCTTGGCGTACAGGGGGAGAGCAGCCTCGTGTTCGTGATCGGCGGTTCGCTCGGACTCTCGGATGAAGTACTGCGCCGCGCGGATTATCAGCTCAGCTTCTCCAGAATGACCTTCCCGCATCAGCTTATGCGATTGATCCTTCTGGAGCAGATCTACCGGGGATTCCGTATTATGCGGGGTGAGCCGTACCATAAGTAATGATTCATATTTGCGTTCTTCGGGACATAAATTGTAGGAGATAATCAAATCATACTGCGAAGGCGTGAGCTGTATGAAGAAACCGCATCTGAAGAAATCGATAAAAGCCTTTGTGGAGGCGGCACAGATCCCGGAGGACTTTTTGAAAGGAAATATTCTTGTCACGATGGAGGGACAGGAGCGCATCATCATAGAGAATTTCAAAGGCATTTCCTCGTACACAGAGAGGGAAATTCGTCTTGTCGCCAACAGGAGAAAGATCTGTGTCGCAGGGGAAAAGCTTAGAATCAATAATTTTACAAAAGAGGAGATTGAGATTTCTGGCCATATCTGTAAATTGGAATACTTGTAGGATTCATTCCTAATTACAATCAGGCAGAAGGACTGCCTGAATATGATATGCCGCGGAGAAGACGAGAGTATTGCGTCTGTCCTTCGCGGCATATTTGCGTTCTCCCGGACATAGATTTTAAGAGATAAGGACAAAGCAAAGACATGTGCGCTGTGAGTTTATATAAATGGTGCCGTGGAGGATGGAATGGAAAGACGATTTTCAGAGCTGCTGAAGGGGTATGTGCGCATACGGATCACAGGAAGTTCCTACGACCGTTTTCTGAATCTGTGCGCTTATCATAAAATCAAACTGTGGGAGCTTCTGCCTGTGGACGAGGCATACGAGGCGTATGTAAGCAGAAAGGATTTCAAAAAACTGAAAGCGATCGTGAAAAAGAGCCATGCGTCTGTCAGGATTACGGAGCGTCACGGCTTTCCTTTTTTTATACACAGGTACCGGAAGCGCGGGTTTTATCTCGTCGGGATCGCCGCTGCGTTCGCGCTGATGCTCTGGCTGTCCGCGCACATCTGGAATATCAGCGTCGACGGAAATCTGTCGCAGACGGACGATGTGATCTTTGAATATCTTACTCAGGCAGGGATACGGCATGGCATGTGGAAATCCGGCGTCGACTGCAAGGCGCTGGCGTCGGATATCCGAAACTATTTTACCGGATTTGCCTGGGTGGCGGTCGAGATGAAAGGGACACGTCTGCTCATCCATGTGAAAGAAGGAATCATGGGGGCTGACGACGAAGAGGAAAAGGCAGCGCAGCAGGAGCCGTCCAGTCTTGTGGCGTCACGTGAGGGAACGGTCGTTTCGATTTATGTAAGAGCTGGTCTTCCGGTTGTGCAGGCCGGAGCCCAGGTGAAAAAGGGCGATCTTCTTGTATCCGGTTCCCTTCCGATCTACAATGACAGCGGAGAGGTGGTTTCCTGGCAGCATGTCTCTTCGGATGCGGATATCGAGATTCAGAGAAGTCTGAAATACTACGATGAAGTTCCTTTTGTCGCGCAGCAGAAGCATTATACCGGACAGGAGAAGATCTCCTGGATGGTTCAGGCGGGGGACATGGCGTTTGCGCTCCCGGAAAGCTTTGATTCATTTCAGCAATATGACCTGACCTCTGAGCTCACGCAATGCCGTCTGGCGGAGAATTTTTATCTGCCCTTGTATCTTCGGAAATATACGGCAAAGGAGTATGAATCTGTGGAGGTAATCCGCACAAAAGACGAGATCACAGAAATATTAAAGGCGGATTTTCATGATTTTTATAAAAATTTACAGGAAAAGGGGGTTCAATTATTTGAAAATGATGTTAAAATAGAATGGAATGAGAAGTCTGCCATCGCATCAGGGACTTTGCTTGTCGGAGAACAGGCGGTGAGGCGCGCTGCGGTGGAGGATTACGAGGAGGGCTTGCCAGACGATGAGCATGGTTGAAGCGCCGCTTAACATTCCGGCGGGACAGGAGCAGAATATCTTCGGCCAGTTTGACCAGCATGTGAAGAAGATCGAGCGTTCGCTCATGGTAACAGTGCTGAACCGCGACGGTGTGACGAGGATCCTCGGGAATCCGGAGGGCGTACAGCGGGCCAAGAAGATTTTTGACAACCTGTGTCTGCTTTCCTCCAGAGGGAATGTCATCACGGAGCAGAACGTGGATTACGCGATTGCTCTGTCGATGGAGGAGAAGCAGGATTCCATTGCGGAGATGGACAGCGACTGCATCTGCCATACGGTCAACGGCAAGCCGATCAAGCCAAAGACGCTTGGGCAGAAGGCGTATGTCGATGCGATCCGCAGGGATATGGTCGTATTTGGCACAGGTCCGGCGGGTACAGGCAAGACATATCTTGCGATGGCGATGGCGATCACAGCGTTCAAAAACGACGAAGTGGGACGGATCATTCTGACAAGGCCGGCGATCGAGGCGGGCGAGAAGCTTGGATTTCTTCCGGGCGACCTTCAGAGCAAGGTTGACCCGTATCTGCGGCCGCTCTACGACGCGCTCTATCAGATCATGGGTTCTGACAGCTTTCTCAAGAATATGGAGAGAGGGCTGATCGAGGTAGCGCCTCTTGCGTATATGCGCGGACGCACGCTGGACAATGCTTTCATCATACTGGATGAGGCTCAGAACACGTCGCCGGCGCAGATGAAGATGTTCCTGACGAGGATCGGCTTCGGCTCCAAGGTGGTGGTGACGGGAGACCTGACGCAGAAAGATCTTCCATCCGGGGCGCCGTCCGGGCTGGACGTGGCGATGAAGGTGCTCGGCAGGGTGGAGGGCATCAGCTTCTGTGCCATGACGAGCAAGGATGTAGTGCGGCATCCGCTCGTACAGCGCATCGTCAACGCATACGAGGAGTATGAGCAGAAGGACAAGCTGAAGGAGAGACGAGCGGATCGGCGGCGGGATGGCAGAAAACGCTAGCCCGGATTGGCGGCATCCGCACGACAGTGCATCGCTGACGATGCGGGACGAACGGCGAAACGGAGAACATCATGACGATTGACTTTGAGAATGAGTACGGCGAGGTGCCGGAGCTGGAACCCGAGGAGCTCGCAGAACGCGTGATCTGCGGAAGCCTGGATTATCTGGAGTGCCCGTATGAAGCAAGAGTTGGCCTGCTTCTCACGGGAGATGAGGAGATCCGCAGGCTCAATTTGGAACACAGAGGGATCGACCGCGCGACGGATGTCCTGTCGTTTCCGATGACGGAGTATGACCGGCCCGGAAATTTTGCGATGCTTGAGAACGAGGATATCGGCTGCTTTGACCCGGATTCCGGCGAGCTTCTGCTGGGTGATATCGTTCTGTCTGCGGATCATGTGCTCGCGCAGGCGAAGGAATACGGACATTCCGTGAAGCGCGAATTTGCGTTTCTGATCACGCACAGCGTGCTTCATCTGGTCGGCTACGATCATATGTCGGATGAGGAAGCCAAAGAGATGGAGCGTTTACAGAAAGAAATATTAGATCAGCTAAATATTACAAGGGAGGAATCAAAATGAAACACAAACATCTGAAACGACTGATCGCAGCGGCAAGCGCAGCCGCGATGCTGGCAGGGTGTATAGCGCCTGGCCTTTCGGCGTCGGCTGCCGAGGACAACGGCATGGTGCGCAGCTTCCTGACGGGCAAGCTTGTACCGGAAAGCGTCGGGCGGCAGAGAGCGATTTCTGTCATGCTGAATAACATCTACGACGCGCTGCCGCAGTCCGGCATCGGAAACGCGTCCATTGTCTACGAGGCCCCTGTGGAGGGCGGTATCACCCGTCTGATGGGAATTTTTGAGGACTATCAGGACGTCGAGCGCATCGGCTCTGTGCGAAGCAGTCGTGAGTATTATGTCATCTTTGCGCGAGAGTTTGATTCCTTTTATCTGCATTATGGACAGGCCTGGTACGCGCTTCCTCTTTTAAGGGACGGCGGTACCTACAATATCAGCGGCCTGAGTGGGGAGAACGATGCGGGACGCGGCGAAGAAGAATACGTCTATTACCGCGGCGATGATTTCCCTGCTCCCCACAATGTGTTTACAAACTATGAGATGGTTCAGGCGGGTATCGATTTCCTCAATTATCCGCGTGAATACTCAGACTGGTATCTGGAGCAGGGCGGCCATTACCACTTCGCGGCGGACGACGCGCCGGTCACGCTGGAGAACGGGCAGGACGCCGGCCGTGTAGAGGTCGGTTATGACTACAACAACGCATATTTTACATACGATGCGTCGACGGGCAAATATCTGCGCTTCCAGTTCGGCGATCCGCAGATCGATCTGACGACAGGCAAACAGCTCTCCTATGACAATATTATTTTGCAGTATTGCGACTGGAGAAATCAGGTGGATTCCGATACCTATCTTGATATCGACGTCGTGACCAGCGGAAACGGCAAATTTATCACAAAGGGCAAGGCCATCGACGTTACCTGGAGCAAGGACGGCGGCAGCTGGGAGGATCAGTTCGCGCCGGGCAACTTCACACCGACCAGATATTACGATGAGAGCGGCAATGAGATCACGCTGAACCAGGGCAAAACCTGGGTCTGCATTGTGTTGAATACAGAGAGCGACAAGGTTCAGATCAGCGCCGAATAAGATTTCGACCCAGCCTCGGCCGGAGGTGAGCAATCCGGCCGGCGGTGGTCCTGAAGAGGTTCAACGTGAAAGAGAAAACGAAGAGTAGAAATAATTTTTTAGTCCAGGGCTCGATCCTGGCGGCGGCCTCGATCATAGCGAAGATCATCGGCCTGATCTATCGGATACCGCTTCTCAATACACTGGGAAACGAAGGGATCAGCTATTATTCGACCTCGAATGAGATCTACGCGATCATTCTGATGATCTCCTGTTTTAACCTGCCGCTCGCGATCTCCAAGCTTGTTTCGGAGCGTGTCCACAGAGGCGAATACCGCAACGCACACAAGGTGTTTTTGTGCGCGGTGCGTTTTGCGCTGCTTTCCGGGGGCTCGCTGGCTCTGCTGACTTACTTTTTTGCGGGTGCTATCACAAAGTACCTGATGTCCTATGAGCTCGCCAAATACAGTCTGCGAGTTCTCGCGCCGGCGATCTTTATCTCGGCGATCATCGGGACCTTCCGGGGATATTTCCAGGGCTATTCGACGATGGTGCCGACCGCGATCTCCCAGGTGATCGAGCAGATCGCGAACGCAGTGATCACGCTGGTCTGCGCGGGCATTATGTTCAGCTACGGAGAGACACTGGCCCGGACTGAGGGCAACGCATCCCTCGGACCGGCCTGGGGCGCGGCCGGAGGAACCTTCGGCACGGTCGCGAGCATCACGATCGCGCTCCTCTTTATGATGGCCGTGTACACGATGCAAAAGCAGACGCTTGCGCGCAATATGCGCCGGGATCACAGTGAGGTCCGCGAATCCACGGTGACGATCTATCGCCTGCTGATCCTGACGATCCTTCCGGTAATCCTGAGCACGGTTGTCTACAACATCAGCAATGTCGTGGACCAGGGCATTTTCTTCAAGGTGCTGAAGGGACAGGGCTACACGGACGCGCAGTATGGGACGATCTGGGGAATTTATTCCGGGCAGTTCCGCGTGCTGATGAATGTGCCTCTGGCGCTGGCGTCCTGTCTGGCCCCATCCATCGTGCCGAGTCTGACTGCGGCGATGGCAAACCGGAACCGTGTGGAGGCGCGGCAGAAGATCAGAATTTCCATTCGTTTTACAATGCTGCTGACAATCCCGTGCGCGGCGGGCATGGCTGCGCTGGCGAAGCCGATCATCACGATGCTGTTTACGCAGGAGACCGGCGTGCCTCTTTCTGTGGGCATCATGCAGGCGGGTGCGCTGATGATCATATTCTATGCGCTGTCCACGCTCACGACCGGCATTCTGCAGGGGCTAGGAAAGCTCAAGACCCCGCTGATCAACTGCTCGGTCGCGCTGGTTCTGCATCTGATCCTGCTGTACATGCTTCTGACAACCGCCAATCTGAACATTTATGCGGTCGTCTATGCCAACATTTTCTTCGCGGTCGTCATCTGTGTCCTGAATGGGATCGCGATCGCACGCTGTATGAGCTACCGGCAGGAGTGGTACAAGACGTTCGTCGTCCCGGCGATCGCCTCTATCATCATGGCGGCTGCTGTTTACGTAGTCTATACGGTGTTCAACACATTTGCGGGAAATACCATATCTACGATACTTTCTGTACTTGCGGGCGTCGTCATTTACTGTGTCGGTCTGGTCTCGTTCCGCGGCATTACGATTGATGAGCTGGAGACGTTCCCGAAGGGACATCTGATCATACGCGCGCTGCAAAAGATCGGGCTGGCAAGGTAATATTCGCGAAAGCAATGAGCCATGTCAGACGTGTGACAAAGCGAAGCGATCACTAAATAATATAGTAGTCGAGGAGTTTTTCATGGACAACAGAGAGGAACTCGGTAAGAAAAAAAGAATCATCGTAAAGATCGGAAGCTCCTGTATCACGCACAGTGAGACAGGAGCTCTAAATCTGACAAAGCTCGAGATTCTGGTGCGTGAGCTTTGTGATCTTAAGAATATGGGCAAGGATGTGATCCTGGTGTCTTCCGGAGCGATCGCGGTCGGCCGGCAGACGATCGGCTTTCATCACAGACCCAAGAATGTGGCTGAAAAGCAGGCCTGCGCGGCGATCGGCCAGGCACAGCTGATGATGATCTACCAGAAGCTGTTCAGCGAGTATGGCCATCAGGCGGCGCAGATTCTGATGACGAAGAAGACAATGGTGGATAATCTGAGCAGAAAGAACGCCTCGAACACCTTCGAGGAGCTGCTTCTGCTCGGCGCGATTCCGGTCGTGAATGAGAATGATACCGTGGCGACCTACGAGATCCAGTTCGGAGACAACGATATGCTCTCTGCGATCGTGACTGCGCTGGTCGGCGGAGATATGCTGATCCTGCTCTCGGACATCGAGGGGCTCTACACGGACGATCCTCGAGAGAATCCGAATGCGCGCTTCATCGATACTGTGGAGAAGCTGGATGATGAGCTGATGCGCATGGGTAAGGGCAGCGGCAGCGACGTCGGGACCGGCGGCATGGCCACGAAACTCTCTGCCGCGAAGGTAGCGACGGCCGCAGGCGCGGACATGGTGATCGCGAGCGGCGCGGACTTCCATGTGCTCCACAAGATCATGCGCGGGGACAAGATCGGCACGCTGTTCCAGGCAAGGCCGCGGGAGGAGTTTCATCTGATCGATATATTGGAGGATGAGCTGTGAATTCGTGTTTAGTGCACAAAACCCGAACGCCCTGCAAGGGCTTGCAATGTCAGGGCAGACCCGCTCGCGCTTAATCGGGCACGCAGCGGTGCATAAGTTCGCT
>CANRDO010000058.1 GCA_947629385.1 uncultured Lachnospiraceae bacterium
CGAATATATGGGCATTTGTAAGAGATATATGTTGGTTTTGCTTCCAAAAAATATGGCGCTAACTACCAAAGACGGGACTTTGTGAAGGCCGCGCTCTACTATGACACGGAGGACAAACAGAGCGATGTGGAGGAGAAGCTGATGTTCCTGATCTCGGAAAATTACAAACAGGCGTACCATACCTATGCGGACGGAAAGAGCGAGGGAGAGAGGCTCTATCTGCGGCTGCTGCTTGTGACGGACTATGTGTGCGGCATGACGGACAGCTACGCGAAACGCCTGTACCAGGAGCTGAGCGGGATCGACTAGAAAAATTACAAAGCATTTACGGAAATGTTAAGATTATAATATCAGAACATGAATTATCAGTGTGTGACTTGCAGAAGAGGGAAATGCATGGTATGATTATGCTGGTAGCATGTTCGATACCGTCTTTTTGCCATGGTTTGGAAGGGGAACCGCGGCAGAGAGAGAATCATAGTAATAGTTAGGGAGATAAAGATTGGAGGGTGTGACATGTTGAATAAAAGAGTGCGAGTGATCTTGTCAGCTCTGGCAATGTCACTGGCCATGACGTGTCTTATGACAGGATGCGGAGGATCCGGGGAGAAGCCGAAGGAGACTGAGCCGCCGCAGACCGAGTCGGAGACGAAGCCGCCGCAGACCGAGTCGGATCCTGAGACGGAACCGGAGACAGAGCTCAAGACCAATGTTGCATATACATCGCAGGATCGCAGTATCCGCATTACGCTGCCGGACAGCACATGGGCCGTTCAGCAGGACGCGGATGAGATGAGAGTATTTTCCTCCGGAAAGGCCGCCATGATCAGCATCGTACATGCTGCGGACGCGGCCGCCATGCGGAACATCTCCGTGGCGGAGTCGGAGGATGAGCTGAAGCAGAGCCTCACCGGGCAGTACCCGGACGCGAACGCTTTTGAAGTGGTAGAATTTGAGAAGCTCAGCTCCGCTACGATCGACACTTACGAGTATGTGGTAAAATACAACGCGACCAGCATGTGGGTGTACGCTGTGACATACGGGATCATCGCCGACACGCAGGCGTATGTGATCACGGGTACCGTGCTTGACGACAACAAGGCGCTTCTCGATTCCGTGCAGAAGTCGGTGGAGAGCTTCACTGTTCTGCGAAACGATGTATTCAGCGCGATGCCGGGCAAGACCGTGAATAAGAATTCAGAGAGCCAGTCCGGAGCGGACGCGGCCAGCCAGCTTGCCTCGATGACAAACTACGGCTCGAGCGTCACGCTGTACGCGGCGGATACGGTAAACATCCGCATGGAGCCCAGCACGGAGTCGGACGCGAGCGTTATCGGATCCCTTGCTCCGGGGCAGGCGGTGACGGTGACCGGAGAGTCCTCTGAGTGGTTCAAGATCGATATGAACGGAACCACCGCCTATGTGAACAAGGCGTTCCTTGTGCGCACTCAGCCGCAGACTGAGACGGAGAACGATGACGACCAGCAGGCGGCGCAGGTGTCCGGCGAGCTGAACAGCTATGTCGACTACGGCACCAGCTACACGTATTATACGACGACGGAGGTAAATCTTCGTTCCCAGCCGGGCACGGAGAGCGGAGTCGTGAGCACGCTCAGCGGAGGCGCTGCCGTCAAGGTAATCGGCGAGACGCCGAACTGGTATATGGTATCGGCGAACGGCGCGACCGGATATATCTCGAAGTCCTATCTGAGCGATACAAATACGTACACAGGACAGAATACGGGGTCGAATCAGGGCGGCACGGACGGAAATTCGGGCGGAAGCACGAACACGAATGTCGGGCCGGTCAGCGGCACGATCACAAGCGTCGGCAACAATACGATCGTGATCCAGGGAGACGACGGAAACACGTATTCGATCAACTATACGGACGCGGCCGTGAGCACGGCCAGCGGACTTACGAACGGGCTTTATATCTCGGCGATGATCGACTATTCCGGGACGCTGCCGAACGGCGATCTCTACGCGACGAGCGTGAAAGGCTACTAAAACGCCTGCGGAGACGGCTGCCGGAAAAGGTTGTGAATTCAAAGAAAGGCTGAGAATTCCGGATCAATGGATACTGTAGGACCGGACTCATCCGGCTTGTGCCGGAGCGTCGGTTCTGCAGTATTTTTGTCAGACGGGGGGAGCAAAATGGAAAGAAAGATCGACAGCATCATACTTGACGTCGACGGAACGCTGTGGGATTCGACCGGGATCGTGGCAGGCGCGTGGACGCGGGCGGTACGGGAGTGCGGATACACGGGCGTGACGGTGACGGCGGATATGCTGAAGGGACTGTTCGGGCTGACGATGGCGGCGATCGCCGCAAGGCTGCTGCCGCAGCTCTCCGTGGAAGAACAGAAGCGGGTTATGGATCTGTGCTGCGTCTACGAACAGGAGGCGCTGGAGGCGGACGAGTGCCGGATCTGCTATCCGGGAGTCGAAGAGTCGATTCGGGAATTGTCGAAGTCGGTGCGGCTGTTTATCGTGAGCAACTGCCAGTCCGGGTATATCGAGCTTTTTCTGGAGAAGACCGGGCTCGGGCCTTGCATTGCGGACATTGAGTGCTATGGCAATACAGGGCTGGGCAAGGCGGACAACATCCGGCTGATCATGGAGCGGAACGGTCTTGCGGCGCCGGTCTATGTCGGCGACACGCAGGGAGACTGCGACGCGGCAGACCAGGCGGGCGTGCCGTTCGTGTATGCGGAATACGGTTTCGGACAAGCGGACCGCTGGGATCGGAAGATCGGGGCGTTCGCAGAATTGGAGGATCTATTATGAAACGAATTCTCTGGATGGTGCTGATGAATCTGTGGTTTGTCCCATACGGGCTGGTGCGGCTGATCCGCATGTCGCGGCATCCGGAAAACTATACGCCGGAGGAGCGCTTTGCGCTGATCAAGCTGATCGACAAGCGCGCGATCAAGGGCGGCCGCGTGGACATTGACTGCCACGGGCTGGAGAATCTTCCCGAAAAAGACGGCTATATCCTGTATCCGAACCATCAGGGAATGTTTGACGTGCTGGCGCTTTTGCATGTGATGACACACCCGGTCTCCGTGGTGTTGAAAAAGGAGCTGGCCGGGATCCCGTTTCTGAAGCAGGTGATCGCCTGCCTGGACGCGATCGCACTGGATCGCAGCGATCCCAGACAGGGCATGAAGGTGATCCTTCAGGTGGCCGAGGAGGTCAAGAAAGGCCGTAATTACATTATTTTCGCGGAGGGCACGCGCAGCAAAAACGGCAATCAGCTGCTGGATTTCAAGGGCGGCAGCTTCAAGAGCGCGATGAAAGCAAAGTGCCCGGTTGTCCCGGTGGCGCTGCTGGATTCCTACAAGGCGTTCGACACCGGCTCGATTGCCCGGCAGAAGGTGCAGGTACATATTCTGAAGCCGATTCTGCCCGAGGAGTATGAGGGAATGAAGACCGTGGAGCTGGCTGCGCTTGTGAAGAGCCGCATCGAGGAGAAAATCGCAGCGGTCGAGAACGAATAAACAAAAGTCGATCATGAAAGCCTCGCATAGTTTGCTTGTCAGACTGGCTGGGGCTTTTAGTTTGTGTACGGTTAATTTTGGCATGTATTTGAAATAATCAATTCTGTGCGCATAGTTTCATGCCTCCGGGGAGATAATATTTACAGAAAAAAGTTGTCGTTCATCGGGCGGCGGAACGGAGACTGATATGGCAGAGAATCAGATGAAGGGCGAGCAGAGCATCGAATTTCGGGAAGCTCCTTATATCCTGAGCGGTGCATCTGTGGTAGGTCCGAAGGAGGGCGAGGGTCCGCTCGGGGAGCAGTTCGACCTTGTGACGCCAGACGCGGAGCTCGGCGAGGAAACCTGGGAAGAAGCAGAGAGTACTTTGCAGAAGGAAGCGCTGCAGACTGCGATTGGCAAGGCGGGGCTGACAGCTGCGCAGATCCGCTACCTCTTTGGCGGCGATCTGCTGGCGCAGCTGATCGCGACCTCGTTTGGAAACGGCGAGGTAAACATCCCATTGTTTGGGCTGTACGGGGCCTGCTCGACCTGCGGCGAATCGCTCACGCTCGCGTCGATAGCGATTGCGGGCGGGTATGCAGACTGTGCGGCGGCGGTCACATCAAGTCACTTCGGCAGCGCCGAGAAGGAGTTTCGGTTTCCCCTGGGATACGGAAACCAGCGTCCCCTTTCAGCTACCTGGACGGTCACCGGGAGTGGGGCCTTTGTACTTTCCACCCAGAAGAGTCATGTGAAAATCAGCGGCGCGACGCCTGGGAAGATCGTCGACATGGGTGTGAAGGACAACATGAACATGGGCGCGTGCATGGCGCCGGCGGCCTGCGACACGATCGCGCAGAATCTCATGGATTTCGGGCGGCAGCCGTCCGACTACGACCGGATCATCACGGGCGATCTCGGCTCGGTCGGACAGCGGATCCTGATCGACCTGCTGGACAAGCGGGGCTTCGACATCTCAAGGCAGCACATGGATTGCGGGATCGAGATCTACGACGCTGAAAAGCAGGACACACACGCGGGCGGAAGCGGCTGCGGCTGCTCGGCAGTGGTGCTCGCAGCGATGATCCTGCCGAAGCTGCAGCAAGGCATCTGGAAGCGCGTACTGTTCGTGCCGACCGGGGCGCTGCTCTCGAAGATGAGCTTCAATGAAGGCCAGACGATTCCCGGCATCGCACACGCGGTCGTGCTGGAGCATTGCTGAGCGCGGACGATATCTGCCCGCGTGAAGTGTGTGAGGTTAAGAAAAAAGCGAGGAGCGAGACAATGGACTATATCAATGCATTCTGGGTCGGCGGCCTGATCTGCGCGCTGGTTCAGATTTTATTGGAGAAGACAAAACTACTGCCGGGACGGGTGATGGTGATTCTGGTGTGCCTGGGCGCGGTGCTCGGCGCAGTCGGCAGCTACGAGCCATTGATCGAATTTGCCGGCGCAGGAGCGTCCGTGCCGCTTCCCGGCTTCGGGAACGTGCTCTGGAAGGGTGTAAAGGAAGCAGTCGATGAAAACGGCCTGCTCGGGTTGTTCCAGGGCGGCTTCAAGGCAAGCGCGGTCGGCATCAGTGCGGCGCTGATCTTTTCCTATTTGGCGAGCTGGATCTTCAGGCCGAAGATGAAGGACGAATAGAAAAAACTGTTTGACAAATGATAGAACAGAGCATATAATATGCTTAACAGGACAGCCGGAAGGTGAATGTGGCTCACCCATCCCGGCACAATAGTTCAATTAAGAATAGTCGTTCTCGGCCGAAGAGTGGAACGGCTATTTCTTATGTGTCAGATTCAGAATCGCGATGATCAACAGACCAACGGTCAAGATTATCATAAATTCTTCGTATGTACTCATAATGATCACCCCTTTCCGCAAGGACTCGGAACGGATGAGAGCACGTCCCCCGGCTGCCCGGTTAAACATATATATCAATATTCAGTTGAGAAAAAGACAGGCGATCCGCACATATAGCAGGACCGCCTGTCATTTTATCGGGAGTAATGGAAGATAAGCAGACTATTTAGATACAAGATATATATTGCATAGAACAACAATAGCATGGGGGAAAGGATAAGTCAATCATAACTTTTTTATAACATACAGAAAAATGCTATAATTATACGGATGGCAGGAAAGTGATTTTTTTGTTTTCTGTAAATAATAAACTCAAAAGTATGCAAAATAAAAGTAGTTAAAAAGTGCCGATACAGCCCGCGTTTTTCAAGTCATAAAAAATAAAGAATTTATTAATTTTAAACAAAAATGTGACCAAGGCGGATTTTACTATTGAAAAATCTAACGGAAAAGCGTAATTTATACAGTAGGGTAGTAGCCTTTTTCTGGAAGCTGGGAACATGGCGCGGCATTCACGAACACGGATGGGCTATTGCGGAAT
Source organism: uncultured Lachnospiraceae bacterium (assembly GCA_947629385.1). GTDB lineage: Bacteria > Bacillota > Clostridia > Lachnospirales > Lachnospiraceae > Choladousia. The sequence goes on from CANRDO010000058.1 coordinate 5,890, forward strand.
AGAGCAATAAGTAATAAAATGAGAGCAATGAATGAAACAAATGTAAGTCCAGGGAGGTATGTGCAATGAAGAAGAGAACCAAACGAATTCTGGCTATGCTGCTTGCATCGGCGATGATCCTGCAGCAGGGCAGCACTGTAGGAGTGCTGGCTACGGAGACGGAGCCGGTGAGCGAGACTGTGGCCGAAACGCAGTCTGAGACGACGGCGGAGACACAGGCGCCTGAGACGACCGCTGAGACAAAAGCTCCGGAAACACAGGCGACAGAGGACGCTTTGGGGACGCCGCAGACAGACGCGGATGCCGCGCAGACGGAGCAGTCCGAGACAGTTGCGGCAACACAGACCGAGCAGTCCGAAACAGCCGCAGCTGCGGGGACGACAGAGACCGCGACGGAGACGACCGAGAGCGCAGAGCAGAGTGAGACAACGGCTCAGGAGACGACAGAAGCTCCGGCACAGACCGGGGAAAAGACGGAAGCTCCGACAGAGGCAGTTACGGAGAAAGAAACCGAGGTTGCAACGGAAGCTTCGAAGACGAATTCTACATATAAAACGATAGGGCAGGATCCGGTGGCAACGATTGCTGCGGATGTGCCGATGACGATAGCAAATGGAAACGTAGTGACCAGCCCGGTGGTAGAATTTAAACAAGTTGACGAATCAGGAGCGCCGACGATAGCAAGTCTTCAGTCAGGCGAGGATGGATTCTTATATGTCAGCCTTGGACTTGCAAATGACGAGGATCATCAGGTAGAATCCACTGTACGCATAGATCTAGGAAAGACAAATGCTGAATTCCCTGATTTTATAAATGGAGAATATACTGCGAATGGCATTACCTATTATTTGAGAGAAGATGCGGACGGAAATAAATATATAGAGGTTGCCCCCGGCTTTGCGAAGAACGGAACAACTCTGACGATGAAATTCCGCGTTGCATTTCCGAACGGAGTCTGCGATGAGACTGACAGCATAACAGCGCAGCTTAAGGTTGATGGAACATCTTATGCACAAAAGACCTTAGGCTGCACAGCGGAACCACACTGGAAACATCAAAAGCAGGTTGATTTAGCGAGTGTGGGCACAATTTCGTCTACCGGAGAGGGAGAAGGCTATGTTCTGCAGAACGATATCACTTATACTCTGCACGAATATTGTGATGAAATTGCGAAAGGCAATATTTGGATTGATGAATATACGATAACTGATACTTTGACATTCCCGGCAGGTATGTATGTTCCAAGTGGAACAAACGTAGCTGATGTTTTGGAATTTGGCAGTATGGATGGCGTAAATGCAGTACCGATCGAGGATGGCGGGAAGATTACCGGGTACACAATTACATATACTGTGAAAAGAGAAGCGGGCGCGACAGGCAATATGCCGGATCATATCCATACGGTTAAATTAAAGAAAGCTTCCGTCAAACTTGATGCAACTTTTACGGAAGGAAAAATTGAAAATAAATTACATACAACATATAAGACGGTAAAAGGAAAAACAGGACAAATTGATACAGACGCGGTAGCAGAGACGCTGGTCAAATTGCCGGGAAAGCTGGACTTCGAGGATGATACTGTTAATAAAAAAGAAGTCAGCGGTGTGGCAGATAAGACGGGCGTTGATAACTATGACAATAAATATGTTGTATTTGGGGACTATATTCTTTATAAAGTGCAGGCCAAGAATAATGGCGGTTCTGTAGAGAATATAACAATTGTAGATGATTTAAGTCAGGTTAAACCGGAGGGAAGCCTGACTCTGCCGACGGTAGAGGAGCTTCTTGCGATGCAGGCGAGTGGGTACGCTGGAATTGATTTGAGTGCTGTGACATCCTTACATTGTCAGGCATGGCTTAATAATTATAAGAATGAAGATGGCGGAAAATTTGAATGGAATGCAAAGTCTGCTGCTAAGATCGAGGGAAATAAAATAACCTGGGAATTTAATAATATAGAGCCAGACACTACAGTGGAAGGTTATGTTATTCTAAAAGTTAACACGGATGCAAAGGCGTCTATTGTAAATGAAATTACAATAAATGATACAAAGAAAACTGTATCAGTGGAGCAGCACGAAAAAGAGGAAGAACTTGAGATAACAAAGACTGCAGAAACAGGCTATGAGCAGGATCAGTCACTTATTGTTGATGCAGATGGAACGGTTTGGTACACCATCACCATAAGTAACAAAGGGACAGATACTGCTAATAACTGGAATTTTGAAGATGTTCTCCCGGATGGGATGGAAATAGACAATCGAGAGGGAAAAGAAATCTCTGTTGAGCCGGAGGGAAAGCTCTCTGCTCTGACGACAGTTGCCGGAACCGAAGGAAGCACTACACTCAAAGGAACTCTTTCCAATCTCGCACCAAAAGAAAAAGTTACGATAAAAGTGCCTCTGAAGCTTAAGAAGGGGACGACAGAGACATCGTTCACCAATACAGCTCGTGTGTGGAAAGAGGACGTGGAGCTTAAGGCTGGAGTTACTGTTAAGAAAAATGAGCAAAATATTGGTATCACAAAGAAAGCAGATAAGACAAGTGCGCACAGCGGAGAGAAGATAAAGTACACGATTGAAGCCAGAAATAATGGGAGCACGAATGCTTTATTTACGGATAAAGCTGAACTGGTAGTTTGGGATGTTCCCGAGGGGCTGATTATTAAAGAAGAAGATCAATTATCACAGTATTTTGACTGTTCGGGCGGCGAAGGCATAACGGTAGAACGTAGTTACGAAAGAGACGATGCCGGAAATATAACGAAAGTTAAATTCACAATTACGGACGGAAAACTGTGGCCAGGACACACTGTGAATTTGTATGTTTGGGGCATATTGCCAGAATATAAAGAGGGCATGACTTCCGTCGGCAACACGGCATACGTTGATGGAAAAGAAGATGAGGGTGACAAAGCAGAGGTTGAGGTGAAGCCGCCGCTGGATGACATTGAACCATCCAAAAAGGTATACCGTGAAGATGGCAGCGAGGTTACGGAGAATGATCCTATTGTGACAGGGGGAGAAACTGTCACTTATAGGATTGTGATTGAGAACAAAGGGACTACCCCGATAAACAAACTGACAATTACAGATACTATAACAGGAAATTATGAGTTTATAGATTATGTAGATGATCCATGGAATAATAGAAGCCCTGGTTTCCTTTATACAGTCGAAACTGCTGAGGGCGTTACCGGAATAAACGAAGGTGATACGTTCGAATATTTTAGCAATGGATCGTTTGGCACGTATACGCTTGTATTCACTAACGAAGGAATAACGAATGGATACGGTGATCAACCGAGAAAATTTTATGTTGAGAATTTCTCAATTGCACCGGGCGGAAAGCTTGTGCTTTCATATCGCCTCAAGCTAAAAGCGGACTTCAAGACAGGACGCAACAATGTCGATGTAAACGGGCATGAAGCGTCTACGGTTCAGTATGCTACTGAATTAAATAAAGTCGATGTGGAAAAGCATGTAGCAAGGGAATTCCCGCCGGTTTCTGGTGGCAATGTATATTTAGATAATGCCCAGAAATATTTTACGATCAAAGCAGATACAACTTTGGAGGATCTTCTTGCGTTGCGCTTCAAATATGCGATTGTTCTCAGAAATTATGGCGCGTCAGAGGTAAAACAGGACTTTACGGTAACGGATACATTGCCGGCAGGATTTGAGTATGTGGAAGATAGCGGTAGTGTGTTAGCGTATCAAGCCCCATCGTGGACCTGGAAAGATACTAATCTTCAGGATTGTTCTGTGACAGGAACGGGCTCCGTAATAACGGCAAATGTGCCATGGCTTCCGGCGAACAAGAGCGTTATGATTTTCTATCAAGCGAAACTGACGCAGGAAAAAGCAGAGCAAATACTTGCACAGGTCCAGAATGATAACGACGAGCTTTTTGTCGAAGTGTTTACGAACAGTGTTGTTGCAAAATCAGATGTTCCTTTTAAAGACGGGACGGATAAGGTAGTCAAGGAGGTTACGGATAAGGAACACGTCACGCTTGAGGAGGAGACTACGCATATTACCTTCGAAAAGTATGGTGAAGGATCGTATGCAGATGGAAATGATGGCTATAAGGAAGGAAGCCTGACAACTGTCGGCGGAACGGCAGGCAGTGTCCTTGTCTGGAAGCTTGTAGTGCGTAATAACAAGTCAGAGGATGGTCAGGGGGCTGTGCTTCAGAAATACACAATTGAGGATACTCTTCCGGAGGGATACGAGTATTATTATAAGGCCGAGGCAGACGGAAAAAATCCATATCCGGCTTCTATGATTGTGTATGACGAAAACGAACAAGAAGTCCGCAGATTCGAGTACTTTGAACCGTCGAAAGTAGAAGGAGCAAATGGTATAATTACATGGAAATTTGATTCTTCTGAGAACGCAGACTATGCGTTAAAGGCGGGAGAGCATCTGGTAATCCTGTTTGCGACAAAGATAAAAGAATCAGAATATTCCAAGGATGGAACATATGTAAACTATGCAAAATTAACCATAGATGGAGAATATGCTCCTGGCACTGAGCCAAATCCGGATGATCACGACAAAGAGTATGACGATACTGGGTCTATTACTTTGGCCAGTACTAAGACTACGTCGGTAAAGACAATTGAATACGAACCGCATCCTGAACATAAGCATGATCCGGAGAAGGACAAAGGGCAGGGTGATAAACCGATGCCGGATAACTATGTACAGGGCATGCAGGGCGAGGATGTCAAGTATACGTTAAATGTGACAAACGCGAATGATTATACCAAGATTGCCAATATGGTTATCATTGACAGATTGCCGTATGTGGGTGATATTGGTGTGATCGCCCCGTTCCCGCGGAACAGTGCATTTGATGTAGATTACGATTACACCAAGGGATTTTCTGTGGCTGTGGGAGGAAACGATTGTACTGCAGGGGTGAAAGTACAGTTTTCCGATGACAGAAGCACGGTACTTGGCAATAGTGCTGGTGAATGGTCGTTGAATCCGAGCGATACTGTTTTGAGTTGGCATGACAGTTATCAGACGGGCGATACGATGATTAGATTTGAATTCCCCAAGGACTTTATTCTCGGTGTGGGGGAAACTGTTACCATCACATTCTATGGAAGAGTACCGGAGATAGTAGATGCGCTGGGTAAAGAGAACATTGCCTGGAACAATTTCGCGTATAGTTATACTTCAGAAGCGGATAAGGATAAAATCCTGATCGCTGAGCCTGCGAAGGTAGGCGTCTGGGTAGAAGACGATGGCAGCAATGGTAAGATTACCGTTGAGAAGAAGTACATTGACGCGACCGAGCCGGAGGAGAAGACTTTCTACTTTGCTGTATTCGAAAAGGCAGAAGACGGCAGTTATACGAAGGTCGGAAGCGTGAAGTCTGTTACCCTTACAGGTTCGGAAGCAGGTGAAATAGGCGAGGTTACGTTTGAACATCTGCCGTATGACCAGGAGAACGGTACGGATTACTACATTTTCGAGACAGATGAAAACGGAGTGATTCTTGGCGAAGGCAGCGGCGTTACGTTCACTGTAGACTACAATGGTGAGGCAGGCCCGGATGTGCCGATCAAGCTTACGGAAGAGGATCATGAGAAGACGGTTCAGGTTACTAATACGGAACCGGAGAATAAGACCGGTGAACTCGCCGTAACAAAGCTTGTTGCAAACAATTCGGCTGATACGAATAGTTTTGGCATCAAGGTTGACTTCTCGATTGGCGATGAGTCGAAGATCAAGAGTCTGCCGGAACAGGTAACGGTTAAAGACAAGGACAACATTGAAAAGACGGAAAGCATAGTAATTGATGAAACAGATGCCACGAACCCCGATATTATTACCAAGGGCCATATTGTATTAACTCTGAAGCAGAACGAGACCCTGACGGTTGTAGGACTGGCAGAGGGAATTCGGTTCACAGTGAAGGAGATCAATCTTCCGGATGGTAGGAAATATGTTTCGACCCTGGATCCGAACGATGAGGACGAAGGCCAGCCGTCATCCTATACAGGCGTGATCGGACAGGAGGTTGAGGCAGAAGGCGGCGAGCTGAAGAAGGAATTCGAGTTTGCGGTGACCGTCACGAACACGGAAGTTGTTGAAAAGACTGTTACGAAAGTGTGGTCAGACAGCAATAACGAGAATGGCAACAGGCCGGAGTCTATTGAGGTACAGCTGAATGCCAATGACACAGCGGTGGCTCAGGGCGGTAAGGCGACTCTGAATGCAGGCAACAATTGGAGTTATACTTGGGATAATCTTCCGAAGTATAATGAGACAGGCGATGCAATTACCTATACGGTAACAGAGACCGCAGTATCTGGCTATGCGCCATCATACAGCACGGATGCGGATACGTTCAAGATTACGAACACGGAAACCACGACCGAGAAGACTGTGACAAAGGAGTGGGACGACAATGAGGGTGTGAACGGCAACAGAACTCCTATCATCGTGCGGCTGCTGGCAAATGAGAAAGAGTATGGCGAGCCTGTAACATTGAATGCGGCGAACGGATGGACGTACACGTGGGAAAACTTGCCGACACATATCAACAAAAAGGCGGTAACATACACTGTAAAAGAAATCATAGCGGTGCCTGGTTACACTACATCATATGATCAGAATACGCTTACGATCACGAACAAGGAAGAGCTGACAAGCACAAGCGTAACAAAGGTCTGGGAGGATGAAGATGATCAGGATCATAAGCGTCCGGGAAATGTTCAGGTACAGCTGCTTGAGAACGGTACGGCAGTAGCGGGATCTCTGGCAATATTGAGTGAGGCTAACAGTTGGTCGCATACCTGGCCTAACCTTCCGAAGTATAAGAATGGAACTTTGATTACTTACACTGTAGAGGAAGTAAATGTTCCGGAGGGTTATCACGCAACGGTTACGCCAAATGCAGACTCGGACAACGCAACGTTTACGATTACGAATACGCATACGCCGGGCAAGGTAAGCCGCACGGTGAAGAAGGTGTGGGAGGATAATAACAATCAGGACGGCCTGCGTCCGGAGTCCATCCAGGTACAGCTGCTTAAGGATGGCACTGCTTATGACGTGGCGGTGACACTAAACGAGAGCAATAGCTGGAGTTATACATGGACAGACCTGGATGAGAAGGAAGACGGTCGGACCATCGAATATACGGTACAGGAGCTTGGCGAAATAACGGGCTACACGACAGCGTACAGTGATGACAAATTTACGATCACGAATACGCATACGCCGGCCGTGGTTAAGAAGACGGTGACTAAGGTCTGGGCGGATAATGAAAACCAGGACGGCATCCGTCCGGCATCCATCGGGGTAGAGCTGCTTGCAGACGGCAAATCTTGCGATAAGAAGGCTGAGCTGAATGCGGTTAATGGCTGGACATATACCTGGACGGATCTGCCGAAGAATGCGAACGGTGAAGAAATCAAGTATACAGTGGTAGAGCTTAGTTCGACAGCGGGTTATACCACAACATATGATCAGACCAGCCTGACAATTACGAACAGTCATACGCCGGATGTAGTTGAGAAGACGGTGACTAAGGTCTGGGCGGACAACGATGATCAAGATGGGAAACGTCCGACATCCGTTACAGTGCAGTTGCTTGCAGATGGCAAACCTTATGGGCAGGAAGAGACGCTGGATGAAAGCAATGACTGGACTCATACCTGGACGAATCTTCCGAAGAAAGAAAACGGGAATGAGATTATCTACACAGTACAGGAAAATGCAGTTACCGATTATAGCACGGGTATCTCAGCAGAGGCGAATGGTGAGTTTGTGATCACCAACACATATACGCCGGGCCTGACAAGCCGCCAGGTGCAGAAAGTATGGAAGGATAACAATGATCAGGATGGCCTGCGTCTGGGCTCCATCCGGGTACAGCTGTATGCCGATAACGAACCTAGTGGTGATCCTGTGGAGCTGAATGAGGGTAACGGCTGGAGCTATACGTGGCCAGGTCTGGATGAAAAGAAAGATGGTAAGGCCATTGTATATAAGGTGCAGGAGATTGGTGCGATAGCGGGCTATACGACAACGTACAGTGAAGACACATTTACGATCACGAACACGCATACCCCGGCGACGACGAAGGTTAGCGGTACAAAGACGTGGGCTGATGAGGGCAGTGAAGACAAGAGACCTAAAAACATTGAGGTGGTGTTGCAGAGCAGGATTAAGGATGCGACGCCGGAGAAAGAATGGGCGGACGTGCCAGGTAAGACCTTAATCGTGGAGCCGGATGCGGCCGGGAAATGGGCTTATAGCTTTGATGAGCTGCCGGTATATGAGGGCGGAAAAGAGCTCGAGTATCGGGTAAGAGAAACAGAGGTACCTGGCTATGTGACGGAGTATGACCCCAATGGTAAGGATATTACCAACACGATCACGTCTGTAAGTGTCAGCAAGGTAGATGTGACTACGCAGGAGGAGCTCGAAGGAGCGCATATCCAGATCCTTGACGAGGAAGGAAATGTTGTTGCTGAGTGGGATTCCACGACGGAGCCGCACGAGGTGACAGGCCTGCAGACGGGCAAGAAGTACACGCTCCGTGAGACGGTTGCGCCGGACGGCTATGAGGTGACGACGGATACGGAGTTTACGCTGAAGGCAGACGGAACGATCGACAGCGAGCAGACGACGACCAAGGTTGATGAGGACGGCGTGCTTCTGGTTGAGGACGATATGACGAGCGTCAAGATCAGCAAGGTGGATGTGACCACGCAGAAGGAGCTCAAAGGAGCGCATATCCAGATCCTTGACGAGGAAGGAAAGGTTGTCGCTGAGTGGGATTCCGAGGAGACGCCGCACGAGGTGAAGGGCCTGAAGACGGGCAAGAAGTACACGCTCCGTGAGACGGTTGCGCCGGACGGCTATGAGGTGACGACGGATACGGAGTTTACG
>CANRDO010000059.1 GCA_947629385.1 uncultured Lachnospiraceae bacterium
TACCTGATGATGAATTCAATCGATACTCCGGAGAAACATCTTCAGATAAAAGAGTGGCTGAAGAAATCGCAGAACACAGCGGAATATCTGCTTGCGCTCATAAACGATGTGCTGGATATATCCAAGCTTCAGGCGGGGAAAGTGGAAATTACCCGTGCCCCGATGCTGGTCGAAACAATGTCAGAGGCTGTTTGTTCCATGCAGTACGATAATATTACAGGGCGTGGAGTTGAATTTATAAAAGAGATCCATATAACGGTTCCATGCATACAGTGCGATGAGGTACATATCAAACAAGTGCTTATGAATATTGTCGGCAACGCGGCAAAATTTACCCCGGCGGGAGGAACTATCAAATTTTCGGTAAATCAGAGCATGATCGACGAAAATCACGTTATGACTACATTTGTCTGCGAGGATACAGGCTGCGGAATGAGTAAGGAATTTATGAATGAAATATTTAATAAATTTACCCAGGACCGCAGCAGCACCTCCAATTCCACCAAGGGCACAGGCTTAGGAATGGCGATAAGCAAGCTGCTTGTAAATGCAATGGGCGGAGAGATAAGCGTAGAGAGCGAATTAAACAAAGGCAGTACGTTTACGGTTGAAATCCCTGCTGAAATCTGTGAAATTCCGGACTATCTGAAGGTAAATTCGGAAGATGCTGAAAAAGCGGCGGATCATTCCGGCAACGGCGCCAGGTCGACGAAAATTCTTGTTGCTGAAGATAATGAGCTGAATGCGGAAATACTGATGGAGATACTGAGCCAGTTCGGATTTGTTCCTGTACACGCTGAGAATGGTCAGGAGGCTGTAGAGATCTTTGAGAGATCAAAGATAAACGAGTTCAGCATAATCCTTATGGATATGCGTATGCCTGTTCTGGACGGCTGCGAGGCGTCGGCGAGGATCAGGGAACTTGACCGTGAAGACGCCAAAACAGTTACCATATTCGCCTGTACCGCAAACAGTTTTCAGGAGGACAGGGATAAGGCTTTAGACAGCGGAATGGACGACTTTTTAACAAAGCCGATCGATATCAATACCCTGCTTAGTAAAATGGAGAAGATCGATCGCGAAAAACGTAATAGTAAATAAGGAGATTAGAAAAATGAGAAAAAGAATTCCTGCATTTTTATTGGAGATCGTCATAGCAGTGTTATTTTCATTCTGCCTTTCCGCTTGTTCCGCACAAAAAGAACCGGAAAAAGAAATTATTATAAAAGTGCCGCATACCAGCACTATGAATTGCATTTCTAATGAAAATGTAAAAAATGCCTATACGCTCCTCGAACTTGCGAGCAAGGATTTTATTGCGCAGTATGAGAAAGACGTCAGAATAAAAGTCATAGAATTTGAAGGCGGTGAGGAAACGAAGGCAATCACAAATTCTTTCGGTAAAAGCGACGCGGCCGATATCTTATATGACGGATTTTTCAATATGAGCTCGTTTATCCACACAGGAAAGGTTGTTCCTGTAGACGACGTCCTTACACCGGAAATGAAAGAGGATATATACCCTGCCTTTTTGGAACACGGACGATTTAATGATAAGCTCTATATGCTGCCCTATATGTGTTCTGAGAATATTCTCATCTATAACAGGGAGATGCTTGAACAATACGGTTTGAGCGAATACATTGACGAGGGCGCAGTGATTTCAAATTGGAGCATGGATGACTGGACAAAGATACTGAATACGCTTGCGGACGGATTTGCAAAAGAGGGCAAGGGGAAAGTCCCTATGATGATGTACGCAAAAGATAATCAGGGCGATACCCACATAATGACAATGCTGCGCGCTTTTGGCGGCGACCTGTTTGACAGCGACAACAATTTTGATCTTGCCGATAATCCTGATGTTATTTCCGCCCTCAGGTGGCTTCAGAACGGTGTGGATTCAGGCTGGTATCTGCCTGTTCCGTATGACAAAACAATGTCTGATAACAGCAGTAAATTCAAAATGGATGAGCTTACTTTTTATAACTTTAATCTGGGAAGTTCAACGTACAGCAGAGTAAAAGAAGATTACAATGAGGAAACAGATACTTTTAAGAAATACGGCTTTGTTAATTATCCCGGCAATCACTGCACGATCTTCAACGAAGGATTTGAGATTTTTGATAACGGCGACAGCGAAAAAATAGAAATAGCGAAAGATTTCCTGAGATATTTTTATGAAACCGATCAATGGCTTGAATGCTCCGCCGGAAGTATTCCTGTAAGCAAGAAAGTCATGGAAAAATACAAAGATGATATCCTGCTTTTGGAGGCGTTCTCAAATAATGCCGAAAATTCCGTTGATTATACACATAATCTCCCGAACTGGCAGGGGAGTGATAATTCTGTCAGGAGTGTATTTTACAAAGAAATAGCGTTGCTTTTGACCAAAGAGGCAGACGGCAATTTTGCTGTTACTCCGGAAGAATGCGCAAGTAATTTACAGGAAAAATTAAATACAGCTATATCGGAAGGACGCAAAAACAGTACGCTTCATGAGTAAAAAAATATCTGGGAAATGAAGAAATTAGAAGATAAATGGGTAGCTATGAGGTGATTTCGTTGCAGTACCCCAAAATGATCCTATTTGACTATGGGCATACGCTTCTGTATGAACCCGGCTGGGACTCTGCCAGAGGAAACGCGGAATTATTGAAGTATGTCACGAAAAACCCCGATCACTGTACGTTGGATGATGTCAGAAAGGCGGCAGAGCTGATTTACGGAGAGCATATCGAAAATGTCCGCAAAATCGGGTACGATATTGGTGGTCAAGTCGCTGATAGAGTGTTATATGAGTATCTTGGGATTGAATTTTCTCTGACACCGTTTGAAATGGAGAAAATTTTTTGGAACGGCGCGTCTATGGGAGCCTTTATGCCCGAAGCAGATATCATGCTTGACTTCATCAATAAAAACGGCATTAGAAGTGCGGTGATCAGTAACCTCCTATGGTCGGGCGATGCTTTGTCAGAACGGCTGAACAGACTGTTGCCGATGAATGAATTTGAATTTGTTATGACATCCAGTGATTATATTGTGCGAAAGCCCAACCGCATTTTATTTGATATCGCTTTACGGAAAGCCGGGCTGTGCGCCGACGAAGTATGGTATTGCGGGGATAATCCGCAGGCAGATATTGAGGGCGCGGCGCAGGCGGGGATATATCCCGTTTGGTATGATAATGAGACGGAGAGGGAGTACAAAGATCGCTCTGAAGAATCGGCCCCCAAATGTGAACATCTACATATCCACGAGTGGCGTGAAATGATGGATTTGTTAGAAAAAATGCATAAAAAAATAAGGGTTTAAAAATGAGCAAGTCATAGATTATGATTCTGAAAGAAATCAAAGTGGTTCATTTTTTAAAAATATCAGAATGAGAGCCTGTATCTACAAGGGTCAAGGTTAATACATCGTCCTCGATCAGATAGACAAGAAGCCAATCAGGCTTAATGTGGCATTCCCGAAAACCAGCAAAGTTTCCAGACAGACCATGATCCCGATATTTTTCATCAAGCTGCCTGCCCTGACGCAGCAGATCAACAACATCGTCCAAAAGAGAAACATCGAGACCCCGCTTTTTCATTAGCTTATAGCTTTTTTTGTAAGCAGTGGTAAATTTGATCTGGTACATCAGTCGTTAAGTGCCGCCTTTAGTTCTTCCATGCTGTTGTACCCCTTGATGTCAGGATCTCGGGATATTTTTCTGGCCTCGTCCATTGCGTTGAGCGTTTTGTCGCTGTATTGCGGAACTTCTACTGCAAAAGGCAGACCGCCGCGGAGGACACATTGATGCAGAAAAAGATTTACTGCGCTTGACATATCCAAACCAAGGTTTGAAAATAGGGCAGCTGCTTCACGTTTAATATTCGAATCAATACGAATTTGTGTTGGAGTGGTAGCCATGGAATCATCTCCTTTCGACTATGCTTTTATTATATGTGTTTTGGTTTACAATGTCAAGCATTTTGGCGATGTTTTAATATTGCTCAGCAGTATACTGGTAAATAGCAAGCCGAGAGGGTAAATAGTAAGCCGAGAGTCCCTCTTTGTAAATGAGATTCCTGTTTTGTAAACAAGATTCCCATTTTGTAAACGACTTTCCCGTTTTGTAAGCGAGATTCCCAGCTTTCCATTTTCGGCCTGATATGTTATAATGCATTCCGCAGAAAATCTGCGCAACAGAACCAGGGGTCAATTCCCGCTCAAAGAGAAATCGGTGTTTGGTGAACTTGCCGCTGCATGAAATTCAGCATAGCCGGTGTCCTGTTATGCGAGTGAAATAGGCTGCGGCCGTATATGAGAGACGTATATACCGCGATATGTTTTACGATACTGACGGAAATCAATCAGTCAATCAATCGAATTTTACAGGAGGTCTAAATGGCTGTCTCAAAAATAAAAGTTTCTTTTGAATGCAATGTGCAAAAAGTATGGGAGATTGTCACTTCTCTTAAAAATTATGCATGGCGCAGCGATCTGGATAGAATCGAGTTCCTGAATGACAAGCAGTTTGTTGAATACACAAAGGCAGGATACCCGACCAGCTTTACTGTTACGTTCACAGAACCGTATAAGCGATGGGAGTTTGATATGGAAAATGATAACATGAAAGGACACTGGACAGGGATATTCCGCAGTGATGGAGGGCGGACGGAGATTGAGTTTACGGAGGAAGTTACAGCGAAGAAAGTAATCATGAGACCGTTCGTGAAAGCCTATCTGAAAAAGCAGCAGGCACAGTATGTTGAGGATTTGAAGAAAGCCGTGTTGAAAAACGGAATTTAACGGAGGAATAGATGTGAGTGAATTAACCATAAAATCTGCCGATATTGGGCGAATGAAGCGGAGCGGGGAAATATGAGAGTAGAACATATCGCGCTATATGTAAAAGATCTGGAAGCTGCCAGGGATTTCTTTGTTACCTATCTTGGCGGTCATTCCAATGATGGCTATCACAACACAGCTACAGGCTTCCGCTCTTTCTTTATCAGCTTCGATGATGGAGCAAGACTGGAAGTAATGACAAAGCCGGAAATGACAGAAGCAGAGAAGGTATTGAATCGTACCGGTTATGCACACGTTGCTTTTTCTGTTGGCAGCAAAAAACTTGTTGATGAACTGACAGACAGGTTGAGAGTAGATGGCTTTTCCGTTATAAGCGGTCCCAGAACAACAGGGGATGGTTATTACGAGAGCTGCATAGTTGTGATAGAAGGAAACCAGATTGAGATAACGGTATGAATAATTCGTTCGACGTATGGGTCAATGGATAACGATTGCATGCGGCATAGAGAGTCGGGAAATCGGCTCTCTTTTGTTGCTCGGAGATAGGAAATTGCCGGTTTAACGTGTTAATTTTTGAAAAAAAACAAAAATATGAAACCTTAACTTGCGGTTTGTTGATTTGTCAACTATAATGGAGATGCTTTGGAAGAGGGGGCGTGCTTTATGGAACTTTACCGCAGGGAAAACTATCTGAAAAAAATCCGGGCATTTTATCATGCAGATGACATTATTAAAGTAATCACAGGCGTCAGACGCTGCGGAAAATCCAGCCTCATGAAAACGGTTGCTGATGAGCTCAGAGAAAATGGGATTCAAAATGAAAATATTCTCTACATTGATTTGGATCTCCGAGGATACAGAAACATTAAAAACGCAGATCAGCTTGAAACTCTGATTTTACAGATGGGAACGGCGACAGGTCAGAAATATTTGTTTATTGATGAAATTCAAAACGTTTCCGGCTTTGAAGAAGTGTTAAACGGATTCCGCAGTGAAGGCGGCTGGTCCATATTCATAACGGGTTCCAATTCTTATTTGCTCAGCGGGGAACTAACTACAAAACTGACAGGGAGATATCTTGAATTTGAATTGTTTCCATTGACTTTTGAAGAATATGAAAATATGAAAGCTTTTTACAACAAAAATATTGATCCTCTTCCGGCAAATGAAATGAATCGTTATATTTTGGAGGGTGGTTTCCCGCGGACAATACAATTAGATCATATGGCGGACAAACGTACTTATGTCCAGGGTGTGGTCAGGGAAATATTTGAAAAAGATATACGACGCAGGGTCAGGATCAGGGAGAGGGAGATTTTTGAATCGGTTAAGACATATATTATCAATAATTTTGGTGCAACAATGAGCGTTAACAGTCTATGCAACGCATTGCGGAAAAACGGACTTTCCGTCAGCAGAGCCACGCTTACAAGATATTTAAAGGCTTTGACGGATGCAAAAATTTTATATGAATGTTCCAGATTTGATATGAAATCAAAGCGATCTTTAAGCGGAGAAAAAAAGTATTATCTTGCAGATCTGAGCTTTTATTTTGCACAGAATACAGATAATCGGATTCATTATGGGCCGGTTTTGGAAAATATGGTCTATATCTATGCCAGAGCGCAGGATTATTCTGTCAGCGTAGGAAGGATTGGAAAATTAGAATGCGATTTTATTCTCAGAGATAATGAAATGCAGTATTCCTATGTACAGGTAGCATACACGATTGCTTTGTCACAGGAAACAGAAGATAGAGAATACCGTGCACTGGAAGCGATTAAAGACAATTACCCGAAATACGTTGCAACGACAGATCCGTTTTTACAACAGAGAAATGGCATTAAAAATATAAATCTGATCGATTTTATGAAAAGCGGTCAAAAATTTTAGATATTATTTCGGTGGAGCATGAGCAAATATACAGAAATGCAAGGTAGCAGGGAGTAAAAATATGTTAAGACAAATACGGACATCGGCGAAAGCAGTGGTTATCCGGGATGGCAAGCTGCTGGCGATAAAGGTGAATGATGGCAAAGAGGAGTGGTACATTTTGCCTGGAGGCGGGCAGGACAGTGAAGAAACGCTCTCTGAAACCGCCGAGCGGGAGGTAAGAGAAGAAACGGGAATCAATGTTCAATGCAAGGAATTACTTTTTGTCATAGAGGGAGTCCATGGCGAAGATTTCCATAGAATTGACCTTGTATTTTCGTGCGAGTACATTGGAGAAGCTCCGGATGTGGTGCTTCACAATGACAAGAACCAAGTCGGGATGGACTGGCTTGCTGTATCGGAATTAAATAAACTGCCGCTTTATCCGTCAAAGCTCCGCCGAGCGATCATGAATTTCTGCGAAGGAATAGAATATAAAAAATATCTGGGAAATGAAGAAATAGGCGATCCGGAATGCCTCGAATAAGGTAATCAGGTGTGAAGTAGGCTGCGGCCACATATCTTTCTATCTTTCCGAAATAATAAAATCAATAATTTTAAGTTCGCCTTAGTGCAAATTTTGCACCACAAAATTGACAAAGTGCAGATTTTGCACTAAAATGAATTCGGAGGTGAAGGCATGGAAGATTTGAAAGAACTGCGAATGGAAAAGAAAATGACGCAAAAGCAGGTTTCAGAATTGGTGGGAATTTCTCTCCGGTCTTATAAGACATACGAAAATGATGCTAATAAATCAGGCACAATAAAATACAATTATATTGTAGAAAAATTGAAAAAAATTAATCCTGTCGATGAAAACCACGGCGTTTTGGATGTAGAAGATATAAAACAGAAATGCGCGCGAGTGTTTGAAAAATATGAGATTGATTTTTGCTATCTCTTTGGTTCCTATGCCAAGCATATAGCTCTTCCGACCAGCGATGTGGATCTTCTTATTTCAGCCAATATGAAAGGCTTAAAATTTTATGGTCTGGTTGAAGAGATACGGAATGTTCTTCATAAGAAAGTAGATGTTTTGGATATAAATCAGCTGAAAGATAATCTGGAACTGACTCAGGAGATACTAAAAAAGGGTATTAAGATATATGGATAATGTGAAAAACGATATTCCAGACCTACTAGAATTGCTTGTATGATAATCGCAGAATTGTGATAACAGTATCTTAGCAGAGGATATGACTATGGAATACGCTGTAGAATTATATTATGATCAAGAAACTTTTTCGATATGGCCCAAAGAGTTGCCGACGAGAAAATAAGTACAAAGTTTTTAGAATGGAAAACAAGACCGCATCTTACTTTAGCCTGTTTCAATGACGTGGATGAAGAATCATGTATAAAAAGACTTAAAGACGTTGGAGAAAGCCATCAGATAATGCCTGCTTATATTGGTTCAATAGGAATGTTTAATGACACAAAAACGATATTTGTATCACCGATCATGAACCGCAATATGTATCAGTTTCAAAGAGAGCTATATGAGACTTTGAAGGATTTTGATACAAACAGCTACGAATGGTACCATCCGGATAAATGGGTGCCGCATTGTACGATAGCACTTACCGGTGATGATGGAGAAGAAGCGTTTTATCTGGCAAGCAACTTGCTGCTGCACGAGTTTAGGAAAATTGTCGGTCAGTTTGTTTCGATAGGATTGGTTAAAATCACGTTTCCCGTAGAAGAAGTTTACACAGTGGATATGAAACAGTAGCAGGGGAGAAATGAAAACTCTAATATTGAATGGTTCGCCAAGAGCAAATGGGGATACCGCATCTCTTGTTGAAAAGCTGGTAAATGCCCTGGAGGGTGACAGTCATATTGTAAATGCATACAGATGTAATATATCTCCTTGTATTGATTGCAGATACTGTTGGGAAAATGACGGCTGCAGGATCTGTGATGATATGCAGGAGGTATATTCATATATCCAGACATGCGACAATATTGTAATTGCCTCCCCGATTTATTTTTCAGAATTAACAGGCAGATTGTTGGATGTAGGAAGCAGGTTACAGAGATTTTTTTGCGCCCGTTTCTTCAGAAATGAGACTCCTGTTCCAAAATCGAAAAAGGGGGCCGTTATACTTGTAGGCGGCGGAGACGGACATGTAGAAAAGCCGTATGAAACTGCCTGTACTTTGCTGCATCATATGAACTGTTATAACATTCATGATGTTGTGTACAGTCACAATACGAATAAAAGACCCGCCATTCAAGACGAAAAAGTCCTTTGTGGAATAAACAGTATCGCGCGGTTTTTTATCAGTTAGAGATTTTTGACGAATTGAAAGGACAGGTGATGAAAATGAAACATAAAGGTACAAAGGAACTGCAGACAGAGCGTCTTATTCTGCGCCCATGGAAGGAAAGCGACGCAGAGGAGGCGTATGCCAACTGGATGAACGACCCGGAGGTGACCAAATATCTGACGTGGACGCCGCACGGTGATGTTTCGCTCACCCGTGCTCTTTTAAAAATGCGTGAGGAGGAGTGCAAACGGCCGGAGTGTTATCATTGGGCGATTGTGTTAAAAGAAGGGAACGTCCTCATCGGCGATATTGAGACGGGGACTGTAGACGAGTATCAGGCGACGGGCGGTATCGGCTACTGCATAGGCAAAGCCTGGTGGGGCAAAGGAATTATGACCGAGGCTCTCACGGAGGTTTTGCGTTACTGCTTTGAGGAAGTCGGATTCTATCGCATAAACGGCAGTCATGCGGCGGAGAATATTGGTTCGTCCCGCGTGATGGAAAAATGCGGGTTTGTCTATGAGGGAACGCGCAGACAGGCATATCGGTTGCTGCAGACAGGTAATCGCGTAGACATAGTCGAACGCGGCATCCTGCGGGAGGATTATTTGAAACATATGCTTTCGTAAAGAGGAATCAGAAAGCATACCCGGAGAAAGGGTTTCGAAAATATTTCTTCGGAGGCGGAAGCCCTGAAAAGACTTTCGCAGCGCTCAGATCGCTTCTGGGAGTGTCCGGCGATGTGCCGACGCTGTGGCTTGTGGAGCCGAAACGGAAACAGAAGCCGGAGAATGAGAAAGCGATTGAAGAGTCTCTTATTTCCGGGCTTCTTTTATGGCTTTCCCGAAAACCTTGAAATCGTAAAGCGGTATCGGTCTTTTCATATCGTCTGCCCTCACTACGGCTAATTGATTCATACATATACATTTTACAGTTTCTTTCTCTGCCTTGATATGTCTACACGATTTCCATAGTGAGGGGAAATAATTTATTTTACGTTCGCTGTTAGTTCTTAGCTGCTATTTGGTTGACCGAGTATAATATCATTTTCCATTTGCATGATTATTCTACATTTATTGAAAACTTCGTTTGGATTTCCTTTAGAAATTTTTCCGCAGCTTTAGAGAAAACCTGATATCGTTTCCAAACGATGCATAATCCGGCTTCTAAAACCGGGGAAAGAGGTTTGAAACAAAGACCGCTCTCGCCTGCCGTGTTGATCAGCTTATCAAGTGCAATCGCATAACCGAAACCTGATTTTACAAATCTTGAAGCGTTATACAAAAGTTCGTAGAACGCTACGACATTTAATTGGGATAAATCTTTGCGCAGCCATGCGGTCATTTCACCACTGGAAGATGTCTGATGGGATATAATCAAAGGTTTATCCCATAAGTCTTCGGCGTAAACGCTCTCTTTCTGCGCAAGCGGACTATCCGCAGGCATAAGCACGCCCCAGGTATCCTTTATTGGCAATCGAATGTAGTCATATTTCGCGCTGTCAAAGGGCTCGACTAGAAGACCGAAATCGATCAGCCCTTTGTCCAGATGCTCTGTGATGTGCTCCGCATCGCCGCTGTAAATGTGGTAGCGGATTAACGGATAGTTGTCTTGCAGTTCTTTTGCCACATCTGCGATCATGGAGACCGCGTCGGTCTCTCCGCTGCCGATATAGACATCGCCGCTGACATTCTCGTCGGAGGAGGACAGCTCCGTCTTCGTCTTCTCCAACAAAGCCACAATCTCCTCCGCCCTTTTGCGCAGCAGTATTCCATCTTCGGTCAGTGTTACTTTTTTGCTTCCACGGATCAGGAGCTGTTTGCCGACTTCATTTTCCAGATCCCTTAGTTGTCTCGACAGAGGCGGTTGCGTCATGTGCAAAGCTTCCGCCGCCCGGGTAATATTTTCCTCCCTTGCCACGGTCAGGAAATATTGCAGCACTCTGATATCCATATCGGCTCCTCCATGAATAATCTCGTGTTTTTTCTCATGTTACAATGGATAGAAACTCGGAAATCCGCAGTCCTTTTTAAACATATAATATCATAACATTCCATACTTTAAAAGCATGAAATACAATATTATATATATATTTGATATTTGCTAATTGATTGCTTACAATGAGCATATCAGATGGAAAAGAGGAGGTACTTGCTTTGCTTAAGAAAAAAATTCAGGATGTGAAAAAGAAGACAGGTAGAATGGCAAGGCTCATGTTTGTATTATTCACGATTGTTTTTATGTTCAGTTCACTTTTCGCCCAGGTGAATGCTGCCTCCGGGAAAGGCGTTTCGACAAAAGTGACGTTGAAAATTGGGAAGAAATCCGTGACAAAGAAAAGCTATTCTCTGGAGAAAGGGAAAAAGATAAGACTGAAAGTGAGTGTGCGTGGGCTGAAAGGGAAAAAGAAGATCAGCTATTTGTCTTCCGACAAAAAAATTGTGACTATAACGTCCAAAGGTATTATCAGGGCGAGAAAGGCCGGCAGCGCAAAAATCAAGGTTACGGTTCGATCGGGAAAGAAAAAGCTGACCACGTGGACAAGGATCAAAGTGATGAAAAAGACTGCTGCGAAATCGAAACAGACGGATAATAACGGTAATTCTGAAGGTTCGCAAAAACAGTCAAAGATTTTGGTCGCGTACTTTTCCTGTACGGGCACGACAAAGCCGCTTGCGGAATGTGCGGCGGGTTATCTGGAAGCGGATCAAGCGCCGCAAATTTGCATTCTCTTGTGAGCAGCAGTGTGGTTTGGAAAGAAGGCAGACGTTTTTCAGCGGGAACTTCGAAAGAGACTGTGACGCAGTGGCTGAAGAATCTGGGAATGTAGGAGTTCATTTTTGATGGGAGAGGAGACAGCAGCTTTGGATGCAGAGAACATATTTTATTTTGGAGAGAGTACAGATAACGATAAGGATCGACAGCAGGTGAACGACGCGTTGTTTCAGGAGGCCATCCGGATTACAATGGAGATCAACACGCAGTACCACACGCCGGAGGAACTTCGGGAGCTGATGTCGCGGCTCACGGGCAGGAACGTAGACGATACCTTTCGCCTGTTTCCGCCGTTTTACACGGACTTTGGGAAAAACATCATCATGGGAAAGGATGTGTTTCTCAATTCCGGCTGTCATTTTCAGGATCAGGGCGTGATACGGATCGGGGACGGCGCGCTGATCGGGCACAATGTGGTGATCGCCACGATCAATCACGACCTCGATCCGCGAAACGGGCGCAGGAACCAGTACGCGCCGGTGACCATCGGGGATCATGTGTGGATCGGCTCAAACGCGACGATCCTGCCGGGCGTTACGATCGGGGATTGGGCGGTGGTTGCCGCGGGTGCGGTTGTCACGAAAGATGTTGAACCGTATACCGTTATCGGCGGAGTGCCTGCGAAAGTAATAAAGCGTGTAAGAGATCCAGGGAAGAAATCGCCGGAGCAGAAATCAGCAGAAAAAGTGGTGAATTTCTCATAGAAATCCATGAAAGGAGAGAAAAAGAATGAAGCGAAAAAATTTGGCTATGATTGCATTTCTATCGGTACTTAGTTTTGCTGCCTGCATACGGAGTGCAGCGCAGGCGAAAGCAAACGGGGCGAACCATATTCTCGTCGTATATTTTTCCGCGACTGGAACGACAAGGACGCTTGCGGAATATGCAGCGGACATCCTGAACGCAGATATCTACGAGATCGTGCCGGAACAGCCTTACACAGATGAGGATCTGGCATATTACACCGGAGGGCGTGCAGACCGGGAGCAGGAAAACCCTGCTGTGCGGCCGGCGATTGCTGGCAGCGTTTCAGATATGGCGCGGTATGATACCGTGGTACTTGGTTATCCGATTTGGCATGGGCAGGCCCCGAGAATCATCAGCACATTTTTAGAGAGCTACGATTTCTCCGGAAAGACAGTTTTGCCGTTTTGTACCTCGCACAGCAGTGGGATCGGCTCGAGCGATGATGCGCTTCACGACCTTGCACCGGGCGCAAACTGGATGGGCGGCGAGCGCTTCGCAGCCGATACGTCCAGAGAGGAGATCGAGATTTGGCTGAATGAAAACGGTGTAGTGGCAGATTTAGCGAATGCGGAGGCAGACACAGAGGATTTGTCTGCAGAGAGTACTGCTCCGGGCGTCTTCAACTTTGAGACGCATACAGTGCTGCTCAACAGCGGATATGAGATGCCGATTATGGGACTCGGCACGTACAGCCTCTCCGACGAGGAGTGCTACAATTCCGTAACCGCCCTGCTTGAAGCAGGCGGTCGGTTGATCGACACAGCGTATATGTACGGGAATGAGGCGGCGGTTGGCCGCGCTGTACGGGATTCCGATGTGCCGCGGGAGGAAATTTTTGTGATTACGAAGCTCTATCCGGGCGAGCAGTTCGCGAATCCGGAGAAGGCGATCCAGGACGCCCTAGATAAGCTGGATATCGGCTATATTGATATGATGCTGCTTCACCATCCCGGAGAAAATGACGTGAAAGCGTATCAGGCGATGGAGCAGGCTGTGGCGGAAGGAAAGATCCATTCCATCGGTCTTTCGAACTGGTACGTGGAGGAGTTGGAGGAATTTCTCCCGCAGGTGACGATCACGCCCGCGCTTGTGCAGAATGAGATTCACCCGTACTATCAGGAAAACGATGTGATTCCGTATATACAGGATCTCGGCATTGTCGTACAGGGCTGGTATCCTTTCGGTGGCAGAGGCCATACTGCGGAGTTGTTCGGCGATTCCGTGATCTCGGAGATTGCCGCTGCCCATGGCGTGACCTCAGCACAGGTGATCCTGCGCTGGAATCTGCAAAAAGGCGTGGTCGTGATTCCGGGTTCAGGCAATCCCGATCACATCTGGGAAAACCTCGATCTGTTCGGATTCGAACTGAGCGACGATGAGATGGAACAGATCAACGATCTGGACAGAGGCGAGAAGCATGACTGGTATTGATTCAGGAAGCAAAACGCTTAGAAGGCAGGACGTCTGTCATAGTTGGCAAGCCTGCTTAGGGCATATTCAGATCCCGGAGTGGTTTGCAAATCCTTTTCTGCTTCCCAACAGTCAATCCGCAGAAGATAGCCTGCGGTGGTTGCTATGTCAATGCTGTTATGGTTCATATTATATTCGGTATATATGATGTTCATTTTCAGTCCCCTTTCCCTGTTAGGTTTTTTGATTTTGAAAGCATTTCAATCAGTTCTTTTCGCCCTGTTCATAATGTGTTATAATCTGTTACAAGTTTTTCTTTCTCTTGATTTTGCCCTTATGAGGCTTCGTAACACGAGGGAAAAGGATATAACATAAGGGAAAGTCTAAGGGCAAACACACATGCTACAAATTTAGTATTTTTAAGGGCTTGCGGTTTTTTTGAAGATAAAATATAACGGTTATTAAATGATTAGGATTTTATGAAATCCCAATCGAAATTTGATGGGAACAATTATGGGGAAAGCATTATCTGATATGACATTAGAGGAATTGTGGGAGCTGTTTCCCATATTC
>CANRDO010000060.1 GCA_947629385.1 uncultured Lachnospiraceae bacterium
GTTGAGGGCATCAACGCGGCTATGAAGGCTGCTGCTACCGAGTCCTTCGGCTACAACGAGGACGAGATCGTTTCCTCCGACGTGATCGGCATGAGATTCGGTTCTCTGTTCGACGCTACGCAGACCATGGTTATGCCGCTGGGCAACGGCACCTCTCAGGTACAGGTTGTTTCCTGGTACGACAATGAGAACTCCTATGTAAGCCAGATGGTTCGCACGATCAAGTACTTCGCTGAGCTTGCATAATCAATCGTAATTGCAGTTAAGACCTGAAAAGAGGTCCGGTCGGAATGGACCGGGCCTCTTCTTTTCAAAATAATTTTAGGAGGTAGAATCCAATGCTGAACAAGAAATCTGTTGACGACATTAACGTAAAGGGCAAGAAGGTCCTGGTGCGCTGCGATTTCAACGTACCGCTCAAGGACGGCAAGATCACGGACGAGAATCGTCTCGTGGCGGCGCTCCCGACGATCAAAAAGCTGATCGCGGACGGCGGAAAGGTGATCCTTTGCTCCCACCTCGGAAAACCGAAGGGAGAGCCGAAGCCGGAGATGTCCCTGGCGCCGGTGGCAGCGCGCCTTACCGAGCTGCTCGGCCAGGAAGTGAAGTTCGCGGCTGACGCCAATGTAGTAGGCGAGAACGCGAAGGCTGCGGTAGCGGCGATGAAGGACGGCGATGTGGTTCTCCTTGAGAACACGCGCTACAGAGTAGAAGAGACGAAGAACGGCGAGGCGTTCAGCAAAGAGCTGGCTTCCCTGTGCGATGTATTTGTAAACGACGCGTTCGGCACGGCTCACAGAGCGCACTGCTCCAACGTCGGCGTGACCGAGTACGTGGACACCAGCGTGGTAGGTTACCTGATGCAGAAGGAGATCGACTTCCTCGGCAACGCGGTGAACAATCCGGAGCGCCCGTTCGTGGCGATTCTTGGCGGCGCGAAGGTGGCGGACAAGCTGAACGTGATCTCGAACCTGCTTGAGAAGTGCGACACGCTGATCATCGGCGGCGGCATGGCTTACACCTTCCTGAAGGCGAAGGGTCTCGAAGTAGGCACTTCTCTCGTGGACGACACGAAGATCGATTACTGTAAAGAGATGATGGAGAAGGCTGAGAAGCTTGGCAAGAAGCTGCTTCTCCCGGTCGACACGACGATCGCGAAAGCGTTCCCGGATCCGATCGACGCTGAGATTGAGATCTCCGTTGTGAAGTCCGACGCGATTCCGGCCGACATGATGGGTCTGGATATCGGCACGGAGACGGCTGCCCTGTACGCAGACGCAGTGAAGTCCGCAAAGACCGTTGTCTGGAACGGCCCGATGGGCGTGTTCGAGAATCCGATCCTCGCGAAGGGCACGATCGCGGTGGCGAAGTCTCTGGCGGAGACCGACGCTACAACGATCATCGGCGGCGGCGACTCCGCGGCGGCTGTGAACCAGCTCGGCTTCGGCGACAAGATGACGCACATCTCCACGGGCGGCGGCGCTTCCCTTGAGTTCCTCGAGGGCAAGGACCTTCCGGGCGTAGTGGCAGCAGACGATAAATGACGCGATAAGCGGACTGAGAACAGAACTTGAGAGGAAGTCCAAGCTTGCTTGAGGACTTCCGCGAAAGGGCTGTTTGAAGGCGCAACGCGCGCGAGGAATCGCGAAGCGATTTCGAGCAGGCCGCGTATCGCACAGCAGTCCGAACTTTCTTCCCCGCCGTTAGCGAGCGCGAGCCGAAGGCGAAGCGGGAGGTTACGGCAAGGGGAAGTTACCATACGAAATCAGAAAAGGAGAACATTAAAAATGGCGCGTAAAAAAATCATCGCAGGCAACTGGAAAATGAACATGACTCCGAGCGAGGCGGTCAAGCTTGTAGAGACACTGAAGCCGCTCGTGAAGAACGACGATGTAGACGTGGTATTCTGCGTACCGGCGATCGACATCATCCCGGTCGTCGAGGCGGCGAAGGGAACGAACATCCAGATCGGCGCGGAGAATATGTACTTTGAGGAGAAGGGCGCTTACACGGGCGAGATCTCCCCGAACATGCTGACCGACGCGGGCGTAAAGTACGTGGTGCTCGGCCACTCCGAGAGAAGAGAGTATTTCGCGGAGACCTCTGAGACGGTCAACAAGAAGATGCTCAAGGCATTCGAGCACGGCATCACGCCGATCATGTGCTGCGGCGAGACGCTGGAGCAGAGAGAGCAGGGCATCACGATGGACTGGATCCGTCAGCAGGTGAAGGTCGGTTTCCTGAATGTAACCGCGGATCAGGCAAAGACGGCTGTCATCGCTTACGAGCCGATCTGGGCGATCGGTACAGGCAAGACGGCAACGACCGAGCAGGCGCAGGAAGTATGCGCAGGTATCCGTGCGTGCATCGCTGAGATCTACGACGACGCGACGGCGGCGGCGATCCGCATCCAGTACGGCGGCTCCGTGAACGCGAAGACAGCTCCGGATCTGTTCGCGCAGGCGGACATCGACGGCGGTCTCGTGGGCGGCGCTTCCCTCAAGGAAGAGTTCGGGCAGATTGTCTGCTACAAATAACAAGCTTTGAAAGAAGATTGCAAAAAGGCGGATCCTTTGGTAATATGATTACTGAAGGGTCCGCTTTCTTGCGTTTCTGAAACAATAACATTGCGCGGCAGAGGACGCAAGCAGAATTTGATCAGCACAGCTGCTCAAATTCTTTCGTCTCGGCATAGCAAATACATCAAAAATAGGTCGACGAAATAATTTGTGAAATAATATAAAAGAATAACGGAAAATAATACATAATTTTGTACAAATCGACCAAAAAGATATTGCTATATTGCCTGGTTTAGAGTAAAATAACAAGAACAGAAGATACATAATGACATCGAAAGATCATGCATCTATGGGGGAGTTATGAAGGATTTTTTACTGATCGGATATAGCATAGCCGCGTTGGTATCCGTGCTCTGTCTTTATCTTATACTGAGACAGCGCCCGGGAGACGGACAGAAGGCGGTGCAGTCGCTGACGAGCTTCATCTGTGTTCTGATGACGGGCTACTGGCTCAGCATCAACACGACGACGCTCGAGGGAATGGTGATCGCGCAGAAGGTCATCTATGCCGGCGGCTGTTATGTATATTATTATATGCTGTTGTTTTATCTGAATTTCTGTGGGATCAAGATCCCGAGGCTCGTCAGTGAAATGCTGCAGGCGTTCAGCTTTGGTATGCTGCTTGTCGCCTTTACGTTTGACCATCATACACTGCTTTACCGTTCTTATTCTCTGACGGAGATGAACGGGGTGCCGATCCTGGAGAAGACGTACGGGATCGCGCATCATGCATACATCGCGATGATGGCGTGCTATTGTATCGCGTTTATCGTGCTTGCTGTGCGTTTCTACCGGAACAATCAGAAGGGAAGACGGAGAACGCAGTCGCTGATCCTGCTTCTGGTCGCCTTGAGCCCGACAGGCTCTTACATCCTGCAGAAGACAGCGTCCAAGGTGGATCTGGTGCCGTTCGGTCTGTGTATCAGTCTTGTGCTGACGATCTATCTGATCTATGTGGAGCGGATCTATGACGTCACGGGGCTGGCGAAGGATTATGTGTTTTCGAGCCTCGACGACACAGCGCTCATCGTGATCGACTCCGATCAGTATTACAAAGGAAGCAATGACCTGGCGAAGAAGCTCTTCCCGGTGCTGAACGCGACGAGTATTACAGAGCGGCTTGAGACGCTTTCGCAGCTTCTTGGAGACGTGAAGACGGACGAAGAGGGCTTCCTGCTGATGAACGGCAAGGTCTATGAGCCGAAAGTGAAGAAGGTTCAGAACGCAGGAAAGACGGTGGGCAGCGTGATCTGGCTCACCGACGTCACCGTTGAGAGGGAGCACGTCAGGCTCGTTGACAATTACCAGAAGAAGCTGGAGCATGACGTAAAGGAGAAGACCGAGCATATCGAGCAGATCCAGCAGAAGATCGTGCTCGGGATGGCGAATATCATAGAAAACCGCGACGCAAGCACCGGCGGACACATCCGGAGGACGAGCGATGTGGTGAGCATTCTGGTCGACGCGATCCGGCGGGACGGACAGCTCGGGTTGCCGGATGAGTTCTGCACGACGATCGTGAGGACCGCGCCGCTGCATGATATCGGGAAGATCGCGGTCGAGGATCGGATCCTGCGCAAGCCGGGGAAGTATACGCCGGAGGAGTTCGAGATCATGAAGACGCATACGACGAAGGGCGCACAGATTCTGCCATCCATGCTGCGTGACGTGACGGATGAGAATACGCTCAGGATCGCCTGCAATATTGCGAAGTACCATCACGAGAAATGGAACGGGAAGGGTTATCCGGAGCATCTTGCCGGGGCGGACATTCCGATCGAGGCGCGCATCATGGCGATCGCGGACGTCTACGACGCGCTGGTCAGCGAGCGCTGCTACAAGGAGGCGATGTCCTTCGATCAGGCGTACGACATCATCACAGAGTCGATGGGATCTCATTTCGATCCGGGGCTGGAGAAATATTTCATACAGTGTCGTTCCGAGCTGGAGGAATACTATACATATGCGAACCAGAAACAGGTGAAGGCAGCGGAGGTATAAGAGAGCGAAACAAAACTGTCCGGGAGAAATCTCCCGGACGCTTTTTATGCGCAGGCCCGGGCAGGGAAAATTGCTGCTGGTGCAGCACCCGGGCCGCGCGGACGAGTAGGAGGGGAAACCGCCTCCTACTCGATCAGACCCGCGAGAGGAAAAATTTGCTGCTGTCGCAGCACGCGGGTCGCGCAGCGAGTAGGGAAACCCCACCCTGCTCGATTGTGATTTGCTTTTTGATTCTTATTTTTTCTTCTTTTCAACCTCCGCCATCTTCATCGCGCGGACCTTCAGCGGCAGACCGAAGAGGGTGATGAAACCGCTCGCGTCGTGGTGGTCGTACAGCTCGCCGGTCGTGAAGGAAGCCAGGGACTCGTTGTACAGGCTGTACGGCGAGGTGGTGCCGGCCTTGATGATGTTGCCCTTGTAGAGCTTGAACTTCACTTCGCCGGTTACATACTTCTGCGTGGAATCCACGAACGCCTGGATCGCCTCGCGCAGCGGAGTGAACCACTTGCCCTCGTAGACGATCTGCGCGAACTGGCTGCCGAGCTTCTTCTTCGTCTCCAGCGTCTCGCGGTCGAGGATCAGCTCCTCGAGCTGGTCGTGCGCCTCCATGAGGATCGTTCCGCCCGGGGTCTCATAGACGCCGCGGGATTTCATGCCGACCACACGGTTTTCAACGATGTCGACGATGCCGATGCCGTGCTTGCCGCCCAGCTTATTCAACTCCGTGATGATCTCGGAGACCTTCATTGCCTTGCCGTTCAGGGACTTCGGAACGCCCTGCTCGAAGGTCATGGTCACATATTCGCCCTCGTCCGGCGCGCGCTCCGGCGTCACGCCGAGTACGAGCATGTGGTCGTAGTTCGGCTCGTTGGCCGGATCCTCGAGCTCGAGGCCCTCGTGGCTGATGTGCCAGAGGTTGCGGTCGCGGCTGTAGCTGTGGCTCGCGTCGAACGGAAGGTCGATCCCGTGCGCCTTGCAGTACGCGATCTCCTCCTCGCGGGACTGCATGGTCCAGACGTCGGTCATGCGCCACGGAGCGATGATCTTCAGATCCGGGGCCAGAGCCTTGATGCCGAGCTCGAAGCGGATCTGGTCGTTGCCCTTGCCGGTAGCGCCGTGGCAGATCGCGGAAGCGTTCTCCTTGCGCGCGATCTCGACCAGCTTCTTCGCGATCACCGGGCGGGCCATCGAGGTGCCGAGCAGATATTTGTGCTCATACACAGCGCCGGCTTCAACGCAGGGCATAATGTATTCGTCGCAGAATTCGTCAATGATGTTCTCGATATATAACTTGGAAGCGCCGGATAGCTTCGCGCGTTCCTCAAGCCCGTCCAGCTCGTTGCCCTGCCCGCAGTCGATGCAGCAGCAGATCACTTCATAATCAAAATTCTCCTTCAGCCACGGAATGATGGCTGTCGTGTCCAGTCCGCCGGAATAGGCGAGAATCACTTTTTCTTTCATAATGAAATCCTCCTCGTTTCGTTTGTCTTTCTCACAGCTGTTTACATCGTTTGCAAGTATAACGCAGATATCATAAATATGCAAGAGAGAAAATTTATTTTGTAGAAAATGTAAAAGAAACTTGAATATTATACACGAATTGTGTATAATTATGCATGGCAAAAATACTTTACTTATTTCAGAAGATGGGTTATGATAGGAAAAGTC
The DNA here is from genome assembly GCA_947629385.1 of uncultured Lachnospiraceae bacterium. Classification (GTDB taxonomy): domain Bacteria; phylum Bacillota; class Clostridia; order Lachnospirales; family Lachnospiraceae; genus Choladousia. The sequence goes on from CANRDO010000060.1 coordinate 6,249, forward strand.
AGCTTAAGGAGAAGAGAGGGAACATGAAATGATCAAGGTTGGAATCATCGGGGCGACCGGGTATGCGGGAGGCGAGCTGGTGCGTCTGCTGCTGGGACACAAGGAGGCGGAGATCGTCTGGTACGGCTCCAGAAGCTATGTGGATCAGAGCTACGCCTCGATCTATCAGAATATGTTCGAGCTAGTCGACGCGAAGTGCATGGATGACAACATGGACGAGCTTGCAAAGCAGGCGGATGTGATCTTCACGGCGACGCCGCAAGGCCTGTGCGCGTCTCTCGTGAACGAGGAGATCCTCTCGGGCACAAAGGTCGTCGATCTGAGCGCGGACTTCCGGCTCAAGGATGTAAAAATATACGAGGAATGGTATAAGATCGAGCACAAGGCGCCGCAGTACATCGACGAGGCGGTCTACGGCCTGTGCGAGATCAACCGGGAACAGATCAAAGGCGCGCGACTGATCGCGAATCCGGGCTGCTATCCGACCTGCAGCACGCTGTCGATCTATCCTCTCCTGAAGGAAGGCCTGATCGACCCTGCTACGATCATTATCGACGCGAAATCCGGAACGTCCGGCGCGGGGCGCGGGGCGAAGACTGACAACCTGTTCTGTGAGGTCAACGAGAACATGAAGGCGTACGGCGTTGCGACGCACCGGCACACGCCGGAGATTGAGGAGCAGCTCGGCTACGCGGCGGGCGAGCCGGTCGTGCTGAACTTCACGCCGCACCTCGTGCCGATGAACCGTGGCATTCTGATCACGGCCTACGCGTCGCTGAAGAAGGACGTTTCCTATGAGGAAGTGAAGGCTGCTTACGACAAGTATTATGCAGCAGAGCGCTTCGTCCGTGTGCTCCCGAAGGACGTCTGCCCGCAGACAAAGTGGGTAGAGGGCAGCAATTTCGTGGACGTCAATTTCAAGCTTGACCCGCGCACGAAGCGCGCCATCATGATGGGCGCAATGGACAATCTTGTCAAAGGCGCGGCCGGACAGGCGGTGCAGAATATGAACCTGATGTTCGGGATCAACGAGGCGGAAGGGCTGCGGCAGGCGCCGATGTTCCCTTAACTAAGCTAATTCGGATCAGGAGGGAATGCAATGATTATATTGAAAGAAAGAATTAATAAAAGTTCATTGTTAAACTTGAGTTTACTGGGAGAAGAAAGCTACTTTGAGGATATCGTAAAGTGTGTGGTTGACGTGGAGCGTGGGTTGTTAGCGATAAATGCAGAATTACATTCCGATTTGGAAGAATATTTGTTGGAAAATGGTTCTTCCAACAAAAATTTGTACGGAATCAATATTAATCTTGAAGATTTTGAGATAGAATATGATTCTTTGATTAATCCACCCAGAAATCGAGAGGCTGGATATCCAAGAGCAGGGAGAACAGTTGCATCTCCGCAAGCCAGAGAAAAAATTGTCGAGGTAGTAAATAAATGGATAGAAATGTAAGATGGTTTACCATGCCTGTCGGGGAGCAAATCTCTAACATCGGCAGTGAAGTGGAAAGAGCGCTGAGATATAAGGGCAAAGATCAGAGAAAGATGCTTAATTTTTTAAATAAAGCGATTGAATTAATTGAGAGATCTCAGATTGATCCCAAAAATGTACACAGGATTCGGGAACTAGGATTTTGTAAAGAAGAATTGATTGACTATTTTATCGGCGAAAATATTTATGGAACGACAGAAGATATGCTGAGAAAATATTATGACGCGTTTATCTGAGGAGGAATAGAGCATGCAGGAAATACATGGCGGCGTGACCGCGGCGAAGGGATTTGTGGCGATCGGCGTCGCGGCGGGCATCAAGAAGGACCGCAAGGATATGGCGATGATCTACAGCGAGGCTGAGTGCCGCGTGGCGGGAACGTTCACGACGAACGTCGTCAAGGCGGCTCCGGTCAAGTGGGATCAGGACATTGCATACGGAAATAAGACGGCGCATGCAGTCGTCGTCAACAGCGGCGTGGCGAACGCCTGCACCGGGGCGGAGGGTCTCGGATACTGCAAGGAGACGGCGGAAAAGGCAGCGGAGCTGTTCGGCATCGAGGCGAATCAGGTGCTTGTGGCGTCCACGGGCGTCATCGGGCAGCAGATCCCGATCGACAAGATCAAAGCCGGAGTGGAGAAGATGAAGCCGCTGCTTTCGGGCAGCGCGGCGGCGGGTACGCTCGCGGCTGAGGCGATCATGACGACGGATACAGTGAAAAAGGAGATCGCGGTTGAGGTTGAGCTCGGCGGGAAGACCGTAACGCTCGGCGGCATGAGCAAGGGCTCCGGAATGATCCATCCCAACATGTGCACGATGCTGAGCTTTGTGACGACGGACGCCTGCATTTCTCAGGAGCTGCTGCAGAAGGCGCTCGGCGCGAGCGTCGCCGACAGCTACAACATGATCTCGGTGGACGGCGACACCTCGACGAACGACACCTGCCTGCTGCTCGCGAACGGGCAGGCCGGGAATCCGGAAATCACGACTGAGAACGAGGATTACGCGAAATTTGCGGAAGCATTGAATTACGTCAATACATATCTGGCGAAAAAGATGGCCGCGGACGGCGAAGGCGCGACGAAGCTTTTTGAGGTGAAGGTCATCGGAGCCGAGAGCAAGGAACAGGCGGTAACGCTTGCCAAGTCAGTCGTGACCTCAAACCTGACAAAGGCCGCGATCTACGGACGCGACGCGAACTGGGGGCGCATCCTCTGCGCGATGGGATATTCCGGCGCGCAGTTCGATCCGGAGAAGGTCGACCTGTACTTCGAGAGCGCAGCCGGGAAGCTCAAGATCATCGAAAACGGCGTCTCGACCGGTTACAGCGAGGAGGAGGCGACGAAAATCCTTTCCGAGGACGCGGTGACGGCGATCGCCGACGTGAAGCTGGGGGACGCGTGCGCAACCGCCTGGGGCTGCGATCTGACTTACGATTATGTCAAAATTAATGCGGATTATAGATCATAAAGAAAGCGAGTGAACGGACATGGAATCAACGATGGAGCTTTGGCTGCAGAAGGCCAACGTCCTGATCGAGGCGCTTCCCTACATCCAGCGCTTCCACGGGAAGACGATCGTGGTAAAATACGGCGGGAGCGCGATGGTGGACCACGAGCTGAAAAAGAGCGTGATCCGCGATGTGGCGCTTCTGAAGCTGGTCGGTTTCCGGCCGATCATCGTGCACGGGGGCGGCAAGGAGATCACGAAGTGGATCAACAAGGTCGGCCTCGAGACGAATTTTGTGAACGGGCTGCGCGTGACCGACAAGCCGACGATGGAGATCGCAGAGATGGTGCTGAATAAGATCAACAAAGGGCTTGTCTCGATGATGGAAAAGGTGGGTCTGAAGGCGGTCGGCATCAGCGGTAAGGACGGGACGGTCCTGCGCGTCGACAAGAAGCTCTCCGGCGGCAAGGACATCGGTTTCGTCGGGGAGATCAAGGAGGTCAACACCTGCCTGCTCGACACGCTGCTGGACAACGACTTTATCCCGGTCATCTGCCCGGTCGGCTCGGACGACGAGTACCATTCGTTCAACATCAACGCGGACGACGCGGCCTGCGCGATCGCGACGGCGGTCAAGGCGGCGAAGCTTGTGTTCCTCTCGGACATCGAGGGCGTGTACCGCGATCCGCTCGACCGATCCTCCCTGATCAGCGAGCTGTCGATCCCGGAGGCGAAGGAATTTTTAAAGAGCGGAAATGTGGGCGGCGGTATGCTGCCGAAACTGGAAAACTGCATCAGCGCGATCGAATCCGGCGTCTCTCGGGTACATATCCTCGACGGAAGGATCGAGCACTGCCTGCTGCTTGAGTTCTTCACGAACAAGGGCATCGGCACGGCGATCATCGGGGACGACGAGGAGCGGTACGACGTGTAAACTGCTGCAAGTTTAATCAGGCCAGGAAAAAGCAGGAGAATAGGAGTGAGAGAAATGAGATCCGCAGAATATATGGAGCGTGCGGAGCAGTACGTCCTCCACACTTACAATCGCTTTCCGGCGGTGTTGGAGAGCGGCGAGGGCGTATGGCTCACCGACGTCGACGGAAAGAAATACCTGGATTTCGGGGCCGGGATCGCGGTGTTTGCGCTCGGCTACGGGAACAAAGCTTACGAGGAGGCGCTGAATGCGCAGATCGGAAAGCTCATCCATACCTCGAATCTTTATTACAGCGTGCCGCTCGCGGACGCGGCTGAGAAGCTGGTGAAGAAAAGCGGCATGGACAAGGTGTTCTTCACGAACAGCGGCACGGAGGCAATCGAGGGCGCGATCAAGGCGGCGCGGAAATACGCGTACCTGAAGGATGGAAGTACGGATCACGAGATCATCGCGATGAACAATTCCTTCCACGGCAGGAGCATGGGCGCGCTGTCCGTGACCGGAAACCCGCATTATCAGGAGGCGTTCAAGCCGCTGATCGGCGGCATCCGTTTCGCAGATTTCAACGATCTGGAGAGCGTAAAGGCACAGGTGAACGAGAAGACCTGCGCGATCCTGCTCGAGCCGGTGCAGGGCGAGGGCGGCATCTATCCGGCGACGCCGGAATTCCTGAAGGGTCTGCGCGCGCTGTGTGACGAGAAAGATATCCTGCTGATCTTCGATGAGATCCAGTGCGGCATGGGGCGCTGCGGCAGCTGGTTTGTCTGGCAGAAGTACGGCGTGCAGCCGGACATCATGACAAGCGCGAAGGCACTCGGCTGTGGCATTCCGGTAGGCGCGTTCGTGCTCAATGAGAAGACTGCGAAGGCGTCGCTCGTGCCGGGCGACCATGGGACGACCTACGGCGGCAACCCGCTGGCCTGCGCGGCCGTGTCGAAGGTGTTCGACCTGTTTGAGGAGCTGGACGTGATCGGCCATGTCAACGAGATCGCGCCGTATCTGGAGCAGAAGCTCGACGAGTTGGCAGCGAAGTATGATTTTCTGACCGAGCGCCGCGGCATGGGCCTGATGCAGGGACTTGTCGTGGAAGGACGGCCGGTTGGAGAGATTGTGTCCAGGGCGCTGGAGAACGGCCTGATCGTGATGAGCGCGGGAGGCAATGTGATCCGGCTCGTACCGCCGCTGATCATTGAGAAGGCGGATGTGGATGAGATGATACGGAGATTGGAGAAGTCATTCTGAAAGCCGACTCTTTGCAACGGAGAAAATGTCTGATAAAATAGAATCAGAACATTTGCATATATTTCGCGAGCGCGGGATGTAATATCAGGAGGGTCAGTATGAGTAAATATGTGATGGCGCTGGACGCCGGGACGACGAGCAACCGCTGCATTTTGTTCGACCATGAGGGAAACATCTGCAGTGTGGCGCAGAAGGAATTTACGCAGTATTTCCCGAAGCCCGGCTGGGTAGAGCACGACGCGGACGAGATCTGGTCGACGCAGCTCGGCGTGGCGGTCGAGGCGATGTCGAAGATCGGAGCGACGGCCGCGGATATCGCGGCGCTCGGGATCACGAATCAGCGTGAGACCGCGATCGTCTGGGACAAGGAGACCGGCGTGCCGATCCACCACGCGATCGTCTGGCAGTGCCGCAGGACCGCGGAGTACTGCGACAGCCTGAAGGAGCGTGGCCTGACGGAGACGTTCCGGCAGAAGACGGGGCTCGTGATTGACGCCTATTTCTCAGGGACAAAGATCAAATGGCTGCTGGACAACGTGCCGGGAGCGCGGGAGAAGGCGGAGGCCGGGAAGCTGCTGTTCGGCACGGTCGAGACCTGGCTGATCTGGAAGCTGACGAAGGGCGCGGTACACGTGACCGACTACACGAACGCGTCCCGGACCATGCTTTTCAACATTAATACGCTTCAATGGGACGATGATATCCTGCGGGAGCTTGACATTCCGAAATCCATGCTGCCGCGGGTGGCGGCTTCGAGCAAGGTATACGGGAAGAGCGCGCCGGAATTCTTGGGCGGCGAGATCCCGATCGCGGGCGCGGCGGGCGACCAGCAGGCGGCGCTGTTCGGGCAGACCTGTTTCAAACTCGGGGAGGTCAAGAACACTTACGGGACAGGCGGTTTCCTGCTGATGAACACAGGGGAAAAGCCTGTGTTCTCGGACAACGGACTCGTGACGACGATCGCCTGGGGACTGGACGGCAAGGTGACTTACGCGCTGGAGGGGTCGATCTTTGTGGCCGGAGCCGCGATCCAGTGGCTGCGCGATGAGATGCACCTGATCGATTCTGCGCCGGACACGGAGTGGATCGCCGGGCGAGTGCAGGACACGAACGGCTGCTATGTGGTTCCGGCGTTTACCGGGCTCGGAGCCCCATACTGGGATCAGTACGCGCGCGGCTGCATCGTCGGGATCACGCGCGGAGTCAACAAATATCACATCGTACGGGCAACGCTGGAATCGCTGGCGTACCAGACGAACGATGTGATCCGCGCGATGGAGGCGGATTCGGGTATCCGGCTCGCCGGTCTCAAGGTAGACGGCGGCGCGAGCGCGAACAACTTCCTGATGCAGTATCAGGCGGATGTGATCGGACAGCAGGTGCTGCGGCCGCAGTGCATTGAGACGACGGCGATGGGCGCCGCGTATCTGGCAGGGCTGGCGGTCGGTTTCTGGAAAGACACGGATGAGATCCGGCAGAACTGGAAGACGGACCGCGTGTTTGAACCGCAGATGGATTCAGACGAACGCGTACGTAGGCTTGCAGGCTGGGAGAAGGCTGTGCGGTACTCATTTGGGTGGGCGAAAGAATAACTTACATCGGACGGAATCCCTGCGATTCCTGTCTGTAGTTTGCCAACATACAAGCAGAAAATGAATAAGGTGAATGACAGCAAGGAAAGGAAATGTGAGACAAATGGAAAGAATCAAGATGACGACCCCGATCGTCGAGATGGACGGGGATGAGATGACGAGAGTCCTCTGGAAGATGATCAAGGACGAGCTGATCTGCCCGTTTGTGGAGCTGAAGAGCGAGTATTATGATCTCGGACTGAAGAACCGCGACGCGACAGACGACCAGATCACAATCGACAGCGCAAACGCGGCGAAGAAGTATGGCGTGGCAGTGAAATGTGCAACGATCACGCCGAACGCCGCGCGAGTGAAAGAGTACGACCTCAAGGAGATGTGGAAGAGCCCAAACGGGACGATCCGCGCGATCCTCGACGGGACGGTGTTCCGCGCTCCGATCGTCGTGAAGGGGATTGAACCGTATGTGCGGACGTGGAAGAAGCCGATCACGATCGCGAGACACGCGTATGGCGATTTGTACAAGAATGTGGAGATGATCATTCCGGGACCGGGCAAGGCGGAGCTGGTGTTTACGGCCGAGGATGGGACCGAGACGAGAGAGACGGTGTTTGATTACAAGGGACCAGGTGTGCTGCAGGGCATACACAATCTGCATGCCTCGATCGAGAGCTTCGCGAAGAGCTGCTTTAATTATGCTCTTGATACGAAGCAGGATCTCTGGTTCGCATGTAAGGACACAATTTCCAAGAAATATGACCACACGTTTAAGGACATTTTCCAGGAGATCTTCGACGCGCAGTATAAGGAGAAGTTTGAAGCTGCCGGAATCACATACTTCTACACATTGATCGACGACGCGGTGGCCCGCGTCATGAAGTCGGAGGGCGGATTTATCTGGGCCTGTAAGAATTATGACGGCGACGTGATGAGCGATATGGTGTCTTCTGCGTTCGGCTCGCTCGCGATGATGACCTCCGTGCTGGTGTCCCCGGACGGAATCTACGAGTATGAGGCGGCGCACGGGACCGTACAGCGCCATTATTACAAGCACTTGAAGGGTGAGGAGACCTCGACGAACTCAGTCGCGACGATCTTTGCGTGGACCGGCGCGTTGCGCAAACGCGGCGAGCTCGACGGCATTGCGGAGCTTTGCGCCTACGCGGATCGTCTGGAGCAGGCGGTCATCCGCACGATTGAGAGCGGGAAGATGACGAAGGATCTTGCGCTGATCACCTCGCTCGAGGATGTGACCGTATTGAACAGCGAGGAGTTCATCAAGGCAGTGCGGGCGACATATGAGGAATTGAGCAGATAAAGGAGGCAGATTTTTGCCAAAATTTGCTTGAAAAACAGGTTGATTATCGCGGCATACTGGGTTATACTATCGATAAGAACTGCAAGTACGTTCCTGGGGTGTACGAGAGTCCTAGTATTTTGAACCTACATTTACTTTCATGGGATTCCT
>CANRDO010000061.1 GCA_947629385.1 uncultured Lachnospiraceae bacterium
GCAAGCGAGCTTATGCACCGCTGCGTGCCCGATTAAGCGCGAGCGGGTCTGCCCTGACATTGCAAGCCCGTGCAGGGCGTCCGGATAGCCATTATGTGAATTATACACGAATACAGTTCAGCGCGGCCTGCCGCGCAGAAAGGAAACAAAGAAATGCTTTCGGTAATTTTGCCGGCGTACAATGAGGAAAAAATGATAAGGAAAGCGGCGGCCGCAGTCGGAGGCGTGCTCACGGGAGCGGGCATCGCCTATGAGCTCGTCTTTGTAAACGACGGCTCGAAGGACGGTACCTGGGTCGAGATTGAGCGAACGGCGGCAGAGGACCCGCATGTGGCGGCCGTGTGTTTCTCGCGGAATTTCGGCAAAGAGGCCGCGATGCTGGCGGGGCTTGCAAGCGCCTCGGGAGACTGCTGCGCCGTGATGGACTGCGATCTCCAGCACCCGCCCGAGACGCTTGTGGAGATGTACCGGCTCTGGGAGCAGGGGTACGAGGTGATCGAGGGCGTCAAGCACAGCAGAGGCCAGGAGAGCGTGCTGCACCGCGCGAGCGCCGGAATGTTTTACCGGATCATCTCAAAGGCGGCGAAGATCGATATGTCGCGCGCCTCGGACTTCAAACTGCTTGACCGGAGGGCGGTCGACGCGCTGCTCGCGATGCCGGAGCGGAACACGTTTTTCCGGGCGCTGTCCTCCTGGATCGGATTTCGAACAACCTCCGTTGAATTTGATGTGCGGGAGCGTACGGAGGGAGAGTCCAAATGGTCCACCTGGTCGCTGGTTCAGTACGCCGTCAAAAACATCGTCTCGTTTTCGACGGTTCCGATGCAGTGCGTCACGGTGGCAGGCTTCTTTGTTCTGCTGCTGGCGGTGGTACTCGGGATCCAGTCTCTGGTGAAGTATTTCAGCGGACATGCAGTCGAAGGCTTCACCACGGTTATTTTGCTGCTTCTGATCATCGGGAGCGTGATTATGATCAGCCTCGGAATTATCGGATATTATATCGCGAAGATCTACGAGGAGGTCAAGGGTAGGCCGAGATATCTGATCTCGCGGAAGATCGACAGCTCAATCCGGGATGGCGAGCGCGGAAAATCAAAAGCTCAAAATATCTGACTGGTAGAAAAGAACCGCCGAAAGGTCCTGTAAAAGGCAGAATGCCGCGGCGGATTTGAAAATATACTGTATAAAGTAATCGTCTGGCAAAGTTGAAAGTGGCGCGGCAGGATGCGTACGATACAGCGTATTCGGAAAGGCGCGGCCAGAGGCATGCAGACGGAAAGCAGGTACAGTCATGAATTATATTTGGGCGGGAATGATACTGGCCGGTATGGTCTATGGGATCCTGACGGGAAATATCGATGCGGTTTCCGACGCGGTGCTGCGCTCCTCGAAGGAGGCGGTTACGCTGTGTATCACGATGCTCGGGGTCATGGGCCTCTGGATGGGGCTGATGGAGATTGCGAAAGATGCGGGGCTGGTTCGCTCGATTTCGAGGCGGATCCAGCCCCTGATCCGTTTTTTGTTCCCGCATATCCCTGAAGGACATCCAGCGAATGAGCATATCACGATGAATTTTGTCGCTAATTTTCTCGGTCTGGGCTGGGCGGCTACCCCGGCGGGTTTGAAGGCGATGGAGAGTCTTGCCGAGCTGGAGGAGGAGCGGAGGGCGGAGGCCGAAACCGAGCGGGGGACGGACGCGGCACAGCAGATGGCAGATGCGGCACAGCGGGCGGACAGATATCAGATGGAGGATAAGAGCGCAAGTGCGCAAAAGAAAGAGGACAGGTACGCGCGGAGGACAGCAGCGGAGCAGCAGGCGGAACCAGAGAGCGTAAGGGACGCAAGAAAAAAAGTAAAGACGGCCGCAGTGCAGCAGGCGGCAGGTACGAAGAGCAGGCGAAGAATACGGGTCGCACCCCGCGGCGTGGCGAGCAATGAGATGTGTACGTTTCTGATCCTGAATATTTCTTCCCTGCAGCTCATTCCCGTCAACGTCATCGCCTACCGCGCGCAGTACGGCAGCGTGAACCCCACGGCAATCGTCGGACCGGGGATCGCGGCGACGGCAGTGAGTACATTGGTGGCTGTAGTGTTCTGCAAGGCGATGGACAGAAAGCGATAATAGATATTTTGACATATTTAATGAAATAAAGAAAGCGGAAGGAGGCATTCCAAATTCGCTTTGGGAGACGTATTCTTCATTTGCAAATACGAGTGGAGGCGTAGAATTGACGTTTGCAGACGGGCAGAAACTAAAGATAGTATTTTAGAAAGGAAACAAGGAGAAAATGATTGAGCCGAGGAAAGTAAAATTTGAATCTAAAAAGAAAGAGAATGAAAATTTCGCGTTTCGCACATTTTTAAAGTGCCATGCGGACGAGGAGACATTGGACAGGCAGTTTCGGGAACTGCATGAAGAATTATTTGCGGATTATGATTGCAACCGATGCAGAAATTGCTGCAAAATGTACGCGGGAAGTATTCCGGAGAAAGAGGTGGATCGTGACGCAAAGTATCTGGGCATGACACACGAACAGTTTATGGATACATATCTGCAAGACAAAACGGTAGAGGGAAATTATCCGACAAAGCATATGCCGTGCGACTTTCTGGAATCGGATGGTTGCTGCAGGCTGGGTGCCTGCAGGCCTGACAATTGTAAGAAATATCCGTATACAAATCAGCCGGAGCGGCTGCAAAGTCTGTACAGCGTCCTGGATGCGGTCGAAGTCTGTCCGGTTGCGTTTGAGATCTATGAGCGTTTGAAAAAAGAATATCATTTTCGTTGGAGAAATCGATAATTTTATGAAAATAGGAAATATACTACAAAGGAGAAAAAGATGAATCTGGTTCGATTTCTTAAAAAAGTTGACGAATTAGCAGACAGCTGCGAAAAGAAGCATTTGGCTGTTTTTATCCATGAAATGGCAAGGCTGTTCGAAGAAGAAAAACGGGAAGAATTTCTTGAGAGACTGGCAAGAGCTGCATCCGGCGCGATAAAAGAATACAATGTAGAAGATGACAAACTTGCAGAGGAATACGGTTCCGTCAGTGAAGCACTGAAGAAAATAGAAGAAGGGGAACTGGTTCTCTACGAGGAATATAATGACGAATATGACGACTGGTATAACAGTATGGCGGAGGAATTCCTTTACACGGATTCTGACGGAATACAGGACATTTTGGAAGCAGCATGCAGCTTTGTCCATAAATGCGTGGATCAGTGTATGTTTGCGGACGGAGCCGATATAGGGGAACGCTTATTTGCTCTGGAAATTCAGCTCGACAGTGAATACGATATGGGGGTTTTTACTCTGGAGGATCTGAGATATCATCAGCTTCTGGATGCAGATTTGAGCTCCGCTGCGCTCGACGCTCTCTACTGTATTTATCATAGCTGTCCGATAGAAAAGCGTCCGGAGGAGATTTATGATTTAATATGCAACGCTGGCTTGAAGGAGCTGGGAATTGAGAGCCTGATGCAGCATGGCGACGAGGAACTGCCGGAGTTCGATACTTTTCTGGACGCATGGATTCGCTTCCTCAGCGACAAGACAGGCGCTATATCAAACAGACTGTTTCAGGAGGCGCTATCTCTCAAGGACGACTTTGCGTTTTCTGTAGAGGCAGCCAGATCATGTGCGGGGACTCATCCGGAATTATACTTGAAGCTCCTGGAACCAAATTCAGATGCCTCAGAGGAAACAATGCTGGATCTGGGAGTGGAAGCGCTCGATCTGATTGACCGCGCCAGTTCTGTCCGCGGCGAGGTTGCTTTGATGACGGCGGATTTTGCGGTAAGATCCGGAAAACCAGATATCGCGGAAATGTGTTATGTGGAAAGCTTCCGCTCTTCTTTGGAGCCCATCCATTACCTGCGGGCGCTTCTAAACAGCAGGAATGCCGGGGAGACCCCAAGGGAGCTTGATCAGATATGGGAAGAAACGCCAAAAGCCACATGGAGCTGCTCCGATTTGTATGCAATCGAGTTTCTGACCAGAAACTTTGTGAAAGTTTTGACTGCTAAAAGAGGGATGGGGATGCAGACGGCATTGGGCTGGAGCGGAAGTTTTATGAAACAGTGCTTTGCGATTTACAACGGAAGGATACGCCAAAGGTTTGGGGAAAGAAGAGGCGGATGATAATGAAGATTTTTATTCTTGTTTTTTGAAATGGAGAGCACTGACGCCCATGGACGGAGCCATTGTCGATAAGACGCTGCGCCGCTTTTATCGCAGCATTGGGGGAAGTGGAAGAATCCCGAGGCGGAGCGGCAGGCAGGAAGCAAAGCCTGATGACGCACTATAGAGAAAAATATAGCCGCAGATGGGCATTTCGCGATGCATTGAGGGAATATGGGTTTTTAAAATAAGGGAAGCAAAAATCAGGGAAAGGACGCAAGTACGTATCATATAAATCAGAGAAGATAGGAGATAGAACATAATGAACGAGGAAATGCTTGCAAAACTGCAGAAAGCAAGGACGGTGGAGGAGATAGATCATCGCTATCTCGAAGGAGTACGGCAGGAAAGTGACGGAGGAGAAGGCTCAGGAGCTGCTCGATAAGCTCAGCGGCGCTGCCGGCGAGCTCTCTGACGATGCGCTCGCCGCAGTTGCCGGGGGGGGGTATGGGCTTTTTTGAATACCAAGATATCGTCAGGGAATTGTACTCCCAATTTTATCATTGCTGAAATGCCCGAACTGAAAGGATTCTTCGCATCAGGCTTTCACGCCGATCGCGGAAAAACTATTGGAAATGATCACTTGTCTTTACCTCTGATCGATCGCAGATGCTGACGCGCCGTCATGCTCCTCTTATATACGTATACCGTACATCGCACACAACGCCGGCACGATACCAGGACCATATTTTTTTATCTGCTCATCTACATAGCCCCAGTCAACACCGCCCGCGGCGCTCTCCAGCGTGTCGTCCGAAAGCTCGCCCTGTGTGTGCATCCGCTCGAACAAGGCCTTCACCTGCTCCTCGGTCGCTTCTGCGCCATATTCTTTGAAGATAGTCAAAAACTCCTCCGCAGACATCGCCCCCTTCAGTTTCGTTGTCATCTCGTTTGCCTGTTTCTCGTTCATCTTGATTCCTCCTTAAAATTATTGATTTTTAGATATTATCTTTTCTACTTGATACGCCGCTCCGTCTTTTTTGTTAGGAATTAAAAGGATTATAACATACTTTTTCCCTCTTTTTAAGACCAGCAGACTGATATTTGTGAAATCAAACCTGACGTTTGTGAAATCGTTTCTTCTTTTAAATAGAATGGTGATTGATGTGAGCGTGGGAAGCTTGATTTTCGCTAATAATTCAGCATTCCTGTGAAGCGGCAAAAAGCCCGCAAACACTTTGCGATAATTTAAGAAGGAGAACAAGGAGGAGAAAGCATGAAGAATTGTTCGCAAATTACGACTGTAGCCGATGCAGAAATTGCTGCAAAATATACATACAGCGGTCAGAACGAATACTTCTTGATTATTTATACAAAACATTGTATCCTGTTACCAGGAATGAGAAATCCAGGAAAATTTGTGTTTCATGATTAAGTACAGGAGAGAGAACATGGAAAAAAGAAAGTACAGGTTTGGGCTGAAAATATTACTGCTTGCATGCTGTTTTCTATTTGCGTTTCCGCTTGGAGTTTTGGCATCAGACGGTAACGTCGTCCGGGTAAGCAGCTTTGACCAGTTCACCGACGCGGTGATCGATATGATTGACAAAAACGCCCCTGTAGGGCAGAGTACAGTGGGGTCAAATGACATTTTTTGCAACAAAAGGCTTATCGTGAAAACGAAGGCTGGCGGGCTGGATTTTCAGAAGTATCATCCGATCAGCGTGGTGCAGGCAGGCCCGCTGTACATACTTCAATTTTCCACCTGCGATGAAGCGGAGTCGGCCATGAAGCAGCTGCAGGCGTTGGGAGAGGTTGAATATGTCGAACCGGATTCCAACATGAAGGGGACGGCTACGAGCACAAAGTCGACGAAGCATTATTCCTGGGGTGTTTCCGTAATCGGTGCGGATAAGCTGGCAGCGGAGCTTGCTCCGACCAGACAGCAGGAGATCAGGGTAGCCGTAGTAGACAGCGGCGTTGCAAACCATCCGGTTCTCAACGGGAGAATGACGGCCGGCTATGACTTTGTTGACAATGACGAGACGCCGGTGGATTTGAACAGGCATGGAACGCATGTGGCGGGCACGATTGTGGACTGTACGCCAGGCTTGAATGTGAAGATCATGCCGGTCCGGGTTCTGGACGCGCGCGGAAGCGGACTGACGCTGACTGTGGCCTTGGGCGTGCGCTATGCGGTGGATAACGGGGCAAAGATTATCAATCTCAGTCTGAGTGGTCGTCATAGCAATTTCCTGGATGAAAATATTTCCTATGCGGTTCAAAATGGAGTGACGGTTGTTGTTGCCGCCGGAAATGCGGGAGAAGATACTGCGATGTTTTGCCCGGCTCATATCAGCGAGGCGATCATCGTCGGCGCAGTCGATTCAAATCTTAAGATAGCTCCTTTTTCAAACAGGGGGAATTCGCTGGATGTTGTCGCACCGGGAGTGAGCGTTAGCGGACCGGTTCTGGGCAACAGCTTTGATACTTTGAGCGGGACGTCCATGGCGACTCCGCATGTGGCGGCCATCGCAGCGATGTACAAGCTTCAGGATATGACGAGAACTCCCGCCCAGATTGAGACTCTGATTAAGAGCAACGCAAAGGATCTTGGCCCGGCCGGCTGGGACATGACCTACGGCTACGGTCTGGTGGAAGCATATAAGACCGTTGCGTCCACGAAGGTCACGCTGAATAAGAGCAAGCTGTCTCTGGTAGTCGGTAAGACGGCCACGTTGAAGGCGACGGTTACACCGAAGAGCGCTTCGAAAAAACTGAGCTGGAAGAGCAGCAACAGCAAGGTGGCTAAGGTTAAGAACGGAAAAGTGACCGCGAAAAAAGCGGGGAAGGCGACGATCACAGTTCAGAACGGCGACGGCAAAAAAGCAACCTGTAAAGTGACGGTCACCAAGACGGCCCCAAAGAAAAAACAGCCGACAAAGGTGACGCTGAACAAGAAAAAGCTCTCCTTGAAAATAGGATCAAGCGCGACGCTGAAAGCGACCGTCTCTCCGTCCGGAGCGGTGAAGAAGCTGAGCTGGAAGAGCAGCAACAAAAAAGTGGCGACGGTGAAGAATGGGAAAGTGACGGCGAAAAAGAAAGGAAAAGCAACCATCACCGTCACAACCGGAAACGGAAAGAAAGCTGTCTGTCAGGTAACGGTTACGAAAAAGGGTCAAAGCCAGGCGCAGAGTCTGGAGATCAAGAAGGCACAGGCGCTAAGTAAATACAAAAAAATGCTTGAGAAAAACACGAAATACAAGTATTTCAGCGTCTGTTATATCAATGGGGACAGCATTCCGGATCTGATGGCCATCACGAAGAAAAACAGCAGCAATTATGTGTACTATATCAACGGCAAGGAAGTTGTGGATCAGACGATGGGCATGATGATTGCGGATGACCCTCATATAGATAAATTGACCTATTACTATTATCCGAAACGGAACCTTGTAATGTACCGGTATAAGGACGCCATGCCAGAGGTCTATTACTGGGAAGATTACTGCACGATTGCCCCTTGTAAACAGGGTAGTTATAAGTATGCCTTGATGGAAGTTTTGACGAAATCATGGGAGGCTTCCGGCGGCGACGCGGAGTACGGATACTATTATTTCAGCGACGCTTCCATTCCGGAATCGCAGTATGACGAGCTGCTCGGGGAGTGGGTCGTAGGAAGGGATGTCACCAAGAAAGAATTCAAGAGTGTTCTCGCAAACATGGTCGGAAAGACAAAACGTCAGAAAATGAAATTTGTCGCGAATACGGCGTGCAATCGGAAGAAATATCTGAGCAAATAGAAAAGCCTTCGGACAGTGGCAGGCTCTTTGGTAACCCTTGATAAATATGTTACCGCAGGGCCTCCGCATCCTCTTCGGTACAGCCTTCGTGGCTGTAGCGAGCTTTTTCGTACAAAGTGTGCAGCTTGTCTGTGGATGCGTCCCGTGCAAGCTGCGCTTTTGTCTCCAGCTCAGATGGGGTTTCCCACCCCGCCGGGAACATGCTTTCTGCAGGGACTTCTGTTCTCCCTGCCGGGAATTTCTGTCCGCTTTCGACCTTCCCTTGTGCGGCGTTTTTTTTCATGGCATTGCGGATCGTCTTTTTATACAGTCTGCGTATTTTCCGGTTCGGCGAGCTTCGCCGTTCTTTTTTTTCACGCGGAAGCCGCCTGTCGGCGTGAACGCCGGAGGTTTCTTCTGCCCCGAGAAAGAGGATCTCATCTTCTTCATCCTGGGCAAAGTAGGACAGGGCGTTCCTGCAGATCCGGTAGATGACGGCCAGCAATGCAGCGGCGGCGATGACGGCTCCCAGATAAAAGAGCACGTTGCTAAGCGCGGTCAGCCATGCGGGCGGTTCGGAGGGAGCTTCCGTCATGCCGAGATCTGCGGGAGAAAGGATATCGGGCATCATTTCCGGCATTTCCGTGGAGGGAGTGATCTCGACAGTCCTTCTGCGTATGTGCAGATCTGCCAGCGGTTCGCGGCCGTAGAGCGCGGACGGAAGTACGATCAGCCCGAGCAGGATCACGCTGACGAGCAGCAGGATCCTGCCGACCTTCTGAATAGAGTGAACCGGAAGGTTGGCGATGCGTTTGTTCTCGCGGATAAAGCGCTGCATGTTGTCCAGATATCCAAACAGAAAACAGACAAAAACATCGGCGAGCAGTAGATAAAAGACATATTTCAGAAGAAATGCTTTTTTCGCGAGAAGTAAAATGACATAATAAAATACAAATATGCCCCAATGTGCCGGACTCGGACGGTCTAGAAAGGTCGGGATTTCCCAGAGCTCAGGTGCGAGCTGTGCGCCGGCCTCGCCCGGAGTCTCGGCAAGCATGCGCGCAAGCTTCCCTTTCTTGATGCGCGTGTAGCAGCGCGCAGCCAGGAGAAACGCCGAGAGAGCCGTGGTCAGAACAGAATGCGTGAGTCCTGAAAGCAGCGCGCATACCGCACAGGAACACAGCAGGTAGACCACGAGCGAGCGGGTCATGCGGATGAATACCCAGCCGAGCGCGAGAGGGATGATGAGCCAGAGCGATCCGGCCAGCAGTTCCATAGGACTTTTTGCCGTACGGGGCAGCGGTACCCCGGCTGCTTCCATATCATAAGTCAGGATAGTCAGCAGGTACAGTCCTGCGCAGATCAGCAGGATGTGAAGCCATGACAGCGCTGCGAGGAAAATTCCGCTTTTTGTTAAGCTTTTCATGGGGTTTCCACCTCCCATCGCATCAGATGTATGCCTGGCGCGTCTGAGTGAAGCAGTGCTTCGCCCGGTCTGACGGGGATCACCCACAGGATTTCATTTCCGACGGACAGCGCGCGCAGAAGATTCATCCCGACACTGTCCTGGTTTTTTGAGATCAGGACATAGATCTGCCCGGAATGTTTTTCGGAGGCTTCCTCCTGTAAGAGTTCACTGACCGGGGCGACTTTTTGCCGTGTGTCGATGCATGCGAGCATGCGGTTCAGCTCATGGATCTTCGCTGCACCCGGCTTGCCCTGCCAGACTACTGTACATGCCTCAAGGACAGCGTTGCTGATGAGCCGCAACTCCATATTCTGCCTTACCAGCCGCGCGGCGAGAGATGAGGCAATGCGGATGCTCTCCTCGGTCAGAGCCTCGCTGTGCAGAATATAGGGATCATCAACGTCCAGAAGGATCGTCGTGTGAATGCTCGTGGTGGAATCAAACTGGTTGACCATCAAAGAGCTGCCTTTTGCGGACGCCTTCCAGTTGATATGGTGCATGGGATCACGGCGGTATTCGCGGATGCCGGAGAACTCGAAGGGATCCGGATACAGACGATTCTGTACGAGCACCATGCCGGAGACTGCCTGACAGAGCAGCCGGATCCGGTCGGTACTGATCTGCGCCGGATAGACATAAAGCTGCGTCTGCTGGGCGGCGCTCAGATAGCGCTGCGTGCGGAAGAAGAGATCGTATCCGATCATTTCCGCCTTTGAAATCTGATACAGGCCTCTTTTCAAGCAGACAAAAGGAAGCGTGTGGATCACCTTCTGATGAAACAGAAAGGAGAACACATCACGCTTGTAGCTTAAGTCGGTCACGTTTGTATTTGCGCTGGCCTCTCCGAAAAACGCGAGATCGCGGCTGACGGCAAGGCGCACTTCAACCGCCGGAAGAGGGAGCTTCTTGTCGTTTGCGATCTCTTCGCGCAGAGAAGAGGATTCCCCCTCGTACACGTAGGCGTCGGAGAAGGATACCTGCAGCTGCAGGTTTTTGTCCCAGTATTTTTCATAAATATATCTCTGAAGATAATAGGCGAACAGTACGCCGAGCAGCAGGAGAATCAACATTCAGCGTTTCCCCCAGTCCTCGGTGGGCAGCGGGACGTTCTTTAAAATCTCGATGATGATCTGCGCGGAAAGCCGTTTTTCATCCTCGCCGGCCGCGAGACTCAGCCGATGCGCGAGCACAGGGACGGCCACGGCTTTGATGTCCTCCGGAACGACAAAGCGCCGCCCCTGTACCATCGCGTAGCCCTGTGACGCGCGCACGAACGCGAGCGTGCCCCTGGGGCTGACGCCGTGAAGCACTTTTGCGTGGCTTCTGGTCGCGTGTATAACGTCCACGATATATTTCAGGAGCTCCGGATGCAGGTAGACTGTCCGGCATTCCTCCTGAAGCCGCACGATATCGTCCTTCGTGCAGACGGCTTCAAGCTGCTCTAACGGCTCATCGACGAGAAAACGCTCTACCATGGCGCGCTCCTGGGCGGGAGAGAGGTTTTCCATCGAGATCTGCATCAGAAAACGGTCCATCTGCGCCTCGGGCAGCGGAAAGGTGCCCAGCGTCTCCAGCGGGTTCTGCGTGGCGATCACCAAAAACGGCTCGGAGAGCGGCCGAGTGATCTTGTCTACCGTGACCTGCCGTTCCGCCATACATTCGAGCAGGCTGCTCTGTGTTTTCGGCGTGGCCCGGTTGATCTCGTCCGCCAGAAGGATATTGCAGAAGACCGGGCCCTCCGAGAACACGAAATCTCCCTCTTTTGTGTCAAAATAATTCAGTCCGGTGACATCGGAGGGCAGCAGATCCGGCGTGAACTGTACGCGGCCGAAATCCGCCTGTACGGATCGCGCGAGCGACTTTGCCAGCACAGTCTTGCCGGTGCCGGGGACATCCTCCAGAAGGATGTGTCCTTTTGCCAGGATACAGCTGAGCACAAGCTCGATCGTGCGCTCGTTGCCGATCATGATCTTTGCGATGTTTTCTTTTAATTGCTGAAGAATGTTATTGTCCATTTTAGTATAGATAATCACTGTTTACATAACCATATTTTCCGAGTGACGGCGCGTAGACGTACCAGTAAGTAGAATCAGAAGAATCCTGCACCTGAACGATATCGCCGGTGTAAAGCTTGCCGATCTCGTTGCTGCTGTCATAGGCTTTTATGCTTCAGAATTGAAAGCTTCAGCGGATGAATCGTTTTTCTTTCCATAGTAACCTACCTCCGTAAATCATAAATATAAAATCTGAATAGGATCAGATCAATTGCAGTAGTAATCATAAATCTGCCTGCTCAGGGATGCAATCGTGTACTGAGAGCTTCCGACGTCGGAGAGATTTTCCGACATGAAGACGATGATCAGGTCGTTCTCCGTGTCGTAGAGGATTCCGGCGTCGTTCTCCACGTCGTCCAGCTCGCCGGTTTTGTTGGCGATGCAGACACCCTCCGGCATCTGCGCCGGGATCTTGTTGCGCCGTTGCTGCGCCTTGAGCAGGGAGTACATGGAGTCTGCATAAGGATTTTCCGTGGTATTTCCATCGTAGACATTTATCAGAAAATGCCCGCAGTCAGAGACAGAAGTATAATTGTCGTCGAACTCGTTGCTCTGCAGGAGCAGGCGGCCCATATGCGTCTCATAATAGCCGTGCTCCAGACAGTAATCGTTGACTATGCGCATCCCGGCGGAAGGATCGCCGTCGCCCAGACAGCTCACAAGCGCGTTTGCTGAGTCGTTGTCGCTGACAGTGATCATGGCCTGTAGGTAGTAGTCCAAGGTATCCTTTCCATACAGGGAGACCAATTTCTCATAATTCTCATAGACCGCACCCATGATGTAGAGCTTGATCAGGCTGGCCGCTTGCATGCGGCAGCTGTCGATCGAGGCCTCGGTGCCCTTGACCAGATCGCTTATGTACACGGCCCAGCTTCCGTTCCCGGCCGGCAGCGCGCCCCGGATCTGTGAGATCAGTGTTTCGAGCTCGGTGTCTGTGACAACCTCCGCGGATTCAATGCCGATCAGGTCATTTGAAAGCTCTGAAACCGCCTGAAGCTCGGCGGGGGTCAGCTCGGTCTGAAATTCGCTCTCCGATTCCGATTCGATCTCTGATTCGGACTCGGCTTCTGATTTCAGCTCGGTTTCTGATGCAGGCTCAGTTTTTGATTTCGGCTCGGTTTCTGACGTAAGCCCGGCCTTCGACTTCAGCCCGTCTTCTGATTCAAGCTCAGCCTTTGATTTGGTGTCTGCCTTTGACGAGGCTCCATAAGCATGGAAGAAAACCGCCAATATGAATAAAAAAACAAACACTAATAAAAATATGCAGCTCCATTTCCGCGATCTTATAGACATTGTAGGGGAATTCTCCTTGTCTGTATGAAAATATTATAAGCGCAGGAGATTGCGCTTTCAAGATTTTTTGAAAGATTCTCTGTATATTTTGCCGTTTTTTCCCTGAAAGATCTTACTGTTGACAGTGAATAAACAGAAGTATTAGAATTCAGAAGGAGTAAATTTATGAAAAACAGGGAGGAACCCAAATGAGAAGAGAACTGAAATTGATCCTGTTGTCATTGACGCTTGCCATGCTGCTGGCGATTACCGCCTGTGCAGAAGAGCAGACGGATGGTAATCCGGAGAGCGGCGCGGCGGGAGAAGCATTGAACGATTACGCAATTACAGACGAAGAGGCTCAGGCACTCGCAGAGATACTGCGGAAGCATGTTGAGGATAACTGGACGAAAGAGGAGGCTTTTGAAGATATTATGGCGTCAGAGAAGGCTGAGGCTGAAAGCCTGGCAGAGTCGATCCTGAAGCCATATCTGGAGTGCGCTGTGTCTCAGGAGAAGCCGATCAATGAGCTTCAGGCACAGGTAGAAGAGATGAGTGAATACAAATACGAGCAGAACATCGCTGCCGCGATCATTGTGAATGCGATCGTGGAGTGGCAGGAAGAGCAGCAGCTTCCGGCCGACCGATATCAGAATTTCTGGGAAGCGCTGAGAACGAGCACCGAAGAACGCTCCGGAGATTTCCTGAGTGAATTGCTCCTGCCGATGGTGGACAGAACGCCTGTAATTTATGAGGATGAGAACTTTACGATAACGTTTGATCACGTTGAAGCATATGATATGGGCGGCGAGAACAGCTTTGAGCTTTACTTTGCGATCGAGAACAGGAGCGGAAGCGACGCTGTAGCTACCTACACGGAACTGATCCTGAACGGGCGATCGTTTAAGTACGGATACAATACGATAAATGCGCCTGCCGGGGAGACTGTGACCGGTTACTTCGGATTCGCGGATCACGATTACAGAGGCGGAGAGTATGATGTGTGGCTGGACGACGTGGCCGAAAATGGTCTGCGGACCTTTACCATCTCGATCACTGTCAGCGACGCGCAGGGAAATGTGCTGGCAACCGTGACGTCGGATGAGATACAGCTGTAGGAAGCAAGAGCATGTGAAAGAGGATGGAAGCTGCAAGACGTTTTGCAGGCCGAAAACTCAAAGATCTGGGAGGAAATGTTGCGTCAAAATGTCCTGGAGATGAGTGCAAGAATCTGCGGAGCTCTGGGCGGGATATTAAGACGACGAGACTGGTCCAAAAAGAGATGTGAATAAATGTAAATGGGGCTGACACATTAAGTGAAAGGCCCCATTATTTGTAGTGCGCCCGGCGGCGCACGTTTCTAACGGGTGAGAGTCCCGAATCCGCCCGGTAGTGGGAAGGATATAGCCGAAG
>CANRDO010000062.1 GCA_947629385.1 uncultured Lachnospiraceae bacterium
ATTATATCTGCAATTTTCAAGGTTCTTCGGAGCCTTTTTGCTGGCTCCAGATTTTCATAGACTACTTGACACTACCTACCGGTTTTCCGTCTGTTTCTTTTGCTCCGGCACCTTGATGTCAAGCCTGACCGCGTCAAGCTCCTCAAAGCTCCCCGGCAATGTCAAAAACGCAGTGTCGCTGACGATGCGCTCGCCTTCAAGCGTGAGAGCATTGTCTACCCGATACAGCTCTGCGCGCACAACACCACCGCCATCGCTCAAAATGCCGTCGTAAACCTTCTTCGAATGCTCCTTAACCTTCTCCGCGTCTGTCCACTGAGTCTCATCAGGCGGTGTCACGAAATAGATCCATTTTCCTTCCGAGGTCTCCCCGAGATCCCCGTTCTCCGGCACATCCGCGAGGATCACTTGCTCCGCGTACACGGTATTTTTCTCAAGATCAGCCCCGACCACATTGCCGTGCTTTTCCCCGTCCGCCTGCGCGCCGTCGTAGAGCACCACCATATTGTACGCCGGATTACCCTTATAGCTTCCCGTGAAGAACAGGGCCCCTGCCGGGATCACAAGCGCTTTCCCCTGCTCGTCGTACGCGTAAGTGCAAGTCTCTGCCACAACGCCAACGGTCTGCTTCACATCGCCGAAGAACGCGACGTCATCGCCGGACGGACCACAGATGTCGATCTCATCGATCTTTACCTCGCCCGCATTGTGAATCACGAAGCTCACATAACGAGCGTCGTACGTTCCGATCCACTTCTCCTTCTCATCCGCCTGAACGGCATCAAACCAAATCGTCTGCGGATTGCCATTCTCGTCTGAACCGCTGAACTCACAATTCTCCTTCACCGTCACCCAGCTGCTCTTATCACTGCTGACAGAGACCGTGACAGAGCCGAGCGCTCCGCCGTAATATTTCACAGAAGTAACCTCCATCGGCTTCTGCATATCAATGATGATCCGGTCGTCAGCCGCCGCCGTCCCGAGGAACGGACCTTCCGTCTCATCGCCGACCACGCCGTCGATCACCTTGCCGATCCCGTACTCAACCGCAGGCTTGCTGTCCGCGTCGAAGCCGCCGTCCGGGTGTTCATCGCCCTTCAGAACCTTATCCTGCCCCTCTGCCGCGGTGACAGTCGTCTCCACAGACCACAGCTTCTTTCCAAGCACTCCGCCGGTAGACACACGCGTCGACACCGTCTGAGAAGTCTGCGAATAGTTCAGGAACTTATCGACCGCCCTCACCTCATAATACAGCACGCGGTTATCCAGCGCTGCGATCGTATCTGTATAGACCGCCTCGCCGTTTTCATCCGCCAGCTTGAAGCCGATCACTTCCGCCTTCTGCTTCTTTCCGCGCTGATACGTGCTGCGGATCACCTCATAGCCGAGGATTGCATCCTTGCGGGCCGCGTCCGTGCTCATGTTAAGAACCACCCGGTTCTCATTCGTCCCCGCCTCGTCTACCTCCACGTTTGCCGTGACATTCGCGACCGTCAGATTCTCCTCCTCGCTCTTGTGGTCCACACGATAATTTCTCGCGTCGTCATTCACATAGTAGTAGGCTTTTTCGGTCGGACTCCCGTACTGTGCCGCGAATTTTTGCGTATCTTCATCCGGAACCATACCCCAGCGTTCAAAGAACGGAAGCATGTTTTCCTGCGCCGCCGCGCATGCAAGCCTCATCAGATTCTGGTCGATGTCCTTGACCAGCTTCAGCTCTACTGCCTTTTTCTCGTCCTTATTTCTCGGCGCTTGACCCGGATTTCTGGAATACGTGTCCACACGCGCAAAGAACAGGTTGTCAAACATCTTCTGATAATCATTGAAGATATATCGGTCGTCCCGGTAGCCGTCCACATTCTCGGTAAAGTCATCAAATGCCAGATGGAGCTGCCAGTAGAGCGCAAGCTGCACTGCTCCGTTCGACGAACGCCCGATTGTCCCGGAAGTCACCTTCTCGTAGACGTCCTCATATTTGAAGCGCGTCGCGTGATCCTGATTCGCCGCCTTCGTGAGCAGCTGCGCGAAATAATTGTTTGTAATCTCAGCAATCGCATAGTTCGGATCGTTGATGTCATGTCCGATCTCGTGCGCAACGCCCCAGCCGTAGCCGTCCCAGCTCGTCGCCATGGCGAGCTTCGTCTCCGGGAACTCCACGCCAATGTGGTTGCCGGACGCGTACATGAACGCGCCTGAGAACATCTGCATATAACGGATGTTCAGATGCTGCGCCGGAGTCTCCTTGTTTCCGCCGGCTCCCTTGAACAAGCCCTTGTGCTGGTAGAACAGAGTCATCGTCTTCTCGATCGCATCCAATGCGCGCTCAACCGCCGCGGCCTTCTCCCCGTCTGACGGATACTCCTTCAGCGCATCCCAGATCTGCGTCGCCGGCACAGAGTACATCATGTGATCCATCATCAGGTCAGTCGCATTCAGGAAGCAGTTCTG
The DNA here is from genome assembly GCA_947629385.1 of uncultured Lachnospiraceae bacterium. Classification (GTDB taxonomy): domain Bacteria; phylum Bacillota; class Clostridia; order Lachnospirales; family Lachnospiraceae; genus Choladousia. The sequence continues at coordinate 2,449 of CANRDO010000062.1, forward strand.
CACATCATACGGGAAGTAGACGTAGCTATTGCTCACGCCGTTTTTGTCCTTCTTCGCCACTTCCGTCTCATTGTAGTGCAGTCTGTCATGCTCGGCCTCAAGCTTTACGACATATTCGCCAAGCTCTGCAACGTAGGCGCTGATTGCGGCTGTCTTGTCTGCGCCGCTCTTGTTGTGAATATTCAATGCCGGAATCTTCGCGCCGCCGTTGATGCGCACGACGTACTGATCCTTCGCATTGTTGCCGGTGTAAGCCACATAGAGCTGACCGCCGCGCTCCTTTCCGCCGGTCGATGTGATCTCCGGAACCGTGATCTCGTTCTTGCCGACTTTCAAATTGTAGGATCTCGCCAGCGCGTTCGACTCTGCATGGTACTGCGTGAAGATCAGCTGCAGACTCGCGTTCTGGCGGATGCTCTTCGCATTGTGTCCGACATAGACGATCAGCTTCTCACCCGAAGCCGCGACTCTCCCGAGCGGCTGCCATGCATTCAGACCACCGAAATTCAGATGTCTGTCCTTCGCCGCCGTGATCGTATTGTCCACATAGAACGGTTCATCGAGCTGCAGATCGACAAGCTCCTTCGCCCCCTCGAGGTCGAGCAAAAGGAAATCCTTAAGCGGGTGGTATTCTCCCGTCGCCTCGTCTCGCGTTTCCACAATCGCCTTCACTCTGTCGATCTCTGCTTTCGCGGCCTCCTTGTCGCTCGCCGCGAGAGCCGCCAGCTCTTCGCTCAGCATCGAGTGCTCCGGATCCGCGAACAACGCCTCAACCGCTCCGTCCACCGCCTCATTGTAGTGATGGAAATGGATCTCCGCAATCTTCAACTGGATGTTGGCATAGGTCGTGCCGATGTACAGATGCAGCTGCTGCGCCGTGATCTTCTCGTCAAACTTCACCACATAATACGGGCGGTTCGTCTCGTCAATGCTGCGAACCACGCTGCAGCCGACTGTTTCTCCGGCGACATCCGCATTCATCTCAGTCGCATCCTTCCAGTAGACGATCTGCGCGGTCTCGACATTCCCCTGCAGATCCGCCGCCGTGAAGGTAAGATAATTCATCGTGTATGGCTGGTCAAACGTGACCGTAACGCCCTTGCTGAAGTCCGCAACCGGGTAGGACACGCCGTCGTCCCAGTCCTTCTTCGTCCAGTAAGAGCTATAGCTGTTGTCTACTGTGCCGAGCGCCCACTGCGCATATTTTCTCGCCTTTCCATTGACCGTCGGGATCTTTCCGTCGCTGCTTTCCTTCTCCTGGTCCAGTGGGCTCTCAACCATCTTCTGTCCATTGTGTGTGCCGCACACCGCACTCACAATATGATCGGTCAGCTTCCCGGTAACGCCCTCCGCTTTGTCGTCGTAGGATCCGCCGTATGTGTTGATCAGCTGATATTTCGGCAGCCGCGGTGTGTCGCCGCTCTCAGTCACCGCTTCCGCCACACGCGGCCCGGCGCCTGTTCCCGGTTCGTTGTTTCCCCAGGAGCCATGGTCGTAATCGTTCCACGCAACCACATAGATCTCATAAGCTGTGAGATCCTGCAGGCCCGTGATTGTGTAGCTGTTCTGCATCAGACGGTCTGTTCCGTCCTTGGGAAGCGCATAGTTCTCCACCACCGGCCTGTAGGTCTGCGTCCCCTTCTCCCGGTAGAAGACCATGTAGCCGTTGGCATCGTCCATATCCTTCCAGGACAGAGAAACGGAACGGAAACCGCCCTTTGCCACCACGTTGTCGACTCTGTCCGGCGGATTCTCCGGCGCCGGCTGTGCGGTCCTTACCTCTGTCCATGGACTGCTCCACTCTCCGTTGACCGAGCGGATCCTGATCTTGTAATCTCTGTAGTTGTACAATGGCTTGTCGTTGATCGCCGAAATCGTATGCGGCGTATTCAGAACGCGGATGATCTGCGTCTGGTCCGACGCTTTCTTGACCGGCCCGGAAATCTCAATCTCATAACCAGTCACATTCGTCTGCTCATTCCAATCCACCACAAGCTCTTCATTCTTAGACAGAATCTCCTTGATCTCCGGAATGTTCAGATTCGGAGCCGGGATCCTGTCTTCCATATTGTTGACAAACTGTACCTTGGCAATCTCTGCCAGGGCCTGCGTCTGCTTCGTCCCGGTGATGCGGATTGTGACTCGTTTTACGGCAATCTGTGCGCCGAAATCCAATACAAACGAGCCATCCATCTCCAGGGTAGCAGCCTGCAGCGTCTCATCCGCCACCAGCTCTTCCGCAGATGCTTTTTCGGACTCCTGCGCGATGGCATTCTCCGTCGTCCCGTTGTCGAGGCCCGGACCATCTTCCGCCGCAATCTGTGCCGGTACATCTGCCGCATCGATCTCCTCAACCGCATCCACAGAGATCGCGTCAATCGGAAGCCCGGCCGTCATAAGCATGATCGATGCCGGCAGCTCCTCCTGCCCTGCACTTTCTTCCGCCACGCCTGTCTCTGAGTCAGAAACATCTTCTGACGCGGGAGTCATCACATTCTCAGTCTGCCCGGAGCTTATCGGCTCCGTCCCTTTGACCAGCGGGATCTCATAGACCTTTGTCGCGCCATCCTCTTCTGCCTCCACGAGAACAGAACCGCCCGTGATATCGCTGGTAAGCTCACCGGTCTTCTCATTCCTCTCAACCGGCGCCTGCAGCGTCATCCCTCCAAGCACCGGCAAATCCGCCTTAGTTTGGCCATCTGTCCCCGGAACTGCCGTGTCAAAAGCAAACGCAACCGACACCGGATTTTCCGGCGAGATCTCTTTCCCATTCGCCGGACTCAGCGTCGCCATGCCGCTGTCACTGAGAAGGCTATCGATTCCCTCCACTTTCGTCTGCACATCATGTTCCACATGCTTTGGGACAGAGCATCTTGTGACCGTCGCCTCCTGCTGCTCTCCAAGACCCTGTACCGCGAACTGCAGGTCGGCAAGATCCACAACACCATTCGCGTTCAGGTCAAGCGCCGCGTCGATGGAATCCTCATGCACCGCCGACACAAGCTTTTCTACGTCTGCATCCGTGATCTCATGATCCCCATCCACATCCCCGAGGCGCAGCCAGCCGCATTTTGCGCCCGCGCTCTCCACCTTGGATGTGCATACTTCAATCTTCGCTGTTTCATGCGCACGCACTTCTATCGTCTGCTCATAATCTGCAAACTGAGCCGCCCGCAGCGTCAGCCTGTATGTGCCGTCTGCGACAGGAAACCGCTCCGAGGCCGCCGCCTTCTTCTCTCCTGCCGTCTTTCCCGGAACAGCAATAGCGACCGTTCTGTGTTCACCGCCGGAAGCCCCTTCTGACACCGGCTCAACAGAAATCGTGACATCCTCTGCCTCCAGGAACGGGAGCGTCGCCACTACCTTGACTTCAATATATGACTCGGTCCACTCGTCAAGCGAGATCGTCTGTACGCCTGCCGCAGGATCCTCCAGAACAAGCCCCGACTCCAGCTCAGATTCCGATTCAGATTCCCACTCGACTTCTGACTCGGACGCCATTTCCGTCTCCGGCTCTGCTTTCCATTCGCTCTCAGATTCCGGCATTAACGCGTCGACGTCATCAATCGCAATAATCTCATCCAAAATCAAAGTGTCATCCGGAATCGCTTCATCGGTTGGAAGAATATCAGCCCCATTGCTCTCTTCCCCGGAGACATTAAAAGAGCCGTCCGCGGAATCCGGCTCCTGTACACCGGCATCCGTCGACGGATCCTGCTCGATCTCTCCCTGTGGCACTGTATCAGATATCCCCGCATCAGGAATATCTGAAATCCCAGACTGCTGTCCCTGCCCTTCCGGCCAGGCCTCATCCTGGGTTGAATAATCCAATCCCGTATTTTCCTGTTCTGTATGCTCTGCACCAGTGCCATCCTCAATGATCGCCTCTGTACTGCCCTCTGTCAGAACAATATCGCCCTCAGATGCCACGGCTGTCAGACTGCAGCTCGCCAACGGCTGCATTGCCATACATCCAGCAAGCACGATTGCCAAAATCTTTTTCATGTGCATGCCCCCTCTTAAATTATATTTCCCATCCCCAAAGGACAGAGTTTACCTCCGCTTAAAGCGCATCCCTTCTTTGGTATACTCTGATTTTTTATTATACCATATTTTGTATATTCAATACTGTTACAATTCTATTAATATTTATTGTAATGTAAGAAATATTTTCCCCTATTGCATGGTTTCTCTACATATCTACGCAAAAAAGAGGCCCCTATATTCGTGAACCTGAAAGGATGGTTGATTTTTCAGACATTTTGGAATATTATAAATAAAACAGCTGTAAGAAAGAGAGAATTCCATGAACAAAGCCGAAGATCACAGAAGAAAACTGCTGATCATCGATGATGATGCTCAGAATCGGCAGGAGCTCTGTTTGCTTCTTTCCGAAGAATACAAGTGTATTGAATTTGACAACATCCGCGAGGGCAAAGCCTTTCTCGAAGAATACGGAGCTGTCGTCGCTGCAATTCTGTTGAAACCCGGTGTTTCACCCACCGATGAGGATGGCTTCCTGGAGTATGTCCAGAGCAAGGCAGACTTCTCAACGATTCCGGTTCTCATGCTGGTAAACGATGTCATAGCCGCCGAGTCTTCCGGCAGACTGGGGCATGGCTTCGTCGACTGTATCGGGCGGCCCTACTATCCTGCTATCATCCGGAACCGGATATCCAACGCGATCATGCTCAAGGATTCGCTGACTTATTATGGAATCGAGAAAATGCTGAAGGCGCTTCCTTCCAATATCTATCTTAAGGATAAGGAAGGCCGCTATATTTTCGCGACTCACTACTGGCATCATCTGGACCATTCAGACGACCCGAACTGGACCATCCGTGGAAAGACCGACCCGGATATCCGCAAGGACAAGGAAAACGCCATTGCGGCCCAGAAAAAGGACATGGAAATCATCGAGACCGGACACGGCGCCGCCTACACGATCGAGATCAACGCGGACGGCCTGCAGGAGTTTTACGATATTGTCAAGGAACCGCTCTTCGACGACAGCGGAAGCATCAGCGGTATTATCGGGCTGGTTCACAACGTGACAGAGCACGAACAGCTGAAGCGGGAATTCCACCGTCAGGCCACGACCGACGAGCTGACCGGGCTTCATAACCGCGTGTATTTTTATGAGTATATGCGGGAACTCCCGAGCAAAGACGTCTTCCCCGTCAGCCTTATCTCGACCGACTGCGACAATCTGAAGAAGATCAACGACACCTACGGGCACATGGCAGGCGACGAATATCTCCGAATGTCCGCGCGGTTGTTTCAGATGGTACTCCCGCCCGACTGTGTCATGTTCCGTATGGGCGGCGATGAGTTTCTCCTGCTGCTCCCCTCCACCACGGCGGAGCAGGCTGCAGAGTATGTTGCGCAGCTAAAACAAAACGAGCCGCAGTTCCATGTCGGGAGCTGGCAGCTCAGCATCTCATACGGCATCGCCACCCTGAACGGCCAGGACGATTCGCTTGAAAAATGCATCTCCCAGTCCGATCAAAATATGTATCGCGAAAAAAGAGAAAAGAAAAAGGCAAACAGTTAAAGCACAAACAATGAAAGCACAGGCAATGAAAGCTGTGCAGTTTCAATATTTCCGGGGAAAATCCGGCGAACCTCTGTCGATTGCTCCATTATATTACATCTTTTGCGCCTTTCTGTAAGCCAGAAAGGCAAATATCGCGGCAAACGAGAGTATTATGACAGCACCCTTCACGACGATCGCAAACGGATACCTGTCATAATAATATTCCGCAAGCCAGTACGGCGGCAGCGTGCAGACCGCTGCGATCAGGTAACTGAGCTTGCTCGTCAGAGTGCGTGCAAGGCCGTCCATAAAAGCCTTCCTGCTCACCTGAATTTCTTGCTCCCGTTCCAATTCTTCCCCGCATTCTCCATTTCTGATGCGCTTTTTTATCCGGATCAGCTCGACAGCAAAAAATACCGCATAGCAGAATGTGAACAGCACCGGCAGATAAATATACATCGGAAGCCGAACCAGCGTCGCCGGAAACAGCCGCGGCAAATGCACATAAATCCCCCAAAGCTCTATGCATGCCACATAGAACCAGTTATTGTCAAAAACCGCCCTCAAGGCTTCGAAAATCGGTTTCCCGTCATCTGTGTCTCTCACGGCAATCCTCCTCAGTTTTCAAAAGAATTCTTCAATTCCTGCAATATATATGCCTGTACCGTTTGTTCTGTGATTTCTTTTTCCTGCTTCTGCAATTCTCTTGTAATATCATGCCAAAAATAAGAAAACAGCGTTTCTCCGTCTTCCTTATTTACCAGACAATTCAGGCAGCCGCCACCGCTGAACTCAGTTTCCCCAAAATATATTTCCGTCAGCAGTTCCGCTATCTCCGCCATATTGTCCTTCGTGCAGGTAAATATGTAGTCCTCCCATTTCGGCTCATCAAGTTTGCTGCCCTTTTCCTGTCTGTACTGATGCAGGTCAAATGGATCATCCAGTCTTTCCTCTATGCAGAGCTGTCCGTAAGTGTCATCAATATAGCTGGAATAATCCGACGTATGAAAGTTCCCATCGCCTTTTTCAATCAGCCCGTACAGACGCACATAGGTCAAAAACTCCCTCCCCTGATTGTCCTGAAGGTTGAACGTCCACATATGCACATACCTTGCACCCTTTGTCTCAACTTCCTTCGTCTCGAATTCTGTTGATAACAATTCAAATTCCTGTTCATACCTTTCACTCAACCTGTCCAATGCCGCCTTTCGCGCATGAACATTGTACTTGTTATAAAAGAAATATCTTGACAGAAAGAGGCCGATTCCGACACAACAAACCACGATTCCAATAATGATTATCATAAAAGCCGTCTTTTTTCTATTTTTCAAAATCGAACCTCCTTATCACAAGATTCCGGGGAAACCCCATGAGTTGCAAAAGGCTCCCGGAGAAACCCCGGAAGCCTTAGTTTTACTGCAATAATTTAAGTGTTCACAGTCACTCAATAATCGTTGCAACACGGCCCGAACCAACCGTACGGCCACCCTCACGGATAGCGAAGGTAAGACCCTGTTCCATAGCGATCGGATGGATCAGCTCGATGGTCATCTCAACGTTGTCGCCCGGCATGCACATCTCAGTGCCTTCCGGAAGGTTGATCACGCCTGTAACGTCGGTCGTTCTGAAGTAGAACTGCGGACGATAGTTGTTGAAGAACGGCGTATGACGGCCACCCTCGTCCTTGGTCAGTACGTAAACCTGAGCCGTGAACTTTGTATGGCACTTGATCGAACCCGGTTTCACGAGAACCTGGCCACGCTCGATGTTCTCTCTCTTGATACCACGAAGCAGAGCGCCGATGTTGTCGCCGGCCTGCGCCTCGTCAAGGAGCTTACGGAACATCTCGATACCGGTAACAGTCGTCTTCTGGATCTCTTCCTTAACGCCTACGATCTCAACTTCCTCGTTCAGGTGAAGCGTACCACGCTCAACACGGCCCGTAGCAACCGTACCACGGCCAGTGATCGTGAACACGTCCTCTACCGGCATAAGGAACGGCTTGTCTGTCTCACGCTGCGGATCCGGAACCCAGGAATCAACCGCATCCATGAGCTCAAGGATCTTGTCGCCCCACTCGCCCGACGGATCCTCAAGAGCCTTCAGAGCGGAACCCTGGATGATCGGCGTATCGTCGCCCGGGAACTCGTACTCGTTGAGCAGCTCACGGATCTCCATGTCAACCAGCTCAAGGAGCTCTTCGTCGTCTACCATATCGCACTTGTTCATGAACACTACGATATACGGAACGCCTACCTGACGGGACAGAAGGATGTGCTCTTTCGTCTGAGCCATAACACCGTCCGTCGCAGCAACTACGAGGATAGCGCCGTCCATCTGAGCAGCGCCGGTGATCATGTTCTTAACGTAGTCGGCATGACCCGGGCAGTCAACGTGCGCGTAGTGTCTCTTCTCTGTCTCGTACTCAACGTGAGCGGTAGAGATCGTGATACCACGCTCTCTCTCTTCCGGAGCCTTGTCGATATTCTCGAATGCAACAGCCTCGCCGAGGCCGAGTCTCTGATTCAGAGTCTTTGTAATAGCAGCCGTCAGAGTTGTCTTACCATGGTCAACGTGTCCGATGGTACCAATGTTACAATGCGGTTTGGTTCTTTCGAATTTAGCCTTTGCCATTTTGAATGTCCTCCTTAATAACTTGCTTTTCGCATCATTTACTTTGCATTAAATTGGCTAGATTAGATTATATTTCAAATCTTCTATATTTTCAAGCCTTTTTCATCATTTATTTTGATTTCTCGTTCAGTACCTTCTCCTGCACGGACTTCGGAACCTGCTCGTAGCGTTCAAAGAACATCGAGTAATTTCCACGGCCCTGTGTCTTGGAACGAAGGTCCGTCGAGTAGCCGAACATCTCCGCGAGCGGGACAAAGCCTTTCACCATCTTGCCGCCACCGATGTCCTCCATGCCCTCGATGCGCCCGCGGCGCGAGTTGATGTCGCCGATGACATCGCCCATGTACTCCTCGGGCATCGTCACCTCCACCTTCATGATCGGCTCGAGCAGGACCGGATTGCCCTGTCTCATCGCGTCCTTGAACGCAAGGGAACCCGCAATGTGGAACGCCATCTCACTGGAGTCAACCTCATGGTAGGAGCCGTCGAACACGTTCGCGTGAACGCCGAGCACCGGATATCCGCCGAGAATGCCTGCCTTCGCGGCCTCCTCGATACCCTCTCCGACCGCCGGGATATACTCCTTCGGGATTGCGCCGCCGACTACGGTCGACTCGAACTGGAAGGTCTCCTCGCCGTTCGGATCCATCGGGGTGAAAATAACTTTACAATGACCATACTGGCCGCGTCCGCCGGACTGCTTCGCGTACTTGCTGTCCACGGTGACTTCCTTCGTGAAGGTCTCCTTGTAGGCTACCTGCGGCGCGCCCACGTTCGCCTCCACCTTGAACTCACGCAGCAGACGGTCGACGATGATCTCCAGATGGAGCTCGCCCATGCCCGCGATGATCGTCTGGCCGGTCTCCGGATCCGTATGAGCACGGAACGTCGGATCCTCCTCCGCCAGCTTCGCGAGCGCCTCGCCCATCTTGCCCTGGCCTGCCTTGGTCTTCGGCTCGATCGCGAGCTCGATAACCGGCTCCGGGAACTCCATGGACTCGAGGATCACCGGATGCTGCTCATCACAGATCGTATCGCCGGTCGTCGTCAGCTTGAAGCCGACCGCCGCCGCGATATCGCCGGAGTACACCTTGTCGAGCTCTGCGCGCTTGTTCGCGTGCATCTGCAGGATACGGCCCACGCGCTCTTTCTTGCCCTTCGTGGCGTTGAGCACATAGGAACCGGAATTCATCGTACCGGAATAAACGCGGAAGAATGCAAGCTTTCCTACAAACGGATCAGCCATGATCTTAAACGCGAGCGCAGAGAACGGCTCCTCGTCGGAAGAATGTCTCTCCACCTCGTTGCCGTCCAGATCGATGCCCTTGATCGCCGGGATGTCGGTCGGAGCCGGCATATACTCGACAACCGCGTCCAGAAGCTTCTGCACGCCCTTGTTGCGGTACGCGCTTCCGCAGCACACCGGCACGGCGGCACACTCGCAGGTAGCCTTGCGCAGCACAGCCTTCATATCATCCACAGACGGCTCCTCGCCCTCCAGGTACTGCATCATCAGGTCATCGTCCAGCTCACAGATCTTCTCGACGAGCTCTGTGTGGTACAGCTCCGCGTCTTCCTTCATATCCTCCGGGATATCGACGATGGAAATGTCCTCGCCCTTGTCGTCATTGTAAATGTAAGCCTTCATCTCAAACAGATCGATGATGCCCTTGAACCAGTCTTCCTTGCCGATCGGCAGCTGTAGGCAGATCGCGTTCTTGCCCAGCCTGTTGCGGATCTGATCGACCGCAGCGTAGAAATCGGCACCCATGATGTCCATCTTGTTGATGAACGCCATACGCGGAACATTGTAGGTGTCCGCCTGACGCCACACGTTCTCGGACTGAGGCTCAACGCCGCCCTTCGCGCAGAACACGCCTACCGCGCCGTCCAGCACGCGCAAGGAACGCTCCACCTCCACGGTGAAATCCACGTGACCCGGGGTGTCGATGATGTTGATACGGTTCTCCAGCGCGCCCTCCTTCGGCTTGCAGTTCTCCTGCAGCGTCCAGTGGCAGGTCGTCGCCGCTGATGTGATCGTGATACCGCGCTCCTGCTCCTGCTCCATCCAGTCCATCGTCGCAGTGCCCTCGTGGGTATCGCCGATCTTGTAGTTGACACCGGTATAATAGAGAATACGCTCCGTCAGTGTGGTCTTACCCGCATCGATGTGAGCCATAATACCGATATTTCTAGTTCTCTCTAATGGATATTCTCTTCCAGCCAATATTTTCTCTCCTCACAATCTGTCTCGGTCAGAAGCGGTAGTGCGCGAACGCCTTGTTCGCCTCTGCCATCTTGTGCATATCCTCTTTCCTCTTGACAGCAGCGCCGGTATTGTTCGCCGCGTCCATCAGCTCGTTCGCCAGTCTCTCCTCCATGGTCTTCTCGCCTCTCTTGCGGGA
>CANRDO010000063.1 GCA_947629385.1 uncultured Lachnospiraceae bacterium
AAAAAATTTGACAAAAAGAAAGCAGGTCTTATGCGGCCTGCGAGTACTTTTTCTTTTATTCAACTGTCAAACTCCCGGGTAAATACTCCGACAGGATAACGGCCGTCTGCGCCGCCGCAGCCTACTGATACCGCATGATCACAGGAATACAAAATCATATGCTTTCATGATTCCTTTGTTCTGCTCCGGCATGGTTCGGTGCGAAGCTCCGGGAGGTATTCAAAAACAGGTTCTGCATGCGCCTCTCATCAACCGGCAACTTTCTGTATGTTTCCCTGTCTCCTACTTGTTCCCTTCACAGCTTTGCCCCAAGTATAGCGGCTTATTCGCGCTTTGTCAAGAAAACAATTGACAAGATTTTTTATTCCTTATACAATAGCAAGTGCCGCTATTTTACATAATTTTCTTTATTTTTGCAAGCGGCATTCCGGCAATGGCCGTTCTGAGCTGTAAGCGATCTTTTTCTAAAACATTTTTCCTAAAATATAAATAATAAAAGAAAGGGGCTCCGATTGATATGGAAAACGAATTCACTGAAATGCCGAGAGAAGAGAACAAGATGGGCGTCATGCCGATCCCGAAGCTTCTGCTCACGATGTCGCTTCCGATGATCCTCTCGATGCTCGTACAGGCGATGTACAACGTCGTGGACAGCATCTTCGTCTCCCGGATCAACGAAAACGCGCTGACCGCGGTGTCGCTCGCCTTCCCGATCCAGAACCTGATGATCGCGGTGGCTTCCGGCACGGGCGTCGGCGTCAACGCGCTGCTCTCACGCAGCCTTGGCGAGAAAAACTACGAGCAGGCAAATAAGGCCGCGAACAACAGCATTCTCCTGACTCTGTGCAGCTACCTTGTATTCGCTCTGGTCGGCATTTTCGGTTCGCGCCTGTTTTTCGCCACACAGACGAGCGACCCGCAGATCCGCGAGTACGGCTTCCAGTACATGAGCATCATCTGCATTCTCTCGATCGGCGTGTTCATGCAGGTGAATATGGAACGGTTGCTGCAGGCCACGGGACTTACCTTCTACACGATGATCACGCAGGGCACCGGAGCGATCCTCAATATCATTTTCGACCCAATTCTGATTTTCGGTTACTTCGGTTTCCCGAAGATGGGCGTGGCCGGAGCCGCTGCTGCGACTGTGTTCGGGCAGATCGTCGCGATGTTCCTCGGGCTGTATTTCAACTTCCGCAAAAATAAGGAGATCGAGCTTTCCATAAAAAGAATGCGTTTCCACTGGCCCACAGTTAAGACCATCTATGCGGTCGGCGTGCCTTCCATCCTGATGATGTCCATCGGCTCGCTTATGACGTTCTGCATGAACAAGATCCTGCTGATGTTCTCCTCGACGGCAGCCGCCGTGTTCGGCGTGTATTTCAAGCTCCAGAGCTTCTTCTTCATGCCGGTCTTCGGCATGAACAACGGTATCGTACCGATCATCGCGTTTAACTACGGCGCGCGGCAGAAAAAGCGCATTACGGCCGCCGTCAAAATCGGCTGCGTCGCGGCGTTCTGCATGATGATGCTCGGCCTGCTCGCTTTCCAGACGATCCCGGAGGTCCTGTTCGGCTTCTTCCAGGCGTCCGATGAAATGCTCTCGATCGGCTGCAAGGCGCTGCGCACGATCAGCTTCAGCTTCCTGTTCGCTCCGTTCTGCATCGTCATCGGCTCTGTCTTTCAGGCGCTCGGCAACGGCGTGTACAGCCTGATCGTATCCATCTGCCGACAGCTTCTGGTGCTGCTGCCCTGCGCGCTCGCGCTTGCCCTGACCTTTGGCCTCGACGCCGTGTGGTGGGCGTTCCCGATCGCCGAGATCATGTCGATCGCGGTGTCGCTGATCCTGTTCCAACGAATCTATCGCCAGAAGATTAAGCCGCTGGGGGAAATGTAAATTACAAACGAAAAAGCATTTTGCTGCAAGAAGAATATCAGGGAAAACGACCGAGAAATCTGTAATGAAAGTTTTCAGGGGGAAAGAGAGTTATGAATATTCTTGTTATCAACGGAAGTCCGAAGGGAAGCTACAGCATCACGCTGCAGACGGTTCTGTATCTGGAGAAACAGTTCCTGCAGCACAAATTTACGATCCTGCATGCGGGACAGCGCATCCGCGCTTATGCGAGGGATTTTTCCGCTGCGGCACAGGAGCTTGAGGCAGCGGATCTGATTCTGTTCTCCTATCCGGTCTACACGTTTATCGCGCCGAGCCAGCTTCACCATTTCATCGCGCTGATGAAGGAATCGGGCATCGATCTGTCCGGAAAGTTCGTGACACAGATCACGACCTCCAAGCATTTCTACGACGTCACAGCGCACCGCTACATTCAGGACAACTGCCAGGATCTGGGAATGAAATTCATCCGCGGGCTGTCCGCCGATATGGACGATCTGCTGACAGAGAAGGGCAGACGCGACGCGCGGAAGTTCTTCGCCTATGTGCTCTGGTGTGTGAAAAACGACAGCTATGAACCGCTGCCGAAGCCGGGAAAGCCGGCCGTGCATATGCCGGTGCATGTTCCCGGCTGCAATGCTGCAACCTCTTCTTCGTCGCCTGCCGACGCTTCGACTTCAAATCAGGAAGCTGCAGATTCGGTTTCCGCTGATCCGGCCGCCACCAAAAGGGCAGAAGACGCCGAAAGTGTCAATATGGATGAAGTTCCGGGCGATATGAAAACCACCGCAAATGAAAAAACAGACGTAAGCAAGAAAGCAACAGCGATAAGCACCGCCCGACATACGAAACACAGCATACGCGGCAAGGACGTCGTCATCGTTACGGACTGCCGCCCGGAGGACACACAGCTGCAAAATATGATCGCACGCTTCCGGGCCGTGCTGCCGCTTTCCAGCCGCGTCGTCAACATCCGCGAGTATCCGTTCTCCGGCGGCTGCCTCGGCTGCTTCAACTGCGCAATCTCCGGAAGATGTATCTACAAAGACAATTTCGACGAGTTTCTCCGCCGCGACATCCAGGGCGGAGCCGCGATCATCTATGCTTTCTCGATCGAGGACCACTCGATGGGCTGGGTATTCAAGCAGTATGACGACCGCCAGTTCTGCAACGGCCACCGCACCGTCACGATGGGCATGCCGATGGGCTATCTGATCAGCGGCGACTACAGCCAGGAATTTAATCTGCAGATGATCGTCGAAGGCCGCGCCGAAGTCGGCGGCAACTTCCTCGCCGGCGTCGCCACGGACGAGAGCGACCCGAACCGCTCGATCAACCGTCTGGCAAAGACGCTCATCTACGCGCTGCGCCGCCGCTACAGCCAGCCGCAGAATTTCTACGGCGTGGGTGGCATGAAGATCTTCCGTGACCTGATCTACCTGATGCAGGGCATGATGAAGGCGGACCATGCCTTCTACAAGTCGCACGGGCAGTATGACTTCCCGCAGAAGAAAAAAGGCACCGTGCTGAAGATGTATCTTGTCGGCGCGCTGCTCTCCTCCCCGCAGATCAAGTCAAAGATGGGAAATAAGATGAACGAGGGCATGATCGCCCCGTACAAGAAAGCAATCGAGAAGTAAAAAATCACACCCCTTATGCCTGCATAAGTCAAGGACATAAGGGGTGTTATTCTTAGCGAAAGCAATTCGCCTGCTCGTCGTACTCGTAATTCACCGTGCGCAGCTTTTCCTCCAGCTCCTGGCGCGGTACGCCCGCGCTCGCGCAGAAATCATCGAGCGTACCGTAGTTGTCGCGAAGCTGCGTGTTTACATAGCTCAGAAGCATGATCGGATCCTGTGGTAAATTCATCGCCATCATCCGCCTTTCCGTTTCTATCATCTGATTTCCTACTGAAAACGGCTGTCGTAAAACAGAACACATATTACGCCTGCGCTTTCTCCACTTCCGCCGTCAGCTTCCCGTTCTTCACGCGGAACAAGATCGTGTCCTCCATGCCGACCTCGCCGGAGAGGATCAGCCGGGCCGCCAGTGTCTCCACATTCTTCTGCAGATAGCGCTTCAGCGGGCGCGCACCGTAGACCGGATCGTAGCCGCCCTCGATGATGTAATCCTTCGCGTCGTCATCGAGGCGAAGATGAACCTCCTGTGCCTCAAGACGCTTGTTCAGATCGGCTACCATCAGGTCGATGATATTGCCGATGTTGTCCTTCGTCAGCGGCTTGAACATGATGATTTCGTCGAGACGGTTCAAGAATTCCGGCCGGAAGCTCGCGCGGAGCTGTTCCATGACCATATCCTGCGCCTCCGCTCGGATACTGCCGTCCGGCTCAATGCCCTCGAGCAGGAACTGCGAGCCGATGTTTGACGTCATGATCAGGATCGTGTTCTTGAAGTCCACGGTACGCCCCTGCGAATCGGTGATACGGCCGTCGTCGAGCACCTGAAGCAGCACGTTGAACACATCCGGATGCGCCTTCTCCACCTCGTCGAAAAGCACGACGGAATACGGCTTGCGGCGCACCGCCTCAGTGAGTTGGCCGCCCTCCTCGTATCCGACGTATCCTGGAGGCGCCCCGATCAGGCGGGACACGGAATGCTTCTCCATGTACTCGCTCATATCGATACGCACCATATTCTGCTCGTCGTCGAACAGATTCTCCGCGAGCGCCTTCGCGAGCTCGGTCTTGCCGACGCCGGTCGGCCCGAGGAAGAGGAACGACCCGATCGGCTTGGTCGGATCCTTGATCCCGGCCTTCGAGCGCAGTATCGCCTCCGTTACCTTCTCCACGCCGTCGTCCTGCCCGATCACACGCTTGTGCAGCTGCTCGTCGAGCGCAAGGATTTTCGCCCGTTCGCCCTGTGTCAGCTTCGACACCGGGATACCGGTCCAGCGAGAGATGATCCTTGAGATCTCCTCATCAGTGACGCTCTCATGCACGAGCGACAGTTCGCGACTGTTGACCTTCTCCTCTTCAATCGCCAATTGCTGCTGCAGCTTCGGGAGCTCGCCATATTGCAGCTCCGCCGCGCGGTTCAGATCATACTCGCGCTGCGCCAGCTCGATCTCCTTATTCATCGCCTCGATCTGTTCGCGAAGAGTTGCCAGATTTTCAACCGCCTTCTTCTCGTTATCCCACTGCGCTTTCTGCGAACTGAACTCGTCGCGCAGCTCGGCCAACTCCTTCTGCAAAACCTCCAACCGTTCGTGACTCGGCTTGTCAGTCTCCTTCTTGAGCGCGGCCTCCTCGATCTCCATCTGCGTGATCTTGCGCTGCAGCTCGTCGAGCTCCGTCGGCAAAGAATCCAGCTCCGTCTTGATCAGCGCGCACGCCTCGTCCACGAGATCGATCGCCTTGTCCGGCAGGAAACGGTCGGATATATAGCGATGTGACAGCGTGGCCGCCGCCACCAGTGCACTGTCCGTAATCTTCACGCCGTGGAACACCTCATAGCGCTCTTTCAGACCGCGCAGAATCGAGATCGTGTCGTCCACGGTCGGTTCGTCCACCATTACCGGCTGGAATCTCCTCTCCAGTGCCGGATCCTTCTCGATATATTTGCGATACTCGTCCAGCGTCGTCGCGCCGATACAGTGCAGCTCGCCGCGCGCCAGCATCGGCTTGAGCATGTTACCGGCGTCCATCGCGCCCTCGGTCTTGCCCGCACCGACGATCAGATGCAGCTCGTCGATGAAGAGAATGATCTCGCCCTCGCTCTTTCGCACCTCCTCGAGCACCGCCTTCAAACGCTCCTCGAACTCGCCGCGGTATTTCGCGCCCGCCACGAGCGCGCCCATATCGAGCGCAAAGATCTTCTTATTCTTCAAGCCCTCCGGCACGTCGCCCTTGACGATCCTCTGCGCCAACCCCTCGACCGCCGCGGTCTTGCCGACGCCCGGCTCACCGATCAGCACCGGATTGTTCTTTGTCTTCCTCGACAGGATACGGATGACATTGCGGATCTCCGCGTCCCGCCCGATCACCGGGTCAAGTTCCTGCTTGCGCGCCCGCTCGACGAGATCCTGCCCGTATTTGTTCAGCGTGTCGTAGGTCGCCTCCGGATTGTCCGAGGTCACGCGCTGATTGCCGCGCACGGTAGATAGCGCCTGCAGGAATCGCTCCTTCGTGATGCCGAACTCCTTCCAGATCGTCTTCATCGACGGACTCGGATTGTTCAGAAGCGCGAGGAACAGATGCTCCACGGACACATACTCGTCGCCCATGCGCTTCGCCTCATCCTCCGCGCTGATCAGTGCTTTATTCAGATACTGCCCCACATACGGATTCCCGCCGGAGACCTTCACTCGCGCGTTGATCGCCTGCTCGACTCTATTCTCAAAATACTCACGCTGAATCTCCATCTTCTCGATCAGCTTGCCGATCAGGCTGTCCTCCTGCGTCAGCAGCGCGTACAGCAAATGCTCCTGCTCAATCTCCTGATTCCCCGCTTCTATCGCGATCTTCTCCAGATCATTGACCGCCTCGATTGACTTCTGCGTAAATTTACTGAAATTCATAAAGCCACCTCCTCATCTTCCCATGTTCCAAACGCACTATAACACACATTGTTAGCACTGTCAAGCGGCGAGTGCTAATTATTTTTGAAAATAATAAATTCCTTTTCCAGAACACGTTCCTCTAAATCTTGCGAATCAGCTAAATCAAGTTCTTCGGTATTGATATAATTCAGAAAATATTTGTCCTTAAAAGTCTGAAGCGTTTTCATATATTGCTCATTGCTAATCCTGTACCATCTGTCTGTCCAAATTCGATAGCTCTGGCTACCAATTTGTTTACCGAAGAAAACTTCCACATCTTCTCTGAAGTTTTTCTTGACAACAAATAAATTTTATAATAGTGTCGGTATAAAGAGAAGCGGTTTTCTACCGTACGGTCTTTAGACTAAAACGGCGTACTCGCTTCTTTTTTGTTTATAAGAATCAGTCTTAATTTGTTTCTATAAAAGTCCATTTTTCTGACTTTATCAATATTATCTTAGCATTTCCCACCTTGCATCACGTTTTGAACCTCTCCTTTGAATATATCCTTTTTCTCTCAATGAATCTAATGCTCGTTTCACAGTGCTGACTGTTTTCAATATTTTGTCGGCGATCTCATTTCTCGACAAATCCGGTTTTTGTCTTAATATAGCAAGTAGCGACATCTCTGTGCCATTTAAAGTGACATCCAAAGGGACATTTTGAATGTCACTTTGAAATTGTAATCTATAGAGCATAGACTTAAATCCACGTTTCTGCGTTTCATAAGAAAATTGGCATCTTTGCACTACCCATGAATCACAAGACAAAAACATCAATGCTGCAGAAACGCTGGAAATCCGATTCTACAGCATTGGGAAATAGAAAATAAGAGCAATGAATATCATTATGGGGCTTATTAATACTCATTTTTACTCATTTTTACTCATTTTTTCGTTTTCTATTATTCATTTTGATAGTATTTTGCTCCGCGCCCTTTACCTTCTAAGCGCAATTTACCTTCAGATCTCATTTTATCTAAAGTAATTCTTGCCTGCATTCTCGTAAATCCACATAGTTCACGGATTTTTTCATTGGTAATAAATTCGGCAGATTGTAAGTATTCTTCTATCAGGCTTTTTGCTTTTACATAACGAATTATGGTGTCTTGGGTATATTCCACATCTGATTTGAGTGCATCATAAACTTTCGCTGTTAGCATATACTCTTTACCAGCTAACATTATCAATCCATCTTTTATAAGATTATTACAACATTTTCTCGCTTCAGCAGCAGGTAATTGGGTCAATTCCTGCATCTCGGACAAAACAATTCTTTTATTATCTGTCAAATACCGCAAAACCATTAATTCTGATAATGGAAGAATTCTCTGTAGTCTATCTTGTTCACTGGCAATAAATTTTACAAAACTAACATCATCGATTGAGCTAAATATAGTTAAAATTCTACAACAATTTCTCGTTTATACAGCCTGCTATCAAAAACTATTTACTACACCAATTTTTACACCAATTCTGCACCGATTGATGCTCCCAGACACAATCGGACAAAAACAACAATGCCGCAGAAGTCCCGGAAATCCGGCTCTGCGGCATTTGACAGTATAAGATAAAGACCGATTATCGCTAACAAGAGGTGAGTGCTAATTTTTTGAATTTTTTAAATTTATATATGTCCTACGCTGCCAATAAAATAAAACAACCCGGATTTTTCTGGATACCGGATTGCTTTACTTATTATATTTGTTCCGTGGATATGGGCGTTTCTCATTTGTGAGTCCCAGCAGATAATCCACGCTTGTCTTGTGAAATTCAGCCAATTTGATCAGAATTTGCGTTGAAATATCCACATCACCGCGTTCATAGTTGCTGTAAATCCTTTGGCTGCAGTTTAGGATTTCGCCCATTTGTTTCTGTGTCAGGTCTGCATCTTCTCTTAAATCCCGGATTCTACGGTACATGATGATCACCTCTTGAGTTCTATCATAACTTAGCGGAATATTCGCTATTGATATTTAGCGAAAAATTCGCTAGAATAGTTATCGCAAAAGAGGCGATTGGTTATGCAGAAAATGCTTCGAAAGCTGTTATCTGCCGCTGGGTACATACTACTAACTGGGATCTTGTTATCTTTGATGAGTACCATTTCGGCGCATGGAAAGACAGTGCCAAGAAGCTTTTTGAGCAGGACGAAGATTCCTATGAAGAAGATCTTTCCAAATATGACGCAGGGAACGCCTATGATGAAACGTGGTTGCCGATCACGACGACCTACTATCTGTATTTGTCAGGCACACCGTTTCGGGCACTCAATTCCGGGGAATTCATCGAGGAACAGATTTACAACTGGACGTATTCCGACGAGCAAAAGGCAAAGGCAGAATGGCCGAATCTTTCCGCTTTCCCAGACTACCGTCCAAAGACGGTCGGTATCAATCCCTATGCCGCTTTGCCCCGCATGGTGATGATGACCTATAAAATTCCGGAAAGTATCCAACGCGTTGCCAAGCAAGGAGAATTTGACGAGTTCGACCTGAATGTTTTTTTCTCTGCCGAAGGGAGCGGCGCGAATGCTTACTTTAAATATGAAGATTATGTTCAGAAATGGCTCGATCTGATTCGTGGTTCCTATTTGGAAACAACAGTAGACGAATTGAAACTGGGGGCACAGAAACCGCCAATGCCGTATTCTGACACCCGGCTGTTGAATGTGCTTTCTCATACGCTGTGGTTTTTGCCGAATGTTGCGTCCTGTTATGCAATGGCAAATCTTCTTGCCCAAAAACAGAATGCCTTTTTCCATGATTATAAAATCAATGTCTGTGCCGGCACGCAGGCGGGTATCGGTGTGGCGGCTTTGGAGCCAGTACGCCGCTCTATGGGCGACCCGCTGGAGACAAAAACAATTACCCTTTCCTGCGGCAAGCTGACTACCGGTGTCACCATCAAGCCGTGGACAGGGATTTTCATGCTGCGCAATCTGACCAGCCCGGAAACATATTTCCAGGCAGCTTTTCGTGTACAGAGCCCATGGGAGATCACCAAGGACAACGGCGAGAAGGAAATCGTCAAGCAGGAATGTTATGTCTTTGACTTCGCCCTTGACCGTGCGCTTCGTCAGATTTCCGATTACAGCTGCCGCCTGAATGTGGCGGAGAGCAACCCGGAAAAAAAGGTCAGTGAGTTTATCAATTTCCTGCCAGTGCTTGCCTATGATGGAAGCGCCATGCGGCAGGTCAACGCCGCCGAAATCTTGGATATTGCTATGGCCGGTACTTCTGCGACGCTGCTTGCAAAGCGTTGGGAATCTGCGTTGCTTGTCAATGTAGACAATGACACGCTTGCGAGGCTGCTCGCCAGCGAGGAAGCTATGGATGCACTTATGCGGATAGAGGGATTCCGCAGTTTGAACTCTGATATTGAAACGATCATCAACAAATCTAATGCCGTAAAGAAAGCCAAACGTGACGGAGAGAAACTGACGCCAAAAGAGAAGAAAGAATTAACAGACGCCGAGAAAGAATATAAGTCGAAACGGAAAATGATTCAGGAGAAACTGATTAAGTTTGCTACCCGCGTTCCGGTGTTTATGTATCTGACGGACTATCGGGAATACAGCTTACAGGATGTTATCACACAGTTGGAGCCGGAGCTTTTCAAAAAAGTCACTGGCCTGAATGTGAGAGATTTTGAGCTGCTTGTTTCCTTGAATGTGTTCAATGAGGCTTTGATGAATGACGCCGTTTATAAATTTAAGCGGTATGAAGATGCAAGCCTGATTTATACAGGTATTGACAAACACTCCGGAGAAGATGTGGGTCTGTACAGTACCGTCATTTCCCGTGCGGATTATGACGCGATGGCGGGGCAGCTTGCTTCTTCTATGCAAGCGGATATGCCAAAGGAAGATGATCTTCCTGAAAGACCAACATTCACAAACATCAGCTCCTATTTTGATGAAGACGAGGATGAAGAAGAGTTGCTTATGGTGGCAGAGCCGGAAGTGAAATATAGTGTAAAAAGGACGCCGATTGTACAGAATACACCATCAACCGCTGGCAGTACCTACCGTCCAGCTTATGTGCCCCCTACATCTGCTCCCACGCCGTCTGCAAAGAAAGCGACAATAAAGATAGACACTTCTAAAGTTCATGCAGGCACTATTGTTACACACAAGGCATTTGGAACAGGACAAGTCAAGGGCATTGACGGAGGAATTATCATTGTTGTCTTTAGTGGTGTAGATAAAAAGTTTCAATTCCCTGGTGCATTTGAACAGGGATTCCTGAAATTAGATGAAAATTTTTAATAACAAAAAACAGCTGACTTTTACGTGGCAAAAAGGAGAAACTCCACGCCGATCTCCTGGTTGATTATGGTCAACTGTCAGCGGGGACAAAGAAAACTGTTTCGCTGGCATTCCGTATGGCAGTGCTTGATCATTTTTCCGGAGAGAGGCTTTGACGGAGCATTGATAGAAGCTTCTAATATCGGCCAAGCATCGGATCAGGAGCTGGTGGATATGGCAGAAAGGCAGGGCATTAATTTAAGAGATTATCTGATAGAGTAAGGGATATTTGACTCAATATTTATTGAAATCCCACAGATTCTCTTGTATAATTATTTCAAAATTAACATAATCATTAAGGAGGGATTGTTTACGGGTATTTCAAATGAATCTGCACCACAGATAGTCTCATTCACTCTTGGTGATATGATGTTTGAATACGATGAGATAAAGAATCAAAAGAACATTGCCAAGCATGGTATTTCATTTACGACGGCTGCCCGCGTTTTCTTCGACTATGATCGGATTGAATACTATGATAAGGCAAACAGCTATGAAGAAGATCGTTACGATACCATTGGTGATACTTCTGCCGGAGCGGTTAATCTGGAATCTTCAAACTGGGAAGTCTCAACAGCCGGGAATATGAAACAGTCTATTGGGATGATAAATGATATTCTGTTTGTTGTATATACGGAACGAGTGACGACAGATTCCGCCGGGAAGAAAGTGGATGTTACCCGACTTATATCCGCGAGACTTGCAACGAATTTTGAGAGGGGGATTTATTATGGTAAATATGAATGAAATGTCAAAATCCTTAGCGGAAGATCTGGCTTTTACACAGAAAGATTTGGATGAATTGGAACGCGCGCGGAGTATGCCAATTTCTTTTGATGAGGACTGCCCTGAAGTTACTCCGGAAATGGCAGTTCACTTCCGCCGTGTCAATCCCCCCAGGCATCAGCAAAAAGCTGGTCGCGCATAAGATTACGTTACAACAATGCCGCAGAAGTCCCGGAAATCCGGCTCTGCGGCATTTGACTGTATAAGACAAAGACCGATTAACGCTAACAAAAAGTGAGTGCTAATTATTTTGGAAAATTTTGTGAATGATGTCAGAAACGGCCTCCGGCGCAGATTTATTGACTTCATGTCCCGCTCCCGGAATGATATGTAGCTCTGATTGCGGCAATAAGGCTTTTAGTTGTCTGGATGCTTTCAAGTTTGCATTGTCTTTTTCCCCGCAGACAATACTTACCGGGCAGACTATTTCGCCCAGCTTATGGCTGAAATCCAACGAACGCATAGAATGTGATAACTGAATTGTGTCGCGCTTTGACAGACCCATGCTGTCAAAGGATTTAGGCGGCATAAGACGAAACATAAGATTTTGAAGATCGATCAGCAAAGTTGGAACTTTATATTGCGCGCCGATCAAAACGAGAGCGGCTGCTTTATCCGGATGCCGGATCGTATAGTCCAACGCCAGAATTGCACCGAAAGAAAGTCCGCAGAGCACAAACGGTTCCGTCGTATCTTCATAACTTTTTTCAAATCCTGCCAAAATATCCGGATACGTAATCTCTCCTTTCGTCAGCGAAAAAAGCTCCGGACAATCCACGTCAGGCAGCAAAGTAAGATCAATAACTGCTTGCCAATCTCGCGCTGTCTGTCCTAATCCGTGAAGAAAAACAACTTTCAAACCTGTACTCTCCCTCAGAAAATATGCTTTTCGAATGTCTCGATCATTCGAAATTCCCGAATAACTAAGATTCCATCTAAACTTCCGCAATAACCTTTAAGTTCAATATTATGATATTGGGGTCAAAAGCCTGTCTATAGTACCTTGAAAAATTCATATATTTTGTAATAAATACAAGCCGGAAT
>CANRDO010000064.1 GCA_947629385.1 uncultured Lachnospiraceae bacterium
TTTCAGACTGACAGGACAATGAAAAAGTATAATCAAATGATGAAGAACAACAACGTCGCATTATGTATAGATAATATTCAAATTGAAGGCAAATGTATCGAAACCGGACATCCTTTAGATAACACTATGTTTTGCGATATTTATAAGGAATGCTTCAGAGGTTCATATGATGCTTATTCAATGTTAAGCAACGAAAGACTTTTTATTGTTAAACCACTGTACATAGAGCGTTGGATATATGCTGATGGCGTTCCTTACATTGAAACATTTGATATGAGCACCCAACAATATGGGTTGGATAGGTATTTAGGAATATAAAATAAGGTAAATAAAATTAATATAGCCAGTATTCTGATATGCGTGATACTATATGGGACTATGTGTATCATACAATGAAAAAATAATAGAACTTTTAAAAACAAAGCGAGTTTGTATAATCAGAGATACAAGGAGATTATTTTTTCTCTGAAAAAAGGAAGGAGGATATGGCGGATGCCGATGACGAAATCTACCGGGAACTACTTGGATAACGTTCAGCGGCTCCGGGAGACGCTGGACGCTGCGGAAGCCGTTGTGGTGGGTGCGGGGGCAGGCTTGTCCACATCGGCGGGATTTACCTACACTGGGGAGAGATTTGAGCGGTACTTTTCCGATTTTGCGGACAAGTATAGTTTTCGTGATATGTATTCCGGCGGTTTTTATCCGTTTCCCGAACCTGAGGAGTTTTGGGCTTATTGGAGCCGGTATATTTTTATCAACCGCTATATGGACGCGCCGAAGCCGGTCTACGACAATCTGCTGGCGTTGGTAAAGGACAAGGACTACTTTGTAATCACAACAAATGTAGATCACTGTTTTCAAAAGGCGGGATTTGAGAAAGACCGACTTTTATATACGCAGGGCGACTATGGATTATTCCAATGCTCCGAGCCATGCTGCCAGGAAACCTTCGATAATGAGAGCATGATCCGGCAGATGACAGAAGCGCAGGGCTATATGCAGGGGAATGACGGGAAACTGTGCCTTTCCGGGCATACAGTGCCTAAGATGTCTGTCCCGTCTGCACTTGTTCCGCATTGTCCGCATTGCGGCAGACCGATGACGATGAATTTGCGCGCTGACGATAAATTTGTGGAGGACGAGGGCTGGCATCGGGCGGCGGAGCGTTACGAGGATTTTCTACGGACACGGGGACAGCAAAGGATTTTGTTCTTAGAGCTGGGCGTCGGCTACAATACGCCGGGTATAATCAAATACCCATTCTGGCGTATGACTGCGCAGAACAAGGCGGCGACTTATGCCTGCATTAATTACGGCGAAGCTGTCTGCCCGGAGGAGATTGAGAAACAATCGATTTGCATTGACAGCGATATCGGCAAAGCTTTGGAGGATTTGAAGTAACGCGATGCGCTGCGGCGCATGGATATTTAACCCGGTTCGAAAAAAAGTTTCCCTTATCGCGAAATTGTAGTATACTGGATGAACAAAAATGAAATACTGTCGCAAAGGAGGAAGCCAAAAAGCAGGGGCGGCCCGAGGACAGGAATTTTATCATAGGACTCAGGTGGGGAAAAGAAGAGATATGAGAGGGAGATTATACGGTGTGGGAGTTGGACCGGGGGATCCGGAGCTCATGACGATGAAGGCGGCGCGGGTGATTCGGGAGGCGGATGTGATCGCGGTCCCGGGAAGGAAAAAGGAAGAGACGACGGCATATCGGATCGCGGTGCAGGCAGTTCCGGAGATCAGGCAAAAGGATTGCCTCGAGATTGAATGGCCAATGACGAAGGACAGGAAGATCCTCGAAGAGGGGTATGCGCGCGCGGCTGAAAAGGTGTGGGAATACCTTGCCGCTGGGCAGACAGTGGCGTTTCTCACACTGGGAGATCCGACGGTGTATTCGACGTACCTTTACCTGCACAGGCTGGTGACCGCACAGGGCGGCGAAGCTGAGATCGTGAGCGGCGTTCCGTCCTTTTGCGCTGCCGCCGCGCGGCTGAATATGGGACTTGTGGAGAGGAATGAACCGCTGCATATTATACCGGCTTCCTATCAGATTGAGGAGGCTCTGCACCTGCCGGGAACGAAAGTGCTGATGAAGGTCGGCAGCAGGATTAAAGAGGTGAAAGAGCAACTCGTACAGTCTGGGGAGCACGCCGTCATGGTGGAAAACTGCGGCATGCCGGACGAACGATGTTTTTACAGTGCGCGGGAGATTTCGGAGAATGCGGGCTATTATTCCCTGATGATCGTGAAAGACAAATGCAGTCAAATGATTGCAAATGAAAACAAAAAGAAGTGATCAGGTCTCGCTCATCTTCGGCCGAGCGATTCACTTAATAATTTTACCGCCCATTCCTCTGCCTCTTTATTCGGTTTCAGGATCAGCTCCTGCCACTGTCCCTGATAATACAGCCCGCCGCATCTGGCGCTGTTTTTTCTGTTTCCAATAATATGATCCGGCATCAAAAATTCATATTCCCGCCAGGTTGCGGGAGTTTTTCCTTCCATAGTTAAAACCCGGTCCTCTCTGTAAGAAAGAACACCGCACCCCGGAAGAGATGGACATAAACTTAATTTTTCACTTGCAAGATACAGGGCATTGCGATCTGATCGATATCTTTCAAAATCAGCATGGGGATGCCAGCTGCATTTCCTGATTTTTTCAGGCGTATCCAATATTTCTCCTATTTGCAGATAACTATGAATCACATGAATTGCGCCTTTTTCATGCGAGAATCTTAAAACTCCGTTTTTATCGTATTCTGTCTGTCGGAAGATTCCGAAAAACAGGAACAAATCCCCGACAGTTACTTTTGCATTACGCAGTATCCCCAGCGCGCTTCCCGTCTGACCGAAAGCAGGCCGCCAGTTATCTGCCGGCACGATCCGGACGCCTTCTCGAATATCCGGATCAAGATGGCAGCCGCTGTAAATTGCTTTTGGGTTTAAACCGGCCAAAATTCTGTCATAGCGAAAACCATTATATTGCAGATCACTATACTTGATATCTTCCTCATCAGGTATGGGCAAAGATAGTAATGTTCCATCCGGCAGAATCGGACTGGGACAGCCGCCGCTCGTGGTATCAAATCCCTTTCTGGATAATATAATCTTCATTGCCACTCCTTAAATAATCAGTCATAAAGAGAGCCATGCGGCGCACCGATTACTCCCTGAAAAGAACCGATTAACCCCATCGCATAGCCGTGAATGATCTCGTATTCCGAACAAGAATCCGCATATGTTTTTACCTCCCTGTTTTTAGGAAGCATACGCAGAATTTCAGCGTCAATAGCAGGTGCATTTTTCCCAAAGTATGTAAATTTCCGCGAAATTAATACATAATGGCCATTTCTGTCCTGTTCGTTCTGGACAGATCCCTTGGGATGTATATGCGGTAATAAGTCATTTCGCTTTAACAGACCGGCTTCCGCATCATAGATTTGATCCGATCTGTCTCCATATACGCTTTTTCCGCGCGTTGAGAAATATTCATTCATCGTAATAACATCTGTTATCCTTGCATAATAGAGCATACCATTTTTATAGATACCGAAAAGGTATATTTCATCACCGGGATTCCTGTAATAATGTTGTCCAACATGATACCTGAGGCCGGTAATTATATTCTTACCGTTTCGAATTTGGCCTCCTTTACAGCAGGCCAGAGTAAAGAGATTGTTATCTATACAGGGTGCAAACCCCATATCATAAGCAATCCTATAGGAAAAGATAATCCTGCCCATTTCATCACCCTTATATCCTTTTCACCGTTTCTTCTATTGTACGTTATATTCTTTGTGAGCGCAAGAGTAATGGCGTTTTTGGGGTTCCCTCGTAGAGTGTAGGATTTGCGTAAAAGCCCTATTTCAAAGATGCGAATATTGGTATATAATAAATTATGTTAGCCGATTGACCCTCGGCGATGAGACCCTTATTCCTGTTCCGAGGCGATGCCGCTCTGAGCTGAAGCAGGCGTATTTTGATTTTTACTTAAATGAGGCAAGAAACTGATGCGGACGATACAAATAATCATAATCGCTTTTTTTGTCAGCTTGTTGTTTTTTGCAACGCATCTGACGGCAGGACTTTTGCTGCAGGAGAGAAAATACTCGGTAAAAAAGACGGCGCTGCTGTGGGGGTCGGCGGGTATCTTCCTTTTTCTGGAGGTGTGTTTCGGCTTCCTTTTTCTGTCAAAGCCATGGAGAATGCCGGTTGCTTTGTTGCTTTCGTACCTGTACTTTTGGGGAATTTTTATCTATGTGTCGGCAGACGGATTTTGGAAGAAATGCTATCTTTGGATCACATATGGCTGCGTCTTCTGCGTTTCCCTGTCTATTTCATTTTATGGAGGCTATCTGCTTGTGCCGGACGGGTCGGACACTTTTGTGTATCTTATACGGGGTGTGATCTATGGAATAATCTGTCTTGCGGTCTTCTTCGCGTATCAAAGATATGGCAGACCGATCATCCGCGAGGTCAGCGGATTTCGCACAAAAAACTGGATATCGCTAAGCGTCGTCTCTATCATCTATTTTTTAACTCTCGTAGTACTTCTGTCAAAGATCAGCGCAGATAACGGGATCAATTCAGATACCCTGCTCCTTTTCGCTCTGCTTGTGTGCTCTTTTGCCGTAGCCAGTATCCTGATCATCAGCAATATCTATCAGATGCGAAAGGAAGCAAGGGACGAACTGGTAAGGCAAAACGTTGAATACCTGATGTCCTATGTGGAAAATGCGAGAAAAACCGAGCAGGAGAACCGGCGAATCCGTCATGATCTGCGGCATCACGACGAGCGAATTGCGGTTATGGCGCGAGAGGGTGACACAGAGGGGATCTTAGCGTATTTAGGGCAGACCAAAGAAGCGTCAGAGCGTTTTCCGGCATGGTGTCCGAACGCCACGGTCAACGGCATCCTGAGCTCTTACGCGGGGAAGGCAAAAGAGGCGGGCATGGAATTTATTGCTCAAGCGGATACCCCGGCACAGTCACCGGTCGCCGATGTAGATTTTGTGGCGATTCTTGCCAACCTTTTGGAAAATGCGCTGAACGCTTGTGTCGCACGGAAAAGCTCTGGCCCTATTCAGGTCCATATCAGAAATGTAGGGAATAAAACGGTGATCGCCGTCAGCAACCCCTGCGGCACGGAGTTGAAGCTGGAAAACGGACTGCCGGCTGCGCGAGGCGTTGGGATTGACAGCATCATTTCCTCGTCGATCAGGTATCATGGGGAGATCAACTATAAAATTCAGGAAGGCAGCTGTACTGCCTGTGTGATCCTGAATCCGTGATCATTTCATAACGCGGATTTTCCTCATCGGACTGAGCACCGCGTCCCCTATTGCAAAGATACGAAGATTGGTATTTAATATATTATGCAGCCTGTTGAACCTCGGTGTCTCAAAGAAAGGAAGAATAATGCTTAAAATATCGATTTGTGATGATGAGGCCGGAGAGAGGAAAAAGATTGCGGATAACCTTCAGGTTTACACAGCGGCGCATTCTGAACATGGGATTGAATTTGACGTATATTCGTCTGCGTTTGAAATGCTGGAGGCATTTGATAAATCAGGCGCTCCCGATATTGCGCTTTTGGATATCTGCATGCCCGGCATGCTGGGAACAGAACTGGCGCGGGATATTCTCCGCTTCAGCGAAAATACCGACATTGTCTTTCTGACGACCAGCCCGGATTATGCAGTCGATGCCTTTTCTATACATGCCGCAGACTATATCTGCAAGCCTTACACGCAGGAACAGTTTGACGCGGCCCTGGAACGGGTCATTGCCAGGCGCGAGCAAAAGACATGGATCCTTCTGCGCTGCGAGGGGGAATTGCACCGCATCGCCCTGGAAGATATTTTGTACATAGAGACCAGGGACAAACGGCGTGTGTTTTCCCTTGCCTCCGGGAAAAAACTTTCTATGTGGTTGTTGCCGGCGCAGCTTCAGGAGTGCATTATGGGCAAAAAAGGCATGGCAATGTGCGGGAGTTCCTATATTGTCAACCTGAATCATGTCCGCCGCTTTTCCGGTGCGGACCTGCTCATGGATGATGAGACCCTCATTCCTGTTCCGAGGCGATGCCGCTCTGAGCTGAAGCAGGCGTATTTTGATTTTTACTTAAATGAGGCAAGAAACTGAAAGCCGCCTTTGGGCGGTTTTTTCTTTTTCACCAATGACCAATTTCGGAATAAAAACGACCAATTTCGACATTCTTCCCTATAACAATACATTTAAAGTTAAAAAATAAACTAAAAAATAGGAGCATTGAAAACCTGGCGAGGGATCACGGGCTTCTATGATCGCAGAGAGGAGCTTTGGTATGAGATGGCCTTGGAAAAAGAGGAAGCTTTCCTTTGAGGAAGCTGCAAGATTCAACTGGGAATTGGATACGAACGCCGAATTGAGGCAAAAGCTGGATGAGCTTGCAAGGCAATATACAAATCTGAGCGAAAAAGAATACCGGAGGAAGCTCCTGCTGTTATTTCAGGAAAATGGTCTGGCGATCGATTCCGATCAGCTGGACATGCTGCTTCTTCTGAGACATAAAACAGATCAGATGTTACTGAGGCAGGAGGCGGATCATGATGAAGAGACAAGGTAGATTTTGGATGGCTATGTTTCTGCCTGTGATGTTTTTGGCTTTCTGTGGGCAGAAAACGGATGCCGCGGCTGTTTCCCGTTGGCAAACGGCTATGAGCGATGCGGTATTCGCCGAGGATGAGGAAATTCATCCGCTTGTCACCCTGACGGCTGAGGACAGCCGGGTGATCTGGGACGACGCCAAGGAAAAGGTTCTGCTCTTAACCTGGCATGACTATCCGGATGCGTGCGATCCCGGGACAGCGATCGGGGAATACGGCGATATCTGGGCGACTTCGCTCGGCGAAATGAAGAGTTGGTTTACGGAAAACGGAGAAAAGGGAACGGATTGGGAGCTTCGGTTTTCGCAGCTTCTCGGCGTGCATGAGGATGAGGGATACACCAGATTTACCGCTTTCTGGGTATTGCCGCAGGATGTTGTGCGTCCGGCTTTTGTCACTGATGTGACGAAGCAGATGGTAAATGATTACAGCCTTGTCGCCGGAGAGTGGAAAGAATGGTTTGATTCCAACATCCTGTTTTCTTATTTTGAAAGCGATTACCCATGGACAAGACTGGGCTATACCTACGATTGGGGCGGAACGCAGGAATATGGTTTGACGGAATTTCTGGTGCGCGACCCGTCACGGACAGAGATCGCGTTTACCATGACAACAGATGAGTTTGCAGAATATTTAAAGAACCAGGAAGGAGATCAGGAATGCGAAAAATAATCACAATGCTTATGACGGCTGCCCTGGCAGTTACCTGTCTGACAGGCTTCGCCCCAAAGGAAAGCAGTCCGGTGGAAGGGAAAAAAGTAGCGTATATCATGTATATGTCTTCCTCGCCCATTTTTGAGCTGTGGTCGGAATCCTTTACCAGGACGGCGGAAGCTCTCGGCATGGAGGCGGACACTTTTTTCTGCGAGGACAGCGACGAGGAATGGAAAGACAGGATTTTGCAATGCGCGAAAGACGGCTATGACGGACTGCTGGTGTCGCATGGCGGAGTCGATTATGCGTGGGAATTTCTGACGGGCGTGCTGGAAGAATACCCGGATCTGAAGATAGCGACCTTTGACACCTCTTTCAGAGATGAAAACGGGGAAACGGAAGCGATCGACGGCGTGGTCCAGCTATTCCAGCAGGATTCCGGACTTGCGGCGGCATTGGTGGAGGAGATCCTGGCCATGTATCCGGACAAAGCGGAGAAAAAGGAAGCGGTCAATATCCTGCAGGTACAGGAGGAAAACTACATCATTGCCTTTGACCGCCGTCAGGCCGGCTATCAGCCTTACGAGACGGAGGGGAAGATCAGGACACTGGAGCAGATGGCTCCGGAGGATCACTTAAGCCCCGAATCTTCCATGCAGGAAGCGGCAGAGAAGATCATTGGGAAATACGATGACGATGAAATAGACGCGATATGGTGCTGCTATGACACTTATGCCAGGGGAGTGTATCAAGCCTTGCAGGAAATGGGCAGCGATATTCCCATGGTATCGGTAGATCTCTGTGACGAGGATATTCAGCTCATGGCGGAGGGCAAAAACTGGAAGGCCTGCGCCACGACCAACTGGACGCTGAACGGAGAGTTTGCCTGTCGGGTGCTGGCTTTGGAAATGGCCGGACAGTATGACGACATCAAGGCAGCTTCCAGTTATTGTGAAAGCCCGGGAATGTGGATGGAGATCCCGTCCGTGGTGGTGACGCAGGAGCAGGTTCTGTCCGAACAGGATATTACCGTAAAGAATCTTTCGGATGTGGCGGAGGACGCCTACACGGACAGAAGCTTTATGCCGTCCTGCGACTGGATGGATTCCGCTCTTGAAGATGAAATGTAAGAACAAAATTACTCTATTGTGGAGGCATAGGCATGGCAAGCAATCGCAGTGAAAAATTCAACCTGTCGGAACAGACGATTGACAAAGTGTCCGAAATCTGCGTGCAGACGCTCACGGAGGCAGGGGCGGATAAAAAGGATATCATCCGTCTCCGCCTGTCCTTAGAGGAGATCCTCGGCGTCTGGCTTGCGTCCCTGAGAGGAGCTTTGGTCCACGTGGACTGCGGACAGAAATTTGGGCGGGTTTTTCTGAAAGTCAGCGTAGATGGCCCGGCCATGGACGACGCATGGGAGGATGACGAGACATTCCTGCTCAGCAGCCGTATGCTCTCTCAGGCAGGGCTGTCGTTTACATACGCTTATAAGGACGGGAAAAACTGCCTGACCTGCAATCCCCGGAAGAAAAAGTCGTCCATGGGACAGGTGGCTTTGCTTTTGGCTGCGGTGTTTCTGGCAGTATTTCTGGGCGCAGCCGCAAGGCGGTTCCCGGGCATACAGACAACGGCCCTTGCGGTCACGCAGCCTCTGTTCAACATGATCCTGGGAGCGCTCCGCGCAGTGTCCTCGCCGCTGGTGTTTCTGGCTATCTGCTGTAGTATCGTGAGCATCGGCGATCTGACGATGGTAGGAAAGATCGGCAGAAAGCTGATCTTAAGAATGGTCGCTGGGATATTCGCCTTGGCGGTGGTCATGGCATTGGCGGGCAGCCTGCTGTTCCCGGTCGCCACGGCGGGCGATAAGATCTCCGGCAATTTTTCGGACATCTATCAGATGGTGCTGGAGATCGTGCCTTCGGATATCGTGTCGCCATTCCTGAATGGAAACGCGCTGCAGCTTGTCTTCCTTGGGATATGCGTGGGAGCCGCCCTTTTGATCCTGGGCGAGCAGGTATCGGCAGCCCAAAATACCCTGATGCAGATGTACGATGCGGTACAGTTTCTGATGAGCGTGCTGGGAAGAATCATTCCGTTGTTCGTGTTTTTAAGCCTGTTTAACCTTATCCTGTCCGATTTTGACAGCGGATTTTCAAGCGTGTTCAAGGTGTTTGCGATCGTGGTACCGGGGTGTTTTTTGCTTACATTGTTTTATGTCTTTGTGGCGGCGGTGCGGCTGAAGGTCAGCCCTGTCCTTCTGATAAAGAAAATGCTGCCGACTTATCTGATCGCCTTGACGACGGCTTCCTCGGCCGCGGCCCTTGCGATGAATCTGGAGACGTGTGTAAAGAAGCTCGGCATCCCGAAAAAGATCGCGGATTTCGCCATCCCGTTGGGACAGGTGTTATACAAGCCGGGCTTTGTGGTCGGCCTTTTTACTCTGGGTCTGTGCATGGCGGAGTCTTATGGCATTCTCATTACGCCGCTGTTCCTCTTCATGTCGATTTTGACGGTAGGACTTCTTTCCATGGCTCTGCCGCCGATCCCGGGCGGGGCGCTTTCCGTATTTACGGTCATGTTTGCACAGCTTGGCATTCCAGAAGAGGCACTCGCTCTGGCGGTCGCAGTCAACGCGATCCTGGACTTCTTTATGACGGCTGCCGGCGTTGCCTGCTTGCAGGTTCAGGTAGCGCTCGCGGCGGAGAGTGTCGGGATGCTTGATGAGAAAAAGTTGAAAAGGAGTGTGTCATGAAGGAGAACAATAAAATATTGTGCTGGTGGAGGAAAGCTACGCCGCCGCTTTTTCAAAGACCGAGCGCGGCGCTGCGCTGCGGGACGAGTATAACGAGTTTTTGGAGCAGATCAGGGCGGACGGCACCCTGGAGGAGATCGACGGGATCTGGCTGGGTGCCGACGAGAGCAAAAAGGCAGTGGAGGACTGGACCTCCTTCCCGGCGGAAAACGGCGTCATCCACATGGCGGTGAAAACGGATATCGTGCCCTTCTGCTATATCCTGAACGGTCAGATCGTCGGGTACGATGTCGATATCATGGCTCGCTTCTGTAAGGCCTATGGCTACGGGCGCGGCCGTAGAAGCGGAAAAAACGGGCTTCTGGGCGGGGCTTAAAAACAGCCTTTATAAGAACTTCATCCAGGAAGACCGGTGGCGGATGATCCTCTCCGGCCTGGGCGTCACATTCGTCATATCGATTTTCTCGGCCTTGCCGGACGACAGGTGCAGTCTGAGCTTCGACGCTCTCTGCAGGGAAGACGGAAGCGAATGCGAGGCTGTCATCCGCTGGAAGGGAAAGGAGTTCGATCCGCTGACGCAGGGAGACGAGCTGAGCACGGCCCTGGCTCTCAGCCGGACCAGGAGCAGCGCCCACGCCTATGCCGACGGGGTCAACACGATAACGATTGTATTTTAAGGAGAATACCTATGGAAAACACAGAAGAGAGATATGAACTGAATGGGCCCGGCATCGACGATGCCGCGGAGGCGGCTTACAGCTTCCTCACGGACGCCAAGGTGGAGCGGAAGGATGCCCTCCGGGTCCGGCTGGGCCTGGAGGAGGCGCTGCTGCGCTACCGGGACGAGGAGACGGCGGATGGATTCACCCTGCGCTGCCGCCGGCGTTTCCACGCCCCGCGGGTGGAGCTCACCGTGCCCGGCCCGTCCATGGATCCTTTGTCGGAGGAGGACCGGCCCGACAGCGGCGCGCTGACGGGCATGATGGCCCAGATGGGCCTGGCGCCGTTATGGCAGTACAAAGACGGGACGAACCGCGTCCTGTTCACCCCCAAGCGGAAAACGCACTCCCTCATGGGCTCCCTGGCCGCCGCCCTGGTGCTGGCGGTGGTGTTGGGCTATCTGTGCCGTTTCCTGCCGGAGGCAGCCCGGCTGGCGCTTTCGGATAAGCTGGTGACACCCATATTTGACACCTTCATGGGCCTTCTCACCGCCGTATCCGGGCCCATGATATTCCTCTCGGTGACCTGGGGCATCTGCTGCATCGGCGACGTGGCCTCCTTCGGCCGCATCGGCAAGCGGATGATTACCAAGTTCATCCTGTTCACCGTCGTATTGACGGTTGTCGCAGGGGCGGCCGTGCTGCCCTTCTTCCGCATTGCCGCGGGAGGCGGCCGGGCCTTCGACCCATCGGAGCTGATGGACATGGTGCTGGACATCGTGCCCTCCAACTTCTTCACCCCCTTCACGGAAGGCAACCCCCTGCAGATTATCTTCGTGGCGGTGCTCATCGGTATAGCGCTGCTGCTTTTGGGTGAGAAGGTCTCCGTGGCGGCCACATTTGTGGAGCAGTCCAACTACGTGGTCCAGCTCATCATGGAGGCGGTCAGTTCTCTGGTCCCCGTGTTCGTGTTTGGCAGCGTCTTCCGGATGTTTCTGGGGGACGAGTTCCGGCTTTTGACCCGCTCCTATAAGATCATCCCCGTCATCGTCCTGGCCACGGCGATAGTGATGGTATGCAGCCTGGCCTTGGTGTGCCTGCGATGGAAGGTCGGGCCTGTGATGCTGCTGAAAAAGACCATGCCCACCTTCCTCATCGGTTTGAGTACCGCGTCCTCTGTGGCGGCCTATCCCACCAATCAGGATTGCTGCGAAAGGCGGCTGGGCATAGACGAGAAGATCACCCGCTTTGGTATCCCCCTGGGGCAGGTCATATACATGCCCGGCGCGGCGGTGCTGTTTCTGGTGGCAGGCCTGTGCATGGCGGAGATTTATGACGTACCCATCACGCCCGCATGGCTGCTGACGTCGCTGTTCATCTGCGTGATGCTGGCCATCGCGGCTCCGCCGGTGCCGGGGTCAACGCTCACCTGCTACACGCTACTGTTCACCCAGCTGGGCATGCCCATGGAGGCCGTGGCCATCATGACGGCCCTGAACGTGATCCTGGAGTTCCTCGCCACAGCGTCAGATCTGTTCTGTTTGCAGATGGCGCTGACAGACCTGGGCGGCTCGCTGGAGATGCTGGATGTGGATACCCTGAAAAGCCGGATCTGATGTTCAGACCAGGCCGAAGCACTTGCTGCTGAGGCCGTAAGAAAGTGATTCAGGACTTGAATTTAAATATAGAAAAATATAGAAGATATTGAGGTCGAAACTATATATTAGTTGCGCCCGATCCCTATAGTACCTTGAAAAATTCATATTTTGTAGTAT
>CANRDO010000065.1 GCA_947629385.1 uncultured Lachnospiraceae bacterium
TCAAATCGCTGCAAGCCGCTTAGATTCGGCGGTTGCAGCGATTTTCTCCCTATACAACTGTTAAAGACCGGATTATAACAGACAATTTGAGGAGAGACAAGTTTTTTCCGGAAAACCCTGTCAAAACCTTTTTTACTCATTTCCCTCTATCATCTTATATAGCCTGCCAAGCGCATCACTGATCCCGCCCACCTCATCGATCAGCCCTTCTCTTACCGCATCCTCGCCGACCAGAATTGTGCCGAGATCCTTTGTGAGAATACCGGTATCCAGCATCAGCTCTTCCAAGCGCTCCCGCGTTGCATGGGAATGCTCGGAAATGAAGCCCAGAATGCGATCCTGCATCTGTTTGAAATAATCATAGGTCTGCGGGGCGCCGATCACGGTTCCGTTCATGCGCACCGGATGGATCACCATCGTCCCTGTCTTCACAATGAACGAATAGTTCGTCGACACGGCAATCGGCACGCCGATAGAATGACTTCCTCCCAGCACCAGCGATACGGTCGGTTTGCTCAGGGATGCGATCATTTCCGCAATCGCAAGCCCAGCCTCCACATCTCCCCCAACCGTATTCAACAGTATCAGAAGGCCTTCAATGTCCGGGCTGTCCTCGATTGCCGCCAGTCTCGGCAGCACATGCTCATACTTTGTTGTCTTTGAATTTGCAGACAGACACTCGTGTCCCTCAATCTCCCCGATCACACTTAACAGGTGGATGCTGTGGCTCAATGCAACCTCTCCGGTCTCCTTGATTGCCTCACGCTGCTCCTCTTCCGCCTCATTCTCTTTTTCGCTGTCGTGTTCCTCTTCCTGCTTTTTCATATCCTCTGTCATCTGCGGCCTCCTTCTGCTACATTATATTGTACGCCCGTATCCGTTCAGTACCAGTATTGCCCGAAAACGAAGAAAGCATACCACAGACACTAACAAAGCCGCCGTATGCCCGGCCTTATGATAATCCGAGCAACGGCAGCCCCTGTATATCCATATGAAACAAGCTTATGAAATATTAAATTCTCAGTGATACAGATATTCTCCGCGCAGGGTATGAACCATCTCCTCGTATCGCTGTCTGCAAGCCTCGTTCTGTCCGGCCTCAATCATGTGAATGCACGGAGAAAGATAATTTTCCCAGATCAGGCGGTAGATCTCGTCCGCATTCTCCCGCTGGGCGATGTGCTTCACCACGGACGGCGCGACATCATAGTATTCCTCTATCATCGCTTTTCCGTCCGGCAGAGAGGCAAGATAGGTATCTCTGTAATTGCGCAGCAAAGTCAGCTCATAACAGTCGTCCGGCTTGCCAAAGGTCTGGCAGACCGCCGTTGTAATATAGCAGAACTTCTTGTGAAACCCCTGCTCGATCTCGGCGAAGCTCGCCGCCTGAATATCCGATTTTGGAAAGGCCTCCTTCCAGGCCGCGATCAGCTTGTCCGCAAGCGGAGCCGACGAATTTCCTTTGTATTCCAGCACCATAGGAAGAACAAACGCCACCATCGCCATGTTGAGGTCCATCATCCTGTGTTCTTTCGCGCTGCGGCGCCTGCATTCTTCCATCTTTCCGGTCGCATATTCGACGAGGGCACCGGCCATATTTTTCAGAAACTGCTCCTTGTCGATCACCGTATTATATCCGTTCTCAATCGCGTCAAAGGTCTGGACATTTTGCTGGTACAGTTTATGGAAACGGTCCGGATACAAGGTCCTTTTGAAATACTGCATCGGATCCTCGCAGCACTCCAGAAGCTTCGGCATACCCTCGATCCCGGTCAGATAGTAGTTCATGCGTCTACTCCTCCAGATTCGTGTATACTGCCTGGACGTCGTCGTCCTCATCCAGCATATCGAGCGTACGGTTGAGCTGCCTCAGCGCGTTCTCATCCGTGAGCGCGACATAATTCTGCGGGATCATCGTCACCTCAGCGGAAGCCATCGTGACGCCCTCGTTCTCGAGCGCCTGCCTCACCTCGCTGAAGTCGTCCGGCGCTGTAAGGATCTCGAAGCTGTCGTCCTCCTCGGAAAAGTCCTCCGCCCCGGCGTCCAGCGCCATCATCATCAGATCATCCGCATCCAGGTCGCACTCCTCCTTGTCGATGATGATCTGCCCCTTCTGGTCGAACATGTAGGAGACGCAGCCCTGCGTGCCGATACTGCCGCTGCCCTTCGTAAACGCGTTGCGCACATTGGACGCCGTGCGGTTCTTGTTGTCTGTCAAAGCCTCAACGATGATCGCGATGCCGCCCGGGCCATAGCCTTCGTATGTAACGTATTCGTAGTTTACGGACCCCATCTCGCCGGCAGCCTTCTTGATGCCGCGGTCGATCGTATCATTCGGCATATTGTTGGCCTTCGCCTTCGCGATGATATCGCGCAGACGGCTGTTGTTCGCAGGATCTGGCCCGCCTTCCTTGACTGCCACCGCGATCTCACGGCCGATAATTGTAAAGATCTTGCCCTTTGCAGCGTCGTTCTTCTCCTTCTTATGCTTGATGTTGGCGAATTTCGAATGTCCTGACATAAGTCAAATGTCACTCCTTTTCCTATGCTTTTTAGTGTGTATCGCATTACGAAAAGCGCATCATGACGCAGCCTTCGTAATTTTAACAAGACGAATCATCTTGTCCTCTACCTTCATGATCTGGAAGTGATAACCTTCTGCGTTCACCTCCGCCTGCTCTCCGTCTGCCGGAATACGGTCAAGCCTGGAAATCAGGAAGCCGTTTAGCGTATCGTAGCCTTCTTCATCATCCTCCAGCGAAAGGCCCAGCTCCTCCACGACATCGTCGAGCGGCGCCATGCCGTCCATCAGATACGCCCCGCCTTCTTCGCGGCGAATCAGCGGTATCTCATTGTCGTACTCGTCCTGAATATTTCCGACGATCTCCTCCAGAATATCCTCCATCGTTACGAGTCCGGCCGTCTGCCCGTACTCGTCTACCACGATCACCATCTGAAGCTTCTCTGCCTGCATATTCCGGAACAGGACGTGAATGCCCCGCGTCTCCGGAATAAAGCGCACCTTCCGCAGAAGCTCCGGGATATCGCGGATCTGCCAGTCGCCATACTGCTCCATCGTGTGGAATTTCATTGCATCCTTGAAATGAAGTACGCCGATGATGTTGTCGATGCTCTCGTCGTAGACCGGAAAGCGTGAAACGGTCTGCTCTACCATAAAGGAAATCGCGTCCCGCAGGTTCGTCGTCCCGCTGATATCGATGATATTCTTGCGGCGCGTCATGATATCTTCGGCCTTCTTGTCGTCCAACTCAAAGATATTCTGGATCATCTCCGCCTCTTTCGCGTCCAGAACACCCTGCTCGTGACCCTCGTTTACCATCGAGATAATCTCGTCCTCCGTCACCTCCTGCTCCAGGGCGTGCGGATCGATCCCGAACAAGCGCGCGATCAGATTTGACAAGATCGTCAGCACATATGTAAACGGAAACAAAACTGTCATTACCCCAGCCGTCAAGGAATACCGAGACAGCACAAAGCGTCCGGAATACTTTTGTCCCAGCATATTGGGAATCGAGTATCCGATCAGATAACAGATGAGCAGAAGAATCGGCAACGTCGCGTACCACGGCAACGCCGCATAAGCACGCACTCCAAGCACACCCGCAAAAATACCGGCAGCCGTGTGCGTCAGCCAGTTCGTGGCGACCAATCGTCCAGTGTGATCCTTCAGCTCGAGAAACCTGTCAGGATCCCGCCCCGCCTCCTGGCAGGCCGACTGCAGCTCGGTCTCAGACGTCGCGTCCAGCGCCGCGTGAAACAAGGTTACGATAAAATCCAGCAATAATAATACTGCCAGAAGCATGGTACCGGCCCATCGGCCAGTGTCACTGTCCATAAAATGCGTTACTCCTTAAAATGAAACGTAGAATTTCAAGTACATTGATTTAATATATCATCTTCGCCTTTGTTCGTCAAGTTTTGATCTTTGCCCTATGTAAGCAGCTCCAGGCTGACCTGAAGGGCCTTATCCACCCGCTCCAGCATCTCCACATCCAGATGGCACACGCGATCTTTCAGGCGCCGCTTGTCGATCGTCCGCAGCTGCTCGAGCAGGATCACGGAGTCCCGCACGATCTGATACCGCCCGGACTCGATCTCAACATGGGTAGGCAGCTTCGCCTTGTTCATCTTTGACGTAATAGCCGCGCAGATCACAGTCGGACTGTGCCGGTTTCCCACATCGTTCTGGATGATGAGCACGGGGCGCACGCCGCCTTGCTCCGAGCCGACCACCGGCCTGAGATCCGCGTAAAAGATATCGCCTCTTCTGATATTCACAAAACTCACACTCCGATACAAGGATTTGGCTTTTCCGCTTCTTACCTTAAGTATCTCCTTGTTTCTTCTGTATATTCATGTGAGTAAAAATTTCGTTTAGTCAATATATACCCGCGGCACGCGCTTCCCGATGTCGCAGACGAATTCATATGGGAAACGCCCAGAGAGCGCATCCAGCTCCTCAATCGTAATTTCACTGTCTCTGTCACGTCCCAGAAGCGTCACCTCGTCGAACAGCTCCGCCTCTATGCCTGACACATCCACCATAAACTGATCCATGCAGACACGGCCGAGGATGGGCGCGCGCTTGCCACGGATCAGGACGTATCCTTTGTTGCTTAAGCTTCTCGGATAGCCGTCTCCGTAACCGACCGGAATCGTCGCCACGCGTGTCGTTTTCGATGTCACGAACGTGCCCCCGTAGCTGACCGGAGTACCCGCCTCCAGAGTCTTAATATAGACAATGTGCGATTTCAGCTCCATCGCAGGGCAAAGACCAAAGTCGCGGTTCATTTCACCAGACGGATAGATCCCGTAGATGCTGATCCCGGCGCGCACCAGATCCAGATTCGCTTCCGGCAGCTCCATGATCCCGGCACTGTTCGAGCAATGCCGCAAGAAACCGTTCAGACCGTTTGTCTCCAGACAGTCGCAGAATGCCGAAAAGCGCTCAAGCTGCCCGCGCGCACAGTTCTTGTCCGTCTCGTCTGCCCGTGCGAAATGCGTAAACACGCCCTCCACCTGAAGGTTCGGGTATGCGGCAATGCGCCCGACCTCTGCAAGCCCTGCGTCGTTATCCGCCACGCCAATCCGTGACATTCCCGTATCTACCGCAAGATGAGCCGGAGCCTTCACCCCGATGCGTTCCGCCGCCTCAGAAAAGCTTCCTGCCATTTCTGCCGTAAAGATCGTCGGGCGGATCCCGCGCGCTGCCATTTCCGGATAATCCTCCTCAAAGGTATAACCGAGGATCAAAATCGGCTTCTCAATCCCCGCCTCACGCAGCTGTACCGCCTCCGACACTGCCGCGACTGCGAACCCCCAGATATATTCGTAAGGCTCGACCATGCGGGCGATCGGCACTGCACCATGCCCGTAGCCGTCCGTCTTTATGACTGCGATCATGCGGACGCCCTCCCTGAGTCTCTCCTTCATCAATCGAAAATTCTCAGCGATCGCTCCCATATGAATATATGCTGTAATTCTTCCGTTGCTCATCTTTTTCCTCCATTTATCCGACTCTTGTCCTTCTGCGCACGCAGCAGCTGATCTCGACTTCGCCTGACGACAAAAATACTTCAATGCTCTGTCTCGTCAATCTGCTTCAGCACCTCTCCGATCTGATCCGCGATGTCTCGCGCGATCATGCCATAGGCGCTGCGTTTCTCCTGCGCCGCGTCCCCGGCGAGTCCGTGCAGATACACGCCGAGCGCGGCCGCGTCAAACGCCGGCATCTTCTGGGCAAGAAGTCCGCAGATCACGCCGGTCAAAATATCTCCGGAGCCGCCGACTGCCATGCCGTTGTTGCCGGACGTATTCACATAGACTCTGGAGCCGTCCGAGACGACAGTCCTCGCATCCTTCAGCGCACAGATCACACCGTACTCCCTTGCAAACTGCCTTGCCGTCTGCAGAAGATCCTCCAGAATCTCTTCCTTTGTGTTGTCAGTCAGCCGCATCATCTCCCCGATATGTGGCGTCAAGATCACGGATGCCTTCGTCTCGTACAAAAGATTCGGATTCTTCGCCAGCAGATTCAGCCCGTCCGCATCAATCACGAGCGGCTTCCTGTACTCTGAGAGCACTGTCGCAAGGATTTCCTCTGACATCCGGCCCGTGCCAAGTCCCGGGCCGATCCCTACCACGTCCGACCATGCGAGCGCCTCCTCAAGCTCCTTTGCCGGGAAGCCTTCTTCTTTGATCTGCACTGTCCGGTCTCCATCCGAGAAACAATCGCCGCCAAGCGTCCCGCTTCTCACACCGATCCCCCTGTCCTGCCCGGTCAGAATCACATCGTCACGATAGGTCGTGACGATCGCTTCCGGGAGATATGTCTGTATAACCTCACGGTTACACTCCGGTGTGAACACGCGTACCAAGCCGCTCCCGCTTCGATAGGCTGCCATCGCCGAGAGACAGGCCGCTCCGCTCATCCCGCGACTTCCGGCGATCAAAAGCACCTTTCCGTAGGTTCCCTTGTTGGAATACGGTCTGCGCCGCGCAATTCTGGCGAGATCCTCTTCCCCGTAGGTAAAGACATTCGGAATTCCTCCCTGAAAGCGGTCGGCCGTGATGCCGATGTCCCGGCGCACTACCTTCCCGCAGGATTCCGTCCCCGGAAACAGTATATGCCCAAGCTTGCGATACGCAAACGCAACGGTGAGATCCGCCTGTACCGCCGTGCCAAATATCCTGCCTGTGTCCGCGCTGACGCCCGAGGGGATGTCCACGGCTACCTTAAATGCGGACTGTTGGTTAATCCAGTCAATGACCTGCGCGTAACGTCCCTGTATTTCCCGCGACAATCCAATGCCGAAAATGGCATCTACTATAACAGTATATTCACGCTGCATGAAATTACTGCTGGTTTTTATTCCGCAATTTTCGCAGATTTGCCTCTGCGCTACCGTCTCCTCTGTCATTGAATCCTCGTTTCCAACAAAAGCAACTGTCACACGCACCCCTTGCTCGTCGAGCAGACGGGCGACCGCAAAGCCGTCTCCGCCGTTGTTCCCTGAGCCACAGACGACGAGCACCGACCGGAGATCACAGCCTGCGTGGAAAGTTTCATCAACGACCGCAAGCGCCGCGCGCTCCATCAGGACAAGGGAAGGAATCCCGATTTTCTCAATTGTATCGCTGTCACAATATTTCATCTGCTGCGCATTTAATAAAAACTCCATCTTTTATCTTCCTTTCCGGATATACCCCAAGCAGAAATCCTGATGTCTCAAGTCAAAATTCCTTTTACTGGAAATCCCTGACGGAATCCCGCGCGGACCGCTCTGTCCCGATGCCCTGACCATTCTGTTCCATCCTCCGAAATACATGACAGGCCGACAGATGTGTTCTCCATCGCCGGCCCTTGATTCTCTATTCTGTATGTTCTGAATGGTTCAGATTATAGGAAAGCTGCATCAGGCTTTCCGAGAGATGCACGTTCTCGACGACGACATTGGATGGAACATGCAGATCCGTGTGCGCAAAATTCCAGATCGCCTTTATGCCGTTCTCCACAAGGATCGGTGCGATCACCTCGGCGCCGCTCTTCGGGAGCGTCAGTGCCGCGATCTGTATCTCATTCTCATGGATGAACTGCGGCAGTTCATCCGTCATCCGGATCTCGATCCCGCGAACTGTACGGCCGCAGAGCTTCGGATTCACATCAAAAAGCCCCTTGATCCGGAATCCGCGCTTCTCGAATTTCACATAGTTGGCAAGAGCCTGCCCCAGATTGCCGGCCCCGACAATGATCATATTGTAGACCTTGTCAAGCCCCAGAATCTTGCCGATCTCGTTGTACAGGTACTTCACATTATAGCCGTAGCCCTGCTGTCCGAAGCCTCCGAAATTGTTCAGGTCCTGACGGATCTGGGATGCGGTAACACCCATCAGCTCACTCAGCTCTCCGGATGAGATACGCTCTACTTTCTTCTCAAGCAAATCTCCCAGATATCTGTAATAACGCGGCAGCCGCTTGACCACCACTTTTGAAATC
The DNA here is from genome assembly GCA_947629385.1 of uncultured Lachnospiraceae bacterium. Classification (GTDB taxonomy): domain Bacteria; phylum Bacillota; class Clostridia; order Lachnospirales; family Lachnospiraceae; genus Choladousia. Next base: position 8,018 of record CANRDO010000065.1, read on the forward strand.
TCATGATCTTCCACGATTTACCTCTTTTCAAGCGTCAAACTATTGTCTGCAATATTATACCTGCTTGTCTATTTCTTGTCAATCACAGCCGGACATGTTGCAGTTCAAATGAATACCGATAAATTAGATTTGAATCAATTTCGAGTCCGCGATATTTTTCCTCGTACACAAGAATATTTCGTCTTTTTCTTTCAGTATCGTATCACCCCTCGGGACAAGCGGGTCTCCGTTTCTGCGGATCATGACGATCAGCGTCCGACGCGACAGATCGAGATCCCGGATCCGGCAGCCGTTCCACGGATGATGCTCCCCGAGAATGATCTCGCGCAGGGTGAGACTGCTGCGGTCGGCGCTCGACTCCGCGCTGATCACCGCCACGTCTCCTTTGCAGATCATCGTATCGCCCTCCGGCGCGATCATCGAGCCGTCCGCTCTCTGGATCATGGCGAGAAACAGTCCGGGCGGAAGTTCGATCTCCCGCAGCCTCCGTCCGATCCACGGATGCTTTGCTCCGATCCCGAGCCGCACAAAACGCATCTCCTCATTCAGCAGATAGTTCGCAGACTCCCGGATCATCGAATACTGCTCGACAAAGCCGGCCGAGAGAATGCCGGTCGGGATCGCCACCATGCCAACTCCCAAAAAAGTTATGATGATGCCAAAGATACGCCCCGCCACCGTGACCGGATAGATGTCTCCATATCCGACTGTCAACAGTGTGGACACCGACCACCAGAAGCCGGAAAACGCATTCTTGAACACTTCCGGCTGCGCCTCATGCTCCAGCCCGTACATGCAGAGCGAAGACGCCGTCATCAGGATCAGGATGATCAGGACCGACGAGACGATCTGTCCCCTCTTGCGGCGGAGCACATCTGAGATAACATTGAACGCATCGTAGTAACGGTTGACTCGGAACAGCCGCAGAATGCGGATCACGCGGAACATGCGGAACGCCACGATCCCGGCCGGGAAAAAGACCGGCAAGTAAAACGGCAGGAACGACAGAAGGTCGATGATCCCGGTAAAGGAAAAGATATATCTCCACCGCGCTTTTGACGGAGGCATCTGCGGATACAGATACTCCGCCGTCCAGACGCGCAGCGCATACTCGACCGTAAATCCGACCACCGTGACACACTCTACCGTGTGGAGCAACCACTTGTAATCCGCCGACGCCTCGAAGGTATCGAAAATCGCGATAAAAAGGTTGCACAGGATCGCGACCGTCATCAGCACGTCAAACAGAATGCTGGGGAAATCCCCGGCATTGCCGATCTGGATGATATCAAAAATTCGTTTTTTCTTCTGTTTTAATTGGTCTTGCATGCCTCGGCCCATTCCTTTAAATTTATGTAAATATAGTATATCATCTCATTTGTTTTAATCAAGCAGGTTTTCGTTTTCCTTGTTGTCTTTTGCCAGATTTTTAGTATAATGGGTACAAAACAAAAGAGCGTCCGCCTCAGCCGATGCACGCAAGGTCGGACGCGCAGTGATTATAATGAAATCCAAAGGAGCATCTCCATGATACTTTCCTGTCAGAATATAACGAAGTCCTTCGGCACGGACGTCATCCTCTCCGGCGCGTCGTTCCACATCGAAGACCATGAGAAGACCGCACTGGTCGGCATCAACGGTGCCGGCAAGACGACGCTTCTGCGCATCATCGTCGGCGAGATGGAGCCGGATTCTGGGGTGGTCGCGCTCACCAGGGGCAAGACGCTCGGCTATCTCGAACAGCACCAGGACGTCAACAGCACGCAGACGATCTACGCGGAGCTCCTGAGCGTAAAGCAGGAGCTTCTGCAGATGGAGCAACGCCTGCGCGCGATGGAGCACGAGATGAAGCATCTCACCGGCGACGCGCTCTCCGATCTCATGGAGCAGTACAACCGCGTCTCTGTGGAGTTCGAGCACGGCAACGGCTATGCTGTCCGCAGCGAGGTGGTCGGCATCCTGAAGGGGCTTGGCTTCACCGAGGACGAATTCGACAAGCAGATCTGCACGCTCTCCGGCGGGCAGAAGACGCGCGTCGCGCTCGGCCGGTTGCTGCTGTCCGCCCCCGATATCCTGCTGCTCGACGAGCCGACGAACCATCTGGATATGAGCTCGATCGCATGGCTGGAAAATTACCTGATGGGCTACAGCGGAGCGGTGCTGATTGTCGCGCACGACCGCTATTTTCTGAACCGCGTCGCCACAAAGATCCTCGAGATCGACGGCGGAAAGCTCTCCGTGTTTGCGGGAAATTACAGCGCCTACGCGGAGAAGAAGGCGCAGCTTCGGGCCGCCGCGTGGCGTGCGTACCTGAACCAGCAGCAGGAGATCAAACACCAGGAGGCCGTCATTGCGAAGCTGAAATCCTTCAATCGCGAAAAGTCGATCAAGCGCGCGGAGAGCCGCGAGAAAATGCTGGACAAGATTGAGGTGCTGGAGAAGCCCACGGAAGTCCGTTCAGACATGCACTTGCGCTTTACCCCGCAGATCACGAGCGGCAACGATGTGCTGACCGTCGAGCATCTGTCCAAGTCCTTCCCGGGCAATCCGCTCTTCTCGGATCTGAATTTCACGATCCGCCGCGGCGAGCGCGTCGCGGTCATCGGAGACAACGGCACCGGTAAGACGACGATCCTCAAGATCCTCAACGAGCTGGTTCCGGCGGACAAAGGCGCGTTCACCCTCGGCAGCCGGGTGCATATCGGCTACTACGATCAGGAGCACCAGCTTCTGCACATGGAAAAGACGCTCATGGAGGAGATTTCCGACGTCTATCCGGACATGACAAACACCGAAATCCGGAATGTTCTCGCGTCCTTCCTCTTTACGGGGGACGACGTGTTCAAGCGCGTCAGCGACTTAAGCGGCGGCGAGCGCGGACGGCTGGCCCTCGCGCGGCTTATGCTCTCGAAGGCAAACTTCCTGATCCTCGACGAGCCGACGAACCATCTGGACATCGTCTCGAAGGAGATTCTCGAGGAAGCGCTGCGCAACTATACCGGCACCGTGCTCTATGTCTCGCACGATCGCTACTTCATCAACCAGACCGCGACGCGCATCCTGGAGCTGAAGAATCAGACGCTGATCAACTACATCGGCAATTATGATTATTATCTGGAAAAAGTGGAAGAACTGACAAAGCTTTACTCTTCCGCCCCTGTCTCCGCCGCGGAACAGCCCGCCGCATCCTCTTCCAAGGAGGACTGGGCGCGCCGCAAGGAGGAGCAGGCGCTCGAGCGCAAACGCCAGAACGAGCTGAAAAAGACCGAGGAGCGCATCAGCGAGCTGGAGACCCGCAGCGCCGAGATCGACGCGCTGATGGCACAGGAAGAAATCTTTACCGATGTGCAGAAATGTATGGAGCTGAGCCAGGAAAAGGCCGACCTGCTCTCCGAGCTGGACAGCCTGTACGAGAAATGGGAGGAGCTCTCCGAATAAGCTAGTACGCAATCCCAAAATAATCCAGATATGCTTTGTATTTATCCTGTGACGCCAGGCAGGTATCCGTCAGATAGCCCTTTTCTCTGTCCCATTCCTGCAGTCCGCGATAATAGAACAGTTTCAGACGGTCCTCGATGATAAACGGAACAATATTGTACCTCAGACATTCGCGGAACATGATCAGCCTTCCGATGCGCCCGTTCCCGTTGGTTCACGTCAACTATAAGACAAAACTTTTTAGCTTTTTCATTTATCATCCGTAACTAATTCATAAAACTGTCTAAATGAAGAGTGTTTCCTTTTCAATTCTTCAATTTCAGTCTTTTCTGCTCTTATCTCAAGTTCACGAACCAATTCTCTATTTGCTCCTTCGAATCTTCTTTTATCAATATCAAACCATGATTCAATAGAATCATTTATAATAACTGAATGCCATCCCTCAAAACAAAGCATTTCATAGAACATACTCCTGACTTTTTCTTCATTCCCGTCAGAATCAGCCACAAGAATTAGTTTGCAATTTTTTCTCTCAGTCCAAATTTCATTTGCCAATAAGGGAAGGTTCCTCATGCCATTTGCCATAGTGATAATTACATCTTTTTTATTCGCAATTCTCCTGCATATGATTTTAAGTATTCTCTCGTCCGTTCTTCCTTCGCATATTATATGTATTCTGTCATTTCTTGCGATTACTGAATCTTTTTCAACTTTTACGATATCTTTGATATTGGGGTCAAAAGCCTGTCTATAGTACCTTGAAAAATTCATATATTTTGTAATAAATACAAGCCGGAATGCC
>CANRDO010000066.1 GCA_947629385.1 uncultured Lachnospiraceae bacterium
ATAATGGCATAAAGGAGGTGAGACTATGGACCGAATCATCGACGTTGCGGATTACATCGTAAAAAAGTACAAAGAAACTACTGGCGAAGACCTTGACAAGATGAAATTGCAGAAACTTCTTTACTTCACACAGCGAGAGTCTTTCGCCATCGTCGGCCACGAAGCGTTTGACGGCCCTTTCGAGGGCTGGAAGTTCGGCCCCGTTTGTCGAGAAGTGTACTTCGCCTACCATGATGGGAAAATTCATGCAAACACACATGATGTTTCCGATGAAGTCCAGTATATAGCCAACAACGTCATTTTGACCTATGGCGCTCTTGCCTCTTGGCGGTTGAGCCAGATGTCCCATAAAGACATCTCTTGGCAAAACGCTAGGCGCGGCCTTGCCCCTGATGATGACGGACGCAATCAGTTAGATCTTGCGGACATCAAGAAAGACGCCGAGAAAGTCAGGCCATATGACCATGTTTGGGACATGTACTACGATGAATTTGAAGATGTTGAGGTGAGTGACAGTTGATTGGAGAAATCAGGCGGTCGCTCACCCCGTTCTTTAACCGGCAAGCCGGCAAGATGCAGTTCAAAGGCCGTCCCGCATTGATTATTGCAAAGGCAGATCAAGAAGATTACGTTGTGATTCCAATTTCCACCGTTTCCAATCGTGCGAACCTTGACCCAGACTATGACGTAGAAATCGACCCCGCTGTTTACCCTTTGCTCGGGCTCGATCACGTTTCATATGCCCGGACCCACAAACAGCTAGTCATTCATTCTGCAGAAATTGGGACGCTCTACGGTGATATGAAATCAAATTATATAGACTTGTATCTGGACATCCTTCAAAAGCGCGAACAATTCAGCCAGAGCATTACCGATCAAGCGTTAGAATAATAAAACCTCTCCGTCTACTTTAGGCGGAGAGTTCTTTCTTTAAGGGCAACAGGGGCAACGTGCTCATTTGCTAATATTTGAAATTGGCGCTCATGTCACGCCGTGATACGCTATCCCACTACACTCGCAAATTTCCTTGTCTGTGAAGCCCAAGAGCCTGGCCATGTAGTCGAACAGCTCTTTAGGCATTCGCTGGAATTTATCTCGCTTGTACCGACAGTACGTGGAGCGGCTAATTCCGATCAGGTCTGCAACCTGCATATCGTATGGTAGTTTCGACATAACCTGACACCGCGCTACGGCCAGCATGACAGCTTGTTCCCGTTTCTCCTTTTCAATCTGTGCTTTCAACTTCGGCATTTTGAAGCCCTCCACAAATCATAATTTCATATCTTCAGTATTCCCCCAAAAAGCCAACAAAAGGACCCGCCATGCCGAAGCATAGCGGGTTTCTGTTATTCTGTTTGTCACTCTCGCAACGGTGCGCCGACATTATCCCTAAACTTCCCACGCCTGATTGCCCCCAGGTCGTGGAGCCAGCCGACGAACAAAAGGCCAAGGGTGCATAGATATATAACGCCGGTGAATCGCTTTCCAACGTAGAAACGATGAACACCGAACAATCCGAGGAAAAGGCACAACCAATACGCCGTCCATTTTCTTTTATCGCTGGTGATCGTCACATAGTTCGCCATGTTCTACCACTCCTTTCCCCGATAATAACACACCATCCATACCATGACAAGAGAAAGGGCCAGGGTAAATTCCCCGGTCCTCTCATTATGTGCTAGGGTCTAACTGTTCCCGCCTTGCTGGGAAATGGCCTCCAGCTTTTTGACGGCGCCTGCAAATGCCTCCATATCGACCGGCTCACTGTCCAGCACTTTCAAGGCACGATACGGAATGATCGACGCGCCGGTGTCCAGGTGGTCCAGCACTTCGGCGGCGAATACTAACAGGCCCGGCGTGGCGTCCTGGGGCCGTTCCAAAATATGCTTCATCGCTGTGGCCACCAACTCCCGCTCCTCTTTATGCCTCGCTGCGTTCTCCCTTGCAAGTGCTTTGCGCTTCTCCAAGTTTTCCTTATAGGTGATTGCCCGCTTCTGCTGTGGCGTCAATTCCTCGTCGGCCATAGAATAGCCCTCCTTTTCTATTTCGCTTGCAATGCGTTTATTTCGCGTTCTGTGCGCTTCTTTTCGTAAGGGTGTGTTTACCCGTCTTGGCCTCCCGGCGCAATCCCGGCCCGTCTAACGCTTTGTAGGAGCGGGACGGGCAGGAAAGCGCCGGTTTCTGTGTCAACTGACGTTGAACCACTCGCAATAATGCTCGATGGATGAAGGCGGGCGCATATTACACCGGCCTTCGTCCCAAATGTCCTGCGCCCAATAGTAGGCGTCAGCCGGACGGATATTCCATCTTGTGCCGGTCCATTCTGCGCCCAGGCGTCCACTGTGCAAATGCCTGTAAACGGTTTCCTGGCAAATGCCTAGCGCCCTCGCAACGTCACCTGTCGTCATTCTGCTTACCTCCTCTGCTCTTACTGCTGGTCGCTCTGCTCGGCCCGCTTCTCGCGCATCTGCTTTTTGATGGACATTACAAGAGAAGCGATAATAAGCCCTGTTCCGATCGTGTCCAGGACAAGCACCGCACCAAAGAAAAATCCAATAGCGTTCATTTGTTATCCCCCTTTCTCTGTTGTTATTTTACAGCCCATAGCCGCCAGAAAATCTGTGCCCAGTTATACGCGCCTGCCTGTTCTGTTCGCGGGAGATGATGCCACCGATCTTATGCCGGTCGATATAAATATCTTGGTTCTTGTGGTTATAGGCCTCTATCATCCTTTGCCCCATAGCGTTGATAGCATTGATTATTTCCATTGTCTGCTTCTCGCGGCTTGCGTCGTCCTGGCCCTGTGTGTTGTCCGTGGCGTCCTCCCACGACGGGCCGTTCATGGCAAACTGGGGCGAATAGTCAGCAAAAACCGAAGGTGAAAACTTGAATGTTCGGTCAGATTCGGCAAAAGCCTCTGTGACCGTCTTTTTCATCAGCTTCAACAAGTGATCTTCACCAGCGACGACCTCCCGGCCAGCTTCGCCACCGCCCAGCAGCTTACCTCCGCTTGCTCCAAATATCGTGGCACCGTCAAGGAGCATAGCTTTGTCCATGGCTTTTTTGTACCAAGATACGCTGAATTTCGGTGCAGACGGCGGCTCCAAGCTAAACGACCCGGAAACGGTCACATGAGGCAGTTTCAACCGAGGCTGCGGCAACGTAACGTCAAGCGCCTTTTTCATCCTTGAAATGCCATTCTCGACGGACGACGCGGCGTTGCTCATGTTCTTGCTGATCGTGTCCGCGATGGACGGGAATACGCTATCGGCCTTGCTCATTGCTACGTCAAACGTGGTCTTGATCTTGTTCTCGACCGTATCACACACGCTGGTTATCTTCGATTTGATACTGTCCCAAGATGTGCTGACGCTCCGGCTTATCGTGGAATTTGTGGTCGTCACCTTCGTTTTAATGGCGTTCAGCTTTGTGTTGACGTTCTTCTCGATACTGTCTGTGGCGGTCTTTACGGTCCCTTCAATGATGTCCCCATAGCTGTATGTAACTTGGTTTATTTCTTGCATCTTCGACGCGACGAAAGAGTCAATAGCTATGAGCACAATTTCGACATTGTTTTCGATACCGTCAAGGACCGATGCTATCTCCCCGGCGGCACTTTCCATGCCACTTGCGATGCCAAGGACAATACCGCTGCCGACCTCCTCCATGTTGAGCGACAGGCTGCCCGTCAGGATAGAACTGCTACCACCTATAAGCCCGTTTATCGTTGTAATAAGCGTGTTGTAGGAGGTTATAAGGCTTTCCGTCGTTTCAAGCTCGCCAACAGCAAGGCCCATTTTTTCATTGAGTTTTACCGCGCTGTCATAGGCCGTTTGAGCATCTTTCGCAAGCGAGCTCATAGCGGAGGAAATGTCCGCATCGAACCAGCCGTCCACCCAGTCAACAATAGCGCCGCCGACCTCTTTTGCATCACTGACAAGCGCCTGTCCCAAATTGGTGGCGTCACCTTCGCCCTTCGCGGTGAGGATAGAAATGATCTTACCCACCGCCTCTTTATAGGCTTGGATAGCACCTTCAAGGTTATATAGGACAGGATTTGTCTTTACGAGTGTTGCATAAAGGCCACTGTCACCGCTTACCACCTCATACACTTCTTGCACTTCGTTCCTGAAGTTTGCGAGCGGGTCGCCGGTGAATATTTCGACGATGCTTTCAAGCGCCTGGGCCAGCCCGGATATAACCATGTCGCCCGCTACGTCGGTTACGGCTTGTGCAAACTGCGCCATGTAGCTCTTAAAATCTTCGGTGTCAGATGCCAGATCGGGGAGCACTTCATTCAATCCAGACATAGCCGGGGCGAGCTCGTCAGTCAGTTGTTGCGCCAGCTTTTTCACCTCGTCGATAAGGAGAGCCGCCGCGCCTCCGATCTCCATAAGGACAGCCGTTCCAGCGCCGATGGCGAGCGGGATAGTGAAGCCAGTTCCAACGGTGATAGCACCCAAGAGAGCAGTAACGGCACCAACTGCGGCCAGTGCTATTGCACCATCTTCTATTGCCTTTTCGATGGTCGCTCTGTTCTCTATGACGGGCTCCCACGCCTCGCGCACTTTATCCAGGCCCCAGCCAAGCGCCCACACCTCGCCAACAAATACGGCGGTCGCTGCGCCAACTTCAGCCAGGATAAGTATTCCGACACCCATACTCGTTGCGAGCGTCAGACCGCCCGTTCCGAGAAGCGCCGTCACCGCGCCAATGCCAGCGAGCAAGCCAGCACCAACGCCCATAGCGATTGCAACCGTCTTGGCGTTTTCTATGACGGGCTCCCAGGCTATGCCGACCTGTTCTAACTCTTTTCCGAGGAGCCACACGGCACCGACAACGAGAGCAGCTGCCGCCGCTACTTCGGCAATAATGACGATGCCCCAGCCGAGTTCCTTTACAAGCTCTTTCATCTTGGCGGAAAGGGTCTGTGTTTCTACCGTTATGCCCTGCGTCCCTGATGTGACCTCTTGTATTGCTCTCTTTATTTTCTCGGTGTCCTTGTCCTTCTTTAAGAGTGCGGAAATTGTCTTAAAGGGGTGCAAAATAGCTGACAACAATTTCGGGACGAGTTTTACCGACAGTATCAAGCCGATCGCGCCGGCAACGTCCGAGAAACTGGCTTCCTCAAATACACCCTTTAGAGCTTCGCCAAGAGCTTCAGCGATATTCCCGGCCGCTGCAAACGAATCTTGGAATATCGTTTTCCAATCAAGGTTTGCTATAAACGTGCCTATATCTCGTCCGATCTGCTCAAAATCCGTCGTGTCGAAGAATTGGTTTACACTCTTTAAGACACCTTTTATCCCCTCGCTGACGGTTACTCCAAACTTGTCCCACTTGATTTCTGCAAACCATCCATTGACGACGTTACCGAGCCAGTCTCCAAGGTGTTCCCACTCCAGGCCACCTTCGGTAACAAAGCCATAAGCAAGGTCAATCGCTATCCGCAACTTTTGGGCCAAGAGTGCCCCCAGGTCCTCCGGCTTGATCTTGTCCATGAGGCCGTTTATCACCTGTGCAAATTCTCTGCCAACGGTTTCAAAATGAATCCGCCGCAGGAAGCCAAGCGAAAACTCTATACCATGCTGGATTTTTTCACCGAGTTTCTGCCCCCAGGAACGACCATCAATGCTGTCGATAAGCCCGTTTACCTTGTCGGCCAACAATTCCCCCGCTTCGGACCATTTGCCCGCGTCTATGGCGGCTTTCACGTCACCGAGCCAACCGGGGAGCGGGACTTCTTCAAACATGCCGCCAACGTCGAGACCGCCACCGGCCCCACCGCCTCCGCCGCCACCACCGAAGCTCTGATCAGGCATGACATTAAGTTCATCAATGCCGATAAGGTACCGCCGTATCTCCTTCGCGGAGTCAGCCGCACTGCTCAAATTTTTCCCGAGCTCGCCGGAGGAGTTGGCCGCTGTTCCGACCTCGCTCAAACTGTCCTTCACTTCGGATGCCGTGTTGGCCGCCAGTGCTATGCCGTCCACCGCACCGACAGAGGCGACCGCGATACCATCTACCGCGCTCTTCGCATCCAGCGACGCGACGGCGATTTTGTCCATGGACTCCGCCGCAGAAACGCTTGCAACCTTCACCTTGTCCATTGCGTTGCCCATGGAGATCGTTGCTGTACTTGCTCCACGAACAGCCCGGAAGTATGTACCGCGCCCAGACAGGAGCGACATGAGCATGTTGATGACGTTTATCAGCGATACAAACTTGTCGATAAGGTAATCAATCGCCGGGGCAATAGAGTTGACCAGGGGGGCGGCCAACGCGCCAAGACTGTTTTTTAGATACTGCGCGTTGGCGGTGATATTTTTCATCGACACGGAGAACTCGTTTCCTGCCGCATCGGAGAACGCCTTAAAGTTCTCGAACCCCTCTTTAAACCCCTCCGTCACCGTCCGCAACGCTGCCTTGATGGTCCTATAAAACGCTATCCGGCCAAAACTTTTCCGTAACCGCGTCATTACTGAAATTGCCGATGTAACCGGCCTTATGAATTGGGCAAACAGCATAGCGCCGGTTTTCTTGATGGCGTTCCCCAGCACCTCAAAGCCACGCCCGACAAGGGACACAGCGTTGGAGGCCAGTTCCTTCATCTTCGCGCCGACGCTCTGGACGGTCAGGGATAGGCGGTCTAGAATCTCCCGGAATATGCTTGCGTCCTTTATCGCCTTTTCAAACTCGACGCTTGTTCCGGCCCCGGCTGTCTGCTTCTCCATGTCGGCCCAAAGCGTGGACCGCTGTTCGGACAGGAGGGAGCGGACCCGCTGGAGCTCTGCCAGCTTTTCTTCGACCTCGCCAACTTCTTCAGCCGTGCCCAATTTGCCGATAGCAGACGCGCCGGAAACGGGCATTTTCAGATAAGCGATGGTGTTTTGCAGGGGCTGTATTTTCTCGTCGGTCTTGGTGATCTCTGCATCAACCCGCTCCAGGCTCTTTGAAAACTTGGTAGCATCAAAGCTGGGGACGGCTTTTCTTATGCTTCGCTGCATCTTGGCCGCCGCACCGCTCGACACGTTCTCCATGGCCTTTTGCAAGGTCCTTAACTGCTTTGTGTTCTGGCCCGTGTCGATGGCCGTTCTCATCGTCTTAAGCGGGTGCAATACTTTGGCGGCTGCGGTGCTCACACCTTCCAGACAGCTAATGACCTTGTTTAACTTCTCCTCTGCCCCGGTCGCTGATGCCTCGATCTCGATTTCTAATCTGTCAATCGTCGCTTCAGCCATAATTTTTTACCTCCCTTCAAAAGCATTTACCCATTCTTGGCGGACCTTCGCGCCGCGCCTTGGCGTCCATCGAATACGCCGTTGCACCTCGGCGTTGATGGCGTCTGTCGTGGCGGAAAACTCCGGGTCGCCCTCGTCATACTGTCTGCGTAGGGCCTCCGCCGCCTCCTCAACGGAAATGTCTGCGGCCATAGCGACCATCGCGGCCATGATCTGACCGGGCCCCATTTGAGCCACGGGGACCCCGACCAGCTTGTGCATCTTCCGCATCGTGGGAGCGGTCAGGGGCGGCAACTCATATTCCGCCTCGTTGATTTTCACCTTCAAAATATCACCTCCTGTTATCTCTCATATTTCAAAAAATGGGCAAGAACCGTTGCGCGTGCAAATGGCTTATTACCCCTGTTGGATAACTGGCGCATGGCACATGGCGCTTGGCACTTAACCCCTGTGGATGTCTAACGCAACCCGCTGTTGCGCTGCATTTTGTTCAGTTGTTCCCGGGCCGATTAGAACGGCTCCAACTCTTTCGCCAGCTTCTTCAAATCGTCGGCGGCCTTGTTATAACCGGCTGTGAATCCGTCAGAATATCCGGCTTGCCGAAGTTCGTTTAGATCGTAGTTCAACTCCGTCAAGCTGGTATATCCACCGTCCCAAATCCTTTCGCAAAGTTCCTCGACTGACACAATTTCTCGCCTCCCTTCTCGTTCCGTGTTGTCCCTCGCCGGGTCAATCGTCCACCATATCCCGATACCGCGACGCGATTTCTTCTGGCGTCATCATTTCCCCAAGCGGCTGCTCCTTCTTCACGGCCTCGACCTCTACCTTGTCCGTCAGGCCCTGGCCGCTGTTTTTCAAAAGGAAAATGCTTGTCGCGTTGTCCGATGCCTTTATCAAACTGGCCTGGGCTATAATGCTTGCCCAGCTGCTCCGCAGACGGTCCAGGTATTCACACGTCGGCGTGTTCTGGTTCCTCTGAATGTAGGCATACAGATATTGCCTCGACACACCGAGGGCCGAAGCAAAGCCAAGCATTGTAGGGAACACCCCGGCCAGCTTACACGCCTCCATGTACTGCATCGCCTGTGCGTGTACCGCGTCCGTGTCGTTTAGATCAACTCGGCCCCTCTCATAGCTCTTTCGCAGTATGTCCAGTTGGCTGCCGATGCTGGTCTGTATGGCCTCCGCTCTGATCTCTGCGGCGGCCTCCGGGTACTGCTGGTTCTTCTGCTTCTTTTCGGCGTACAGCTTGTTCCCCTCCTTCTCGTCCTTCAGGTCTAACGCCATTTCTACTGCGCTTCTCGCCTTTCGCTCCATTCCGTTCACCTCCTTCCCGTGGTGGTTTCTGCCTGTGGTTATGCTCTCTTGTTGTCACGACAGACTAAAAAGGATTTTTTTATTTCCCGCCATGAGCGGGATATATTTACATCAATAGCAAAACAGGCTTTGTAACGCTTTTCAACGCTTGGGCACGTTACGCCAGAAACGCCCTAGTTCCAATGGTTTCCGGGCTGTCACGCCATGTTACGCGCTTCTCTCACTCTATATTGCTTTTAAATTTATCTGGTACTGGTATTTGTGCGTAACAAGCGTGACAAAACCGGGAAAGCCTTGCGGTGTCGGTGTTTGAGGCGTCACGCCATATAGACGCCATGCGTAACTTATAACGTAACGTCCGTGACACGTTCCGGGACAAAGCATCTGATTGGGTCCTTGCTATACTTCTTGTTTCTGATGGGCACCGACTTCATCTTCAGCTTGGTACAAACTTCCTTTGAAAACCTGGGCCGGGTCAGCGGGTTCTTGTGACCGTTCCGCATACACCAAATTGCATAATCACCGTACACGGTCTGCGTCGGCATATTGGTAATGTCTCCATATTCGGAGAGGAACATGGAAACGGGGTCATTTTCTTCTCTGTACTCCTCGATGGCGAGCTTCACGCAATCCGGGCGGGTGAAGTCTCCTTGCGCCCGAAGTCGCTTTAGCCCCTCCACGAAAAGCCAGATGAGATACTCCATCTCCTCGGTGGACCATTCCCGCATCTTCAAGGACAAGTCAAGGTCTGCGGAGTTGGAAAAATCAGCGTTGAACGGGACAACGATCACACGGCTATAAAATGCGTCGCTCCTATCGTTGACGGGGGGTAATGTGTTGGCCGCGAAGAACAGCGCCGCAGTTGAACGGAATGTAAACGGGTCCTCGCCTTTTCGCTCCGCGACCAATTCTTCACCCGTCACCAGCTTCTTGAATATCGAAGAATCAAGCACCGCGGTTTTGGGGATGTCGTCGCCGATGTTGGCACACTTCCCGACGATCTCCGCCAGCCGGAAACGCTCGTTTAAATCCTGCAACGACAAGGAGCTGCAATTCTCCGCGCCGTATGCTTGGCGGTACATATTCAAGATAGTGGACTTCCCACCGCTGCCGTGTTCGTCAAGGAAAAATATCGCGCCCCGGTAGGCTGATGATCTCAACAGGCCACGCCCGCCAGATTCACACAGGAGCATTAAAACGGCTGGGTCGTTGCAGGCGGCCCGCATCAAAGTAGTATCAACGAGCGGGACCCGCTTAACGTCCTTTTTATAGTCGTATGGGCACCGATAGAAGAAAACCAAATCGGGAGAATACTCCAAAAAATCATCGGTTTCCACATCATAGACCTTTGACCGAAAAGGAATATATCGCTCGTTGGCGACCGTCTTAACCGGCGTCCCGGGATATACAGACAGAAAACGGACCACTTCTCGTCGCTTCGCATCGGACAAATTCGGGACCAACTCGACCATAGCGCCATGTATGGCGTCGGGCCCCGGCAAATACAGTCCGTCCCTATATATGTATAGTCGCTTATTGACCTTGCACACATGATTGTGTTTCAGCAAGTGCAAAGCCATTTTGTCGTGACGGAACGATGTTCCATCAAAAAATAAATCCTTGGTTGCTATCCTTCATCACCACCAATCCTTCATCGACGAGCGGGACAATTAGGCACCCTGGCTCTCGGCTTGGCGCTCCATCCAGCGGCGTGAAGCATCGGCGGGAATGACTGTCCGGCGACCTACTTTGCATTTGGGGAAGCCCTCTTGATTGAGAAGTTTGTAAACGGTGGGCCGCGAAATTCCCCACGCTTCCCCAAACTCCTTCGGGCTATATCCTTCCTTTTTCATTATTCCGCCTCCTTCTCCAGTTCCTTGATCGCTGCAAGGATTTGTTTCTCTTTCTCCGGCGGAAGCTGGAAGCGCATCCACCTGGAGAACGTCGGTTCGCTTACCCCAATTTTGTGCGCTACAGCGTAGAGCGGGACATCTGCAATCCTCGCGGCGTCGCGCACTTTCTTGTTTGTTTTCATGTTTTGCCTCCTTTCAAGGGTTGACAGCAGAAGTCAATCGTAGTAAACTGTTATCTGTTAAGACCAGTATATCATCATCCAAGACGCTTGTAAATACGCATTTACGGCACTTTTTAAACTTCCGTTGACACGTGACTTTTTACAATTAACTTTTTGTGCTGTTGACATCGAAAGGGCGACACATGAATTTTGAGAGTTTCCGGGGCGCTCTGCGCTTTGAATATGGAGTGGTCGATAATCTCTACTTCTCGGAGAATAACGGGAATGTTACTTACACCGCTTGCGATAGGGACGGGCCGGAAATAGCCATAACCGCACCGGTGGGGGAAATGGTGACGGACTATGCAAATCTAATTCTTGAACGGCGGTCCGGTTCCCCGTGTGTTAAATCACTATGCGACGAATTGGACGCCATTATATCGGCTGGGGATGATGTACTCTATAAGTCATACGTTGCCGCCCGCCAATATGGAGAACACGCATTCGCCTGGTCCGTGGCTATGGAGGTATATACTGATCTTGATGGGAAAAGGAAAGACAACAATATTACATTTAAATGGCGGATAAACCTTAACGCCCTTATGTGCTGGGACTTTATTTCCGGGAAGAGAATTAACGGCGATATGCCCGCGTGGTTCAACGCCTATGTTTCCATTAGCGATTCCGGGAAAATGCAGATTGAATATTCATCTGACAACCCTCTTTGCGTTCTTCATTTCCACATGGTAAAAATGCAAGAGCTGGGGATGAAGCCGAACATCTGCCAAGTATGCGGGCGGGCGTTCATGCCAGTATCAAAAGCAAATGAGAAGTATTGCCGCAAGAAGCACCCGGACGGTCGGACGTGTTATGACATAGCCATGATAGAAAAGGAGAAGGACGATCCGTTCCAGTGCATTTATAGAAAAGCATATAAGACCATGACACAACGGGCGTGCCGTGCGAAAGGGTATAGTAAAGTCCAAGAAAAAAATGAACGGTGGAGGAAGGAGGCAAAGGCAAAGCAACAAGAGTGCAGGGCAAACAATGACCTTGCCGGGTTTACACAGTGGATTGAAGATAGCTTGAAACAATAAAAAAACCGCCCCCGGTGCTGGAACACCGAGGACGGCCACAAAGCAGTTGGACCCTAGCCAAAGAATCCGAACCGCGCTCTTATTTTACATGACAGCGCGGCGAAACACAAGGAGGAATTTTCATGCCGCGTAAAGCAACTCGCTCCGCCCAGGGCGGCGGGACCATTCGGAAAAAGACAGTCACC
>CANRDO010000067.1 GCA_947629385.1 uncultured Lachnospiraceae bacterium
AAAGAGTAAATGCCAACTGTGCAGAGTTAAACTCCACAGAGATAACAAAGGGTGGAATTTAAAATTTCAATTTTGGAGCTGAAATCATCACCCGAAAAGTGGTTGACAATCCCGACTGAATGTAGTAGTATGTGAAAAGAATTTAACATTTTAAACCGTTGAAGCGGAAGTAAAGGCAGTTGTGCGCGCACAGAGAGTCCGGGGAGCTGAGAGCCGGGTCAAGATGCAGATTGTCAAATGGGCCGCGGAGGGCGCAGTCAAAGGCAAACATGAGAGCCGAGTATTCTGCGACGTGAGGCATACGTCAGTTGCGGAGATATGTCAGTATCTCTTAAGGGTACAGGGCATTGCGGAGGCAATGTTTTGTGAATCAGGGTGGCACCGCGGAATGAATTTCGTCCCTGACAGGCAAGCTAAGTCTGTCAGGGATTTTTCACGTTAATACAGGAAACAAACGAAACAAAGGAGGCATAACATGTACCCAACATTGGAACAGGCGAAGGAACTCGCGGCGTCCGGCGAGTACAAACGCATCCCGGTCTGCCGGGAGCTCTACGCGGACCGCTTCACGCCGATCGAGGTGATGCGGACGCTGCGGGCGGCGAGCGCGCACTGTTATCTTCTGGAGAGCGCCGAGGCGCACCAGCAGTGGGGCCGGTATTCGTTTCTCGGCTACGCGCCGACGATGGAGATTACCTGCCGCGCGGGTCAGGTGAGAATCCGCCGCGGCGAGGACATCTGCAGCGGAAGGGCGGAGATCGCGGAGGAGATCCGGACGGATAGCCCGCAAAGCGTGATCCGCGAGGTGCTCGCGGAGAATAAGAGCCCGAAGGTCGAGGGGATGCCGACGTTCACGGGCGGGCTGGTAGGTTATTTTGCCTACGACTATATCTGCTACAGCGAGCCGACGCTGAAATTTTCGGGCGAGGATCCGGACGCGTTCCAAGACGCGGACCTGATGCTGTTTGATCAGGTGATCGCGTTTGACAATTACCGGCAGAAGGTAATCCTGATCTGCGGAGTGCGTACGGACGATCTGGAGGCATCTTATCGGAATGCGGGCGCGAAGCTGGATGCGATGGCGGAGCTGCTAAAGAGCGGGGTCAAGGCATACTTCCCGCCGCTGCGCACAAAGAGCGAGATTCAGCCCTGCTTTTCCAGGGAAAAATACAAGGCGATGGTTGAGAAGGCCAGACATTACATCTATGAGGGCGATATCTTTCAGGTGGTGCTCTCAAATCCGATGGAGGCTGAGGCGGAGGGCAGCCTGTTCGACGCTTACCGCGTGCTGCGCACGACGAACCCGTCGCCGTACATGTTCTACTTCACGAGCGACGACATTGAGCTGGTAGGCGCGTCGCCGGAGACGCTGGTGAAGCTCGAGGACGGGACGCTGCACACCTTCCCGCTGGCGGGCACGAGACCGCGAGGCCGCACGCCGGAGGAGGACGAGGCGCTCGAGCGGGAGCTGCTCGCGGATGAAAAGGAGCGCGCGGAGCATAATATGCTGGTAGACCTGGGGCGCAACGACATCGGCAAGATCAGCGAGATCGGGAGCGTCCATGTGGAGAAATACATGTCGATCGAGCGTTTTTCGCATGTGATGCACATCGGCTCGACAGTCGCCGGGACGATACGTGCGGACAAGGACGCGGTGGACGCGGTGGACGCAATCCTGCCGGCCGGGACGCTCTCGGGTGCGCCGAAGCTGCGAGCCTGCGAGATCATCGACGAGCTGGAGGGTCGGAAGCGCGGCGTCTACGGGGGCGCGATCGGCTATCTCGATTTTACCGGAAATCTGGACACCTGCATCGCGATCCGGCTGGCGTTCAAGAAGAACGGGCGCGTGACGATCCGCTCCGGCGCCGGGATCGTGGCGGACAGCGTGCCGGATAAGGAATTTGAGGAGTGCTGCAACAAGGCCCGCGCGGTCGTGAACGCGCTGCGGCAGGCAGAGGAGGGGATGGAATGATCTTACTGATCGACAATTATGACAGCTTTTCCTACAATCTGTTTCAGCTCGCCGGGACGGTGCGGCCGGACATCAAGGTGATCCGCAACGACGCGTACACGGTGGAGGAGATCGAGGCGATGCAGCCGGAGGCGATCATTCTCTCGCCGGGGCCGGGCAGGCCGGAGGATGCGGGCGTGTGCGTCGAGGTAATCTGGAAGCTTTCCGGGAAAGTGCCGATCCTCGGCGTTTGTCTGGGACATCAGGCGATCTGCTTTGCGCTCGGCGGCACGGTGTCCTACGCGAAACAGCTGATGCACGGCAAACAGTCGGACGCGCAGATCGATGAGGGAAGTGCGCTGTTCCGGGGTCTGCACTCGCCGGTCAGGGTGGCGCGTTACCACTCGCTCGCGGCGGTGGAGGAGACGCTGCCTGCGGAGCTCAAGGTCACGGCGCGCACGGCGGACGGCGAGGTGATGGCCGTGGAGCACAGGAGTTACCCGTTATACGGACTACAATTTCATCCGGAGTCGGTGCTGACGCCGGACGGAATGCAGATAATTAAAAATTTTATGGAGGGAATCAGACATGATTAAAGAAGCAATCATCAAACTTTCGAAGAAGCAGGATCTGACGTACCAGGAGGCGGAGGCTGTCATGGATGAGATCATGAGCGGCGAGGCCACGACGATCCAGATGTCCTCGTACCTCACGGCGCTGGCAATGAAGGGCGAGACGATTGACGAGATCACGGCGTCGGCGGCGGGCATGCGCGCGCACGGGCTGCGGCTGCTGCACGAGATGAACGTGCTGGAGATCGTGGGCACGGGCGGAGACGGCTCGAACTCGTTCAACATTTCCACAACGTCTGCGATGGTGATCGCCTCGGCGGGCGTGCCGGTCGCGAAGCACGGCAACCGCGCGGCGTCCTCGAAGAGCGGCGCGGCGGATGTGCTGGAGGCGCTCGGCGTGAAGATCACGGTCTCCCCGGCGAAGAGCCTGGAGCTGCTGCAGAAGCTGAATATCTGCTTCCTGTTCGCGCAGAGCTACCACACGGCGATGAAGTACGTGGCTCCGGTGCGCAAGGAGCTGGGCATCCGCACGGTGTTCAATATCCTTGGGCCGCTCTCGAACCCGGCCGGCGCGAACATGGAGCTCATGGGCGTGTACGAGGAGGAGCTGGTCGAGCCGCTCGCGCAGGTGATGATGAATCTCGGCGTGACGAAGGGCATGGTGGTCTTCGGGCAGGATAAGCTCGACGAGATTTCGATGAGCGCGCCGACTTCTGTCTGTGAAATCCGCGACGGAAAGCTGACGAGCTACACGATCACGCCGGAGCAGTTCGGCTACGAGCGCTGCGGCAAGGACGACCTGAAGGGCGGCACGCCGCAGGAAAACGCGGAGATCACGCGGGCGATCCTTACGGGCGCCGACAAGGGGCCGAAGCGCCAGGCAGTCTGCCTGAACGCGGGCGCGGCGCTGTACATCGCTGGCAAGGCTTCCTCGATGGAGGATGGCGTGCGCCTGGCGGAGCGCCAGATTGACAATGGAGAGGCGCTCAGGGTGCTTGAGGCGTTTGCAAGAGAGAGCAATAGAGAATAATAGAAGCATAGAAGCGGTTTCTGCAAAGAAGCGACACTGCACACCGGAATGATGGATTCGGCAAAGAAGAATCCGATTCCGAACAGATATGCTGAAAGCTGAAAATGTTCGATAGGAGAATAGGACAATGAACATCCTGCAGGAAATTGCGGAGAAAACAAAGGAGCGGATTGCCCGGGAGAAGGCACAGCTGCCGATTGAAGAACTGCGCCGGGAAGCTGAGGAAATCGTGGCGGTGCAGACAAATTCAGCAGGACAGACAAATTCAGCAGGGCAGACAGGAAACCGTCTCGGCAACGGCGCCGACCGAGGCATGCCGGAAGATGTGACGCGGCTGGGAGGCCATGTCAGTCCGTTTTCACAGGGAAAGTTTTCGTTCGCGCGCGCTCTGGCGCAGGAGGGTATTTCCTTCATCTGCGAGGTAAAGAAGGCGTCGCCCTCGAAGGGATTGATCGCGCCCGATTTTCCGTATCTGGAGATCGCGAAGGATTACGAAAAGGCGGGCGCGTCTGCGATCTCCTGCCTGACGGAGCCGTTCTATTTCCAGGGACAGGATCAGTATCTGCGGGAGATTGCGCAGACGGTGCAGATCCCGGTGCTGCGCAAGGATTTCACGGTGGATGAATACATGATCTATCAGGCGAAGACGCTGGGCGCGTCGGCGGTACTGCTGATCTGCGCGATCCTCGACGACGGACAGCTTGCCGCCTACGGACAGCTCGCGCGTGAGCTTGGCCTGTCGGCGCTCGTGGAGGCGCACGATGAAGAGGAGGTCGAGCGGGCGCTGAGGGCGGACGCGAAGATCGTCGGGGTCAACAACCGCGACTTGAGGACCTTTAAAGTGGACATCAACAACAGCCTTCGTCTGCGGCGCCTGGTGCCGCCGGAGATCTTGTTTGTCTCGGAGAGCGGCATCCGCACGGCGGAGGACATCCACAATCTTCGCGAGAACGGCACAGACGCGGTACTCATCGGCGAGACGCTGATGCGCTCCGCGGAGAAGGAGCGGCTGCTTAAAGAGTGGCGAAATACGTAGACTGCGATATCTTTTGGGAGTGGCGAAATGCGTAGATTGCCATATCTTTTTGAAGCTTCGGTGAAAATAATTTCGCAAGCAGCTTGTATAGTTTGGCAACGCTGTGGGGAAATGAAAGGTTGTATGAAATGGATGGCAGACAAAAAGTAAAGATTAAGCTCTGCGGCATGAGCAGGCCGGAGGACGTCTTATGCGTCAATGAGGCGCGGCCGGATTTCTGCGGCTTTGTGATCAACGTGCCGAAGAGCATCCGCAACGTGTCGCCGGAGCAGCTCCGCGAACTGGTGGGACTGCTCGATCCCGGAATCATTCCGGTGGGCGTGTTCCGCGATGAGCCGCTGGAGAGTGTGGTCGCCTTCCTTGAGGAAGGAGTGATCCGGATGGCGCAGATCCACGGACACGAGGATGAGAACTATATCCGCGAGCTGAAGTCGCGGGGCGATTTCACCGTGATCCGGGCGTTCAACGAGCGGACGTTCGGCGAGGCAGAGGGAAGCTGCGCCGACTACGTGCTGCTCGACCACGGCGAGGGCGGCACCGGGGAGACTTTCGACTGGACAATGACGGATGGCATTCGGCGGCCGTTTTTCCTTGCGGGAGGCATCGGACCGGAGAACATTGAGGAGGCGCTGCGGCAGGTGCGGCCCTGGGCGGTCGACATGAGCAGCGGGCTCGAGACGGACGGCAAAAAGGATCCGAAGAAGATCCTCGCGGCGGTGCAGGCCGTGCGGAGATGGAACGAGGAGCAGGATTGATTTACAGAGAGCACAGCAGGCCGGGACAGAAAATGAGATATGATAGACAGGCCGGAGCAGAAACCGAGATAGGACTAACAGAGCAGAGACAAAAGGCAGAAACCGAGATAAGACAAACAGGACAAAGACAAGAGGCAAAAACTGAGATAAGACAGGACAGAGAAGAAAAACAGAGATGAGATAAGATAAGTTTGCAGGAGGACAGGAGAATGAGCGGAAGATTTGGAACGCACGGCGGGCAGTACATCCCGGAGACGTTGATGAACGCCGTGATCGAGCTGGAGGAGGCGTACAATCATTACAAGGACGACCCGGAGTTCAACCGTGAGCTGACGGAGCTGTTCAATGATTACGCGGGCCGTCCGTCGAGGCTCTATTTCGCGAAGCGGATGACGGAGGACTTAGGCGGCGCGAAGATCTACCTGAAGAGAGAGGATCTGAACCACACCGGCGCGCACAAGATCAACAACGTGCTGGGGCAGGTGCTCCTCGCGAAGAAGATGGGGAAGACGCGCGTGATCGCGGAGACCGGCGCGGGGCAGCACGGCGTGGCGACGGCGACGGCCGCGGCGCTGATGGATATGGAGTGCGAGGTATTCATGGGCAAGGAGGATACGATCCGCCAGGCGCTCAACGTTTACCGGATGCGGCTCCTCGGCGCGCAGGTACACACGGTGGAGAGCGGCACCGGGACGCTCAAGGACGCGGTCTCGGAGACGATGCGCGAGTGGACGAAGCGGATCGACGACACGCACTATGTGCTTGGCTCGGTGATGGGCCCGCATCCGTTCCCGACGATCGTGCGCGATTTCCAGAGCGTGATTTCAAAAGAGATCAAGGAACAGCTCATGGAAAAAGAGGGAAAGCTGCCGGACGCGGTGCTGGCCTGTGTCGGCGGCGGCTCGAACGCGATCGGGGCGTTCTATCACTTCATCGGGGATGAGAGCGTGCGGCTGATCGGCTGCGAGGCGGCGGGACGCGGCGTGAACACGGCGGAGACTGCGGCGACGATCGCGACCGGGCGGCTCGGGATCTTCCACGGCATGAAGTCCTACTTCTGTCAGGACGAGTACGGACAGATCGCTCCGGTGTATTCGATCTCGGCGGGTCTGGATTATCCGGGCATCGGGCCGGAGCACGCGTATCTTTATGACAAGGGGCGCGCGGAGTACGTGCCGGTGACGGACGACGAGGCGGTCGAGGCGTTTGAGTATCTGGCGAAGATCGAGGGCATCATTCCGGCGATCGAGAGCGCGCACGCGGTGTCCTACGCGATGAAGCTCGCGCCTCAGATGCGCAAAGACCAGATCATCGTCATCAACATTTCCGGGCGCGGCGACAAGGACTGCGCGGCGATCGCGCGCTACAGAGGGGAGGATATCCATGAGTAAGATACAGCAGGCATTTGAGAATGGAAAGGCGTTTATCCCGTTTGTGACCTGCGGCGACCCGTCGCTGGAGGTTACGGAGAAGCTGGTCTATGCGATGGAGGAGGCAGGCGCGGACTTGATCGAGCTCGGTATCCCGTTCTCGGATCCGACGGCGGAGGGTCCGGTGATCCAGGAGGCGAACATGCGCGCCCTCTCCGGCGGCGTGACGACGGACAGGATTTTTGATATGGTGCGGAAGATCCGCAAAAATACACAGATCCCGATGGTGTTCATGACCTATGCGAATGTGGTCTATTCCTACGGGACGGAACGCTTCGTGAAGACGGCCTCGGAGATCGGCATGGACGGGCTGATCCTGCCGGACGTGCCGTTTGAGGAGAAAGAGGAATTCAGCTCCGTGTGCGATGCGCACGGACTGGCGCTGGTCTCCCTGATCGCGCCGACCTCGCATGAGAGGATCGCGACGATCGCGGCCTCCGCGGAAGGCTTCATCTATTGCGTCTCTTCACTTGGCGTCACCGGCGTGCGCTCGGAGATCACGACCGACGTCGGCGAGATGGTGCGCCTGGTGCGCGAACACGGCAGCATCCCCTGCGCGATCGGTTTCGGCATTTCCACGCCGGAGCAGGCGAAGCGCATGGCCGGGTACGCGGACGGCGTGATCGTCGGTTCCGCGATCGTGAAGCTCTGCGGACAGTACGGCGCGGACTGCGTGCCGCATGTGGCCGAGTACGTGAAAGCGATGAAGGAAGCGGCGGTGTCGGCAGAATAAAAAGAGAAAGATCTTTTTGTGCAGGAGGACCTTTGCATTTTGCAGGGGTCCTTTTCCTTTTCTCGTGTTTCCCGGATTATATCGAAAAAGATGTGGAACAGGGTGGGATTGTATGATAAAATACCCAAAAAGGGAGGAGCAGTTATGATCAGGAAAGCAAGAACAGAGAATGGCTGGGTACGCGGCATTGAGGCGGCGGATCCGAGGATTACGGCGTTCAAGGGAGTGCCGTTCGCGGCGCCTCCCGTGGGTGAGAACCGCTGGCGCGCGCCGCAGCCGTGCGAGGACTGGGAAGGCGTGCGGGAGGCGTATCGCTTCGCGCCGATCTCCGTGCAGGACACCCCGGGCATCGGAGATATCGTGTACAATCGCGAGTGGCATGTGGATCCCTCCATCGAGATGGCGGAGGACTGCCTGTATCTGAACATCTGGACCGGCGCGAAATCGCCTGAAGAGAGGCAGCCGGTGCTCGTGTGGTTTTTCGGCGGCGGCCTGCAGTGGGGCTATCCGTCGGAGATGGAGTTTGACGGGGAGCGGCTTGCGCGCCGCGGCGTCGTGGTGGTGACGGTGAATTACCGCATCAATGTGTTCGGTTTTCTGGCGCACCCGGAGATCAGCGCGCAGCAGCCGGACGCGCCGGCAAATTTCGGAAATCTGGACCAGCAGGCGGGCCTGCGCTGGGTGAGCCGCAATATCGCGGCGTTCGGCGGTGATCCGGAGAATATCACGATCGCCGGGCAGTCGGCGGGCGGCGGCAGCGTGATGAGTCAGATGACCTGTCCGGACAATTTCGGACTGTTTCAGCGGGCGGTGGTGATGAGCGCAATGATCCGGGATCCTTACGGCGAGGGCGGCATTGGGAAGCCTTGTTCGCTTGAGGAGGCGGAGGAGAACGGCAGGCAGTTTTTCGAATATCTGGGCGTGTCTACTCTGAAAGAGGCCAGGCAACTTGACACCCTGTACATACGTGACCGGTACGCGGAGTACGCGGCGGAGCATCCGAGGATGTTCACGGTGCAGGACGACGTTTTCTGTGTGGGTGATCCGATGGTGCTGTTTGCGCAGGGAAAACATGCGCCGGTGCCGGTGATGGCGGGCAATACCGCCGACGAATTCCCGAATTTTCTCAGGGCGTCCTCGCGCGAGGAGCTTCGGGAGAAAGCAATACAGCTTTTCGGCAGACGTGCGGACGAGTTCCTGAGCCTGCCGGAGCTTGCCGAGCCGCAGGACGGCGATCTGTGGGGAAAGGCGAGCGGGATCGAATGCACCGTGAAGACCCAGTTCCTGCAGCATGAGAAGAACGGAAAAGAGCAGTCGTGCTACTATTACCGCTTTGACGCGGACATTCCTGGCCCGGACAACCCTGGCACCTTCCATTCAGTAGATCTGTGGTTCTTCTTCGAGACGCTTGCGAAGTGCTGGCGCCCGCTCGTGGGAAGGCATTATGATCTGGCGCGCCAGATGTGCAATTACTGGGCGAACTTTATCAAGACCGGCGATCCGAACGGACCGGACGCTGACGGTACGCCCATGCCGCGCTGGGACGCGTACACGGATGCGAACCGCTGCGAGATGGTGTTCACTGGAGACGGCGCGAAGCCGCATACGGAGGAGCCGTCCGCGTTTCGCAGTATGCTGATGGACGCGGTCGCAGCGGAGCTTGATAGATAAGAAGCAAAGCAAAGCAGCGAAGGGGGACAGCCCATGGTAACCATCAAGGAGATCGCCAGAGAATGCAACGTGTCTGCGACGACCGTTTCCAATATTCTCAACGGAAAAGAGCATAAGGTGAGCGAGGAGACAAAGCGCAGGGTGCAGGAGGCGGTCCTCCGTCTGGGGTACCGGCCGAACTATATGGCGAAGGGACTGCGGACGCAGAAGACCGGGATGATCTGCATCGTCGCTGAGGATATTGCACAGTTTACCACGCCGGAAATTGTTGAGGGTATCATGGGCTGCTGCGAGGAGTACGGATATCGGATCATCGTGAAAAATCTGCGTATGTACGCGAGATGGGGCGGCAGTTGGTACAATGACATCCGGGCGCAGGATTCCGTGCGCAATCCGGCCATTCAGGAAATCACCCCGATGACGGCGGACGGCGTGCTCTATATCGCAGGACATGCCCGAAGGATCAACTGTTTTCCAGAGGATTTCCCGCTTCCGGCCGTGATGATCCATTCGTACGCGGAAAATCCGAGCGTGCCGTCGGTGCTGATGGACGACGAGCGCGCGGCATATGAGCTCGTATCATATCTGATTGTGAAAGGGCACAGCAGGATCGGCGTGATCGGGGGAAGGGAGGACAACATCCACACCCAGAAACGTCTGCTGGGCTATCAGCGCGCGCTGTATGAGCATGGAATTCTGTACAATCCCGAGTGGATCCGCTATGCGCGCTGGGATCTGGAGAGCGCGTACCGGGAGGCGGAAAGCCTTTTGAAAACAGGGATCACGGCGGTATTTTGCATGGCGGATCGCATGGCCGGCGGCGTGTACCGCTATCTGGATGAGCAGGGGATGCGCGCGGGGAGAGATTTCTCCGTCGTCGGGTTTGACAATCAGGATATTGCGGAATACTTTGTGCCGGGTCTCACCACGATGGCCCAGCCTCTTCGCGAGATGGGGAGAAAGGCGGCAAAGCTGCTGATGGAGAGGATGGAGCATCCGGGAACTGCCGCGCAGAGGCCGCATGAAGAGATTCTGATCCCGTGCAGTTTCATAGAGCGAAGTTCGGTATGCAGGCTTCTGCTGCCTGAGGAAAACAAATAGAAGAATTTTATCGGCGGGTATGTGCGGCTGCAGGTACCCGTTTTTTTACATCTGTAGTAAAACGTTAAACCAAATAATTGCGCCATTTTGCCGAAAACTATGGGAAAATACCAAATACAATAAGCAAAATATCCAGATTTCGGGCAAATAACTCGAAGAAATGATTGCATTTGCCAGAATAGTGTTGTATACTATCTACAATGCTGGAAAGAACATCAGGATATAATTGTTAAACTTTACAAACGGGGGTGTGGGATGAGCGACAAGAAAAAGAACCCAAAGAAGGTCGGGAACAAGATCAGCTTCAAAGCCTACATGAAGCGTTACTGGCAGCTTTACGCGCTGCTGGCTCTGCCGCTTCTGTACCTGCTGATCTTCAAGTACATACCGATGATCTACATGCAGATCGCTTTCAAGAAGTACAGTATCGTGCAGAGCGTGTGGGAGATGCCGCTGGCGAAGAACCACGGGTTCGAGTATTTCATCAAGGCTTTCCAGAACAGGGATTTCATAAATGCCCTTCGCAATACGCTCACGCTGAATCTGCTGGATCTCATTTTCGGTTTTCCGGCGCCGATCATCTTCGCGCTGATCCTGAATGAGCTGGCGTTTAAGCGCTTCAAGCGGGTCGTGCAGACGATCGCGTACATGCCGCACTTCCTCTCCTGGGTTATCATCTACGGATTGGCGCTGCAGCTGTTCGCGCCGACGACAGGTCTCGTGAACATGGTTATCACGAAGCTGGGCTTTGAAGCGGTTCCGTTCCTCAATGAACCGGGGCACTGGATCGCGACTTATATATCGCTTGGCGTATGGCAGAATTTCGGCTGGAATTCCATTATCTATCTGGCGGCCATCGCCGGGATCAACCCTGAGCTGTATGAGGCGGCGTCCGTGGACGGCGCGGGCCGGTTTAAGAAGATCTGGCACATCACGCTGACGGGCATAAGGCCGACCATCGTGGTGCTGCTCATCATGAATCTCGGCAACATCCTCGGAAGCGGATTCGACCGTCCGTTTGCGATGCAGAACAATCTGGTCATGAACGTAGCGGAAGTGATCTCTACCTTCGTGTACAAGAACGGTATCAAGGGGTTGCAGTTCTCGCTGACCACCGCGGTGGGCTTCTTCCAGTCTGTCATCTGTCTGTTCTTCCTGCTGGCGGCCAACTGGATCTCCAGGAAGCTTGGCGAGCGCGGAATCTGGTAAGAGTCGGGGAGGAGAAGCTATGATCAAATCAAAGAAAACCAAAACGGGCGATCTGCTGTTTGTCTTTATCTGCATTATCGTGAGCGCGATCTGTCTCCTGCCGATGCTGAACCTGCTGTCGCGGTCCTTGAGCTCGACCGACGCTCTGATCAAGCGCGAGGTATATCTGCTGCCGAAGGGCTTCAACCTGGAGGCCTACAAGATGGTGTTCGGGGATATGACGTACATAAGGGCGTTTTTCTGGACGGTGTTCCTGACGATCGTGTGTACGTTTGTCTCGCTGCTGATGACGATGCTCTGCGC
>CANRDO010000068.1 GCA_947629385.1 uncultured Lachnospiraceae bacterium
ATCCGGTCAGATAACACCAACGCTATCTTCCCTTTTTTACTGTTTTAAAGGTCAGTTCCTTAAAAATAAAACTTCTTTTAAGAATTTTCAAGGTTGTTTCACTGTTCAGTTATCAAGGTTCTGTTCGCTGCCTCCTGCGGAGACAGCTTTTATAATGTACCATGCATCTTCGACTTTGTCAACACTTTCCTGAAAAAACTTTTTTCCCTGTTATTTTACGATTTTCACCGACGTCACTTTGTTGTTCGCAGATGCAGAGCTTACGATAAAGCCAATGTCTGTCACAGACTTTTTCGCGGAGATCTTCTTATTGAAAGCCTCCGGCTTAATGATAATGTATTTGCTCTTAAAGCTGTATTTGGCGCTCCACTGGCTGTTCTTCTTAATCGGATACTTAAAGCTGACCTTCACCTTCCAGCTGGAGATATTCTTCTTGCTCTTATTTTTGACCGTCAGCTTATACTGCGTGTAATAGCGCTGCCCGTCAGACCAGGAGCTCATCTTCTTCACCGAAGCCTTTGCATGCTTCGAGGTGGCCTTCACTGACTTGGAAGATGTGGTACTGGTCTTGTTTGTCGTCGTAGTTTTTGATGTCGTTGGCTTTGTCGTCGAAGCCGTATTTCCGTTGGTTGTAGGCTTTTTAGACGTAGTCGTCTTCTTTGTACTCGATGACGTCGTGGCAGTCTTGGCAAGCTTACCGCCGTATGTCTTCACCAGCCACTGTCCGGATTTGCTCAGGTTTGACCAGGTCCAGCCGGACTTTTTGCTGGTGCTGCTCTTCAGCAGAGCGCTGGACTCCGCCTTGTTCGAGAGGTTCCAGGCCACATAGCCGATGCCGTTTTTGTTCAGAAAACTGATCCACTTGTTGCCCTCCGAGGTGTTCAGAGATCCATTTCCGGACGCGTCAGAGATACCGAATTCGCTCACAAGCAATGGCAGTCCGGCCTTGATCGCAGTCTCAGCCTTCTGACGGTAGGATTCCTTGTGCGTCCCCGCATAGAAATGCAGAGAGTAGACCAGATTGGAGCCGGAGAGAGGGCTCTTCGCCACCTCGTCCACATCCTGGCACCAGGTAGGCGTACCCACGATGATGATCGCATCCTTGTCGATCTTGCGGATCGCCTTTATCACGGCTTTGGCGTAGCTTTTTACGTTGCTCCAGCTTCCCCCGTTGCCGCCGTTCGGCTCATTGCAGATCTCGTAGAGCACGTTGTTGTGATTCTTATATTTCTTCGCCATCTCCTTGAAGAAGCTGATGGCCGCCTTTTGCCCCGCTTTATTGAACGGCTGGTTGTTGTCGTTCAGGATATGCCAGTCGATGATCACGTACATGCCGAGATCCGTCGCGGCCTTCACGCCCTCGTCGACCTTCGCCTTCAGGGCCGCCTGATTTCCTCCCGAGCGATATCCGCCGTATTCCGCCGTGTACATTGCCAGGCGAACCGTATTCGCACCCCACTTATCGCGCAGGTCCTGAAATGCCGCCTTGGACACGTACTCCGGGAACCACGCCAATCCATGCGTGCTGACGCCCTTGATCTGGAAGGTCTTTCCTTTGGCGTTCACGATCCTCGTCCCCTTGACCGAGAGTTTTCCGTTCGAGGAGAGCGGCGTCGCACCGGCCGTGCAGCTCATTGTCGCAAATCCGAGCACCAAAATAAGCACCAGAGTGCCAAACCAAAGCAGTCCTTTTTTCTTATGCAGATGTTTCATAATCTCTCTCCTCCTTTGATAGGATCCCTCATCTCTGTCCGCTGGTTTACCGGAATACATAAAAGCCACACCCGGCCGAGGTCCGCCTAACAGCGTCCCCTATCGTCACCTACAGAAGTCCTTTCACGACGAAAAACAAAATCGGAACAGCCAGCGCAGGCAGCATGTTGAGCGCCTTGCAATCCTTTATTTTAAGAATACCAAGTCCCGAACTAAAAATCAAGACCCCTCCGACAATACAGAGCTCCGCGATCATATCCTCCGAGAAAAAAGTCCCCGACAGATTGCGCGCGATCAGCCAGATCGAACCCTGCCAGCAAAAAAGGACCGGCGCAGCAAACGCCATACCGATGCCGTAGGTGGAAGCCAGCACGGTCGACGTGACAAAGTCAAGCGTCGCGTTCGTGAACAGATAGGTATTGTCCCCGTGCAGCGCGCTCATCACCGGGCCGAGGATCGACAGCGTCCCGATACAGTACAAAAGGATCCCTGTCGAAAGTCCCTGGCCCAGATTGGACTTGGAATATTTCCCGACCAGTCCCTGGAACTTTGCGTCGATGTCGATGATCGTGCCGATCAAGCTTCCGGCTGCCAGGCTGACGATGAAGAGCACCGGATATTTGCTCTTTGCCATGTTGCTGACGACAGCGTTGATACCGAGCACCGTGGCCGCCAGCCCCATCGCCGTGTACAACGCATCCTGATATTTCTCCTTAATCCCCTTGCGCAGGACGCTCCCGAGCACGCTGCCCGTCAGGATCGTCCCTGTATTTACAATTGTTCCAAGCATATGGAATCTGTTTCCTCTTTTCTGTCCAAAATCGCTTACAGCGCCTCGCGCTCTTCCATCACGCTTAAGTAAGCCGGACGGATGATCTTGCCCATGCCGATTTGCTCCTCGATACGGTGCGCGCTCCAGCCGACGATACGCGCAATCGCAAAGATCGGCGTGTAGAGCTCTACCGGAATCCCGAGCATCTGGTATACGAAGCCGCTGTAAAAGTCGACGTTCGGGCTGACGCCCTTAAAGATCTTGCGCTTCTTTGCGATCAGCTTCGGCGCGATCTCTTCAATATTATTATAAAGCGCCATGTCGACCTCGCGGTGCTTTTCCGTCGCGAGCATCTCCACAAATCCCTTGAAAATGCGCTCACGCGGATCGGACAGGGAGTACACCGCGTGTCCCATTCCGTAGATCAAGCCCTTCCGGTCAAACGCCTCGCCGTCAAGCAGCTTCGCCAGATATGCCTCGACCTCGTCCTTGTCCTCGTAGTTGTGGACATGGCTGCGGATGTCCTCCATCATCTCCATGACCTTGATGTTCGCCCCGCCGTGCTTCGGCCCCTTCAGCGACGACATCGCCGCGGCCATCGCCGAGTACGTATCGGAGCCGGAGGACGTCACGACGCGCGTCGTGAAGGTGGAATTGTTACCGCCGCCGTGCTCCATGTGCAGCATCAGCGCGATGTCCAGCACCTTCGCCTCAAGCTTCGTGTACGAGCGATCCGGGCGCAGCATCATCAGAAGATTCTCCGCCGTGGAAAGCTCATGGTCCGGGCGATGAATGTACATGCTGTCATTGTGCTCGTAGTGGTTGTACGCGTGATAGCCGTACACTGCCAGCAGCGGAAATACGCTGATGAGCTGAAGGCACTGCCTCAGACTGTTCGCAAGCTCCGTGTTCGTCGCGTTGTCGTCGTAGGACGCGAGCGTCAGGATGCTGCGGATCATGGAATTCATGATGTCGCGGCTCGGCGCCTTCATGATCACGTCGCGGGTGAAATTGGTCGGCAGGTCGCGCCCTTCCGCAAGGATCTGGCGAAACTCCAGCAGCTCCTGCTTATCCGGCTTCTCCCCGAACAGCAGAAGGTATGCCGTAGACTCAAAGCCAAAGCTGTCTTTGTCCAGCTCCTGGACAAGATGCTGCACCGGATAGCCCCGGTACCAGAGCTGACCGTCACACGGAGTCTTGACTCCGTCCACATTCTGAAATGAAACGATCTTCGAGATGCTGGTCAGGCCCGTCACAACGCCCTTGCCGTTTTGGTCTCTGAGTCCGCGGTACACTCCGTACTCCTGAAACAGATGATCCGATATCTGGTCGTTTTTTCTGCAAAGCGCTTCTTTTTGTCCTGCGTAACTCATAATGTTCTTTTCATATCCCATCCTGCTGCCTCCTTTTCTTTGTGCGGTGTTTCCCTGTCACCATCTCCCTCTGCGCCACCTACGCAACGAATATCAGAAATCATAACACATCTTTTTCCTTTCCGCAAGCTTATAGTTTACATAAGACCACTTCCGTGCTAAAATATAATCGATTATTTTGTCGGGGTTTCACATTGGGGAGGATGTTTTTATGCGATCTACGAGGAAGTGTATCTTGTCGTTTCTCATGTTTCTGTTCCTGGCGTTCGTGTCCGGGACACCACTTTGTGTCTCTGCCGCCACGAAGCCAGTCACGATCACGGCGTGCAAGCTCTCATCCGCTGGCAAGGTCAAGGTTACAGCCACCGTTTCGAACACAAAAAAGATCAGCGGCCAAAAGTGCTATCTTTTTGCGCTGACATTTTCTGAGTCTGGCATCACACGGAAATCCATGCCTCTTACCTCCGTAAAAAAGGCAAAGAAAATGACCTTTTCCGTAAAGCTGAACAACACAAAGGAATCAACTCTGCTGTACTCCAAGTTCGTGATCGCCTCAAAGGCAAAAGACGGCACTTACAAGGCCATCAGCAGTGCAAAATATATTTCCAATCCCAAAAAGGCCGCGAAATACAAATATAAATTTCCTGTAGCGACATCAAAAAAGGGCCTGCAGGTGAGCTCAAATATGCTGGAGGATGCCATCGATCTGAATATCCAGCATGCCAGTCTGAATATCGTCTTATCGGATCTGCTTCCGACGGCGGCAGAGCGGAACAATACTTTCTCGATTTCCTATCAATATCACGGGAAGACCTACTGGTTCCGCAAAGCGCTTGTCAACAGCTATGACGCCCAACTCACTGCCCTGCAGGAGAATAATGTCGTCGTCAGCGCGATCCTTCTACTCGGTTGGCGCGAGGATCTCAAATCCCTGATCTATCCGTCCGGGCGGCAGGCCGGGCACTCCTTTTACGCCTGGAATACCTCCAACGCCGCCGCGCGCGAACAGCTTCAGGCGACGCTTTCCTTCCTTGGCTCGCGCTACGGAACTTCTTCCGCGAAGTACGGACGCATCGTCAATTGGATCGTCGGCAATGAGGTAAACAATTACAATGTATACAATTACGCCGGACAGAAAACGCTGGCACAGTACGCGAAGATTTATGCCAATGCATTCCGTCTGACATACAATACCATAACAAGCATTTACGCAAACGCCCGCGTGTATATCTCCCTCGACCATCTCTGGAACACCCGTGTGAGCGGGAGCTTTACCTCCAGAGAAATGCTGGAGAAATTTGCCGCCACACTCAAGAAGCAAGGCAATATCAACTGGAACCTTGCCTTCCATCCCTATGGCTCTCCACTGACGGAGCCGAAATTCTGGACGAACGTAAATAGCCAGGCGATCCAGTCGCTGAGCTCTCCGGTCATCAGCATGAACAATATTGGAATCCTGACCTCCTATATTCGAAAAAACTACGGCTCGAACACACGCATCATCCTCTCCGAGCAGGGATATACCTCGGTGCGTCACAGCTACGCAGGCCAGACCGACGCCCAGAAGGAGCAGTCGGCGGCCATCGCCTACAGCTATTATCTGACGGAAGCAGACGACATGATCGATTCATTCATCATGAACCGCCACGTGGACCATCAGGCAGAGATCGGCCAGGGGCTTGACCTGGGTCTGTGGACCACCGATCCCACGAGCAGCCTTCCGGAATGGGCCGATACGAAAAAGGATTCCTGGAATGTATTCAAATACATGGACTCCAACAAAGCTAGCAAAGTGACCTCAGACTCGCTTTCCGTTATCGGCGTCAAAAAATGGAGCAGCGTGGTCAAGGGCTACAGCAAAAAGCTATACCAAAAAACAGTCTATACTACCTCCACATTGAGTCAGGTGCCAGGCTACACAAAATCTGCCTCCATCGCAGCCAGCTGGAAAATATACGGAGCTGCCTCGGCAGGTTCCACCGGAAACGAAACATATACCGCCATCCACGACAACAGCCGGAACCGCAATAGTCTCTGGGGCTTTACCCAGACCTTCAGCAAAAAAGTGAATTTCAATTCTTCGCCGTATTTCTACACAACACTCAATGTGCATGGAGCTGTCGCCGCGCAGGCACAGGTCACGGTACGCTTCTACAATGGAAGCAAGATTCTCGAATGCAGTCGGGTAATCCCCTGCGACGCCCCCATTAACCTCGGCGTATCGCTCAAAAAATGGGCTGGGAGGAAAAGCGTGCAGAAGATTCAGGTGCTGATATCCCCGGTAAGCGGAAAATGGGCCGACGACGCCTATGTCACAATGAGCAAGCCTGTGAGAGGAAAGTAAGATCCCCTCTCACAGGCAAAGGCTTCATCTATCACAAAAGCTGTGAGATTGATTCCAGCGAGTAACCCTGCTGCCGAAGGTTTTCGATGATCGCCTCCAGCGCCGGCGCCGTGTTTTTGGCCCCACCGTGCATGCGGACGATCGCCCCGGCAGCAAGCTGTTCGTTCTGTGTGACCCGATTGACAATCGACTCGATGCCGTAATCCTTCCAATCCTCCGAATCAACGCTCCAGCGCACCGGAAGATATCCCTCCGAAGCAGCAATCCCGACCAGCACACTGTTGTATTCCCCGTACGGTGCCCGAAAAAGCTTCATCCTGACTCCGGTCAGCTCCTGCACCCTACCGCTTATTTCTTCCAATATCTTCCGAACCTCTTTGGATGATTTTTCCGTCATACTCTCGCGGTCTGACCCGCGGCTCCCGATGTCATGGCCCTCGTTCACGATCCGTCTTGTCTCCTCCGGATGCGCATTTACCCAATCCGCCGTCACGAAAAAAGATGCTTTGACATCACATTTCTGAAGAATATTCAGGATCGTTTCGATGCTTCCGCTCCCTCCCGTCACATCAAAGCTCAGCGCGAGTGCACCATCCTTCCCCTGCACGTAGCTGATCGGCATTGTCTGTGGGCTGACGATACCATTCACCGCCTGGCTTCTTTGGTTTGCAAGATACGCTCCGAAAAAAAATACGAAGGAACACAGGCACAAAAGCCCGAGTCCCCTCAAACGATACCATACAAAACTAATCTCTTTTTCCATTATGTCTGACCCGCCCCGGATAATCTTACTTAAACTATATGAAAATTCCCAGGATTACATGCAATTGTCCAGGCCCGTGGTTTCTTACTTTTTTTTAACATTACACCCGGTTGTCTAAAATATCAGACAACCGGGTGCTGTATTGATACATATCTTCTGATGCTTATATTTTACTTCCTTTATTACGCTTCCGGAACCATAGCCTCCACCGTGTCAGCAATTGGCTCTTCCATGGTCTCTGTATCAGCCTCCGGTTCTGCGGCAACATCCGATTCTTCCATAACTTCCGCATCAGTCTCCGGCTCTTCCAGAATCTCCTCGTCGACATCAGATCCTTCCAAAATCTCTACTTCCCAATCCGACGCTTCTGTCTGCACCTGCTGTCCTTCATCCTCTGCATCCGAGCCGTCCAGGAAGATTTCCTCCGCGAACACCTGTATATTCTCGGCGTTTCCTATCATCTCTTCCATATTTAACTCAGAGAGTATCTGATAGTAGCCGTCAAGCCGCGCGATCATATCTATCGCCTGAGCCTCATCCCAGGTCTTCGAATCCCATTCCCTGATCATCGCACTGGCGTCCGCGACAGCCTGCTCTACCTCTGCCTGGAGAGTCTCGTCCATACCCGCAGGTTCTTCATACAGTAAATATTGGACATCTTCGATCCTTTCTATCAGCTCATGGAGCTTCTTGCCAGATACCACTGTCAGCATATATGTCGCTTCATCCGAGTCATCCTCCGAAATCGCTATGGTATACTTCATCCCTGCTATCATCCCATAACTGCCTGCTATATGAATCCCTCCATAACGGTAAGCGCTGTCATAATCAAAACAGTAGTCGTAATTCTGATAAAGGCGCAAATATGAATATACATCCTCATCGACAGGCTTCACCACAAACGTATAGTCTCCGCTCTCCTGTGGTGTAAACGAATAATACAACTCTTCATCGCAGAAGGCATTCACCTCGACCGTTTTCCCGAGCTCCAGTGCGATCGCACCGTCTACCCTC
This sequence comes from uncultured Lachnospiraceae bacterium, assembly GCA_947629385.1. Taxonomy (GTDB): domain Bacteria; phylum Bacillota; class Clostridia; order Lachnospirales; family Lachnospiraceae; genus Choladousia. The sequence continues at coordinate 7,980 of CANRDO010000068.1, forward strand.
GCCTTGATCGACAAATCCGGCATCGAATATAATTCTTCCATGTATCCTTCCAGCTGCCCTTCCAGCTCCGCTGCCCTTGTCTCATCCCAGGCAAACAGCAAAGCTTCAGCCTCTGCAACAGCATTCAGAATCTCCGTCCGCTTCGGATCATCCTCCTCCAGACGGCTTTCACACAACCATTCTACCTCTTCCATATCTTCACGGAGCTGCCTTGGCAGATCCCCCCGCACCACATACAGCGTATATGCCGCCTCATCCGGTTCATATGCGTGGAGATTCAGAGTAAATTTCTCATTGGCAGACATTGTGAAGCTTCTTATCAACACTCCTTTCGATAAATAATTCTCCTCTTCATAAAGCTCATATCCATCGTAGAAATCAACATAGGAGTATACATCCTCACTGGACGTGCTGAGTAAAAACGTGTATGTCTCCTCCTCCGTCGGCGTATATGAGTAATATAGAGATTCATCCGCCTCAGCGATTATATTAACTGCAGTATTGAGAGAAAGCGGAATCGCATTATCTATTTTGTCCTTCGCTCCCTGTTCTCTAAGCGCGCTGATATAATCGCCCAGCTTTTCAATCATGTTCTGAAGTGCTTCTTCATCCTCTCGTTCGTTCTCGAAGATATTCCTTGCCTCTGCAAGCACACCCAGAACCTCATTTCTATTCTCGCCATCCGTCAGATAGCTGTCACAGAGCTGTTGCAGCGTCTCGATCTTTTCGCCAAGTGTCCTTATGAGACTATCGATCAGCGAAGTCCCAATATTCTCGCCATCATCCTTTGGCCAGTATCCTACTGTGTTTACAATCGTCAACTCACCTGTCACTGAATCGTAATCGCAAACATGCCAGAGGCTCCCTGTCTTTCCCTTCGGGATATTGACCGTAGCCCTCGGCGTCACGCCATCCGCGTCATAGACCAAGACAACCGCATCCGAATAAGCGGACATGATCGTATCTGTCTCCTCTTCACTATATTCATGCGAATAATCATATACATAGAAACTGTATACGCCGGACGCTATATGATGAATCGTAGTTGTCTCCGGTCCCTCGTAATCCGTATCGTCGACATCAAGATCCACGATCAGCTCGTCGTCTTCATAATATTGTTGATCCGAAAACCAGGTATGGAACTTATATCCTGCGTCCGTCGGGCCCACAAGATGCGAGTCAAGGTCTTCCGGCGCTCCGGATCCTTCCGCACCCCAACTGAGCACAAAGCGCATGCCATCATTGGAAATTATAGCAGATACCGTTATATCGCAGACTGCGTCTTCTCCCTCAACTACATTGGCAACGCCAGACGTCATGATAACATTTGTCTTGCTGTCTGCCCTGCTGATAACCTGCACCGTATATGTGCCTGTGGGAAGCTCGTCAAAACAATATATACCTCCGGCATTTTCTTCAACCGTCAGGGTCTTCAAAGGACTGCCGCTCAGATTGTCGCGTCCTTTTCTGAGGTTCAGAACCACCGAAAAATCAATCGGTTCTCCGGTATGTGCATCTTTGATGATACCTTTAATTCTTCCGTATCCCGACTGACCTGCCGGAAGCAAAGTAGTTTTTCCGTTGCTGTATGTTTCCTCCGTCTCGCTTCCCAGCTTAAGGCTTTGCACGGAAAGCTCGTATCCATCTGCTTTTACGACCAGATAGTAGTTTCCCAGAGAAACATTCTCGAACTGGTATGCTCCGTCAGCACCGGCCTCTGTGGAAGCCACTCCTTCACCGTCCAGATAAGTATCTATCTGTTCCGCATTAATGCTGCCACTGTATCTCAGCAAGTAAACACCGGCTCCGGGTACGGCCGAATCTTCTTTGTCGCTTATGATTCCCTCAATGCTGACCTTTCTCTCACTTTCCCCTCTATTCTCTGCAACTACAGTCTCTACTGTATGTTCTTTAGTATTTTCCACTGTCACGCTGCCCAAACCTTCGACTGATGGTATATTCGCATCATCCGTCACCTTTGCCGTCGTACGCTCTGCACCGGCATTCAGCACAAGGTTCAGTTTCGCCTCTGCGGTAATACGCAGATTTTTATCTGTGGTAACGGTACTGCCATCCGTACCTGCTGCTGCGGTCATCGGGATCACTGCAATTTTCTCTCCCGTTATCGTTACATCTGCAGATTTGTTCAGCGCAAGATTCTCTACCGCTCCATTATTTACAAGCTTCAAGCTGGAATCCGGGGCATTCACCTCAATCCTTGCTCTTGCGTTTGATTCTATCCGAATCGTCCCACTCTTTGCCATATATATAATGGTGTTACCATAAGCTTTCTCAATAAATGTATTCGGCGCGATCGCGTTCACAACAACCTGATGGAATCTGCCTTGATTTGTGACCTCGCCGTTCGGAACATTGACGACAAGACTGGCATCAGAAAAATCTCCTTCCGGAATGACAAAGGACGTATCCGCTTCCGACTGAATCACAATCTCCTTCGCTCCCATATCGATCAAAGCCGGTATCTGATCGGTCTGATCCGGGGATGTGATTGCTGTCCCTATTACTGTGACAGCACATACATCACTCTTTCCGCCGGCATCGTTCGCCTTGACAGTAATATTTGCACTGCCAGGTCCTACCGCTGTAACCGTGCCATCTTTCACCGTGGCGACAGCAGGATTGCTGCTGCTCCAGGTAACAGATTTGTTATCTGCGTTCTCAGGCTTTATATCCGCTATCAGCTTTGCCATCTGTCCAGTCAGAAGATCCAACTCCTTCTGATCAAGGCTGACACTACCAACCAGAACAAGCTGCCGCACGGAAACTGTGCAGGACGCACTCCTTCCGCTTCCGTCAGCGGCCTGCGCTGTGATGATCGCGCTGCCTGCGCCCACTGCCGTAACCGTGCCGTCCTTCACTGTGGCAACAGAAGAATTGCTGCTGCTCCAGACAATTGCCTTGTTGTCTGCATCAGCCGGTGCCACAGACGCTTTCAGACCAAATACCTCTCCAACGACCAGACTGGCGCTCGTCCTATCAAGCGAAACGCTTGAAACGCTGATCGTTTTCCTGACAACCGTCACATTGCAAGTATATTTCTTTTTATTCTTTCCTTTGATCGTAAGCTTACAGCTGCCGACTGCTTTTGCTGTGATCGTACCGTTTTTGGCAATCGTCGCGACAGATTTTTTATTACTGGAAACAGACTGAATTTTTGAACCGTTCAGTTTAATCTTCTTAGTCTGGCCTACTTCAAGAGTAACTTTCTTTTCGCTAAGCGCAGGCGCTTTCACCGTTACCTTGCAAGACAAAGTCTTTCCGTTGACTTTTGCCTTGATGGTCGCCTTTCCTTTTTTGGCAGCCGTCACTTTTCCCGAACTGCTGACCTTTGCAACGCTCTTCTTGGAAGTGGACCATTTTACTTTTCCTTTTGCACCGGTAACCTTCAGCTTAACCGTTTCACCGGTATACAACGATACACTCTTTTTGTTGATTTTCGGCTTTGATGCTGCTGTCACCGATAATGGCATAAGCATCATCAGAAGCATGAGCCACAAAACCAAAATGCCTTTTTTCTTCATAAACTCGCCTCCCGCTATACAATGCATCTGCAATTTTAAGTTTTGCCGATACATATTTATTTTATATATTATATGATATTGAGGTCGAAACTATATATTAGTTGCGCCCGATCCCTATAGTACCTTGAAAAATTCATATTTTGTAGT
>CANRDO010000069.1 GCA_947629385.1 uncultured Lachnospiraceae bacterium
AGCACATCGAATATATAGAGATGCCGGAGAGCCTCCGGCCGAAGTATCAGTACTTCACGGAGGCGTCCATGGACAAGATCCGGGAAGCGGGGTATACAAAGCCGTTTTACTCCCTGGAGGACGGCGCCAGGGATTATGTTCAGAACTATCTGGAGAAGGACTTCGCGGTCTGGTGAATCTTTAACGTCAGGAAAAAACACAGAAAGATGAAAGGAGACAGCGTGAGTATGAGAGAGAGAGAGAGAGAGAGAGAGAGAGAGAGACGGGCCCGCGGGCCTGGTTAAAGAGGCTGGTCAAAAGGAGCAGCGATCAGGATGGGACGGCAGAGCTTCTGAAATGTATAAAAGACTACGGACAGCGCCTTGAAGTTTTAGAAAACAATCGGACAGATCTTTATGCGCGTGTGGATGCCATAATGGACTGTCTTTGCCGGTGCGACCTGTTTAATTTGAATACCCGGATCGACCAGCGGCTGATACGGCTGGAGATCTTACAGTACTATTCTGACCCGAAGAATTGTACTGCGCTTGACCCCGAACAGAAGCGGCTCCTCAAACATCTGAGGGAGGACTACGACTATGAGCGCAGCGGCGGGCGGAAATACCCGGATGATCCCTGGTATGAGAAACCGGATAAGCCTAAAAAGCCGGAAGAACAGATCAGCTTCCCCATGGGACAGGAGAATGGTCTGTGGTATGCGGAGATAGCGGGCAAAAAGATATTCCTGGGTGAGAGCAAAGACCACGAAGAACGATATATGAAGGGTCTGATCAAAGAGACCGAAACCGATTCTCCTCATCGGTATCTTGACCCGGCGCAGGACGGCGTTGATGTGCCGGAAGGCGCCATTCTGGTGGATGTCGGCGCAGCAGAGGGGTATTTCGGCATGAAGTATCTGGACCGCTGCAAAGAGGTCTATTTTTTTGAGAGCGAGGAGAGGTGGTTGAGATGCCTGAGAAAGACCTGCGCGCCCTATATGGACAAGATCGAGATCGTTGAGGGATATGTGGGCGACCAGAACGACCAGATAAAGCTGGACGATTTCTTCAGGGATAAGGAAAAACCGACTTTTATCAAAATGGATGTAGAGGGAGCGGAAGGCGCCGTGCTGCGCGGCATGAGCGGGATGCTGCACGATCCTTCGCTTCCCATGACGCTGCTGATATGCACCTACCACCGGCAGGAGGACTGGGATCGGTATGAGGCGATGCTGAAAGGCAATTTTAAATTGTATTCCGGCGACCGGTATTATTGGCACCTGCCGGATGCCTGCCCGCCGTTTTTCCGCAAGGGCGTCATGAGGGCGGTCAAAAAGTAAAAAGAGGAAAAATAAAGATGTTCGGCCGGGACCGGACCTATCCCCAAGCGCTGGAGCAATGCAGAGAGAACAGCATGCAGCTGAAGGATGAGAGAAAACTGACCTTTATCGTGGAGGAATGATACTTTTGTCATGGATCGAAGATCTGCTTGAAAAGATGACGCACCGCGGGGAATTGGCGGGGCTTCTGGACAGCCTGCACGCGAGGCTGGCGGATCTGGAGGAGAAAAGGCACGAGTATGCGCTCCGCTGTGAGACGGCTGAAAAGGCGCTGCAGGCGCTGTCAGGGCGCATAGAGAAAATGGAAGCCATCCTGAACGAGAGGATTGGCGTCGTGGAAGCGGACCGCACGGAACTGTTCGCGCGGCTGGACAAGACGCTGGGACAGTTGGATGAGTTGCGGGAGCGGCTTGCGGAGACGGAGGCCCGCCAGGAAGACGACAGCCGCGTGGTTACGCTGGAAACAGACCGCACGGAACTGTTTGCCCGGCAGGACAAGACGCTGGGACAGTTGGATGAGCTGCGGGAGCGGCTTGCGGAGACGGAGTCCCGCCAGGAGGACGACAGCCGCGTGGTTACGCTGGAAACAGACCGCACGGAACTGTTTGCCCGGCTGGACGAGAACTGGAAACAGTTGGAGGAACTGCGGGAGCGGCTTGCGGAGACGGAGGCCCACCAGGAAGACGACAGCCGCGTGGCTGCGCTGGAAACAGACCGCACGGAACTGTTCACCCGGCTGGACGAGAGCTGGAAGCAGCTGGAGGAGCTGCGGGAGCGGTTTGCAGAGACGGAGGCCCACCGGGAGAATGACAGCCGCGTGGCTGCGCTGGAAACAGACCGCACGGAGCTGTTCGCCCGGCTGGACGAGAGCTGGAAGCAGCTGGAGGAGCTGCGGGAGCGGCTTACAGAGGCGGAGTCTCGCCAGGCAGATGACAGCCGCCTGACAACGCTGGAAACAGACCGCACGGAGCTCTTTACCCGGGTAGATGAGCTGAAAGAGCGGCTTCGGCGGTGCGGCATCCTGAATCTGAATGCGCGGTTTGATTCACGTATAACCAGACTGGAAATATTGGATTATTACGCGGATAAGAAGCATTATACGCAGCTGAATGAGCGCCAGAAGGCCCTTTTGGACAGCCTGAAAAACGATTATGACTATGAGCGCAGCGGAGGAAGAACATATCCGGAGGACCCTCTGTACGAACAAGGGGAGGATGCCGGCCTGCCCTATCCCATGGGGCAGGAAGATGGCCTCTGGTATGCCCTGGTAGAGGGGAAGAAGGTCTTTTTTGGGGAAAATCGCCACGACGCGGAGGCCTATTTGAAAGAGACCGTTCATTGGCTGGAGGGCGATACGCCGCACCGCTATCTGTATCCTCCGGAGGATGGCGTCGATGTGCCCGAAGGGGCGATCCTGCTGGATATCGGCGCGGCAGAGGGGTATTTCGGCATGCGGTATCTGGACCGCTGCAAAAAGGTCTACTTCTTTGAGTGCGACGAAAAATGGCTGGAATATCTGCGCAGGACCTGTGCGCCGTATATGGATAAGATCGAGATCGTCAATGGCTTCGTAGGCGACCGGGACGGCCAGATAAGGCTGGATGAGTTTTTTAAAGACCGAGAAAAGCCGACAGTGGTCAAAATGGATGTAGAGGGAGCGGAAGGAGCAGTACTGCGCGGCATGAGCGGGATGCTGCACGATCCTTCGCTTCCTATGACGCTGCTGATATGCACCTACCACCGGCAGGAAGACTGGGACCGGTATGAGGCGATGCTTCGGGATGAGTTTGAGCTGCATTCCTCTGAAAAATACTATTGGGATATGCAGGACCCATATCCGCCGTTTTTCCGAAAGGGCATCATGCGGGCGGTGAAGATAAAGGGAAAGCCAAGTAAACAGGAGAGAGAAAATGGGCATTGTGCGTAAGCTGTGCAGCAAGGTCCGCTCCAGCCTTTATGTGTTCAAAAAGGCGGAGATCATGCAGAACATCGTCAACAAGGAGATCAACGGCGAATACGACAACCTCTGCCACAGCTGCTATTTCAATGAGCGTTATCATCAACAGGCCGCGCTGGGGAAAATGCAGGAGCTGAATAAAGCTCTGCATATCTCTATCCTTTTAGGCGGAGCACTAGGGGATTATATCGTCTATCTTCGCTTTGTGGATGAGGTGAGCACCATCTGCGAGTGCTCCGTCGACCTGTTTCTGGACCGAATGGAGTTCGCCCGATTCGTATATGGCAGGCGGGAGAACGTGACCATCGTGCACGATGCGGAAAACTGTCTGTTCCACAACTCCTGTACCCACTATGATATGGCACTGCACCTGGACCACGGCCTGACGGTCCGGCACTGCGATCTGGGAGTGATACGGGAAAAGGCGCCGCTGTTTTATGAGACTGCCTGCCGGATCGTGGAGTACGCAAAGGCGACCCGCGTGGATATAAGCGATCAGCCGTCGCGGGAGTCGGTCATCCTGCGCCGGGCGAAATTCTACGGCAATACAAAGTGGTCCATGCTGGGCTGCGGCGGCGCGGTAGATGTGGCAGAGACGTATTCTAATCTGCTCCTGGACCCGGCGTATTTTCCCGTGCTGAAGCGATATGACCTGGAGGGCAGAAGGTATATCACCGTCAATATCGGCGCCGACAAAAAAATGGGTGGCACAGCCCAGACGAAGGTGCTGCCGCCGCAGACGATAGAGGCGTTCATCGCGCTGTTCAAGAGCTGCTATCCCGGCTGGCTGGTGGTGCAGACCGGCGTGAAGGACAGCCTGCCGCTGAAGGGCGCGGACCGGTATGCCTTCGGCTGCCAGCTGGAGGAGACCGCCGTGATCCTGAAAAACTCCGCCTGCCACGTGGACAGCGAGGGCGGGCTCGTACATATGGCATCCCAGCTGTCCACTCCGTGTGTCGTGTCCTTCGGGCCGACGCCTGTCTACTATTACGGTTATGAGCGCAACGAGAACATCGTCGCTCCTGCCTGTAGCGACTGCATGTCGGTGACGGGCAATTGGAGCCGCGTCTGCCCCCGGGGGATGCAGGTGCCGGCGTGCATGCAGAGCATTACGGCGGAGATGATCCTGGAGCGGGTGGACAAGCTGGACCTGAACGGCGTCGCCGCCCCGCGGCGGGAGAAGACCGCGGACGATTGGAAGGCGCTCACCGACGAGCTCAGGGGCGGTAAGACCGGCCGTGTCTGTTTCATTGGCCCGCTGACGGAGCGCCTTTCAGAGACATTGCTGGCACTGATGCGCGAAGGGAATCAGGTCTGGCTCTATATCCCCACAGAACTGGAGGAGGATGTCATTGTCAGGCGGACAGTGCTGAAGCAGCAGGGCATGCGGGTGGAGTATGGAAACGCGCTGAATATAGCGAAGGCGGGCGAGGCGTTCGACACCGTCGTGTGCGATAGGAGCGTCATCGCTGCTGAAATGAGCGGCTATGCGAAGAAGGAGTGCGCCCGGTTGGCCGCGGCGGACGGACAGGTCATCTGGTGGAAGGGCAGTGACCGCACGGCATGCGGCGTCTGAAAAAATGGGCCAGCGGTGCGGCGTATAGCCGGCTCATGCGCGGTCTGCCGGCCGGAAGAGCGGCCGGTGAGCAGGACACCGTCGCCATCGTCTGTCTTGCGTCTCTGGGAGACCTCGTCGAGGCGTGCTCCGCCGTACAGGCGCTGGCCCGGCAGGGCCTGCGGGTAAAGCTGATCTGCCGGCAGGGCGCCGGGATGGAGCAGTTCGCCGCGCTCACGGGCCTGTTTGAAGAGGTCATTGCTCTACCCCACGGTTTCCTGTCCCGGCCCGGGAATATCCGGCGGCTCAAAAGCGTGCACGCCGGTACAGTGCTGGTCATGCCGGCGGAGCGGCATATCCTGTCTGACCTCTATGCGCTGGCCATCACGGCCGATCGGCGTATCCTGCCGGATACCATGCAGGGCTGTTCTCTGCCGAAGCTGAAGCGACGGACAGACGCGCTGACGGATGAGCTGGTGATGGTGGACGCCCGCCACGAGCGGGAGCGGTATGGGCAGTACCTGCGGGGCGCGGGACTCTACGAGGGGCCGTTGGCGCCGTTCATGTTGGAGCAGGTCAAAAGGGCGAACAGGCGCGCCGGACCGATCATGGTGTTTCCCGGCGCGGGAGGCGGCCCCGCCAAGCAGTGGCCGGTGGAGCGATTCGCCGCTGTGGTGGACACCCTTGGCCGGGGGACCGGCAGAGAGGTGCTGGTCTGCGGCACAGAGGGAGAGCGGACCCTGGGCGAGGCATTGTGCGAAAAGCTCTCCGTCCCGACGGAAAACCTGTGCGGCAGGACGGACCTGCGTCGGCTCACGGAGCTGCTTTTTGGCTGTGGCCTCGTCTTGGCCAACGATTCCGGCAGCGCCCACATGGCGATGGCCTGCGGCGCGCCGGCGGTGATCGTGTGCGGGGGCTGGGAGTACGGCAGATTTTTCCCGGACCCGGACCTGCCGAAAAACTGCCGGGCGGTGATAGCGCAGGAGGACGCGCTGGCATGCATCCCCTGCGGGGTGAGCCGGCCGGACTGTGTAAAACAGGGCGCGGCGCCATGCGTGCTGGCGGTGAGCGAGGAAGAGGTCCTACGTTCGGCAAATAGCTTTTTGGAAGCAGTCTGATGCTGAGATGCTCTGCCGTATGAAACGATTGAGAATAGATACCAAAAAAATATGGCAATTACATTGAAACAACGGGAGAACTACAAATGAGGACGATACCACAAATGAGGACGATACAGCATGAATGTTCCAGACTGAAGAGAATTGTGCTCAGGCATAAAATTGAGTGTTGTATTATCGCGGCAGTCGTATTGATTGGACTTTTCTGCTTTAGCTACATAGATGGAATGACTCTGACCGCTGCTTCAGTGGAAATGTGGGATGCCGTATTTCTTCGCGGGATAGGAAACATTCGCGAAGTTTTTGCTGAAAATGTGCGAAATGTTCCACATGGAGGCAATATTAGCGGCAATTTTCTGTTGGCTGAGTTGCCGTTAGCCATTTGGAATCTGCCGTTGTGGTTAACGCATACATTTGGCGGCAACACAAATGTACTTTCAGTATTATGCCTTGCTTGGTCAAAACTGTTTTTCGTTTTCTGCGCGCTTCTTGCGGGACTACAGTGTTATCACTTGGTCTATGGCATGAATAAGCGCGAAGAGCGAGCTGAACTTGCGGCAATTGCTTTTTGGGGTTCAGGTACATTGATGCTTTCGGTTGGAATGGCCATGCAGGATGAGATCGTATATATACTGACGTTCCTGCTTGCGCTGAGATGCATTTGTGAGGGAAGAAAGGCAGCAGGACTGATATGGATGATCGTAACGGTAACATTTGCACCGTTTATGATTTTAGCCGTGCTGGTAGTGTTACTGTGTATGAGCAAAAACATTTTGAAAGTTTTTGTGATGGCAATAGCTACATATGCTCCGTTTGTTCTTTCGCGTATATTACTGCCACCGCGTGTGCCCTCTTCTGACGATTATCTCGACTGGTTTTTTAACCGTACTACTTTTGGAACGGGTATTGGCAGCTTATCTGTTTTTGCTGTTGTGATCCTGGTCGCTTTTGCAGTTTCATATTTCAAAGAATATGATGATAGTATCCAACAAAACAGGTCGATGCTGTATTATTTAACTGCATTAATGGGAGCGATGTGCGTTTTATCTTGGATGCATGTATATCGCTTATTCCTCTGCGTTCCTTTTTTGATCGTATCTCTTCTGGGAGTTGACGAAAAAGATGATCACAGGGTAAAAGCATCACTGCTGGTTTTTGCGGGATTTGAACTGTTGCGAACTATGGGGGCATTTTTTTCCGCTCCCTATATGGTAACCCCGTATTATAGCGCGCCCTGGATTCAAAAACTATCTGGTGTTTCAGCGTTTGAATCTATGGTTGACCGCTTTGAAGTAATTATTCCAGGAATAGGCAGATTCCCTATTATTATAAATGCATTTGTTGTTGGAGCATTGATCCTGATGCTATGGCTGATAAAAATGCCAAATGCGGACAATATAATTTCGATCAAATTGCCAACGAAGTTTTTTTCTGTGATTAATACCTTGGTTCCGATTGCCTTTTTTGCGGTGCATTTCTTCTTGATCTTTATTATCAATATTTATTCTGTCCCGATCGGAGGGAACGACGTTCTTGCGCCGGCGATCGACAATAATATATCACTGGATCAATATTATTACTCTAATGAGAGTCAGCATTTGCTGCAGGCTCAAGTCCGGACGGTTACATGGGGACGGGTCTATCCGGAGGATTTACGCTTTTGCTTGGATGTTATTGATGAAAAGACAGGAGAAGTTATAGGAAGCGCCGAGGTTCCTGCCAATCAAATGCCGAATAACGACATTTGTAAGTTTGATTTATCAGGGGTCAGCTTGGCGGAAGACCATTGGTATATTTTCAGACTGTTTGCAAAAGGGACAATAGAAAATGAGGAACAGGCCATTGCATTGTTGCGTTCATCTGACGGGACTGCGGTCGATACTGAACACTATACAGTCGTCCATAATAGTGAAGATGAGAGTTCCGAAGCCTACAGTTTTGATGTCATTTCCAAGATTACCAGTTGGGGATGATTCATTTTGAGAGGATCAAATATGAATAACACTGCCATGTCATCTGCCGCGGAGATTAGGCGCTTTGGCGGGGTGAAGTTTGGGGATGCAGTCTGGTTGGAATGTGTGGGTGTCGGTACGCCAGGAAACATCGTGGTATATACGATGAATTTATTACGGTTTCAACGAGTTCATCATCTACGGTAGAGGAGGAAAACCTTGTGAAGAATAATATGGAAACAGTAAGGACAGCGCAGTCGAATGAGTACATCAAGAAGATCTGTGCGCTGCTGGCGATGAGCCTCGGAACGGTCATCGGCGCTGTGCTTCTGCCCCATTGCGAGGCGGAGAAGACAATGGCGCAGATGGTGAGAATATACGGGTGTATCGTCGGCTGCCTCGCGGTCATGTTCATCCTCTATAAGCTCTTCTATCACTGGTTTTCAGGTCATGAAAAGCTGACAGGCGCTATCTTCACGCCGAAAAACGGAAAGATATTCGCGGTCATCGTCATAGTTGCCGGCGTGGCATTTTTGGAAGTTCTGAGGACCAGCGATGGTGATCTCGACATTTTTAAGCGAAATCTGGGAGGCAAGATCGGATTCTGGTTCCTTCTGGTGATCATGCTGTGCATAGTTGGGATGGCCATAAAGAGCACCTCAAAATGGGTCCTCGTTATCGCGTGCGTTTTCTCCGTGTTTGTGCTGTTTGTATGGTCATATACGCCCAACATTCTCAACGAGACCTATCATACAGTGACGCATAATCCGATTATTATGGACCCGATCCATTATGTTGCGAAGAACGCGCCATATACATTGGAGAACAGCTCAAATTATGGGCATTTTTCTCTGTTTTTCTGGCCCTTTGTAAAGATATTCGGAACGGATCCGCGGGTCGTCAACGTCCTCGTGACGATGTCTATCGTCTTAGCGCTGGTGGCTTTTATCTACAGCGCCTTTAAGATCACAAAGAATACTGCCCTCCGGACTGTCGCGGTGATTGCGAGCGTGGGTTGCCTGTGGCCTGAGAATTCCGGGGGCGTTTGGCCCTGCAGGACCCTGTGGCCGAACCTGATCTTTGCCTATGTTATTTGGTGTCACGACCGAAAGCATACCCTCAAAACATACGTGATCGGCTATATCCTGTGCAGCATGGCGACGATTTGGACAAGTGATACCGGCGTTGTGGTTTGCCTGGCGTATTCCGTTATGATCTGGGTGCGCTATTGGTGTGATCATCCGATCTTTTCAGTCAAGATGATAAAGGTCTATGCCTTGACTGTCCTGGGCAGTATCGGCGCTGTCCTCATGATGATCGTGACGGTGAATATCTACAACATTCTCTGCGGCGGCGAACTGCAAGGCTTTAAGGAATGCTTTTTCCCCATAGGGACGCCTGAAATGGTGTCGTTCGCAAAGACGGGACTGAACGAGTGTGGCTATAACTGGCTCGTTCCGGTCTGCACGTTCATGTTGGCAGTTGCTATGGGAATGCTTCGCACGTCCATAGTTGGCGCGAGCAAGGACGATAGATTGCTTCTTCTTGCGTATTTGGGGATCATCGGTTTAGGGGGAGCGTATTATTTCACAAACCGGTCCGTAGCTGGCTGGTTCAACGTGATGTATCAGTTTGTTCTGGCCGCCATCTTGTTTGCCGAGCTGGGGAGGACTGCCGGCGAAGGGAGCGATTCAAATCGCAGCCTGCAAGGCTATGGCGATAATATACGCAACCATAGCGTCATAGTACTGCAGTCTGCTGGCGTCGTCGGGCTGATCGCCGCATGCATTTTTGCACTGAACGGCATGCTTTGGAGCCAGAGTCTCCTGAGTTACAGGATCGGAACGGGTATCACATCTATGGACAGTATGGAAGCTATGGCAGAAGATCTCAAGGCCACGGTCCCGGAGGATACGTTTGCCTACGGCGATTATGTTACGGACGTCTATGCTTATCTGGGATGGGATACGGGACATGGATACCGCAACCAGAGTGAAATATGGAATTGGGAGACTATCGTTGAAGATGTAAACAGCCAGGACCATGTGCTTTTGGGCGTGTCGCAAAAAGATATAGTTCGTCCTGATTCCGGGATGCTTCTGGCTGCTGTTTTTCCAAAGGATAATCCAAAGCTTTACTACTACGCCCAGTCCCATACCTATGTATATGCTGATTTGACTTATACAGATGAAAACGCCTTGTCTTACGCGGATGACTGCGCGGTGCTGTATCCAGGTATTACCCAGTATGGCCCGTACGATCAACTGGGAGTCGGGCATTACCATGTGGAGATCAAGGGCAATAACCTGGACAAGGTCACATATGATGCGGTATTTAACGGAGGCGCGAACGTGATCGGGACCACGCTTCTTCAGCAGACCAGTGATGCGATCATCTATGAGTTTGATCTGGAAGAACCAGTCACAAATATAGAGTACAGGATATTCAATAATTCTCAGGAAGACGCGGAGATCGTGAGCATCACGATAACACGCTGATCGATGGGAGGAAATGATGAAAGTAGTTCTGCTCGCCGGCGGCTACGGCACCAGGATATCGGAGGAAAGCCAGTACAAGCCCAAGCCTATGGTAGAGCTGGGCGGGAAGCCCATCCTTTGGCACATCATGAAGATATACAGCTATTACGGCTTCAATGAGTTCATCATCTGTGCCGGGTACAAGCAACACGTCATCAAAGAGTACTTCGCCAACTACTTCCTCAATCGGACGGATGTCACATATGACTTCACGGACGGCAAAAACGAGATGACATTCCATCAGAGCGCGACGGAGCCCTGGAAGGTGACGGTGGCGGACACGGGTTTGGGCACCATGACCGGCGGTCGCATCAAGCGGGTGCAGGACTACATAGGGGACGAGCCGTTCATGATGACCTACGGCGACGGTGTATGTGACGTGGACATATCCGAACTTCTGAAGTTCCACCGGTCCCACGGGAAGATCGCCACACTGACCGCAGTGAAACTGGAACAGCAAAAGGGCGTTCTGGACATCGGCGGCGACAACGCGGTGAAATCCTTCCGGGAGAAGCAGATATCGGACGGGGCGTCCATCAACGCGGGATTCATGGTGCTGGAACCGGCGGTGTTCGACTACATCAGCGGAGACGGCTGCATCCTTGAAAAGGATACGCTGGAGACGCTGGCGGAGCGCGGCGAGCTCATGAGTTACCAGCACACGGGTTTCTGGCAGTGCATGGACACGGTGCGGGAGAAGGAGCAGCTGGAAAAACTGTGGGCCAGCGGACAGGCTCCCTGGAAGGTGTGGGATCGATGACGTTTGACTTGAGCTTCTATAAGGGCAGGCGCGTGCTGCTTACAGGCCACACGGGGTTCAAGGGCGCGTGGATGAGTCAGGTGCTGACCGGCGCCGGGGCGGAACTCACCGGCTATTCCCGCGGCTCGGAGAAGGAAGTGAGCCTCTTAGAGCTGGCGGGCCTGAAGGACAAGCTCCACCATGTGACAGGCGACGTGCGGGACTTGGAACATCTGAAGCGGGTGTTCGCCGAGGCGCAGCCGGAGATCGTGATCCATATGGCGGCCCAGCCCATCGTGCGGGACAGCTACGCTGAGCCTGTGTATACCTATGAGACGAACGTCATGGGCACGGT
>CANRDO010000070.1 GCA_947629385.1 uncultured Lachnospiraceae bacterium
ATTCCGGCTTGTATTTATTACAAAATATATGAATTTTTCAAGGTACTATAGACAGGCTTTTGACCCCAATATCATAACAATATATAGTGTGTTATAATTTATAAAAACCATTTATTTTGCATATTTTGGGTTTGTCTGTCGAAAAAGGGGAACACTATGTCCGGGATAAAGAGAGCAATTTTAGTGCTTGCCGCGGTCGCGGCGCTTTTGCTGTGCGGCTGTTCGAGGAGCGTGCGCAATTACCAGGTCGCCGAGTGCATCGGGACGCTGGGACAGTACGAGAACAATGAGCCGGTGGAGACGCCGAAGATGAAGGCGGAGCGGGAACAGAAAGAGTCCCAGGCCGCGCTCGAAAAGGAGCAGGAGGACCAGCTGGCTCAGGCGGAAGCGCTCGCACAGGCCTATGAGTACGAGAAGGCGATTACGCTGCTGCAGACCTCAGACGAGCTGCGCGATGACGAGCGCGCGTCGGAGGCAGTCTCGGGTTATCAGAGGAAGCTTGACGGGATGTATGCGTACGATGGCGCGATTGGGCATCTGTGCTTCACCAATCTGGTGGTAGATACGGACCGGGCCTTTGACGGAGATGAGTATTCTCCAGTTTATCGGCAGAATATGATCACACTGGAGGAATTTAACAATATTCTGAATACGCTGTACGACAGCGGATACATCCTGATTGATCTTCATACGCTTGCGGAGAAGACGGAGACGGTGGACGGAGATATCACACTGATCGAGCGGGACGCGAAGATCCCGGAAGGGCGAAAGCCGCTGATTCTCTCCGTGGAAAATCTGACTTACGACTCTGTGCGCAACGGCGACGGTGTGGCGACGAGGCTCGCGCTTGACAAGGATGGAAATGTCGGGGCGGTCTACACGGATGCAGAGGGGCATGATCTGATCGGCCCGTACGATGTCGTACCTGTGCTCGAACAGTTTATTGCGGAGCATCCGGACTTTTCCTTCAAGGGGGCGCGCGGGATCATCGGCCTTTCCGGGGCGAAGGGCGCCTTTGGCTATGCGGTCGAGGAGGGCAGCAGCGCCGACTATGAGAGCAATCAGCAGACTGTGAAGGAGATTGCGGCCAAGCTGCGCGAGGACGGCTGGACCTTCGCCTCGGAGGGTTACAGCTATCAGTATATGGGAGACATGTCGTACGAGACGCTGCGCGAGGATGTTCTGAAGTGGCAGGACACGGTCGGGGCGCTGATCGGGGAGTGCGATACGCTGCTGTATCCGTTTGGTTCCGAGGTGGATTACACGACCGAGAAGGCGGCTCTGCTGATCAATCAGGGCTACTGCTACCTCGTCGGCATGTGGTCGGACAACGATCATCTCGAGGTGAATTCAAAGTACCTGCGTCAGACCCGCCGCACGATCACGGGCTATGTGCTCGAAAACTATCCGGGCAATTTCAGCACGTATTTCTCGACGTCGTCGATACTGGATGACGCGAGAAAATAGCAACGAGCCTTGCGAGCCTCGAAAAAGCTTCGCTTTTCCCACCGAGGTGCGCTTTGACACTAGGCTCGAAATAACCTCGCCAAGTGTCAAATGTGTCGGTCGCGGGCCCCTCGCCGGGGCGGCATCGCCCTCTTTCAGAGAGCGATTGCGTCGCCCAATAAATACGCTGTCTCGCGAAAATGCCTGCTTGCAGGCATTTCGTGTTCCACCGTATTTGCAGGGCTCGTTGCAATACGCGAATATTTTTCTTTACAAAGGCCGGAAATGGGAGTATACTCGGTACAACATATAGTTTTTGCACGTAAGGAAGAGCACCATATCTAGTGCGCAATGAGGTAATTGAGTTATGTATGTAATCAAGAAAGACGGAACCCACGAAGAATTTAACGTTCAGAAGATCATTGTAGCGGTGAACAAGTCCGCGACGCGCATCCTCTACAAGTTCACGGATGAGGAGCTCCAGTTCCTCTGCGATTTCGCGAAGGACAAGGCGAAGTCCCTGGGCAAGGAGGGCATCACGATCCAGGAGATGCACAACATCGTCGAGGGCGCGCTCGAGGCGGTGAATCCGGCCGTGGCGAAGAGCTACCGCGACTACCGCAACTATAAGCTGGACTTCATCCACATGATGGACGACGTCTACACGAAGAGCCAGTCGATCCGCTACATCGGCGACAAGAGCAACGCGAACACGGACAGCGCGCTCGTGGCGACGAAGCGCAGCCTGATCTTCAACGAGCTGAACAAGGAGCTCTACCGCAAGTTCTTCATGACGCGCGACGAGCTGCAGGCCTGCAAGGACGGCTACATCTATATCCACGACCAGTCCGCGCGCCTCGACACGATGAACTGCTGTCTCTTCAATGTCGGCGAGGTGCTGAAGGACGGCTTCGAGATGGGCAACGTCTGGTACAACGAGCCAAAGACGCTCGACACGGCGTTCGACGTGATGGGCGATATCATCCTGAGCACGGCCGCGCAGCAGTACGGCGGCTTCACGGTGCCGGAGGTGGACAAGATCCTCGCACCCTACGCGGAGAAGAGTTATAAGAAATACAAAGAAGAATTCATGAAATACGCCGACGCCTCCTGGGAGCACGCGGCGGAGAAGGCGGAGCAGTACGCGCACGACAAGGTCAAGAGGGACTGCGATCAGGGCTGGCAGGGCATCGAGTATAAGCTCAATACGGTCGGCTCCTCGCGCGGCGATTATCCGTTCGTGACGGTGACGCTCGGCCTCGGCACAAGCGAGTTTGAGAAGATGATCTCGATCTCCCTGCTCGAGGTGCACAGAGAGGGGCAGGGCAAGAAGGGCAACAAGAAGCCGGTGCTCTTCCCGAAGATCGTGTTCCTTTACGATGAAAATCTGCACGGCCCGGGCGGCGTGTCCGAGGACGTGTTCGAGAAGGGCGTCCAGTGTTCGGCGAAGACGATGTATCCGGACTGGCTGTCCATGACCGGCGAGGGCTACATCGCGAGCATGTACAAGAAGTACGGCAAGGTCATCAGCCCGATGGGCTGCCGCGCGTTCTTAAGCCCGTGGTATGAGAGAGGCGGCATGAAACCGGCCGATGAGAACGACGTACCGGTATTCGTGGGACGTTTCAACGTCGGCGCGGTCAGCCTGCATCTGCCGATGATCCTTGCGAAGTCCCGCGCGGAGAGCCGCGATTTCTACGAGGTGCTCGACGAGTATCTCGAGATGATCCGCAGGCTCCACATCCGCACCTACGAATACCTGGGTGAGATGCGCGCGTCCACGAACCCGCTCGGCTACTGCGAGGGCGGTTTCTACGGCGGACATCTGCAGCCGCACGACAAGATCAAGCCGATCCTCAAGCCGATGACGTCCTCGTTCGGCATCACGGCGCTCAACGAGCTGCAGGAGCTCTACAACGGAAAATCCATCGCACAGGACGGGCAGTTCGCGCTCGATGTGCTCAAGCATATCAATGAAAAGGTGAACCAGTTCAAGGAGGAGGACGGCTGGCTGTACGCGATCTACGGGACGCCGGCGGAGAGCCTCTGCGGACTTCAGGTGGAGCAGTTCCGCAAGAAGTACGGCATCGTGGAGAACGTCTCCGACCGCCCGTACGTGAGCAACAGCTTCCACTGCCACGTCACCGAGGACATCACGCCGATCGAGAAGCAGGATCTGGAGGGGAGATTCTGGGAGCTCTGCAACGGCGGCAAGATCCAGTACGTGCGCTACCCGATCGACTACAACATCGAGGCGGTCAAGAGCCTGATCCGCCGCGCGATGAAGCTGGGCTATTACGAGGGCGTGAACCTCTCGCTGGCCTACTGCGACGACTGCGGACACCAGGAGCTCGAGATGGACGTCTGCCCGAAATGCGGCTCGCGCAACCTGACGAAGATCGACCGCATGAACGGATATCTGTCCTACAGCCGCGTGCACGGGGACACGAGGCTGAACTCCGCGAAGATGGCGGAGATCGCGGAGAGAAAGTCCATGTAGTTAAACAGTATTCAGTCATGTTGGAAAATGCAAAGACAGTCCAGGCAGATTTATCTGCATTGGACTGAATTTGCATTTTCATAGATGGGCGGAATACGCCCATCTAGCCACAGACAGGAGCTGTGAAACAGCGAATAGCCCGGTAGGGCGGTCTGCGACGCGAAGCTAGTCCTGTAAGGGTGGGTTAGCATGACTGAAACATTAAGAAACACCTAAATTTTCTGAATTTGCCTTGCTATTTTAAAAATAGCGTGGTATGATGCTTTCATGGTATAAAAACGGGAAAATGTAAAGAAATACGGAGGGTAAACGCAATGAAAAATAAAAGCAAGAGACTGCTGCTTGCGGTGCTGCTGGCCGGTTCGGTCGCATTGCTGGCGACAGGCTGCGATAAGCTGAAAAAAGAACCTGAGACGGAGAAGGTGACGGAGCCTCCTACGGAGAAGCCGACCGAGCCTCCCACAGAGAAGCCGACCGAGCCTCCTACGGAGCCGCCCACAGAAGCCCCGACGGAGCCGCCCACGGAGTCTGAGACAGAGCCGAAGGTGCTGACGGTTGAGGAAGAGAAGGCGCAGGAGACACAGTTTGAAAACTATATCACTGTGTATGCGGCGGATGATATCAATGTCCGCACGGCGCCGGGCACAGGCGACGACAGCGAGATCTTCGACAGCTTTGATCAGGGCGAGGCCATCACGGTCGTCGGCGAGACGCCGGGCTGGTATATCGTGGATCTTGAGGATTACGAGCAGAACGGCTATGTGTCCAAGGAGTTTGTATCCGGAGATGTGGTAGAGCCGAAGAGCGAGGAAGAGCGCGCGGCGATCGCGGCGGGAGAGACGGTGCCGTCCGATGGAGAGGATACGTCGTCTGACGACGGGAATTCCTCATCGACGCCGGTTTCCACCGGGACGAACACGGTTCCGGCTTCGGATATCGACCAGCAGTACAGCATTGAGACTTATGATCAGACGTTTGCGATCGAGGCGACCGCAGGGGCGAATATCCGCGAGGCGCCCTCGCAGGACGGCGATATCATCGGCGTCATCGCGTCCGGCACGAGTGTGACGGCGCTCGGCGGCACAGACCGCTGGTACAAGATCGACTACAACGGAATGATCGGTTATGTGAACAGGAATCTGTTCTCAGAGTAATCTCGCAGGACAAGCCTTCCGACAGGCTTCCGTGCGTGATCCATATGTGAAAAAGCAGGGCCGCCTTTGGGCGGCTCTTGTTATTTCCCGGTTGACAAATCTGAAAAGGTATTGTATACCATAAGTGTACTAACATTACTAGTACACTTGGTAAACAAAGGGACAGTGCGAGAAAACAGGAAAGTGCAGTGGAACATGCAAGGCAGGGACGGGAGGATTTATGATCGGAATTGATCTGCAGAATCGAAAGCCAATCTATGAACAGATCGTGGAGCGGTTCCAGACGCTGATCGCGAACGGGATACTGGAGCCGGACAGTCAGATGCCCTCTGTGAGGTCTCTGGCGATGGAGCTTTCGATCAACCCGAACACGATTCAGAAGGCGTACAGCGCATTGGAGCAGGAGGGATATATTTACCCTGTGAAAGGGCGCGGCAATTTTGTCTCGGGAAACGCAGGGCTGAAGCTGAAGAAGCAGGAAGGCGTATACCGGGAGCTGCGGGAGCTCGTGGAGCGGGGCAGGGAGCTCGGGATCAGCTGTGAGGAGTTCACGGAGCGGGCCGAGAGGTACTATCGTGAGAGCCGGCAGGGACAGGCGCAGGCAGATGCTGGACGGGAGAGCAGAAATCCAACGGAAAGCAATGTGGAAGGGGGAGTATAGACCATGATAGAGATACAGGATGTGACGAAGCATTTCGGGGACGTGACGGCCCTGAATCATGTTGACACGCAGATCGACGAGGGCTGCATCTTCGGCCTTGTGGGGACGAACGGCGCCGGCAAGAGCACGCTGCTTCGCGTGGCGGCTGGTGTGCTGAAGCCCGAGGAGGGCAGCGTGAAGGTCGACGGGACGCCGGTCTGGGAGGAGCCGCAGGCGAAGGAGAAGATCTGCTTCCTGGCGGACACGGGCTGGTTCTTCCCGAACGCGTCGGCGAACACGATGCGGGATTACTATGCGATCGTGTATCCGGGGTTCGACCGGGCGCGCTTCGACGAGCTGATCGGGAAGTTCGACCTCGACCCGAAGCGCAAACTGTCCGGTTTCTCGAAGGGCATGCGCAAGCAGGTGGCGGTGCTGCTCGGCTTGTGCGCGAACACGAAATACCTGTTCTGCGACGAGACCTTCGACGGACTCGACCCTGTCATGCGGCAGGCGGTGAAGAGTCTGTTCGCGTCCGAGCTTTTGAACCGCGAGTTCACGCCGGTGATCGCGTCGCACAGCCTGCGCGAGATTGAGGATATCTGCGATCACGTCGGCTTGCTTCACAAGGGCGGAGTGCTCTTCGCGAAGGATCTCGACGAGATGAAGCTTGGGATCCACAAGCTCCAGTGCGTGCTGCGCTCGCCGCAGCAGGAGGAAGAGCTGCTGTCTGGGCTTACGGTGCTTCAGCATGAGAAGCGCGGTTCGCTGCTCACGATCGTGGCGCGCGGGGAGCGGGAGGCAGTGAGCGCGAAGGTGCAGGAGAAGGAGCCGCTGTTCTTCGAGCTGCTCCCGCTGACTCTCGAGGAGATCTTTATCAGTGAAACGGAGGTGGCCGGTTATGACATCAAGAATCTCATTTTTTAAACTGACGATAAACGAGTGGAAGAAGCTCGGCTGGCTGACGGCCTTGCAGGCGCTTCTGTTTGCCATGGTCATTCCGCTCAGGCTTCTGCTGCCGCTCGCGCTGGAGAAGCGGATCAAGGCGAGGTCGCTTACCGATGTGCTGTGTGAGAACGTCGGTTTTGATAAAACACTCACTACGGTGACGATCGTGGCGATGGGCATTCTCTGCGCGCTCGCCGTGTTCAGTTATCTTCATTCGCGCAAACGGCTGGATTTTTATTACAGTCTGGCGATCCGCAGGGACACGCTGTTCCTTGTGAAATATACGGCGGGGACGCTGACCTTCGTGATCCCGTTTCTGGCGAATCAGGCGCTGGCGGTCCTCGTGGGCGTGCTCTACGGCGTGATGTCCGCGGCGGTCGTGCAGGAGATGGCGTCGGCGAGCTTGCTGGGAATTCTCTTTTTCCTGACGAGCTATTCGGCCGCCGCTGTGGCGGTGCTGCTGACCGGGAAGACGCTGACCTCCGTGCTGGCGATCGGCACGCTGTCCGTGTACCTGCCGCTGATCTGGCTGGTTGTCTGCGGCTGCCAGCAGATATTTCTGCCGACGCTGCTTCCGGACGGGGTCACGTATCTGGGAGGGGCTTACCGGCTCTATATGACGAGCCGCAGGCTGATGCTGGAGCGTTCTTCACCGTGGATCATGATCCTCGCGTGGAGCCCGGACGGTGCTGCCGTGCGGCAGGGGCTTACCGGCATGTGGCCGGATCTGGGGAGCATCTGCCTGTTTCTGGTACTTCCGGTCATCATGACGTCGCTTTGCCTCGTGCTGTGCCGCGTGCGGAAGACGGAGGCCGCCGGGAAGGCGCTTGCGTTTCGTTGGACGGAAGGGCTGATTAAGATTTTGCTGGCAGTTCCGGTAGCGTTGTTTATCGGGATGGCCGTTTACGAAGAGCTCGATTCGGTGGTCTGGGAGATCTGCTTTGTCGCGGCCTTCGGCGCGCTGACCTGCGTGATCATGGAGTTTATCTATCGTTGGGACATCCGGCAGGTGCTTGCGCACAAGTGGCACATCATCGTGACGCTGGCGCTGTCCCTGGCGATCTTCCTGTTTTTCCGCTTTGATCTGGCCGGGGTCAATACCTACATTCCGGAGAAGGAGGAGCTCGCGGCGATGTCCGTGCGCCGTTCCTACAGCGATTTCTGCTATTATGACGATGACGGAAAAAGAACCAAAAATGAACAGGATATCCTGCGTCTGCTGGAGACGGACAAGGTCGGTCTGCTCTATCCGCTGGCCGAGGACGGGGTGCGGAATGTGCAGGAAAACGATTTTGAAGGGGATTACGTCAGTTTGAACGTAGAATACCGGCTGAAGTCCGGCAGGATGGTTTTCCGCAGCTATACAGTGAAAAGCGATCTGTATAACAAAGCGCAGCGGGAACTGATGAAGGACGAGGAGTACCGAAGGCGGTATTATCCGATCCTGAGCTGGGACGAGACGCAGTTGGAGAAGGTAGAGGAAATATGGGTGCTTCTGCCGCAGGAACTGTGGGAGATGTTTGCGCAGGAGGAACCCGCGACCACTGGAAATGATGCGGAGAAGACAGATGATGCAGATGGATTAGCCGAATCGATTTCAGATGATGAAAAGATGACGGACGGATGGGAGTATTCCGAGTGGGAGTACGCCGAATACTCGGGTTCGGGCGTGATGACCGGCATGACACTCACGGAGGAGGCCGGCCGCAGGCTGATCCGGGCATATCAGGAGGATCTCGCCGAGAGCGACGGCCTGCTCACGGATAGCGGTTCAGAGGGATCGATGTCGATTGAGTGGAGGAGAGAGCTGAATGATCCTTACAACGTTGACCGATACCTGCTGCGGAAAGATTTTACGCGTACGATGGAGGTGCTGCGGGAGGCATACATGGAAGGTGCTGCGAGAGAGAAAGATATGCGAGGGTAAAACCGGCGCGCGGCAGGCGCGACGAAAACAGAAACAGGTTCATATTTTCCAAAGTGTATGCAGGAAAATCGATTTCCTGCATATATTTTACGGTTTTATATGCAGAAAAAACGAACATTTCATTTTATGTTTTTGGGATAAAAAGGGTTTGTCAAACGGGGACAGTTCGAGTTATACTACAGTAGGGAAATCTGCCGGCCGGATCAGCCGGTAAGGTTTAAACTCAGGAAGACCTGAGCCGGATAAAACAGTTGTAAGAGGCAGCGCTATGTTTGGAGAATGTCACGCGCACCTGTTCATGAACGGGTACAATTATCACGAGGCGGTCGAGCTGCACCGGAATCGGCCGAAGGAGGACGATATCCGAAAGAAGCTGCGGCTGTATCAGGAACAGGGCGTTACATTTGTGCGGGACGGCGGCGACGCGCTCGGTGTGTCCGCGCTTGCGAAGAAGATCGCGCCGGAGTACGGGATCGACTACCGGACGCCTCTGTTCGCGATCCACAGAAACGGACATTACGGCGGGATCGTCGGATGCGGCTTTGACAATATGAAGGAATATCACAGCCGGGTAAAGCGCGCGATCCGGGAGGGCGCGGATTTTATCAAGGTCATGTTCTCGGGCATTCTGGATTTCAGCCGGGATGGGGCGCTCGCGGAAGAGCCGCTTGCCGCGGAGGAGATCCGGGAGATGATCCGCATCGCGCACGAGGAAGGCATGGCCGTGATGGCGCATGTGAACGGCGCGGACGCCGTGCGAAACGCGGTGGAGGCCGGAGTGGACTCGGTCGAGCACGGCAACTTTATGGACGAGGACTGCCTGCAGGCGCTTGCCGGGAGCCACGCGGTCTGGGTGCCGACCTACGTGACGATCACGAATCTGATTGGAAGCGGCAGGTTTGACGACGATTCCCTGCGCCGCCTTGCCGCGCGGCAGGGCGAGCGGATCCTCCGGGGCTTCGATCTCGGGGCGAAGATCGCGCTCGGCAGCGACGCCGGAGCGTACCGCGTGCCGCACGCGCAGGGCATCATGGACGAGTATCGCGAGATCCGGCGGCTCACCGCCCCGCTGTTTTCACAGGATGAGCTTGACCGTCGGCTCGCGGCGGCCGAGCAGGAGATACGGAAGAAATTCTAAGGAGCACTACATATGGAATGGACCACCCTTCTGGCCGGGCAGCGCGCCCGCTCCCTCGGGACGAGGCATGCGGCCGGCAGAGATACAAGAAGTGAATTTGAAAAGGACTACCACCGGATCATCGGCAGCGCGTCGCTGCGCCGCCTGCAGGACAAGACGCAGGTATTTCCGCTCGACAAGAGCGACTTCATCCGCACGAGGCTGACGCACTCGCTGGAGGTGTCCTCGATCGCGAAGTCGCTGGGGCAGACGATCTCGCAGGACATCATCCGGAACAGCAGAGACCCGCAGTTCGACCTTCAGATGAAGGAGGACGTCTGCAATATCCTGCAGTGCGCAGGGCTGGTGCATGATATCGGGAACCCGCCGTTCGGGCATTTCGGCGAGACGGCGATCCGGGAGTGGTTCAGGGAAAATCTGCGCAGGCTTTCGTACAAGGGAAGGCCGGTGACCCAGATCCTGAACAAGCAGATGCTGGCGGATTTTTATAATTTCGAAGGCAACGCGCAGGCCCTGCGGCTGCTCGCGAAGCTGCATTTTCTGGTAGACGAGAACGGCATGAACCTGACGTACGCGCTCCTGAACACGATCGTCAAATATCCGGTGCCGTCTACGCAGATTGACGAGCACAGCGGGGACATCCGGACAAAGAAGATGGGATATTTTCTGGCGGAGCAGGAGCTGTACCACCGGATCGCGTCCGAGGCCGGGACGGTCGGGCTGCGCCATCCCCTCACATTTATCCTGGAGGCGGCGGACGACATCGCCTACAGCACGGCGGACATCGAGGACGCATTCAAAAAGGGCTGCATCTCCTACGTGGAGCTGCTGTATGAGCTGGAGCAGTACGAGCTGCGCGCGTCCCGGAAAGAGCTGGAATATTTCAACCCGGCGCAGATCCTGCGCGAGAAGTATGAGACTGCAAAGAAGAGGCACATCGCGGATTGCGGGGAGTTTGCGGTGCAGAATTTCCTCGTGCGCATGCAGGGCTTCCTCATCACCTGCGCGACGTACGGCTTTGCCAGCAACTACGGGCAGATCATGGACGGAAGCTATCGGAGCGACCTCTTTGAATACACCTACGCGAAAGGGCAGATCAGGCTCCTGCAGGACGTGGCTTACCGATACGCGTTCACATCGACGCCGATCTACAAGCTGGAGATCTCGGCGAACACGGTTCTGAACTTCCATCTCGAGCACTTTGTGAAGGCCGCGCTCTACTATGACACGGAGGACAAACAGAGCGATGTGGAGGAGAAGCTGATGTTCCTGATCTCGGAAAATTACAAACAGGCGTACCATACCTATGCGGACGGAAAGAGCGAGGGAGAGAGGCTCTATCTGCGGCTGCTGCTTGTGACGGACTATGTGTGCGGCATGACGGACAGCTACGCGAAACGCCTGTACCAGGAGCTGAGCGGGATCGACTAGAAAAATTACAAAGCATTTACGGAAATGTTAAGATTATAATATCAGAACATGAATTATCAGTGTGTGACTTGCAGAAGAGGGAAATGCATGGTACCTGACTTTGGTATCAGACATTAAAAAATGGCGTTAACCCATCGAAAAATTAAAGCTGTTGCAGTAGATTTGCAG
>CANRDO010000071.1 GCA_947629385.1 uncultured Lachnospiraceae bacterium
CGATTAAGCGCGAGCGGGAGTCGGAAAGCAACGCGAAGCGTTCTCAAATGCTTTCCGACGATATGCCGCTGAACGAACGTGAGGGGGCGCTTCCGCACGGCCCTGACATTGCAAGCCCGTGCAGGGCGTCCGGATTACACTATAAGTTCACTATCCGCGAGTAAAGGAGACCTCCACCATGGGATTCCAGATACAAAAGAAACTATTCAACGTGTTCACCTTCGCCTATCTTCTGCGGCTTGATCGAAAGCTCACAGGCGATCCGGCGAAGATCAAGGCGCGGCAGAATCGCAATGTACATAAGCTCATGAAAAGCGCGTATGAGATTCCCTTCTACCGGAAACGCTTCGACGAGAATCACCTGACGCCGGACGATTTTCACTGCGCGGAGGATCTCGCAAAATTTCCGCTGCTCACCAAGGACGAGCTTCGCAATTGGATGAAAGAGCTCTATGACACGCACCCCGGGACGCGCGACAGCTGGGACGTCACAAGCACGAGCGGATCGACCGGCGTACCGCTGCGCCTCTATCAGTCGCAGCGCGAACACGCCTACACGAACGCGAACTGGATCCGCGTCCTGATGTCGTTCGGCTACGATCCGTTCTTCGGGAAAATGATCACCTTTGAGTCAAGCTACCGCAGTGAAAAGAAGGCGCATGACTCCATCGTACAGAAATTCGGCATCCTGCGCCGCCGCAAGCTTTCCGAAAAGCGTTGTGAGACAGACGAAGGCATGCGGGAGGTCATCGCCGAGCTCAACGAATACGCGCCGGATCTGATCTGCCTGCGCAAGAACTGCATCGTGCGCATCGCCCTGTTCGCGCAGAAGCACGGCCTCGAGATCCGCCATCCGAAGTGGTACATCCCGGTCAGCGAGATGGTTGACGAGATCACGGTCAGCACGCTTGCGAGGACGTTTGGCCCGAATCTCGTGGACGCCTACGGCAGCGATGAGACCGGCAGCTGCATCATCAAGCACCCCGGCAAGGACTATTATGCCATCTGCAACGACACGCATGTCGTCAACATTTATGATAAAGAGAATCACCTGTCCGACAACGGCCGCATCATCCTGACGCCGCTGTTCAAGACGGAGTTCCCGCTCATCAACTATGACATCGGCGATGAGGCCTCCTCATACAAAAAAGACGGTCTGCGCTACATCACGAAGATTCACGGCCGTCTCAACGACATGGTGAAACACGAGAACGGCGACGAAACCTCCGTTCTGGAGCTGCGCAAGATTCCGAACGATATCAGCGGGATCGCACAGTTCCGCTACGTGCAGGAATCGTACCACGATCTACGTGTCGAGCTCGTACGCGACCCGGAGGATACGACCTGCTCCGACGAGGAAATTTCCGCCCACTTCCGTGATCGCCTGACACAGCTCTACGGCGACGAGTTCCGCGTCCGCGTCGAGTGGCTTGACGTCATTCCGCCCGACCCAAATGGGAAGCTGCGCTGTTTCGTACGGGCATTCTGAATTTGATTCGCAATCAACGCACAGCCCAGCAAAAGGGACTTGCCGAGCGCCCGGGTTTTATAGCACAAAGGAGAACAGCATGTCCGACCAGTCAAAGAAATCTCTGAACAAGACCGCTCTTACCGCCGGGATCTTCTACGTCGCGGCGCAGCTTTTTGTGCGCGGCATAACCTTCCTGATGACGCCGGTCTACACAAGACTGCTCTCCCAACCACAGTACAATCAGGTGAAAATTTTCGAGTCCTGGCTGCTGATTCTGATGCCAGTCTTCTCCCTGTGCCTGTGGCGCAGTGTCGAACGTGCGAAGTACGACGTGAAGGAGCGCTTCAACGAATATGTCTCCAGCGTGCAGACGCTGTCCTATCTTTCGATCACTGTTTTCTTCGGCCTGTTCCTGATCTTCAAGGATCCGGTCCAGAACCTCTGTACGGCGATGAATTTCGTCCTGACAGACTTCATGTTCTACATCATGTTCCTGTATCTGTACGCGCATACCAGCATCTTCTATTTCCAGCGTCGCGAAAAGCAGATGATGCGCTACAAAGCCAGCACCGCGTTCACCGCCGCAACCGTCATCCCGGCAACGCTTCTGTCCGTCCTGTTGATCTGGCTCGGCAAAAAGAACGGCCATGAGGATGCTCTTGTAGCGCTGCGCATCGGCGGCTACTACATCCCGATGATCATTGGCGGCTTCATCGTCGCCGCACTCATGATCGCGCAGGGAAAAAAACTGATAAATATCGGCTACTGGCGCTACGCGCTGAAATTCAGCCTCCCGCTGATCCCGGAGGTGCTGTCCATCCAGATCATGAACCAGGCCGACCGCCTCATGGTCAATTCGATCACCGGCGAGATCCGCGGCGCCATCTTCTCGCTCGCGACGACGGTTTCCTATATCATCTGGATCCTCGAGGACGCCGTCTGGAACGCCTGGCTTCCGTGGATGTATGAAAAGATCTCTCGCGATGAGGGAAACGATATCGAACGTTACTGGAAAATCCTTATGCACATCTTCGGCGTCATCTCCTGGCTGCTCGTGCTCTTCGCTCCCGAGATCATCCTGATCCTCGGCGGCAAAAGTTATCACGAGGCGATCTATCTGATCGCGCCGATGGTGACCGGCACACTATTTCGCTTCTACAGCTACAGCTACACCGCGATCCAGAATTACCACAAAAAGACCGGCTTCGTCGCCGCATCTACCGTGTCCGTCATGTTTTTGAACGTCGCGCTGAACTATGTCTTCATCCTGTTGTTCGGCTACCGCGCGGCCGCCTACACGACCGCCTTCAGTTATCTCGTGCTGATGGGCATGCAGGCATACATGGAAAAACGCCTGACCGGCGAACAGCTGATCCCGCTGCCCCGGACGGCGTTTATCTCCTGTGCGTATTTTGTTCTCTGCGTCGCGACGATGCTCCTCTTCAAAGTTCCGTCCTTTGTGCGCTATGCCATCTTCGTCTGCCTGCTGCCGATCGGCGCACGCTTCGCCCTGCCAAGCCTGAAATCGGTCGCCGGGGTTATCCGGAGAAACCGTTGAGAACTTCCTCCAATTTTATTCCACCGTGATCCGAATCTTCGAAAGCGCCTCGTCCAGCTTCTCCACCGCCGCATCCAGCGTCTCGCCCTTCGCGATGACATGCCCGATTCGGTGCGGTCCCACGCGGAACTTCTTTACCTCGTCCCCGACGCCATAGTCGAAATGAATCTCATAGATATCCTCGTCCGGCCCGTTTCCGTTCTCAATCGACGTGATCACGCCGTCACGCTCGCTGCGCAGCAACATGCTCGCGTTCGCCACCGCGTGCTCCTGCGGAAAATCCACATCCTCGCCGAGCGCCGCCCGGATCAGCTTCTCGTAATAATCAAAGCCATAGTAGATGGAAACAAGCTCAGCTAAGCAGGTCGCCCCGGAACGGCCTCCCAGCTCCAGCACATAGGTCTTCCCGTCCTTCA
This sequence comes from uncultured Lachnospiraceae bacterium, assembly GCA_947629385.1. GTDB lineage: Bacteria > Bacillota > Clostridia > Lachnospirales > Lachnospiraceae > Choladousia. The sequence continues at coordinate 3,446 of CANRDO010000071.1, forward strand.
GGATAAAGTCCGCGTTGATCGCGCAGTTGTCGAGCCCCATCGCCTCGATCGCCTTCGTGAGCTGCAGCTTTGTATCCTCCACGATCTCCGGCGCGAGCTCATACGGCGCGAAATGTCCGACCGGCACGCCCGTATCCCCCTGGAACACATAGTCGCCGTGCGGCAGGATAAACTTCACCTCGCCGCGGTACACAAACGCCTGCGCGCCGAACTCCTCTCCCTCGATGAACTCCTCCACGATGAAAAAGTCCGTGCGCGTGTTCGCCTTCACCAGCGCGCGCGCCGCCTCAAACTCCTCCTTTGAATTCACGCGGATGATGCCCCGGCTCCCCGAGGTGTCGACCGCCTTGAAGATCAGCGGGAAATTCAAATCCGCCGTCTTCTCGTACATATCCTCCTCAAAGGACACTTCGCGAAAGCGCGCGGTGCGCACCCCGTACTCTTCATATTTCTTCTTCATCAGGATCTTGTTGGAAGCGATCTTCGCCGCCTCGAAGCTCAGGCCCGGCAGCCCGAGCTCGTCGCAGACCTTGCCGATCGTGATTACCGCGACGTCCGTACCTGCTGTGACAATGCCGTCGATCTTTTCTTCCTTCGCCACCTGCAGGATGCGCTCATAGTCTACCGTGTTCTCATAGCAGCACTGATCGGCGATCGCAAAACCCGGATAGTTCCCGGGAATGCTCACCGCGATCGTGTAGATCCCCATCTCCTTCGCCTTCTCAATCAGCGGCACCTGATAGATCCCGGCCCCCATGATCATTAATTTCTTCATACGTTCTCCTTCTCGTCCTGCGTAAGCGCCGCTTCCCTCTCGCCCTGCGCGTCACGCGCCTTGTCAGCCGCATCCGCGCTCTCCGGCGCGGACATTTGCGCGCTGTCCTCATCCAGTCTCTCCATCTTGGAATCTTCATGCATATGAACGCCGCGGACCACATACTGCGGATTCCGGCTCATTCCCTGGAAAATGCGCCCCACATATTCCCCGACCATTCCCATGAAAAGCAGATTGATGCCTGAGAAAAAACAGATGGCAGCCATCATCGAAGGCCAGCCTATGTAGGTATACGGGCGTATGATCTTCAGGATCACGACCACGACCGCGCCCAGAAAGCCGATCAGCGAAAACAGAAAGCCCGCGTAGATCGCCATCTGCAGTGGCACAATCGAAAATCCGATGATGTTCGACCACAGCTGCACCAACTTCTTAAACGTGTAATTCGATGTCCCGACCTCTCGCTCAAAATGCTGAATCGGCACGGAGCTGATGTTGCGCGTCGTCCGCAGGAACAAGCCCTGCAGATGAGTGTACGCGCTCTTGTACTGCACCGCATAGTCCCGGACAAAGCGGCGAATAATCCAAAAACTCGACGTGCGCAGATTCTTCGGCTTCTTCAGGAAAATGCGCAGCGTCATGTAATTGACGTAGCTCCCGAAATTGCGGAATTTGCTGTGCTTTTTCTCCGGATAGTACCCGTACACGATGTCGTAGCCCTTCTCGAACTCCGCAAACAAATACTGCAGCTGCGAAGGATGCGTCTGCATGTCATCGTCCATCGCGATATATACGTCGCCGTCCGCATTGTTCAGTCCGGCAAGCACCGCGTTGTGCTGTCCGGCGTTTCTCGCAAGCTCCACCGCCTTCACGCAGGGATAGTCCCGCACAAGGGACATCAGGGCTGCCATCGTCTCCCCGCCGTCCGGCGAGCAGTCGTCCACCAAAACGAATTCGTAATTCTTTTTATTTAATTTTTCCATTTCCTGCATCGTCATTTCCACCACCTTGCGAATCGTGGCGGAGGAGCGATAGCATGGTATCACAATCGAATATTTCAAACCTCTTCACCCGCAGATTTTCTTCTGTTCCTTCTTTTGATGAGCCATGTGACAAAGCATAATATAATAAATAATACCACCGCACACGGCATGATGACAAGCGCATATTTTACGCCTGGAATTTCGAACGACAATTCGACCGTGTGCGCCCCAGCCTCAAGCGGCAACGCCATATACATATAGTTCGCGCGCTCCAGCTTCACCGGGGAGCTGTCCACCGTCGCCGTCCAGCCGTTCTGGTAAGGAATGGAAAGCACCAGGATCTTGTCCTCGTCAAGCTCGATATCGCCAGATACGCGGTTCGTCCCGATCTCGACATGCTCGAGAACGTCCTCCGTGAGCGCCTTCGTGTACTGTTCCATATTGTCCATCGGCTGACAGTATATGGCAAGATCTCCGAAGCTGAGCTTATCCGTGCCTCCGAGCCTGAGCTCGCAGGAGGTAAGCGCTTCCTCATGGTAGCCGAGATTGATCACGTAATCTCTCTGTCCGGTCTTATACCGGCCTCCCTCCGACCAGAAGGTCGTGCTCACGGAATCGTCGCCCACGATCACATCAAGGCTTGTCGAGCCCTCCGGATCGTCTGTCTCCAGCTCCACGTCCCGGAGCACCAGATACGTCTCGGAGCGCGGCTTTCCCTCAAAAGCCAGCGTGATGCGATGCTTCTTTTTCCCCGCGTCCGGGACCAGGGCATGATCCTCCATATGAAGATTCTTTTCCTTAACCACACGCGGTGTCTGATATTCGCCGGTAAGCTGCAGCTCTGAAGCCCCGGCAGAATCCTCATCTGCAAGCATCACCTTCTGCAGCAGAATCTCCTGGCGCTCCTCCGCTTGATAACGCTCAAGCTCCTCCTCTGAAATCGTCTCCTTATATGTATATCCGATCGGGAGCGCGTATTTATTCTCGCAGACGACCGTCTCCCGTCCGTTTACCTCTGTCCGCAGCAATTCCTCACTGCCATAGGGGAACGGCCGCGGCTCGTCCGCGAATTCCGCATAGTACTTCACGGCGGCAAGCGAATGCAGCATCGTCCGGTTTCCCAGCCCGCGAAGCTGCACGGTCGAATAGCTCGTGCTTCCCATCTTTCCCATGTACTCGATCTCGTTTCCGTTCAGGACGCTGGACACCGTCGTGATCGGATAAAAATCCAGGAGCAGCGACGCTGAGCTGCTCAGATAGTCCAGTCTCGGAGCCGTCACACGGTAAAAGCTGTCATCCTCGACCTCCGAGAGCGCGGCAAGAGGCGTGTCCGTAATCTCCTCCTCCGTCTTATCGCGCTCCATGTATCGGCCGATCTCCCTGCCGAGCGTAAACTCCGTAAAGCCCTGGCTGAAAAGCATGCCCGCCGTAAGCACAAGCAGCATTCCCCTTTTCATTCCTCTTCCAAGCTTCGGAAATTTGTCCTGGCAGACGATCAGCACCGCAAACGTGGCAGCGAGCTCAACGAAAGCGACTATGGCGAACGGTGTGGACCCGGTGAGCTCCGTATTTCCATTCAGCGCCAGGAAACCATACAGCAAAACCGCTCCGGCACATACCATCAGGCTACGCTTCTTCATCTGCAGCATATCCGGCAGGCTGTCTGCGACAATAAAGGCCACCAGCAGCGAGATAATATAGCACCAGCGGTTTATGATGGAGCTGAAGCCGCTGAACACAAAGGCCGCCACGGGAAGCAGCATAAAGAGCGCCGCAATCGCAAACAAAAGCTTTTGCTCCTTCTTTCCCTTCTGCGTGTACAGGAACACCACCGCAAGCAGCGCAATCGGCAGATATCCAAGCCTCAGGGAATACCCGAGTGAGCTGAAGGTCATAATAAAGTTGAGGAAACAGCTGACAAGCCATTGCCCCGAATAGAAAAACAGCGACGGCGTGGCTATGACGGCCGCCCCATTGCGCGTCGAACCGATATAGGAGCCGAACGTCGTGACCAGGACGATGCAGGACATCGCCACCCCGAGCAGGTACGAGCCGCTGATCGTCAGTCCTTTTGCCAGAAACTTGCCAAACGTCCGACGCTCTTTCTCCTTCTGACAGAAGAATCTCACCAGAAAATAGATGCCCATCGCGATCGTGTTCATGTAGAGGAAATAATAGTTGCTGAACAGGGAAATCGCGGTCATAATCGTGCACAGATACCAGCGCCTGCCCCGTATGATCTCCTCTATCGCAAGGATCAGCAGCGGAAGCATGACCATCGCTATCATGAACATCGTATGCTTCGCCCCGCCATACAGCGCAAATCCGCAGGAAATATAGATCACGCTTCCCAGAAAGGCCGAAAAATAATTTTTCTTAAAGTATAAAAAGAGAATCGACGAGCTGATTCCGGCCAGATAGAATCGCAGGATCGTCACCAGATTGTACGCGAACTCCATGTGGGCCTCGTCAAAAAGCGCATGCAGAAAATACAGCGGTTCAAAGCTGTAGATAATCTCAGACCCCATTCCGTTCCGGAAATCATACATGGGAAGCGTAAAATTCCCCTGCAGAAGATTGGAAAGGAGTCCCCGCATATACTCGCTGAAATAAATCGCCCGCGGGAAATACTGTGTCAGACCATCCCCGATCCACACGAAAGAACGTCCTAGCAGAAGAAACGTAGAAAATACCAGCGCCATAATCGGAAGAAACGCCAGCGTGTACAGGAGAAAATACGTCGCCGTCTTGTGCTTTACGCGCGTCTCGAACCAGACCATGCCTCTCTCGCACAGGCGTCCGGACAGCACCGTAAGCCCGATCAGAAGATACAAGGCCAGCGGAATCGACGCACAGCCGGCAATCAGCAGCCTGCTGCCGATCCCATCCAGCAGCTTCAGCTCCCGCGCGACCGCAACGGCAAAAACAGCCGCCGAAGAGGCAAGGATCACCGGCTCCATACTTGCCCAAAAAAAGCCCGCGACCCGGAAGCGCAGCGTGAGCTCCGACATTCCCTCCGCAGCGATATAGACAAGATAGATCGGGAGAAAAGAGATGAGCACCAAGCCCAGCGGCTTCACCACCGGCAAGCGGCAAAGCAACAGCGCGGCAGCGCTGATCAAGGCTGCCTCAGCCAGATACTTCCATTGAAACCCGGGACGACAGTCGCCAAACCACATTCCCAGCAGAAAGAAGGCAAAATACGGTACCGCAGGGACAGCCGCCTGCCCGTCTGCCCCCAGGACAGCTGCAAACAACGGATAAGTCTCCCCGCCCACACGTAGCATAGCGCAAAAAAGACAGATCAGTCCTCCCACAAAGCAAGCGGTCTTTCTGTGCTCTATGGCCTGGCCGAGCTGCTCCGAAAAGATTCCGGCTGCCACAAGGACAAGCGCGAGAGAAAGAAACACCGCGGACACAGACGGAATCTGCTGCAGCGTCAAGGCTGCGGTAATGCTGTAGCCCCCGGAAAATCCACTCTCCAGAAAGATCTGCCCCATCGCAAAAAGCAAATAATAAGCAAACAACCGGACGGCATTTTTGTATGCCCGCCGCCCGGCCTCCTCTGCCCCCTCCTGGCGAGCGTCGGCAAAAAATCGATATCCCTCTCGGAAAAAGAAGCCCGGCACGAACACGATGTAAAAAAGTCCGCCAAGCTTGCGCGCGAGCTCCCCCTGTCCCGCTTGGCCCGTCGTCATCTGAACGACCAGAAAAAGAAAGAAAACGCCAAATAACAGGAAATTCATCTCCCGGTCGCATCGATTCTGACGCACTGTGATTTCCTTGCCCATCCTGTGCTTCTCCTTATTTTATACCCGTTTTTTTCGTTCGCAAATCGCATTGCTCTCATTCGTTCGCAATTGCTGTTTTTCTCATATGTTCAGCAGCCGCGTCGCAATCTGAAAATAAATCACCAATGAGATCGCGTCCACGATCGTCGTGATGAACGGGCTCGCCATGACCGCCGGGTCAAAGTCCGCCTGCTTCGCGAGGATCGGCAGGACGCAGCCCACGATCTTCGCAACGATCACTGTGACGACCATCGTGAGGCAGACGACAAGCGCCACCTGCATCCCGACATGGTCGAGCAGAAGCAGCTTGCCGAAATTCACTACAGCCAGCGTGATCCCGCACAGAACCGCCACGCGGATCTCCTTCCAGATGACCTTAAATGCGTCCCGAAACGCGATCTCCCCGAGCGAGATGCTGCGGATGATCGTGACGGAAGCCTGGCCTCCGGCATTGCCGCCGGTGTCCATAAACATCGGTATATACATAGTCAGCACCGCATAATGCGCCAACGCGTTCTGGTAACCTTGAATGATCTTCCCGGTAAACGTCGCGGAGATCATCAGGAACAATAGCCACGGAATGCGCTTCTGAAACGTCTCGACCACGGAGGTCTTCATGTACGGCTTGTCGGTCGGCGTGATAGCCGCCATCTTCTCGATATCCTCCGTCGCCTCCTGCTCGATGATGTCCATGACGTCGTCGACCGTGATGATGCCGACGAGGCGATTCTCGCTGTCCACGACCGGCATCGCGTCAAAGTCGTACTTCTGGAACTGACGGGCGACCTCCTCCTGGTCCATCATCGTGTTGATCGTGATGACGTTCTCCTCCATCAGCTCGCCGATCTTCTCCTCCGGCTGGCTTAAAAGCAGCATCCGCAACGAGATCGTGCCGCGGATCTTACGGTTTTGATTGATCACGTAGCAGGTGTTGATCGTCTCCTTGTCGATCCCGGTCCGGCGGATCCGCTCAATCGCCTGCCCGACCGTGTACTCCTCCTTCAGGTCGACGTACTCGACCGTCATCACGCTCCCGGCGGAATCCTCCGGGTACTGGAGCAAGTGGTTGATATCCCGTCTGGTCTCCGGCGTCGTCTGCGCCAGCAGCCGCTTCACGACGCCCGCCGGCATCTCCTCCATCAGGTCGGACGCGTCGTCGGCGTACAGATTGTCAATGATATTCGCCGCCTCGCGCTCCGTCAGCGACGTAATGATCTTGCGCTCCACCTCGATCGGAAGGTGCGAAAACACATCCGCCGCGATCGCCTTCGGCAGAATGCGAAACACCTTCAGCTGGTCATTCTCGGAGCCCTCCAGCTCTTCAAGCAGGGCTGCGATATCCGCCTCATTCATGTCTGTGACTTCGCTGCGGATCCTCGCATACTGCTTATGCTCGATACAATCCCTCAATGTCTCGATATCCAGCATGACATACCTCCTTGTGTGCAGTTTTTATGCCGGGATCAGGCCCCGATGCGTCCGCCGTGCTCGTCTTCGTTGTACTTCGCGTCATAAAAACCACCACCTTTCCTCTGTCATGTCTGAAAAATCATATCGCCGCGCAGGCGCTTTTGCCTGACACGGCTTCTTTTTCACAGGGATTCTTCCCTGTACGAAAGAAAAGGGCTGCGCAAAACCGGATATCCGATCCTGCAGCAGCCCTGATCGCAGTCCTCCCGGTTCCCGGATGCTCTGCCCGGAAATCGTCTCACTGGGCGACGGGAAATGATATTTTTACCTTACACTACTCCTCAGCAAGGGTCTCCATAAAATCATTAATCGCCGCAACATCGACTGTGTAGGTCGGCTTCTCGGTCACCGTCGTGTCCTTAGGATTTAATGTAGTGTAGACAGAAAAGCCTACCCAGGCCACCATAACAAGCGCCACCAGCGACATGCCTGTCTTTATAGCCATCCACTCTCTTTTTTGCTTCTTGATGATCTGCGCGCGATTGCGCTTCTCTTCCTTATATCGGTCAACCTTCGCCTGACTCATGTGTATCTCTCCTTTTGTTGTATCATAAAATCCATTAAAAACAGTATACACGATTCTCGAAAGATTTCAAGTTTTTTCTTGTCCTCTTTTCCTATGCCTATATCACCACGATGATCCCG
>CANRDO010000072.1 GCA_947629385.1 uncultured Lachnospiraceae bacterium
CCACCCGGCCCTATCAGCATGTACTGGAGCCGGTGATGGCGTATCTGATGATCGCGGCGCGGCAGTATGAGGACAAGAGCCTGGCGGGGTGGTACAACGTGGGCCCGGACGAGTGCGACTGCGTGAGCACAGGCCGCCTGGTGGAACTGTTCGTGGAAAAGTGGGGCGAGGGGTTCCGATGGGAGAACCAGGCGGAGCCGGGCGCGCCCCATGAGGCAAACTTCCTGAAGCTGGACTGCTCCAAGATAAGGGGCGTGTTTGGCTGGCACCCCCGGTGGCATATCGAGGAGGCAGTGGAAAAAGTAGTGGACTGGACCCGTGTATGGCTGGACGGCGGGGACGTGGCCGGGGAGATGGTCCGGGAGATAGCAGAGTACACACGATGAAACTTCCACACAAGGCAACGATCGTCCAGTTTGTCAAGTTCGGGATCGTTGGGGCATCAAATACCATCATATCATTGGCGATATACTATTTGTTTCTTCTTATTGATAAACACCTCTATTTGGCAGGAAATATCGTCGGCTGGATCGTAAGCGTGGCAAACGCGTTTTTCTGGAGCAACAGATATGTGTTCAAGGAAAGCGGAGAGCCGTGGTTCAGGAAGCTGATCAAGACTTATATCAGTTATGGACTCACGTTTTTTCTTTCCACGCTGCTCCTGTATTTAGAAGTGGATGTGCTTTCTCTTTCGCCGGTCATATCGCCGGTTTTGAATCTGGTGATCACGATACCGATCAATTTTTTGCTGAACAAATTCTGGACATTTTCGGGAAAGGGAAAAAGGTGAAGCGTTATACATGGACCGCAACGGAAACAAGAGGATAAAGCTGCTTGAATGCACGCTCAGGGACGGTGGTCTGGGTCTTGAGGATATGGCAAAGAACGGCCTGGCGGAGGATGTGTTTTCTCCGGAGGAGATACGTTCTGTCTCTGAACTGCTGGGGAAGGCGGGGCTCGACGTCGTCGAGCTTGGCTCTATCGAGATATCCCGGGATGACAAGCGTGGCTTTGCGATCTACCAGAACATCGAAGATATCTCAAAGACGATGCCTGCCAAGTACGTGGAAGGGCAGATGTATGCGGCGCTGTACAGGGGCCCCGATACGCCGTTGGAGGATATCCCGGTCTGGAGACCGGGGCTGTGCGAGGCCAACCGGGTGATCCTGCGGTATTCCGAGCTGCAAAAGTCGCTGGATTTCTGCGCGGCGCTGTCGGAAAAAGGGTACAGGGTATTCGTCCAGCCCATGCTGACCATGCGGTATACACAGGATGAGCTGCAGACGATCATCCGCTCGGCCAATGAGATGAACGCCTATGCGCTGTATTTTGTGGACAGCTACGGCTATATGCAGGCGGAGGACATCCAAAAGTTTTTCAGTATCTATGACAAGGGACTGGATCCGGCGATACGGATAGGCTTCCACGCTCATAACAACATGAATCTGGCCTTTTCCAACGCACTGGCATTATTGAGCCAGAAGACGGACAGAGAGATGATCATAGATTCCTGCCTGCTGGGCATGGGCCAGGGCGCGGGAAACCTGCAGACGGAGATCATCACCGACCATATGGAACGGCGATACGGGAGCAGTTATGATTATGTGTCTGTACTGGAGGCGGCGGAGATCATTGAAAAGCACCTGTCAGGGAATATGTGGGGCTATTCGCTGACCTATCTGCTGCCGGCGATACATAAGGTGGCCTATAAGTATGCGGTAGACCTTCGCTGCCGCCACGGTCTCACGGCGGTGCAGATCGACAGGATATTCCGGAACATGCCCGAGGACCTGCGGCATCGTTATACACCGGAGAATGCGGTGGAGCTGCTGGATCTGTTCGGGTATGGATCATAGGAACAAACTATCAGGACAAGCGGGTGACGGTATGAAAAAGATCAGCGTTTTGGTGGCGGCGTACAACGAAGAGGAAAATGTGAAGCCCCTTGCAGAGGCGGTGATAAACGTCTTTGAAACGCAGCTCCCTGAATATGATTATGAACTGGTATTCATTGACAACCACTCTACGGACGGTACACGCGCGAAGTTGAGAGAGCTCTGTGCGGCCAACCCTAAGATCAAGGCGATCTTCAATGCCAGAAATTTCGGCAGTGCCAGATCCGGTTTCCATGGCCTGGCGCAGACTACGGGCGACTGCACCATCAAAATGGCGTCGGATTTCCAGGACCCGCCGGAGATGATCGAGAAGTTCGTGCGGGAGTGGGAGAAGGGCTCGAAGATCGTGCTCGGGATAAAAACATCCAGCAACGAGAGCCGGATCAAGTACTTTTTGAGGGGCGTATATTACAAGGTCATCAAAAAGATATCGGAGATCAACCACATCGAGCAGTTCACCGGTTTTGGGCTTTATGATAAGGCGTTTATCGAAGTTATCCGGGACCTTCACGACCCGTTGCCCTATCTGCGCGGCATTGTGGCGGAGCTGGGTTTTGACTATTCGACGATACCCTTCAACCAGCCAAAGCGCAGGAGCGGCAAGAGCAAATTCAACTGGTATGCGCTCTTCGATCTGGCTATGACCGGTATCACGTCTTATTCCAAACTGCCGCTCCGGATCGCCACGCTGGCGGGCGGCGTCATGTCCGGGCTGAGTTTCGTGGTAGGCTTTTTCTACCTCATCTCAAAACTCATATTCTGGGACAAATTCTCTGCCGGCATGGCGCCTGTAATGATCGGCATGTTCTTTCTGGGCGCGATCCAGCTTTTCTTCCTGGGACTTTTGGGAGAGTATATCCTGGCCATCAACATCCGGGTGATGGACAGGCCCCTTGTGGTCGAGGAGGAGCGCCTCAATTTTGACCAGACAGAGGACAAAAAGACAGGAGAGGACGCAATAACAGCGGCGCCGGCACGCTGACCATATGGGAAAGTGACCACGGGGCAGCCGAGGCATGCTGCCGATATTTCAGGGAGAAAAGTCAGGGGCAGAAGGAGAATAAGAGGATGGGATTTGGTTCATGGATAAGGCGCGCCGGTTATTGGACGATGGACGCGCTGGTACAGCATGGCGAGGTGCGCGGATATTATACCGAGACGAAGGATGGCTGGGAGCATGGGACTGACCCTGCCGACACGGAACGAAAGCTCCAGGCGCTGCTGGAGCATGCTGCCGCCACGACGAAGTTCTATGAGGGCTATAAGGACAAGCATGAGCTGAAGGACTTCCCGCTGGTGAATAAGATCGATTACCAGAGCCGGTGGGACGACTTTGTATCCTCGAAATATGCGAATGACAAGCACTGCCACATGGACTGCACCAGCGGGTCCACCGGCACGCCGCTGGAGATACTGTATGACCCCAGTAAGCTGAAAAGAAGGTACGGCGCCAGCATTTTCCTGAACACGCTGGCCAATTATCAGATCGGCGACCGGCAGGTCTATCTCCGCATATGGGTCGACCGGGTGAAAAAGAGCTTTCTGGAGCAGAAGATGACCAATCTGATCCCCTGGGATACCACAAATTTGGACGACGGGACATTGCGGGAACTATGTGAGACCATCCGGAAAAGGCATGTTAAACAGCTCGCTGGCTATGCCTCTTCCATCACACAGCTGTCCGAGTTCATCGAGCGGGCGGAGATCGACGTCTCCGGCTATGGCGTAAGGTCCATCACGCCGGGCTCGGAGATGACGCTGCCGTATATCAGGAAGCAGTTGGAGGAGCAGTTTGGCTGTGCGGTGAACTGTATCTACGGCACGGAGGAGTTTGGCACCATTGGCGTGCAGCTGACGGGCCGGGACGAGTATTACATCGACACCACCGGCGTTATCCCCGAGGTGATAAAGATGGACAGCGACGAGCCGGCAGAGGATGGGGAACTGGGCCGCCTGGTCATCACGGACCTGCACAACTACGGGTTTCCTCTCATCCGATATGAAAACGGCGACACGGTCGTCCGGCGGACGGAGGCTATGCCAGGCGGTCGGTATAAGCTGTATTTTACGCAGATATACGGTCGGAAGATCGACGTCGTCTACGATACGAAGGGGGAGCCGCTGTCGCCATATCTTCTTGTCAACAAGATGTGGGGGATAGAGCATGTGACGCAGTGGAAATTTATCCAGCTTGACAGGGACAAATATCGCTTCCAGATCAACGGAGATAAAGACAAGATCGACGAGGGCTATATCACCGGCCTGTTTAAGGACGATCTGGGAGAGGGCGCGGTGATAAGCTTTGAATATGTGGATGAGATTCCGGTATTGAGATCCGGGAAAAGGCGCTTCATCGAGAACCGGTACAGGAAGGGACAGAGTAATGAACAGCGCGATCGCGATAAGGCATGACGAAAGATCACAATACCCGCTAAAGGCACCCTATGACCCGGACAGGGCCTATCCGGAGTTGTCCGGCATGCCTGTGTTGGGGGAGGAGAACAGCGTCTATGACGCGGTAAGACAGTGTTTCTTGGACTTGGGCATGGATGCGGTCCATGCGGGAACGGCAGATTGGCGGCCCTTCGCTGACCTGGTCAAGCCGGGGAACACGGTGGTGATCAAGCCCAATCTGGTCCGGCACACCTCTGACGAGGGCGTCCTGCAGAGCAGCGTCACCACCCACCCCTCCGTCATCCGGCCGGTCATCGATTACTGCTGGCAGGTCATGGATGGCTGTGGCCGCATCATCGTGGGCGACGCGCCCCAAACGGAGGCGGATTTTGAGGAGATCGTCCGGTGCTACGGTATGCGGGACATGATCGAAACGCTCCGAAACCGAGGGGTGGCTGTGGAGCTCATGGACTTTCGCGGGCAAAAGACGGTGATGGAGAATGGTATCTGGGTGGATGAGCAGCCCATTGACCATGCGCCGGAGAGCCAGATCATTGACCTGGGGGAGAACAGTTTCTTCTATGACCCAAAATATGACCATGTGAAATTCCACGGCGGTGGCTATGAGATACGGGAGACGACGGTGCATCACCGGGGCAAGCGGCAGGAATACTGCGTATCCAAGGTGATCCTGAACGCGGATGTGGTGATATCGGTGCCCAAGCTCAAGACCCACAGGAAGGCTGGCGTCACCTGCTGCATGAAAAACCTGGTGGGCATCAACACCAATAAGAACTTCCTTCCCCACTGGATACAGGGCAGCAGCAACCAGGGCGGCGACGAGATGCCGGCGCTCAAGGGCGTCCGGTCGTTCAACCTCCGGTGCATCAATTTCTATAAGGAGCATATCCAGTCCCGCTATTGGAAACAGATCGACCGCTATATCCTGAAGGCTGCGAAGCGGATGAGCATAGATGAGCAAAAAGGAAAAGACGGCGAAGAGGACCACAAGGATTACGCCGCATGGCTCATGAATCACTTCCTGGGCCAGCCGATCTACGGCGGCGGCTGGAAGGGGAACGAGACTATCTGCCGGATGATCCTGGACCTGAACCGGATATTCCTCCTGTGCGACCGGGAAGGCAGGCTGGGGGACGGTACGGACAGAAAATATTTCTATGTGGTGGACGGTGTCATCATGGGGCAGAGAAACGGCCCCATGAGACCGGAACCGCTACAGACACATATGGTTGCCGCGGGATACAACGGTTTGCGGCTGGATACCCAGCTCATCCGGCTCTTGAACCTGGACCCCATGGATATCCCCCTGTATAAGATGGCATGGGAACAGGGAGAATGGCTCTGCGGTGAAGACGGAGGCATCGACCGGTTCAACGGCGAGGATATGGAGAATGTGCATGTGAGGCTGCCGTATCATGTTACCCCGGCGGATGGCTGGCGGATATCGGAACTGCCATGGGAATAAAAAGGACGGACGGATATGAAACTGCTGCTGACCGGTGCGTTTACATGGACAGAGGTACAAAAAGGCTCTCTACGGGATATGGGGTTCGACATCCTGTATGCGGAGAGAGAGGACGGCGTTCTCCCGCCGGAGGCGGGAGAGGCGGACGCTGTGATATGCAACTGGCTGTTTGCAAAGCATCCTATCCAGCAATTTCCCAAACTGCGGTATATCCAGCTTTTGAGCGCCGGACTGGACCGCGTTCCCCTCGGCTATATCCGGGAGAACGGTATCGTTCTCCATAACGCCCGGGGCGTTTACAGTATCCCTATGGCGGAATACGCCGTCTCCGGCGTCCTGCAGCTATATAAGCATGCCGAGTTTTTTTCGGCGAACAAGAGGGCTGCTCTTTGGCAAAAAAACAGGGAGCTGGATGAGTTGTATGGAAAAACGGTGCTGATCGCGGGCTGTGGGAGCGTGGGGAGCGAGACGGCCAAGCGTTTTTCCGCGCTCACGGATCAGGTATACGGCGTGAGACGGCATCCCGACGACGCGGCGCCGTTCTTCAAGGCGGTCTATCCGGTCTCAGAGCTGGACGCGCTGCTGCCGGGAGCGGACGTGGTCGTGCTCACCGTACCCCTGACAGAGGCTACGAGACATATGTTCGATAGGGGGAGATTTTCCCTGATGAAGCCGGGGGCCATATTTGTGAATATCGCCCGCGGCGGATGTGTCGATGAGCCGGCGTTGATTCAGGCGCTCCGGGGGCGCCTCGGCGGCGCTGTGCTGGATGTGTTTGAGCAGGAGCCTTTACCTGTGGATTCCCCACTCTGGACGATGGACAGGGTCCTCATCACACCACATAACTCCTTTGTTTCGCAGGCAAATGCCGAGAGGATGTGGCGCGTGTGTGCGCAGAATCTGAAAGACTGGCTGCGTTAAATGCGGCTTCTGACCGTGCTCCTGTATTCGTTCGAGGTGCGGGTCTGGACCCCGGTGGGTATGGCCGTACGCATCCAATCTATCGAATACGAACGGGTGGCGTGAGCATGAGGAAAGGAAGGTTAAAATGAAAGAAGAATGTTTGATGTTACTGCGGGCTGTTGCCGTCTGCATTGTGCTGTGTGTGGCCATCGCGGCTGTCGTGGCGCTGCTGCTGCGCACGCCGCTTTTGGCGGGGCAGAAGGCATATCTGTACCGTCTGCTGGCGTATGACGCCATCGCGTGTGTGGTACTGCTGGCGGTGCTGGTGCCAGTGACGGTCAAACGTGGGAGCCTGTTTGGCTTGGAGCTTTCGTCGGTGGTGATGTGCGTGGGGCTTTCCACGCTGGCCATGGCGGTGTTCCTCTCCCTGGGGCCTATGCCCATCGAGCGGTCCTATACCATCTACTCCCTGGCGGAGATGACCGACTCGGACAAGGATGTCTACACCTATGAGGAGATCAAGGATCAGTTCATAGAGGGGTTCATCGAGGAGGCCGGAGAGAGCCAAAAGCGCATAGACGAGCAGGTATACATAGGGAACCTGGAGGAGACGGATGGCGGGTACCGGATCACCGCCAAGGGCCAGCGGCTCATCAAGCTCATGCGCCTGGTGGAAAGCATCTTCCCAGTGCCGGATGAGACCTGCATTTATCCCAACGGAAAGTAGAGAAGGAGCAGATATGAAAAAGATAAGCGTGACCATACCGACATACAGCGACGAAAAGTGCGTGCCGGCAATGTATGAGCGGCTGACGAAGGTGTTCACGGAGCAGCTGCCGAACTATGACTATGAGATCATCTTCGTGGACGACTACTCCCCGGACAGCACCCGGGAGGTGATCCGGGAATACTGCGCGAAGGACAAGCATGTGAAGGCGGTGTTCAACGCCCGGAACTTTGGATATACCCGGAACGTGTTCGCCACGATGCAGTACGGCACCGGAGACGCCACGTTTCTGCTGTTCAGCGACCTGCAGGACCCGCCGGAGATGCTGCCGAAGATGGTAGAACTTTGGGAGCAGGGGCACAAGGTCGTCGTTGGTCAAAAGACGAAGAGCAAGGAATCGAAGATACTGTTTTTCCTTCGCACGATCTACTACGACGTGATCGGGAAGTTCTCCGACACAAAGCAGATCCAGCATTTTGATGGATTTGGCTTATACGACCGTGCATTCATAGATGTTATGAAACAGATAGACGACCCGTATCCGTACTTTAAGGGCCTGGTCAGCGAGTACGGCATGAACATAGCGGTGGTGCAGTATGAGCAGGCGGCAAGCCTACGGGGCAAGTCCGGTCAGAATTTCTGGAAGGTGTACGATGCGGCTATGGTCGGCATCACAAGCTACACGAAGATCCTCATGCGAATCGCGACATTTGTCGGCGCCATATTGGGTATCATCAGCGCTCTGTTGGCTATCTTTGTCCTCTTCAGCAAACTGTTTCATTGGTATGAGTATCCCTACGGAACAGCGTCGATCATCATCGGTGTGTTCTTCATCGGGGCGATACAGCTGTTTTTCCTGGGTATCCTGGGGGAGTACATACTGGGCATTAATACCCGGACTATGAGGCGACCGCTGGTGGTCGTAGGTGAGAAGATCAACTTTGAAGAGGACGAGCCCAAAAAGCTGAAAGAGGACAAGCAGTCATGAGCGTGAAGGATACCCTTCTGTCCATCGCCAAGAGCTGGTGCGAGACGGAGGGAAAGGTGCACAGCACGGCGGAGATATTGGACTGGGTGCAGGAGCGGAACGAGAATACATACGTCTCCATCCGACCTATCTCCCTGGAGCAGTGCGAGCCTTGGTACTACGACAGCGAGAGCGGTCGCATCCAGAATCGGAACCTGAGCTTTTTCCAGATCGCCGGCCTGCGGCAGGAGAAGGCGGACGGCACCGTGGCGATGCAGCCGGTGATCCTCCAGGAGGAGATAGGATTTCTGGGTGTGCTGTGCCGGGAGATAGACGGAGTGATACACTTTCTCATGCAGGCAAAGATCGAGCCAGGGAACGTGAACTGCGTGCAGATATCCCCCACGATCCAGGCGACGCTGAGCAACTTCACCCGCAAACATGGAGGCGCGTCGCCGCCGTATTTGGAGTACTTCCTGAACTTTGACCGTTACGAGGTGGTGGTGGACCAGATCCAGTCGGAGCAGTCGGCGAGGTTTTACCGGAAACGGAACCGGAACATCATGATCCGAGTGGAGGAGGATGTTCCGGTGCTGCCCAGCCACTGCTGGATGACCCTGGGGCAGATAAAGCAGCTTATGCGCCGGGACAACCTGGTGAACATGGACAGCCGTACGGTGCTCTCCTGCATCCCTTACGCCAAACTGCGGCTCACGGAGCGGGAGCTGCTGGACCTGTCGGAGCAGTTCCGTGACAAGGCGCTGTTCCGGTCTCTGTTCATCCGGACCGGGGAGGACGCGCTGCCACGGATGTACCAGCGGCTGAACAGCTACAAGATGTTCCAGTCCTTCCAGCAGACGGTGGTGCCGCTCTCGGAGCTCACCGACTGGGAGATGAAGGACGGAGAACTGGTATGCAAGCATCCCTATCCCTTCCGGGTGATCTTCTGTGACATTGCCATTGAGGGCCGGGAGGTGCGGCGGTGGACCCAGCCGCTGTTCGCGGCCAACGGGGAGTCCCTGTTCGGCCTTGTGTGCTGCGAGATGGACGGAGTGCTGAAGTTCCTGGTGCGGTTCAAGCAGGAGATAGGTGTGTTCGACACGGTGGAGCTGGGCCCCACGGTGCAGACCGAGGCGGGAATGCCGCCCGTGGAGGACGCGGTGACAGAGCTGTTCCAGCGGAACCTGGAGCAGGGCGTGGGCGTGATGTACGACCACATGATGAGCGAGGAGGGTGGCCGGTTCTACCATGAGCAGAACCGAAACGTGCTCCTGCGGGTGCGGGAGGACGATATGCCTTCTCTGCCGGAAGGCTACTTCTGGCTGGACTACCAGTCCCTGAACGAGATGCTGCAGATCAACAACATCCTGAACATCCAGCTTCGGAACCTGCTGGCGCTGTTGGAGGCGTGAAGAATGAAGATAGGCATATTGGGCACATCGGACATCGCGTTCCGGCGGTTCCTGCCGGCGCTCAAGAAGTGCGAGGGCGTTACATATGCGGGCGTGACCAGCCGGACGCCGGAGAAGGGAAAGCCTTTCCAGGAGCAGTACGGCGGGACGGTATATGACGGCTATGACACGCTGTTAAATGACAGTTCTATCGACGCGGTGTATGTGCCGCTGCCCCCGGCGCTGCACGCGGAATGGGGCGAAAAGGTGCTGGAAAGCGGCAAGCACCTGCTCATGGAAAAGCCGTTCACCACCTGCCCGGAGGATACGGAGAAGCTGCTCTCCCTGGCGAAGCAGAAGGGCCTGGCGGTGCACGAGAACTACATGTTCCTGTACCACAGCCAGCTGCAAAAAATCAAAGCGCTCATTGCAAACGGGAAACTGGGGGAGATCCGGCTTTACCGGATGGCAT
The DNA here is from genome assembly GCA_947629385.1 of uncultured Lachnospiraceae bacterium. GTDB lineage: Bacteria > Bacillota > Clostridia > Lachnospirales > Lachnospiraceae > Choladousia. The sequence goes on from CANRDO010000072.1 coordinate 10,236, forward strand.
TTGGGTTTCCCAAACGTGGCGGAAATGATTTCCGGTATGTGAAGGCCCTTGGCGGCGGCGCCTTGCTGGACTGCGGCGGGTACCCTGTGCGCCTGGCGCTGGAGCTGCTGGGTCAGAGCGCGGAAGTGACGCAGGCGCGGCTTACAACGCCCGCTGATCATGAGGTGGATCTGTACGGCAGCGCGGTACTGGAGAATGAGGTTGGCCAGTGCGCCCAGATATCCTTTGGCATGGACAACGCCTACCAGTGCCAGCTGGAGGTATGGGGCAGCAAGGCGACGCTCATCGCCCCGCGCGTCTTCACGGCGGGAGCGGATGTGGAGCCAAGCCTCATCCTGCGCACATCCACCGGCGAGAGCTCCATGGAACTTCCCGCAGATGACCAGTTCCTGCACTCCATAGAGCGGTTCAAAAAGAGCGTAGAGGATAAGACTGCGCGGGAGGAAATGTATGAGGCTGTCCAATGCCAGACAATGCTGCAGGGCATGGTGCTTAAGAAAGACTAACTATTAAAAGTCAAGCATGAATTAAGTGAATCTGGCGAAAGGATGTGGGACCGCAAGAGGG
>CANRDO010000073.1 GCA_947629385.1 uncultured Lachnospiraceae bacterium
AGTTCAAATCGCTGCAAGCCGCTTAGATTCGGCGGTTGCAGCGATTTTCTCCCTATACAACTGTTAAAGACCGGATTGTATAAGGAATAAAAAATCTTGTCAATTGTTTTCTTGACAAAGCGCGAATAAGCCGCTATACTTGGGGCAAAGCTGTGAAGGGAACAAGTAGGAGACAGGGAAACATACAGAAAGTTGCCGGTTGATGAGAGGCGCATGCAGAACCTGTTTTTGAATACCTCCCGGAGCTTCGCACCGAACCATGCCGGAGCAGAACAAAGGAATCATGAAAGCATATGATTTTGTATTCCTGTGATCATGCGGTATCAGTAGGCTGCGGCGGCGCAGACGGCCGTTATCCTGTCGGAGTATTTACCGATGTTGTGTGAGTTCGTTTTTGAATAAGTCCCTGAAAAAGACCATAGTATCAGGTGTATACTCGTTGAGGCAGTCGGTGTGAGCCGATTGTGAAATAAGGTGGTAACACGGGATTAGCTCTCGTCCTTATGAGAAGTAAGGCGGGAGTTTTTTTATGCGCAGACCCGCGAGAGGGAAATTTGCTGCTGTCGCAGCATGCGGGTCGCGCAGCGAGCAGGGAAAATCTGCCCTGCTCGATTGCGATAGGAAGGGCTCGGAGCCTTACAGAAAAAGAAGACAAGGAGGAAACAGACATGCAGATTTATGACGAGCTGGTGGCTCGCGGGCTGATCGCCCAGGTGACGGATGAGAAAGAAATCAGGGATCTGGTGAACAACGGAAAGGCGACATTCTACATCGGCTTCGACCCGACGGCGGACAGCCTTCATGTGGGGCATTTCATGGCTCTGTGCCTGATGAAGCGCCTCCAGCAGGCCGGGAACAAGCCGATCGCGCTGATCGGCGGAGGCACGGCGATGATCGGCGACCCGTCCGGCAGGACGGACATGCGCCAGATGATGACGAAGGAGACGATTCAGCACAACGGAGACTGCTTCAAGAAGCAGATGAGCCGCTTCATCGACTTCTCGGACGGGAAGGCATTGATGGTGAACAACGCAGAGTGGCTGCTGGATTTGAATTATGTGGACGTCCTGCGCGAGGTGGGCCCGCATTTCTCGGTCAACCGCATGCTGACTGCGGAGTGCTACAGGCAGAGGATGGAGCGGGGCTTGAGCTTCCTCGAGTTCAACTACATGATCATGCAGAGCTACGATTTCTACGCACTGTTCCAGAAGTACGGCTGCAATATGCAGTTCGGCGGCGACGATCAGTGGAGCAACATGCTCGGCGGCACAGAGCTGATCCGGCGTAAGCTCGGCAAGGACGCTTACGCGATGACGATCACGCTGCTTCTGAATTCAGAGGGCAAAAAGATGGGCAAGACGCAGAGTGGCGCCGTCTGGCTTGACCCGGATAAAACGTCCCCGTTTGATTTCTACCAGTACTGGCGGAACGTGGCGGACGCGGACGTGCTCAAATGTCTGCGGATGCTGACCTTCCTGCCGCTTGAGCAGATCGATGAGATGGATAAATGGGAGGGCAGCCAGCTCAATCAGGCAAAGGAGATTCTTGCCTACGAGCTGACGAGCCTGGTGCACGGCGAGGAAGAGGCGAAGAAGGCGCAGGAGGGTGCGCGCGCGCTGTTCTCCGGCGGAAATACAGAGAATATGCCGGTTGTGGAGGTTGCGGAGGCAGATCTGACGGACGGTGCGATCGACGTGATCTCGCTGCTTGTGAAGGCCGGACTGGAGAAGTCGCGCTCGGACGGGCGCCGCGCGATCGAGCAGGGCGGTGTGTCCGTGGACGGTGACAAGGTGACGGATGTAAAAGCAATTGTGCCGGGCGAGAAGCTCTCGGGCGAGGGCATCGTGCTGCGCCGCGGCAAAAAGAAATTTTGCAGGGTGACACTGGCGTAGCTGAAGGAGAGACGGATATGACAGAGGAGCAGCGGAAAAAGATTAAAAAAAGACTTACGCTATTGACAATCGGTGTCGTTGCGTTGCTGGCGGTTGTTCTGGTTGTCCTTGTGGTGACGAAGAAGATGAATACCGTCTGGTTTCCGGTAGGAGTCGGAGTCGCTCTTGCGCTGTATTGGATTGTTTCAGATATTCTTCCTGTACTCTGGCTTCGGCTGTTTGAGGAGAAGACAGAGGAACAGAAGCGTTCCTACTATATTTATGCTCTGATCGATGCGGTCGGGTTGGGCGGTCTGCTCTATTTTATCATGAGCCTGTCGAGCATGACTGGTGCCTTGGTCTATGTCGTGAGCGTCTTTATGAAGAAGCGCTTCCACGATGAGTATCTTGGCGTGAGTCCGGCGGAAGCGGACGCGGAGCCGGAAGTGGAAGCGGAGCCAGAGGACAGAGTGGCAGCGGACACGGAATCGGAAGGGGAAGCGGATCTTGAGGACGGATCAGTAGCGGACGCGGAGGCGGAGGAGATGCCGGGAGAGACGGCCGAGACAGACGCGCAGGAGCGGAAGGATGGTATGTAACGCATGTAAGGCTTTCCGGTGTCATATATATAAAGAAAAAACACCGGGTGCAGTATGAGAGCGAAGCATGCCAGGAACGACAACAATAAGAAGCCGGAGCGAAACGGTTTGTTTGCAGGATTTGGAGCCAGAATTGCGAGGTCCCTGTTTTTCTGGGGGCTTGCGGCAGTTCTGGCTTCCTCCGCGTATACGGGTATTGTGAGGATAGCAAGGGAGCAGCCTCGGCAGCAGGAAGACACGGAAGCGATCGCTGTTGCCGGGCCGGTTTTGGAGGATCCGGCGGAGCGTAAGCGAGTGGCACTCACGTTTGATGACGGTCCACATCCAGTATATACGGAGGAGCTTTTAGACGGCCTGAAGGAGCGGGGCGTGAAGGCCACTTTTTTTGTGGTTGGAGAGAACATTCCAGGCAACGAGGATCTGATTCGCCGTATGGATGAGGAAGGTCATCTGATCGGAAACCACACGTATAACCATGTCAAGATCAGCGACATGAGCAAGGCGGATGCCTGCGAGCAAATCGAGAAGACGAGCGCTTTGATTCGAGAGTTGACGGGAAAGGATACGGAATTCGTGCGGCCGCCGTTCGGCGAGTGGAACAAGGAGCTGGAGTGTTCCTTCGTGATGATTCCTGTGCTCTGGGATGTGGATCCGAAGGATTGGACGACAAACAATGTGTCGGACGTCGTGCGGAGGGTGCTGGAGGACACGAAAAATGGGGATATCATTCTTCTGCACGATTATTATCGTTCTTCCGTGCAGGCAGCACTTCAGATCGTGGACTCGCTTCAGGGGCAAGGGTATGAGTTCGTGACAGTGGATGAGCTGATTTTGGAGTGATAAAGTTTTGGCAAAAGAAAGCTGTCAAAAATATTCTGTACATTTATAAGCAATCACGAAATAATCCTGTTTTTCACTTCCTGAGTCACAAAAAGGTCTCGCAATTTGTGAAAACTTCGTGTATAATACCAGTAAGTATTTTTTTGTGACTTATTTGACTGTACGATTTGGCGCTGATTTTGCCTGAGGAAGCGAAGCCTTCCATTCGGGGCAGGAAGCAGAGTAGGGTTATGAAAACAAAGATAAAATTGCAGTTATTTGGAAAGTTTACCCTGACGAACGGCCAGAAGACCTTGAATGAGGAAACGCTGCATTCTAAGAAGTTGACCCGCATGCTGGCTTACATTATCGTGAATCGAGATGCGATTCTGTCGCATCAAAGATTGATTGAAGTGTTTTGGGAGGATGAGAGCAGAAGCCCGGAAGGAGCGCTGAAGAATCTCATGTACCGCCTGCGCATGGCTATGAAGGAGCTCGGAGACGAGCAGTTCATCTGTACTTTGCCGGGGGCATATCAGTGGAATCCTGAGATAGAGGTGGAGGCGGACTATGAGCGGTTTGAGGCCCTTGCTGCGAAGGTGCGCGGCTCCCTGGCAGACGGTGAGGATATGGAAAAGGCCTGCGAGGAGGCAATCGCGTGCTATCAGGGCAATGTCTCAGCCAGAATCGCGGAGGAGCCTTGGATTCTATCGAAGACGATCTGGTATCAGTCGCTGTTCATGGATATTGTGAAGACGATCTGTGTGATCTACAAAAATGCTCGGAAGTGGGAGCTGCTGGAGCAGGTGTGCAATCAAGCGCTGGCGGTGGACGCATACGACGAGGATATTCATTGCTGGATGCTTGAGAGCCTGAAGGGGCAGAAGAAATATAAGCTTGCAGTCATTCATTATGAGAGAGCCGGAAAGCTTTTCTATGAAAATATGGGTATCCGCCTTTCAAATCGAATGCAGGAGATCTATCAGAGTCTGATGCGTGAGAGCGGAGGTTCGATCTCCGACATAACGGGAATGATCGATGAGACCAGAGAGCATGAGCGGCCGTCAGGAGCGTACCTGTGCGAGTACAGTGTGTTCCGGCAGCTCTACCACATTGAAGCGCGACGGGTCACAAGGCTCGGGATTGCCGAGTACATAATGCTGATGACGATCCAGACGAGAGGACTCAATCTTGCGGGAGATCGGATAGCTTCTGAGCTCGGGAGAGCGATGGATCTTTTGGAGCGGATGATCTGCGAATCCCTGCGAGTTGGCGATGTGGTCGCGAGATACAGCCCGACGCAGTATATCATTTTGCTGCCTGCCTGTGCCTTTGAATCCGGCACTGTGATTGCCGACCGGATTCGCAGGAATTTCAAGAAGCATGCGGGAAGGTTCCATTGTGACGTGACCTATGAGCTGGCGGAGATCTCCGCCATGGCATGATCTGTTGAGTAAGCCGCGGATATGTATTTCCGCGGTATTTTTTTGAATGATGCTGCATTCCTCTGTCGATGCCGTGTTGCTTCCAAATATACAAGTTGCGGCATATAATGGAACGACAAGCCGAAAAGAGGTATGCTATGTATTGTGCGATGAGAGATCGTCGAGCTCATCTGGGGGATGCCAGGAGTGCGGCGAGGACGGAAGCGTATCCGTGCGGATTTGACGAAGGGAAATTTCCTGTGGTCCGAAGCACGTTTATGAAGGCGGAGGAGATTGACCGGGAGCGGGAGCAAAGTGGATGGAATCCCTATGTAGGGGAGGAGGAAGCAGCGGTATCGTACGGGATATCAAAGGAAGAAGGAGCGGCGGAACCGGACAGGATATCGGAGGAAGAAAGAACTCCGAAAATGAGCGGGATATTAGGGAAAGAAACCATGGAAATAGACGAGATACCGAATGAGGAGCTGCAGGAGGCTGAGCGGGAGCTGCGCAAGCTGCAGGCAATGTATCCGGATACAGCAAAGCTGCTGCTGCCCTTTGTCGAGGAGGAGTGCGACAAGATGGAGTACGAGGGCAGTCCGATGTTTGATGAGTATCCGGACCGATCTACGGTTTATCGCATTGAAGGACATATTTTTGAGCAGGTGAAGGATCAGTTCCCAGCAGAAGAAATTCAGGAGCCGGAGGAAGTGTTGGCGATGCAGCTTCCGGGTCCTCGCGTGGGAATGCCGGGAAGGAGCTGGGCGCGCGATCTGGCAAGAGTCCTTCTGCTGAACGAAATGCATCATCGCAGATGCAGGCATCGTGGACTGAGACGTGTTTAACTGAGACTGCAGCTGAGATTTGCCATTTTCTGTGGTTAGTGGTATAGTGTAAAACAAATGTGATTTGTATCGTGGTCGAGATGGCAGGAGATCATTACAAAAATACAATGGGACGGAGCATATTTCTATGCAAGATACGGTTTCTCTGATCAAAAATATCCTTGTGCGGATTGTTGTGCTGACGGTGATTTTCATCGCTGCGGTGCTCGGTTTTGGCCGTCTGATCAATCAGACTGCGCCGAGTACCGCGGAAGCCATGGAAAATTCAACGTTTCCGCTTGTCTATATGCGAAACAACGGAGTCAGCTACAATTGCCTGCATGGATACGCCCAGGAGATCGACGTTGAATACATCCGCGATACGGTGACCGTGTTATCGGATGATCATCTGCTGGATATTCAGATTCAGCCCTTCGGCACAAACATCGAGGGGATTTCCTATGAGGTTCTGACGCAGGATGGCTTGGATTCCCTTGAAAACACGAATGTGATTCGCACCTCGGAGGAGGACGGATACATCGTGGCCGAGCTTCAGCTTCAGAATCAGATGCTGCTCGGACAGGAGTATGTCCTGAAGCTTCAGGTGACGGTGGGAGGCAGGGATATCTGGTATTATACGCGCCTGCTCCTGGAGGACGGACTTCATCTGGCTTCCTATTTGGATTTTGTCACCGGATTTTATGAAAAGTGTGTCTACAAGACGGATGAGAATTCGCTCGGCACCGTTGTGGAGCCGGACGAGACCACAGGGCAATCGCGTTCTCTGGCCTCGATGGATATCCATGACACTGTTTCTCAGTTGATGTGGGGAAACTTGAACCCACAGATTTACTACAAGCCGACGCCGAGCCTTGTCGATATCAATACAACGACGGCCTCCTTTGTGCTGGAATACCGGATCTCCGCGGTGAACGAGGAAGGCGTCAGCGAGGTATACAATGTCGATGAATTTTACCGCCTGCGCTATACGGATACCCGTGTATTTCTTTTGGACTTCACAAGGACGACGGACGCAGTGTTCAACACGAACGGTTCCATGCTACAGCCGGATGGGATTTTCCTAGGCATCACGGATCCGGATGTCGAGTATGCGTTCGACGAGCAGAAAAAGGTAGTTGCGTTCGTGCAGGAGAACGAGCTGTGGACCTACCGCGTGAACGGCGGCCAGCTCGTGCGCGTATTTGGCTTCCCGCAGCAGGAAAACATGGATTACCGTGATTTCTACTCGCGCAACAATATCAAGGTGCTCAGTGTGGATGAGACCGGGGATGTGTGGTTTGCGGTCTCCGGATATATGAACCGCGGAAGGCGGGAGGGCCAGAACGGAGTCGGCATCTATTATTATGAGGAAGCTTCTTCGACGGTGGAGGAGGTTCTGTTCGTAGAGACGATGGAATCATATGATATGCTCAAGCTGGATATCGATTCGCTGGCCTATATCACGAACGACCGAAGCGCTTGCTATATGCTTCTTGAGGGAATTGTGTACCGTATTGATCTTGTTCAAAGAGAGTACACGCATGTGATCGACGGCGTGAAGAACGGCTGCTTTGCGAGTTCAGAGTCGAACCGATATTTCAGCTGGCTCAAGGAAGGGAAGCGCTACGCATCTCAGACCATGTACACGATGGATTTCGAGACGGGAGAGGCACGCGAAGTGACATGTCGGACGGACGAGTGGATACGGCCGGTTACCTATATGGGCGAGGATCTTGTGTACGGGAAAGCGCTGGCTGCCGACGTCAACGATCAGGACGAAGGCAATGAGATTTTCCCGATGTATCAGCTGGTGATTGTGAACGGGGAGGGAAAGCAGCTGATGACTTATGAGACGCCGCAGTCTTATGTGACGCGGGCGGAGCAGGTCAACCATATGCTAAAGCTTACCAGAGTGGTGAAGACGGAATTCGGCTACGCGGAAACGTTGGAGGATCAGATCGTCGGTATGGACACGGAGGAAGATGTTGTATATGGGATTTCGACACAGGAGGACGATGTCAGGCAGACGACGATCCTGTTGAGAGTCGGAACGACGATTACAGACAAGAATCCGCAGGTGACGTCAAGCCGGCTTTTAGTGCATGACGAGCTGCGGACGATTCAGATTCCGAAGAATACCGAGCGCGAAAAGCTGTATTACGTATATGCGGGAGGCAGCATGGAGAGCATGTGGCCGACAGCCGCGGAAGCGATCCGCAGAGCGGATGAAAAGGTTGGCGTGGTGATTAACCACGCGAAAGAGTTCGTCTGGGAGCGCGGCAATCGGGCGGAGACAGCCAAGATCAAGGTGGAGAATATTCCGGAGGTCGTCAAGAGCGGTACAATGGACATCGAGACTCTGGAGGCTTCGCTCGGCAAGGATGCGGTCAGCCTGACAGGATGTACGCTGGAGCAGGTGCTGTATTTCGTCGGACAGGGACAGCCGGTGCTCGCCGCGACGCCGGACGGCGTCGTCATCATCACAGGGTACGATGATTTCGGCAATACTATTCTTTTGAGGCCGGGTGAGACGGAGACTTATTTCTACGGTCCACAGGACAGCAAAGCGCTGTTTGAACAGGCCGGAAATCGCTTTGTATCCTATCTAAAGACCGATCTGTAAGCAGCCTACAGGGAAATTGCGGGCTGCCTTGCAGACAAAGAAGCGGTCTGTCTTGCAATACAAAGATGATTATTCAATTCGAAAAGAAGTCAGAAAATAAAAAAGGGCGTTTGGCAGAAAGTTTGTTCTGCGTAACGGCAAAAGAGTAAATCTGCACAAAGTTGAAAAGAACGGAGTCTGAGGAAAAAGACATAAGTCGACATAATATTTATGGTTTATCCACAGATTCGGAGAACGGAAAAGCAGACAAGACGGAATTATACACTGACTTATCCACATTATCCACAAAAAAGCCGGTTAAAAAAATGGTTTACATAGTTTTTTTCGAGAACAGACGTTTTGTGGATTTTGATAAATTCAGGGAAAACAAAAAGAAATTCCCGGAAGGGGTTGACAGAAAAACTGTCAGTGTATTATATACACTGACAGAATATTCCGAATAAACATATGCAAATATACAAATCTTCTTTATGACCAGTACCGCATAGCGTGAACCGGGGTCGAGTAGTTATACTCGGAAATTTTAATTCCTCCGGCCGGGTACGGCTGCGAATTGCTCGCGTGTACGATCTTTTTGTCGCCCATATAGATTGCTACGTGTGACGCATAGGTAGGTGCGCCGTAGAAGAGCAGATCTCCTGGCTGCAGGTTGTTGACGTCAGACAGGTCTACGACGATAGGACGCTTGTATTCCTGAGAAATAGCAGAGGAAGGCCCTTTCATCTGGTCGTCCGCGACACGAAGCAGCTTGATATCAAAGTGGGCAAATACCGTCTGCACAAAGCCGGAGCAGTCCGCTCCCTTTGTGAGGCTTGTGCCGCCCCAGACATACGGATTGCCGACATACTGCAGAGCGTAGTTTACGATCTTGACTCCGGTCGAATTGCCGGAGATCTTGATGCTCTTCTCTGCGGTGATGACGCCGTCAGCGCCAATCGTGTATTCCTTCAAGCCGACTGCAATCGTGATGGAGGTAGCCAGCCGACCGTCCGTGTAGAAATAGTGCTTCAGGTTGTCGATTGTCTGCAGCCCGGTAAGCATTTCTCCGTTGGTCTTATTGAAGTAATACTTGCTTCCGTCGATGGTCTTCCAGCCGAGAACTAAGGAGCCTTTCTTCGTATAGTAATATTTCTTGTCATTAACGGTCTGCCATCCGGTCTTTTTGGTCTCGTTTGTCCGAGCTCCGCTCAGATCCACATACCAGTCTCCGACCCATTTATTCTTGGCCAGCTTTCCGCTCTTCTGGAAGTAATAGTATTTGGAATTCAGCTTCACCCACAGCTTTTTGGCAGCGGTGCCATCTTTTGTAAAATAGTACGTGTCAGAATTGATCGTCTTCAGCGTATTGGTGACTTTTTTTCCGTTCGATTTGAAGAAATATAGTTTGCCGTTGATATCCTGTAGCCCGGTGAGCAGAGCACCGGAAGCGGAGGCGTAATATTTCTTTGAGCTCGCCCAGGCGTTTTTGCACAGACGGCCCTTGCTGTTAAAGTAATAGCGGGACGCTCCGATCTTGACACAGCCGGTCTTGCGGATGCCGGTCGAGGGATCGAAATAATAAGTATAGTTTCCGATATTCTGCCAACCGTATGCTCTTGCTCCGTTTGGCAGGACATAATATTTATTCTTGTCGATCCAGCAGCTCTTCTGGACGACTCCGTCGACACAATAGTAGTAGACTTTCTTGTATTTGGTCCATCCGTTGCGCTTGTTGCCGGAGGAGGTGAACAGATAGGTCGTGCCCTTGATCACCTTCCAGCCGGTTGCCGCGGCGCCGTTGCTCTTGAGGTATTTTCCGTCCTTCCATTTGTTGGTGACGAGCACGCCGCTTGATTTGGCGTAGTAGTATTTCTTTCCGACCTTGAACCAGCCGGTCTTCATTGCTCCGGAGGAGGTGTCGAAATAGTAGAGCTTGCCATCGAGCTTCATTTTGCCCTTGACCATAGTGCCGTCTGCGGTGTAATAATATTTCTGATTTCCGCTGGTGACCCAGCCGACACTTCGCTTGGTGCCGGTGTAGCGGCCGTCCGCCCCGACATACTTTGTATTGATCCAGGTGTTGACGGCCATGGAGCCGTCGGCCTGGTAGTAGCGCTTGCTCACCCATTTGTTTGTGACAAGGACGCCGGTGGATTTGTTGCCGTAATAGGTTTTCCCGTCTGACGCGACGAAGCGGCCGACTTGCATCTGCCCCAGCGCGTTGAAATAATACTTGTTTTTGTCGATCGTCTGAAAGCCGGTTTGCATGATGCCCTGACTATTAAAATAATAGGTGTAGTTGCCTATTTTTTGCAGACCGGTTACGTAGCTGGAAGAGGCGTTCTGCCGGTACATCTTGCCGCTGGCAGTGTTGACCCATTCAGCGTTTGCTTTTAGAGACGGGAGACTAAACGAAAGAAGTCCTATCATTGAAAACAACAACAGTGTCCTGTATTTTTTCATATATCTTTCCCTCATGATTCTGACGGTAGTGTCAAATCCTACCCGTTTTTTTGTTCCAAAACTTAATAAAAACCTTGATCTTAAGGGAAATCTGCAATAAA
>CANRDO010000074.1 GCA_947629385.1 uncultured Lachnospiraceae bacterium
AATTATATCTGCGATTTTCAAGGTTCTGCGGAGCCCTTTTTCTGACTCCAGATTTTCATAGATTGCTTGACACTACCTCTCTCTTTCTAACAATTTCAGATAGAATATCGGGCGACAGAAAAGCGACCGGACTATCCGGAAGTATGGTAACATAACCGGGGGGGGGTATGTCAAGCGAGAACATCGTGTTACGCTTAGACGAGGTTCTCACTTGACAATACACTTATTATATGTATATACTATCTATCATAAAACAGAGTCCATGAGTCAAAACAGGTGGTTATTTTCGCATGAAAGACAATATACTCAAATATCTCAAGAGCCTGCGGGCCCGCATTTTTGTGATCGTGCTTCTGGTAGGACTGGTGCCGATCTTTCTGATGAAGAATCTGATCCTGGACAATTATGAGGATCAGTCGGCGCAGCAGAAAAGCACGTTGATTCAGAATCAGTGTCAGCAGATTGTCGATCAGGTCGGCAGCTCCGGCTATATTAGGAATGTGGAGAACAAGCAGGTGGACCGGCAGCTCACGCAGCTGGCGACGATCTACAATGGCCGCGTGATCATTGTCAACAGCAATTTCCGCATTGTCCGGGATACGTATGAGATCGACGAAGATAAGGTGATCATTTCGGAGGAAGTGCTGCAGTGTTTTCTCGGCACAGACTCCACGAATTACAATCCGGACGACGAATTTCTCGAGCTGACGCTGCCGGTGAAGAATCCGGGGAGCGGTCAGATCGAGGGGATCATGATCGTCAGCGTGACGACGCAGGACGTCAAGGACGGAAAGGAAGCCCTGGGCAATACGGTTCTGATCCTGCAGATCGTGCTCACCCTTCTCATCTTTGTCGCCGCTTACTATGTGGCGCGCGTGCTGACAAAGCCGTTTGGCAAGATCACGCGCTCTCTGGAGGGCGTGCAGGGCGACGTCTCGGAGCAGGAGATCTCCATACCTGACTATACGGAGACGAAGCTTCTTTCTGAGGCGTACAACCGGATGCTGCACCGCCTGAAGGTGCAGGAGGACTCCCGGCAGGAATTCGTGTCGAATGTCTCGCACGAGCTGAAGACGCCGATCACCTCGATGAAGGTGCTCGCGGATTCGCTGCTGGCGCAGGATGAGGTGCCGAACGAGCTGTACAAGGAATTCATGACCGACATCGCGGAGGAGATTGACAGAGAGAACAAGATCATTTCGGATCTGCTCTCTCTGGTAAAGATGGATAAGCGTTCTTCCGACGTCAATATTCAGGAGACAAATATTAATCATCTCATCGAACAGCTTCTGAAGCGGCTGAGGCCTATCGCGGCGACAAGAGGCATAGACCTTGTGCTTGAGAGTTTCAAACCGGTCATTGCGGAGGTGGATGAGACGAAGCTCAGCCTCGCGTTCTCGAATCTGATCGAGAACGGGATCAAGTACAACAAAGAAGACGGCTGGGTTCACATTTCGCTGAATGTGGACAATAAATATTTCTACGTGAAGGTGGAGGATTCCGGCATCGGCATCCCGCAGGAGGATCAGGAGAATATCTTTGAGCGTTTTTATCGTGTGGACAAATCGCACTCGCGCGAGATCGGCGGCACGGGGCTCGGACTTGCCATCACAAGGAGCGCGGTGCTGATGCACCACGGAGCGATCAAAGTGTACAGCGAGGAAGGGGAGGGTACGACCTTCACCGTACGCATCCCGCTGAAGTATGTGCCCTGATCTCGGCAGGCGGAACATTCGGCGGAGCGCCGTAATCATAGGGAGACGGACAGGAGGAAGCTTGTGAACAAAAGGAAAACGCTTTGTCTGCTGGCGCTGGCGGCGCTGATCCTGCTTGCCGGCTGCGGAGGCAGGAAGCAGAAAGAGGAAAATAGTTATACCGTCTATTATATCAATCCGTCAGGGACAAGGCTTTTGGAGCAAAGCTATGTTCCGGGCGCGCAGACCTTCGAGGAGATGATGGATGAGCTTTGGGAGCAGCTTGTCACGCCTCCGGCCGGTTATCAGAGCGTGGTCCCGGAGAATGTCGCCTTCAACGGATATGAGCGTGGCATCGACGCGCTGCGTATTGATTTTTCGAAGGAATACTATGATTTGAGCAATACACAGGAGGTGCTTCTGCGGGCAGCGGTTGTCAAGACATTTTCTCAGGTGCCAGGTGTGACGAAGGTGATGATCACGGTCGAGAAGGAGCAGCTTAAGGATCTCGAGGGAGAGCCGGTGCCGGCGATGGATGCGAATTCGTTCATCGATACGAAGGAAGGCGGTATCAATTCCTATCAGTATGCGACGCTGGAGCTTTATTTCGCAGGGGGAGAGGACAGTAAGCTCGCGAAGGAGATGCGGAATCTTCACTATTCCAGCAACATGGTTCTCGAGCGAGTCGTGGTGGAACAGCTGATCAAGGGACCGGAGGAAGAGGGACTTTACCCGATTTTTGCGGGGGATGTACGGATTCAGAACCTTTACATCCAGAATGGAATTTGTACGATCACGTTCAACGCCGCGGCGCAGCAGCAGCCGGCGGAGAATCCGCCGGATCCGGAGACCGCGCTGTATGCGATCGTCGATTCGATCTGCGCGACTTGCGACGACATCACGGGCGTGCGCTTTGAGATTGAAGGAAACGAGGACGGAAAATTCCGGGAGGAGGTGGACCTCGGACAAGTTTTCGTGATGAACCGTGACCTTATCGAGACGAGAGAAATGCAGACCGAGGAATCGGCGGGATAGCGTGATGGAGCGGATAGCCGCTTGAATCGGCGGGATAGCGCAAGGAGACGGGTAATAGAGGAGAACAGTTGAAAAGACCATTTGCAATGTTTTGCGCAGCGCTTGCCGCGCTTTCGGTCGTGTGGTGCGCGGCAGCCCATTCGGATAGGGATGGACCGCCGCGGGAAGCCGCCGCGCTGCTTCGGAAAGAGGCAGAGGACGGGGGAAGGATCACTCTTGCGGGGACCGTGGCAAAGTGCAATGCAGTATCTTCAGGCGTACGCCTGTCGGTGGATCATCTTACCATTCAGAGAAAAGACAATTCGGAACAATCTTTACTTCCCGATTTGAATGTAACTATCACAACAGAATATAAGGAGCTTTTGCCGGGGGATGAGATCGTGGCTTCTGGGAAAACCGTTTTTCGGGAATCGGCCACGAACCCTGGACAGTTCGACGCGCAGGCGTACTATTTCGCGCAGAATTCCATCTGCATGATTTCCGATGCAACGATCAGTAAAATGCGGCCGGGGCGGATGAGTCTTGTAAGGGCGCTTTGCATCGTGCGCCGCAGGCTCGGCAGTTCCTTCGAGGCGATCCTGGAAGCTCAGGAGGCTTGTACGATGGAGGCGATCTGTCTCGGAGAACGGGAGCTGCTCACACAGGAGTGGAAGGAATTTTATCAGGAGGGCGGCATCGCGCATATCCTGGCGATCTCGGGACTGCACATCTCTCTGGTAGGGATGTGCCTGTACCGTCTGCTGCGGAAGCTGGGTGTGCCGTTTTGGGGTTGCTGTGCGGTCTCGGGCGCGGCCGTTGTATTTTATGTGCTGATGTCGGGGGCAGGGGTCTCTGCCGTGCGCGCGCTGATCATGTTCGCGTTCTGGCTGGGCGCGCAGTTTTGGGGCAGAAAGTACGACATGATCACGGCCGCCGCGGCCGCGGCGATGCTTCTGCTTCTTGCCGACGCGCGAAATCTCTCACAATCGTCGTTTCTGCTCTCGTTCGCGGCGGTTCTGACGATTGCCTTGCTGGTTCCCTGTCTGAAGAGGAGCTTCCGCGAAGCGATGGATTCGCCGAGATTTGTACGGAATTCGCTCAGGGTGTTTCTCCCCGGTCTGGCGATCTGGCTTGGGACGCTGCCGGTCACCTTGTACTTTTTCTATCAGGCAGTGCCGTGGAGCATCCTGATCAATCTGGCGGTCGTCCCTCTGATGACGGCGCTCATGGCCTGCGGACTGCTTGCCGGGATGGCTGGGCTGTTCTCGCTGCCTCTGGGTATTTTTCTCGCGGCGCCCGCGCACTACATTCTGGGTCTGTTTGAGCTGCTCTGCAGGCTCAAGGAAGGGCTGCCGCTGTCCGTGTGGGTCGCGGGGCGTCCGGCTGTCTGGCGGATTGCGCTGTATTACGGGCTTTTATTGGCAGCAGGGATGGTCTCATACCGGCTGGCGGATAGCGGGACAAAGTCCGGAAAAGCGTGGAACATAAGATCACGTCGCACAGAGATGCGCCGGCCGGAGCGATGGAGGCGGGAGGGCGGCAGGGACAGCAGGAACAGTAAAGACAGCGGGAAACGCGGGAACGGCACGAAGAGCGGACGAGCCGGCGGGGCGGCGGCTCCGTATGTGCTGTGGCTCTGCTGCAGCGTCGCCTGCGTCAGGCTGATGATCGCTCCCGGCCCGGACAGGCTCGAGATTACCTGCCTCGACGTCGGACAGGGCGACTCGGCTCTGCTGCGCCTGCCGGACGGCGTATCCTGTCTGGTGGACGGAGGAAGCTCGTCGGAATCAAAGATCTGGAAATATCGAATCGGGCAAGCTGTAAAATACTACGGTGTGCGTACGCTGGACTATGTCTTTCTGTCACACGCGGATGAGGATCACATAAACGGGGTCGAGGAGTACCTGCAGGAGTATGAGCTTGGCTTTGCCGGGGAGAACGTGCACGGCGTCACGCTGAAAAACCTGGTGCTCCCGCCGACTGCGGATCCGGAGGATTTCGAGAAGCTGTGCGGTCTGGCGCGGGAGAAAGGCGTTCGGATTCTGCAGATGGAGGCGGGGGACTGGATCGGGGACCGTCCGGCGCAGGAGACCCCAGGAGTCGGAAACGGTTCGGCGCAGGTGGGTTTGGGCGCCGGAGGCTGCACGGTGCAGGAGAATACGAGGTGGAGCATTACCTGTCTGGCCCCGGATGCGGATGCTCTGACGGGCGACCGAAACGAGAACTCGATGGTTCTGCTGCTGCAGTACGGGGAGTTCCGCATGCTGTTTACCGGGGATCTGGAAGGGACGGCGGAGCAGCGGCTGGCGGCTTCAGAGGAGGATCTGTCGGCGGACGTTCTGAAGGTCGGCCATCATGGATCAAGAAACGCCTCCTCGGAGGAATTCCTGGCACAGGTTTCCCCGCAGATCGCTGTAATCTCCTGCGGAGAGAATAATTCCTACGGGCATCCGGCGCCTGAGACGGTGGAACGCCTGCAGTCTGCAGGATGCCGGATCCTGCAGACGCCGCTAAGCGGGGCGGTGATGATCGAATCGGACGGGGCGACATATTCGGTGGAGGCATATAATGCGCTTCCGACGAATAGGACTGTGCGAAATAATTATACGTAAATTACGTATTGCGTATTGATAAAATGTAAGTTAGATCATATAGTAAAATATAAGAGATGGATAGGTGAAACGAAAAGATTTAATGCGGATGCGGTAAAACGATGCGGATTTTGGGATAAATGAATAATATTATGATAAATTCAAAAATAAAATGAAAAAATATGGAAAATTATCGGGCATATGGAATATAATGATAAAAGAGGAGGAAACCGGGACAAGCTTTGCCCGGCGAGGGGGATATGACAATTCGTGAACAGACGGAAGAGCTGGAATTTAAAATCTTCAGCCCGTACGCCGCGTTCAGCAGAAATACGCGAGGGCGGGACAGAGCGGAGGAGCCGTGCGATATCCGGACAGACTATCAGCGTGACCGGGATCGTATCCTGCACAGTAAGTCGTTCCGGAGGCTGAAGCAGAAGACGCAGGTATTTTTGATCCCGGAGGGGGACCATTATCGGACCAGGATGACACACACGCTGGAGGTGTCCCAGCTTTCGCGGACGATCGCGAAGGCGCTGCGGCTGAATGAGGATCTGGTCGACGCGATCGCGCTCGGGCATGACCTGGGGCATACGCCGTTCGGGCATGCGGGGGAGCGCGCGCTGAACGAGGTATGCCCGCTGGGGTTCGCGCATTATGAGCAGAGCGTCCGGGTTGTGGAGCTGCTGGAAAAGAAGGGCGAGGGTCTGAACTTGACTTGGGAAGTGCGCGACGGGATCCGCAATCACCGGACCGCCGGAATGCCCGCGACGCTCGAAGGGCAGATCGTGCGCTACTGTGACAAGATCGCCTACATCAACCACGATATCGACGACGCGGAGCGCGCCGGGATCCTGAGCGAATCCGACATTCCAGAGGAGAGCCGCCGGATCATGGGGGATACCACGCGCAAGCGCCTGAACACGCTGATCCACGACGTCGTGCGCAACAGCGAGGGGCAGAGTAGGATCGTCATGTCCGAGCAGATGGAGTCCGCGATGAAGTATCTGCGCGCGTTCATGTTTCAGCACGTGTACCGCAACAACAGGGCGAAGAGTGAGGAGACCAAGGCGGTGCGGATGCTGCAGGAGCTCTATCGCTTCTACATCGCGAATCCGGACAGGCTCCCGGATGAGTATCAGTATCTAATGAACGAAAAGGGTGAGGCGAAGGAGCGTGTCGTCTGTGATTACATCGCCGGGATGACCGATTCCTACTCGATCCATGTCTACAAGGAATTGTTTGTGCCGAAATCGTGGGGCTTTTCATCGACGGAGGCATTTCAGGATACGCAGCGTCCGGCGCAGGCAGTGGTCGACGCGGACGGGAGTCGCGGAATAGAAAAGCTGTAAAAGCTGTAATAACTGGCTGCACGGCTGGAGGACAGGCCCAGCGTGTCCGAAGCGTGCCGCAACAGAGGTGGATTTATGTATTACTCGGATGATGTGATAGAAGAGGTACGGTCGAGGAACGATATTGTGGATGTGATCTCCGGCTACGTGAAGCTGCAGAGGAAGGGAAGCTCGTATTTCGGGCTCTGTCCATTTCACAGCGAGAAGTCGCCTTCTTTTTCCGTGAGCCCCGGAAAGCAGATGTACTACTGCTTCGGCTGCGGCGCCGGTGGGAACGTGCTGACCTTTATTATGGAATACGAGAATTTTACATTCCCGGAGGCGCTAAAGCTCTTGGCGGACCGCGCCGGAATGGCGCTGCCGGAACCGGAGTATTCTGAGGAGGCAAGACGGCAGAGGGATCTGAAGGAGAGCGTGCGCGAGATCAATAAGCTGGCTGCAAATTATTTCTACTATCAGCTGCGCGCCCCACAGGGAGAGCGTGCGCTTAAGTACCTGACAGACCGGGGGCTGAGCGATGAGACGATCAAGCGCTTCGGGCTTGGCTATGCCGGGCAGTACAGCGACGCTCTGTATAAATATTTAAAGGGAAAGGGTATCTCCGACCAGCTTCTCAAGGAGTCCGGACTGATGCAGGTAAATGAGAAGCAGGGGATGTATGACAAATTCTGGAATCGCGTTATGTTTCCGATTATGGATATCAACAACAAAGTGATCGGCTTTGGAGGACGCGTGATGGGGGACGGCAAGCCCAAGTACCTGAACTCGCCGGAGACCGTGATTTTCGATAAGGGCCGCAATCTCTATGGACTGAATTACGCGCGGACCGCGAAGAAGCGCTATATGCTGGTCTGCGAGGGTTATATGGACGTGATCTCCATGCATCAGGCGGGGTTCACGAACGCCGTCGCCTCGCTCGGGACGGCGCTCACAAGCCAGCACGCAACGCTCCTGAAGCGGTACACGGACGAGGTGATTCTGACGTACGACAGCGATGAGGCAGGGATCCGGGCGGCGCTGCGTGCCATTCCACTTCTGAAGGAGGCTGGGATTTCGACCAAGGTGTTGCACATGGAGCCGTACAAGGATCCGGACGAATTTATCAAGGCGCTCGGCACGGAGGCATTTCAGGAGCGAATCGATCGCGCGGAGAACAGCTTTCTGTTTGAGGTGTCCGTACTTCAGAAATCCTATGACATGAAGGATCCGGACGGGAAGACGCGCTTTTTCCAGGCGGTCGCTGCCAAGATCGCCGAATTTGAGCTGGAGATTGAACGCGAGAATTATATCGAGGCGATCACCGGGCAGTATCAGATTTCATTTGAAGGATTGCGGAAAATGGTTGCGAATGTGTTGATGCAGGGCGTATCGCTGCGCAGAACGCCGGTGCCGGTCTCGCAGCAAAGGCAGACCCGTCCGGAGAAGGAGGATGGGATTCGCAGATCGCAGCGGCTGATCCTGACATGGATCACGGAGTATCCGCAGCTGTTCGGCATTATTTCCCGTTATATTCAGCCGGAGGATTTTTCGGACGAGCTGTACTGTGAAGTGGCGGCGATGCTCTACGAGCAGAAGAGAAAAGATGCTTTGAATCCGGCGCAGATCATCAACCATTTTACGGATCCTGAACAGCAGAGAATCGTGGCGCAGCTGTTCAGCACGGAGGTGAAGCTGGAGAATCCGAAGGAGATGGAAAAGGCTGTCCGGGAGACGATCTATAAGGTTGTGGAGAACGCGATCACGCAGAGAAGCCAGAAGCTTGATCCGACGAATATAAAGGGGCTTCAGGAGCTGGTCAATGCAAAAAGACAGCTGCAGGAGATCCGCCAACTGCATATTTCTCTGTAACAAGGACAGAATATAGGATATCTTAACTGGCCTGAATGGACGTTTGCGTACATTCACCTGATAAGACAGCACAGAATCGACAGATTCCGGGCAGAATTATCTTATCGGAAGGAGGGGCGAAAGCCGCATGAGCGCGCCGACAACAGACTTTCAAACGAGACTGGATGAACTGCTGAAGCTGGCAGAAAAGAAGAAAAATGTGCTGGAATACAGGGAGATCCAGGAATTCTTTGACGGTCAGCCGGTGAGCGCGGAGGAGTACGAGCGGGCCCTGGATTACCTTGAAGCCAGAGGTGTGGACATGCTGCAGACTGCGGATGAGCCGGATGCGTTTCTGATGCCGGAGGATGATCTCCTCGTCGGGGAAGGGGAATCCATGCAGGAAGCGGACTTTACAGAGGGAGTCGGCACGGACGATCCGGTTCGCATGTATTTAAAGGAAATCGGAAAGATCCCGCTGCTCACGCCAAGTGAGGAGCTGCATCTGGCGGAGTGCATGAACAACGGGGATGAGGCGGCGCGGGAAAGGCTTGCCGAGGCAAACCTGCGGCTTGTGGTCAGTATCGCCAAGCGGTACGCCGGGCGAGGCATGCAGCTGCTCGACCTGATCCAGGAGGGCAACCTGGGACTCATAAAGGCCGTCGAGAAGTTTGACTATCGCAAGGGATACAAATTCAGCACCTACGCGACCTGGTGGATTCGTCAGGCGATCACGCGGGCCATCGCGGATCAGGCGCGGACGATCCGTATCCCGGTGCATATGGTCGAGACGATGAACCGGGTGATCCGGACGTCACGGACGCTGCTGCAGGAGCTCGGACATGAGCCGGGAGCCGAGGAGATCGCGGCAAAGCTGGATATGCCGCCCCAGAAGGTGCAGGAGATCCTGAAGATTTCGCAGGAGCCGGTCTCGCTGGAGACGCCGGTCGGCGAGGAGGACGACAGCCACTTAAGCGATTTTATCCGCGACGAGCACGTTCCGGTGCCGGTGGAGGCCGCCACCTATACGATCCTGCGAGAGCAGCTCGTGGAGGTGCTCTCGACCCTGACGGAACGGGAGCAGCGTGTGCTTTGCCTGCGGTTCGGCCTGAACGACGGCCGCGCGAGGACGCTCGAGGAGGTCGGTCGGGAGTTCAACGTGACCCGCGAGCGGATCCGCCAGATCGAGGCAAAAGCGCTGCGCAAGCTGAGGCATCCGAGCAGGAGCCGCAAGCTGAGAGATTATCTTGATTAGACCCTGTCCGGGCCGCACATGATGTGGCGGCCGGGATGGAGTGAAAGGAGACTCGCAATATGCAGCTGTCAGAACGTCTGCGGGCAGTGGCCGCTCTGGTCACATCCGGCGGGACGCTTGCCGACATAGGAACCGATCACGCGTACATACCGATTTATCTGATACAGACAGGTGCCGTGTCGCGTGCGATTGCGATGGACGTAAATCCGGGACCGCTTTCCCGTGCACGGGAGCATATCACACAGTACGTCCTGGAGTCTGAGATCGAGACTCGGTTATCGGACGGGCTCACGGCTCTTCGGCCAGGGGAGGCGGACAGCATCGTGATCGCAGGCATGGGCGGGGCGCTCATGACACGGATTCTGGACGAAGGGCGGGACAGACTGAACGGAGTGTCGGAACAGACGGGCAGATGCTGCAGCGGCGCGGACAATTGTGCGGATTCTCAGGCTGAGCACCGCGGAAAGCGGCGGGGCTGCCGGGAGCTGATTTTACAGCCGCAGTCGGAGATCTGGCTGGTGCGCGCCTGGCTGGAGCGGAGTGGCTGGCGAATTGTGCGCGAGGACATGGTCTGCGAGGACGGGAAATATTACCCGATGATGCGCGCAGAGCGCTGCGGCGCTAAGGCTGTTTTGAGAATGAATGAAATGGAACTGCGATTCGGGCCTCTTCTTCTTCGGGAGCGCCATCCGGTGCTGCGGGAATTTCTGCTACATGAAAGGGAGCTGGATCTCCGCATCCTTGCGTCCCTGAACGGACAGACCGGGGAGGCGGCCGTCGCTCGCGCGGAGGAGGTGCGCGGGGAGCTGCGGCTGGTGGAGGAGGCGTTGGAGCAGATTCGTGTTTAGTGCACAAAACCCGGACGCCCTGCACGGGCTTGCAATGTCAGGGCAGACCCGCTCGCGCTTAATCGGGCACGCAGCGGTGCATAAG
>CANRDO010000075.1 GCA_947629385.1 uncultured Lachnospiraceae bacterium
TATTGCAGATTTCCCTTAAGACCAAGGTTTTTATTAAGTTTTGGAACAAAAAAACAGGTAGGATTTGACACTACCAACCGGTAAAAGGAGGAATTGAAAATGAAAAAACGGATGAAATACCTGATCTTATCGGTTTTGCTCATTACTGTGTTTTCCGCTGTTACGGCGTCGGCGAAAAATGTCGCGACAGCTGTACTGGAGAAAGCAGAGAGCGGCAATGATGTGACGGTGTCTGTTGAATTTCAGGGGAGCAAGTCGGAGGCAATCACCTCACTTCGCTTCAAGCTGCTTGCGGCGGTAGAGGAGCCCGGAGACGTCTCGTTTGAAAGCGACAGCGTATCGTTTGACTTTTCAAATCTTACAGCTGAGGTAAAAGATGCGTCGATCACGTATGATTCCGACGTTACGGATTATGTCATTGACATCGTCGTGTCAGGGAAGCATAATATTTTTCAGAACGCAGAAGAAGGCGTTTTGGAGATCGGCACGTTGCACCTTCCGTCCGGAGAATATTACGCAGAGGTTGGATGCGTGGTTACGGATGATGCAGAGAGTAGCGCATCAGAGCTTCAGTATGTGGAGAATGCCGGGCTGCAGACAATGACGGCCCAGCTGAAAAATTCAGAGACGGTACAGATAGGCAAGAAGGAGCAGCCGGATACGGAGCCGGAGGAGACAGAGCCGGCGCCGCAGAAGCCTGAGAATCCGAAAGAATCGGAAAGTGTGCCGGATCCGACGAATCCTGTTCCGACAGAGCCGGTTCCGTCCGGGTCGGCGACCGGATCAGGAGCATCATCCGGGTCTGCAGGCGGTGGATCCTCGTCTGTGACGAAGCCGAAGCTGAGTCCTGCCGAGCCGAAAAAGAACGGGTTGTCTGCACCGAAGCTCACGGTGAAGCCGATCACGGGGACGAAGAAGCTTAGCTTCAGCTGGAAGAAGGTAAAAGGAGCGCAGGGATATCAGATCTTCCGGTACGATGAAAAAACCGGAAAGTACAAAAAATATAAGAAGGTCAAAGGCACATCCTATACGGCGAAGTTCAGCTATGGGAAGACTTATCGGTTCAAGGTTCGCGCATACAAAAAGAAGAACGGCTCGAACGTGTACGGAGCTTTCAGCGCCGAGAAGGAAGTGACGGTATCCTCTTTCAACAAGCAGAAAAAGCCGAGCCTTCGTGTGACGCTTCCTGCAAAGGCCAAAAAGCTGAGCTTTACCTGGAGTCAGGTGTCAGGGGCAGAGGGCTATCAGATTCTGCGCTATGTGGAGCAGAAGAAGCAATATAAGGTCGTGAAGACGATCAAGTCCGGAGATACATTGAAGTGCCAGGCGGTAAAATATAATTTTGCGGAAGACTATCGCTTCAGGATACGCGCGCTTGCCTATGATGAGGGTGGAAACAAGGTACTTGGGGCGGGGAGCGAGGAGTTTACGATCACGACGCCACCGGCTCAGGTGAGCAAGATCAAGGTAAAGTCTCCGGAAGAGTTTATGATAAAGGTCACGTGGAAAAAGGTGGAAGGCGCGGACGGATATATCATTTACAGAAGCGAACCGGACGAAAAGGAAACGATGAAGAAGCTCGCAAAGGTCAAAGGCAATGTCAGAAGCTTTATCGACGAGGAGCTTGAAGGCGGAGCCAGATACTACTATCAAGTTGCGGCATTTAAGCGTGCATCGAATGGAAAACGGAAGATTGGCGAGAGAAGCGCCGTCAAATCCGCAGAGGTGAAATAACAAAGATACAGATAAAGTCTGCAAAAGAACAACAAAGAAAAGTGGAGGTGGAAAGACATGGGATTGATTAAGGCAGCGTTGGGGTCTGCGGGCGGTGTGCTCGCCGATTCGTGGAAGGAGTATTTTTACTGTGAGGCGATGGATGCGGACATTCTTGTGTGCAAGGGTGCAAAGCGTGCATCCGGACGTTCTTCCAACAAACACGGGAGCGATAACATCATCACGGACGGCTCCGTGATCGCGGTAGCGGACGGACAGTGTATGATGATCGTCGAGAACGGTAAGGTGGCTGAGGTCTGCGCGGAGCCGGGCGAGTATGAGTACGACAGCAAGACGGAGCCGAGCATCCTGGGCGGCGGCTTCGGGGAGACGCTCCGCAAGACCTTCGAGGCGATCGGCAAGCGTTTCGCGTTTGGCGGTGAGCCGGCGAAGGATCAGAGAATCTACTACTTCAACACGAAGGAAATCATGGGAAACAAGTATGGCACAGCGACGGCTGTCCCATTCCGCGTGATCGACCGGAACATCGGGCTGGATGTGGATATTTCGATTCGCTGTAACGGTGAGTATTCTTACCGCATTGCGGATCCGATCCTGTTCTACACGAACGTGTGCGGCAATGTCGCCGATGTGTATGAGCGCTCCGAGATGGACAGCATGCTCAAGGCCGAGCTGATGACGGCGTTGCAGCCTGCGTTCGCGAAGATCTCCGGGCAGGGCGTGCGCTACAGTGAGCTTCCGGGACATACGATGGAGCTGGCAGACGCGCTCAACGAGGTTCTTTCCAAGAAATGGAAGGAGCTGCGCGGGATCGTGGTGGCTTCCTTCGGGATCAATTCGGTGTCTGCCTCCAAGGAAGACGAGGACATGATCAAGCAGATGCAGAAGAGCGCTGTGATGCGTGATCCCACGATGGCGGCGGCGACGCTTGTCGGCGCGCAGGCGGACGCGATGCGCGCGGCGGCTTCGAACTCAGCAGGAGCAATGAACGGATTCATGGGCGTCAATATGGCGGCAAACGCCGGGGGAATGAACGCGCAGAACCTGTACGCGATGGGACAGCAACAGGCGGCTTCAAAGTCCGCAGCCCAGTCTTCTGCGCAGACGGCTTCGACAGGCAGCTGGACCTGCTCTTGCGGCGCGGTGAACACCGGAAAGTTCTGCTCCGAGTGCGGGGCAAAGAAGCCGGATGACAGCTGGACTTGTTCTTGTGGTGCGGTGAATACCGGGAAGTTCTGCTCGGAGTGCGGTGCGAAAAAGCCTGAATAGAAACCGGAATTAAAAAGCTGAAATCGAAAGCGGAATCCGGGATCGGAATGAAGGATTGGAGAAAAAATGGCGGATATTCTGGAGTACAAGTGTCCATGCTGCGGAGGCGCGATCCGCTTCGACAGCGACTCGCAAAAGATGAAGTGTCCGTACTGCGACACGGAGTTCGAACTGGATACGCTGAAGCAGTTTGACGAAGAGAATATTGAGGAGGACCGGGATCCGGGCTGGGATGGGGACAGTGTCGCGCAAAGCAGCGACGAGCTGGACGGTGAGCAGGAGGGCCTGGTCACCTATGTGTGCGAGTCCTGCGGCGGACAGATCGTGGCGGACCGCAGTATGGCAGCCTCGAGCTGCCCCTACTGCGGCAATTCTGTGATCGTTACAAAGCAGCTCTCCGGTATGCTGCGCCCTGATTTTGTGATCCCGTTTAAGCTTGACAAGAAGACCGCAGAGAATCGCCTGAAGGATCATTTTAAAGGAAAAGTGCTTCTGCCAAAGCTGTTCAGGAATGAGAACCGGATCAAGGAGATCAAGGGGATTTATGTGCCATTTTGGCTTTACGACTGCGACGCGCAGGCAGACATCCGCTGCCGCGCGACGAGGATCAGCAGCTGGCAGCAGGGTGATTATATGTACACGGAGACGCAGCATTATCTGGTGGCGCGCAGCGGAGATATCGGTTTCGACAGGGTTCCGGCGGACGGTTCCCTGAAGCTGGACGACGCGCTGATGGATTCGCTCGAACCGTACGACTATTCGGAGGCGGTCGATTTCCAGACGGCATATCTCGCGGGATATTTCGCGGATAAATATGATCAGAGCGCACAGGACTGCGCGCCGCGCGCGAACAGACGCGTGCGTGAGAGTACGCAGAACGCCTTCATGGCTACGATCGCCGGGTACGCGACCTGCGTACCGGAGCACATGAGCATTCAGCTGAAGCAGGGCAGGATCCGCTATGCGCTTCTCCCTGTCTGGCTTCTAAATACAGTGTACAAGGGACAGACCTATACTTTTGCCATGAACGGGCAGACCGGAAAATTTATAGGGAATCTGCCGGTTGACAAGGGCAGGGCGTTTGCGGTCGCGGGTGGCGTGTTTGCGGCGGCGACGTTGCTCTCGTGGCTTTTGATGTGCTTTTTGCTGTAAGAGAGGGTGAGCGAATGGTGAATACGCGGATATCGGATGTGCGTTTTATGAAAGAACGATCTGCCGGAAAGATGGATGCGGTACGTTGTGTCGCAGGGCTATTCGCTATGTTCCTGCTCTGCCTGTACAGCTTTGGACTGCGTGCCTCGGCCAACGATACAAAGGTCGTGGACGAGGCCGGACTTCTGACTTCTGAAGAGGAAGCCGAGCTTCAGAAAAGGCTTTATGAGATTGCTGAGGAGTATCAGAGCGATGTGGTTGTAGCGACGGTGAATTCCTGTGAGGGGATGGATGTGCAGAGCTTTACGGATCTGTACTACTATCGGAACGGCTATGGTTATGGGGCGGAGATCGACGGAATCATCCTGCTTGTCAGCATGCAGGAGCGTCGTTTTCATCTGGCGACCAGGGGCAGCGCGATTGACACGTTCACAGATTACGGACTTGAGGTAATAGACAATGAGATCACGCCCTATCTGAGCGAGGGCGAGTATGCTGAGGCGTTTGAGAAATTTGCGGACCTCGCGGAGGACTTCCTGGAGGAGGACGAAAAGGGGCTTCCGTACGACACAAATCACAGCTATAGAGAAAGGCAGATTTACTCCATGGTCTACTTTATGTTTGCGCTGGGGATCGGGCTGCTTGCGGCTATTGTCACGCTTGTCGTGCTGTTTCAGCAGCTGCGCTCTGTGCGCGTGAAAAATGAAGCCAGAGACTATGTAAGAAGCGGAAGCTTCCAAGTTACCCGCGCGAACGATATCTTTCTCTACCGGACGGTGTCGCGGAGAAAGATTGAGCGGGAGCATTCATCCGGCGGCGGACATGGCGGCGGGAGTACGACGCATTCCGCGCCCGGCGGCGGAGGCAGGGCCGGCGGTCGCAGCGGGTCGTTTTGAGTTCCTCGTTTTGAGTCTATTTACTGAGCATGAAGTACGCGTAGGACGGCAGATTACCGCACCCACACCTGGTAACGGTGCTGCCGCAGGATCTCTGCGGCTCGAAGCGACGGTTCTTCCTCGTAGAATTCAATGCGCAGCACGCCGTCTTCGAATTCGCGGTTGTGTACGATGCCAATGTTTTTAATGCTGATTCCGTTGACTGCGAGTGTCGTGGCAATCGTGGCAATTGCGCCGGATTCATCCACGATATCACAGTAGATTGTGTAAATCTTCTTGATCGCGCCAAGCGGGGAGGAGGAGAACGAATCCCGGTAGTCTCTGGAGCGCTCAAACGTCCGATAGATGCCCTGCCCGTTTCCAGCGCGCATCTGATCCCGGGATTCCTCAAGCAATTCAATGAAGGTATCCATGACTTTGGAGATATTGTCCCGGTTGGAGATGCAGATATGCTCCCACATCTCGGGGGAGGAGGACGCGATACGCGTGATATCCTTGAAGCCGCCCGCGGCGATCATTTTCATAATTTCATCCTTGGAGTCCAGATCGTGCACAGTGTTGACAAGCGAGGCGGCGATCAGGTGTGGAAGATGACTGACCGCAGCCGTGACGAAATCATGCTGGCGATAATCAAGGACAATCGGAAGCGCACCGAATTTTGTCGCAAGTGCACGGTATGACTCGATCCTGTCTGGATCACTCCCCTCGGAGGGTGTAATGATATAGTAAGAATTCTCAAATAAATGCGCGTTCGCATTCACAAAGCCTGATTTTTCAGAGCCGGTCATCGGATGTCCGCCGATGAAACGGCCGTTCAGCCCAAGCTGTGAGGCGGCCTGGTGGATGTCCGATTTCACGCTTCCTACGTCCGTCAGGATGCAGCTTTCCGGAACAATCTCCTTCAGAGTGTGAAGCGCCTCGATGTTGCTGCCGACCGGAGCACACAGAAAGATGTAGTCACAGGAGGCAAACGCGGTGTCCGCGGGAGATTCGCAGATCTGGTCGATTACCCGCTCTTCGAGTGCCTGCTGTGCGGTTTTTCTTGTTCTTGTATATGCCATGATCTGGCAGTCTGGTCTGACGCGCTTTAGTGTCTTCGCGAGTGAACCGCCGATCAGTCCGAGTCCGATGAAGCCAAAGTTGTTCCATTCCATAACAGTCCGTTCCCTTTTTCGAATTTTCCGATAGTGATCAGCCAATATTTTACTCTCAAAAGAGGGGGATGTCAAAGACTTTGCCGCTTTAAAGCATGAAAAATAAAAATATTGTTAAAAGTGGATAAAATACTTGAATTATTACAACTATTTTAGTAGAATATATCCATGTGGGTAATTCTGTCCACGGACTAACTGAAAATGGAGGAAAAACTATGAAGGTTTACACAACAGACAAGATTCGCAACGTCGTTATTCTTGGACATGGCGGATCCGGGAAGACGAGCCTTGTTGAGTCCATGGCGTATCTGTCGGGCATTACGAGCCGGCTGGGCAGCGTAGCTGAGGGAAACACGATCAGCGATTTCGATAAAGAAGAGATTAAGAGAAAATTTTCGATCAGCACTTCCATGGTGCCGATCATCTGGGGCGACACGAAGATCAATGTACTGGATGCTCCGGGGTATTTCGATTTCTTCGGCGAGGCTGAGGAGGCTGCCGCTGCTGCGGATGCGGCTGTGATTGTGATCAACGGCAAGAGCGGCGTCGAGGTGGGCACGCAGAAGGCCTGGGATCTCTGCGAGAAGTATAAGCTTCCGAGATTTTTCTATGTCTCGAACATGGATTTTGACAACGCCAGCTACCGCAAGGTGGTTGAGGAGCTGACAGAGCTCTACGGCAAGAAGATCGCTCCTCTGAACCTTCCGATCCGCGAGAACGAGAAGTTCGTCGGCTATGTCAACGTTGTGAAGATGGCGGGCAGGCGTTATGTAAACAAGCAGGAGAAGGTCGAGTGCGAGATCCCGGATTACCTGAAGGAGTATCTCGACCAGTACCGTGAGAACCTGATCGAAGCGGTGGCCGAGACCAGCGAGGAGATGATGGACCGCTATTTCAACGGCGAAGAATTCTCTGAGGCCGAGATCGTCTCCGCGCTCCACACGAACGTGTCCGACTGCTCGATCGTGCCGGTGACGATGGGCGCGAGCCTGAATCTGCAGGGCATCCTGATCTTGCTCGACGATATCGTGAGCTATATGCCGTCGCCTGAGAAGCGCAAGATCGCGGGCGTGAATATGAAGACGAAGGAAGTCTTCGAGGCAGATTATGATTTCTCCAAGGCGAAATCCGCCTTTATCTGGAAGACGATCGTGGATCCGTTCATCGGCAAATATTCCATGATCAAGGTTGCCTCCGGTGTGCTCAAGAACGACGACACGCTGTACAATGAGGCGACGGACAACGAAGAGCGCATCAGCAAGCTCTATGTGATGGAGGGCAGCAAGGCCGTCGAGGTGTCGGAGCTCCACGCGGGCGACATCGGCGCCATCGGCAAGCTGAACGCATCTACGGGCGACACGCTCTCCACAAAGGCTACGCCGATCGCTTACGGCCGCATTGATGCTCCGGTACCGTATACATACAAGCGGTACATGGCGAAGGCGAAGGGCGAGGAGGACAAGATCTCTCAGGCTCTCGCGAAGCTCGCGCAGGAGGATCTGACGATCAAGGTTGTGAACGACGGCGAGAACCGTCAGACGCTGCTCTATGGTCTGGGTGACCAGCATTTGGACATCATCGTCAGCAAGCTTCTGACGAAGTACAAGGTGGACGTCGAGCTGACGAAGCCGAAGGTGGCGTTCCGCGAGACGATCCGCAAGAGTTCCGACGTGGATTCCAAGTACAAGAAGCAGTCCGGCGGACACGGCCAGTACGGTCACGTCAAGATGCGCTTCTCACCGCTTGATTCCCTCGAGACTCCGTACGAGTTCGCGCAGGAGGTCGTAGGCGGCGCGGTTCCGAAGAACTACTTCCCGGCAGTCGAGAAGGGCATTCAGGATTCCGTGGTGAAGGGCCCGCTTGCCGGATACCCGGTGGTCGGCGTGAAGGCCGTCCTCTACGATGGTTCCTACCATCCGGTAGACTCGTCCGAGATGGCGTTCAAGACCGCGGCGAGCCAGGCGTTCAAGAAGGGCTTCATGGAGGCAGGGCCGGTTCTGCTCGAGCCGATCGCTTCGATGAAGGTCACGGTTCCGGATAAGTTCACGGGCGACGTGATGGGCGATCTCAACAAGAGGCGCGGCCGCGTGCTCGGCATGAACCCGGATCACAAGGGCAATACGATCATCGAGGCGGACGTCCCGATGTCCGAGCTGTACGGCTACTCCACACAGCTTCGTTCCATGACCGGCGGCAGCGGCGATTACTCCTACGAGTTCGCGCGCTACGAGCAGGCTCCGAACGATGTGCAGGAGCGCGAGATCGCGGCACGGCAGAACGCGGAAGAGGATTGACGGACAGATTTCCGATCTGTCGGATTCAGGGAAACGCGTCAGGCATTTTGATAAGCATGAAATCAATCATACAGGAGCAGCAGCCGTGAGGGTGCTGCTCCTTACTTTTCTGTGGCTACTTTTCTTGACAGCTACAAATAATTTCGTTAAAAATGACATTTCGTGAGAAACAGAAGCTTTGGAAAGTGTCATTTCGTGAGAAAACATATTGCATAAAAGTGTCATTTCGTGATAATATAATTGAGAAGAAAGGAGGAGTCAGCGTGAGGCGAAAGATTTATGACCGTCTGCTGGAATGGAAGGAAAAGGATAAGGGAAGCTGTGCCTTGTTGCTTGATGGGGCGAGACGTGTCGGTAAAAGCTACATTGCGGAGCAGTTTGGACGAAATGAATACAAAAGTTATATTGTCATTGATTTTGCACGTTTGCCGCAAGAGGTCAGAGCTATGTTTGAGAATGACATCAATGATTTTGACCTCTTTTTCAGCAAGCTGGCCGCTTATTATCGAAAAACGCTTTATCGGAGAGACTCCCTTATTATTTTTGACGAGGTGCAGAGATATCCGGCGGCGAGGGAGTTGATTAAGTATCTGGTGGCGGACGGACGGTACGATTATCTGGAGACAGGTTCGCTGATCTCGCTTCGTACGAATGTCGAGAACATTGTGATTCCTTCTGAAGAAGAACATGTTGAAATGTTTCCGATGGATTTTGAAGAATTCCTGTGGGCTATGGGCGATGAAACGACGGTTCCGTTTTTGAAGGACTGCTTTGAAAATTTGAAGCCGCTTGGACAGGCGATGCACCGAAGAGTCATGAATGATTTTCGGCAATATATTCTGGCAGGAGGTATGCCGCAGGCGGTAGAGGCCTATGTCAGTACAAAAAATTTTGAAGACGCAGACAGGATCAAGAAACGCATTCTGACCCTGTACCGCGAGGATGTCACGAAATTTGCGAAAGGGTATGAGGCAAAGGTTCTCTCGCTCTTTGACGAAATGCCATCGCAGCTTGCAAAGACAGAGAAGAAATACAAATTGGCAGATATCGACAAAAAGGCCAGATTTCGGGAGTATGAGAATGCGTTCCTGTGGCTGGCAGAGGCCATGATCGTGAATGATTGTTACAATGCCACGGAACCAACCGTCGGCCTCTCTATGAGCGGGGAATACATGACCAGAAAATGCTATATGGCAGACACGGGACTTCTGGTGACACATTCCTTTATGGACGACAAGTTTACCGATAATGAACTGTATCGGGAAATACTGCTCGATCGCCTGCATGTGAACGAAGGGATGCTTCTGGAGAATGTTGTGGCACAGGAGCTTCGATCGCATGGGCATAAGCTTTATTTTTATTCCCGATCAGATTCTGTCGATCGGGATAATCGCATGGAGATAGATTTTCTGATTCGGAGAAAGAGAAAGATTTGCCCGGTGGAAGTGAAGTCGGGAGAGTACCGCAAACATTCCTCCCTGGATAAATTCAGGAGACGTTTCGGCGGAAAGATCGGGCAATCCTATATTCTTTATACGAAAGATATTCTGGTAAAGGAAGACGTAGTACATCTGCCTGTCTATATGGCGATGTTTCTGTAAAACGGCAGTAATTTTATTGATTACAAAATATTTCAAGCGCATCGGCCACGAGTTT
>CANRDO010000076.1 GCA_947629385.1 uncultured Lachnospiraceae bacterium
CAATTTTTTTTACAAACCCCTTATTAATTATTTATACTCCCCTCGAAACAGTCGGTAGCTCCCCTACCGGCTGTTTCTCTGTCTTTACGCGTCAAAAAGAATGCCGCCGGACATCCTCCTGCGGCACCCTACCCATATCATATAAGCGCTTACTCCTCTTCTCCGTAGATGAACTCGTGCATCTTCTCAATCGTGGCCTCCCAATCCGGCACGAGCATCCCCTGACCATTGACATCGATCACATCATACATGTTGTCGTACGGAATACGGTCCGTATCAATCTCATACTGCAGCATATCCGGGAACTCGGACAGCATGCTCCAGATCTCCGTCTCCGGAATGTTGGTCGTCACATAGCCGAGGATCGATCTCATCTTCTCCGTCATCTGCGCCACGGACATCTGCTTCACCTCAGCAAGCAGCTGCTGCAGCAGATAGCGCTGGCGCTCCGTGCGCTGATAATCGGAGTTGCCAACCATACGATTGCGCGCATACGCCACTGCCTGTACGCCGTCGCAGTAAATATAGCCGCCGCTGTACGGAACAAAATGCTCTGACGGGTCGAGATTGAGCTGCCTCTTACACATATCGTCAATGTAGCCGTTCATCACCTCGGCCTCAGCAGCCGTGATTTCGAGCGAAACTCCACCGAGCGTATTAATAATATCGACCAGACTCCAATAGTCCACCGCGATATAACGATCTACCTCTATTTTGTAATTGCTTGTCACGGTCTCGCACAGAAGCGGACCGGCACCGGCTGCATATGCATGATTCAGCTTCCTGTATCCGATTCCCGGAATATCCACATAGGTATCGCGCATCAGGGATACCATGGAAACCCTGTCGTGTTCCTTATCCACCGAGACAAGGATCATGCTGTCCGAGTTGCCGTTCCACGTCTGATCCTGACGATCCACGCCGACCAGCAGCACATTGTACACGTCCTCATCCGAGACTGTCTTTCTGTTCGCAAGACTGCTCATGCGGTCGTGAATGCTGTCAAGCTCGTCTGCGCTGACCTTGGTCCCCGTCAGTCCATCGGGATCCGTCTCCTCTTCCATCTGCTCGATCACATGCTCCGGAAGCGTCTCTACCGTATTCACTTCCTCGTCCGCAACATAGTTCATATTGCTGTACAGATCATGTCCAAGCTTATAGATCACGCCACCGCTGACGCCTACGACCACAAGCACCGCGCACAGGCTGATAACAAACACTTTCTTCATATTCATACCGGTTTTCTTCGGCTTTTCATTATTGTAACGATCTCTATCATTCATATAAGGATTCGATTGGTTTCTTCTGTTCCCTGACATCTGATATTCCCTCCTGATATTTGTCAATCTGTTTCTATGATTACCCAATCACAAATCATTATCACCAAAACGGCCAACATTGTCAAACTAATTTTTTCCATAGAATGAAAAAAGCTTCCCAAGCAACTTGACTTGGAAAGCTTAGTGCGGAGAAAGGGACTTGAACCCTCACGATATTGCTACCACAGGCACCTGAAGCCTGCGCGTCTGCCAATTCCGCCATCTCCGCGTATTGGTAAGTCTCGCAACTCACGACGATAATGATACTATAAGCCATTCGAAATGTCAATAGATTTTTCCCTGCATTTTAAAATTTTAGTGTTGACTTCTCATAGCAACTTTGTTATAATTCCATTTGTTCGCGGAAGTGTCGGAATTGGCAGACGAGCAAGACTAAGGATCTTGTGGCATCCGTGCCGTGTGGGTTCAAGTCCCATCTTCCGCACGATATGAAATCCCCGGAAGCGCTGAGTTTCCGGGGATTTTTCATGTCTCTTTTACTTCAATCTTTCATTTTGGGTTCCTGTTCTGACATCAACGCTGACATCAATCGGAAGAAAGCTTCGAGAGTGCGATGTTCAGGCCTTCCGAGATCGTATAGCTCAGATATTTCACGGTCTCGTCGATGTCCTTCGGAGTCACGAACATTGTGTTCAGATGCGGCGAGATCAGCTCGTGGATCATCTGGTGCTTCTCCGCCTGGTCGAGCGTTCCGAGCGTCCCTCCGAGGCGCTGCATGCTCGCGCTGCGGTCCATCTCCGTGACCAGCTCCTCCATCGTATCGTTCACGATCGTGGCCGCGTCCACGACGGTCGGCACGCCGACCGCAATAACCGGCACGCCAAGGCTCTCCTTATTGATCGCGTTACGGTGGTTCCCGACGCCCGAGCCCGGATTGATGCCGGTGTCCGTGATCTGGATCGTGCGGTTCAGACGCTTCGTGCTGCGCGCCGCGAGCGCGTCGATCGCGATCACCGCCTCCGGATTTGTCTCTTCCACCACGCCGCGTATGATCTCGAGAGTCTCCATTCCGGTCTGTGCCATCACGCCCGGCACAATCGCGCTGATCTCCCCGGATTTGCCGGAGCCGCCGGGCATTCTGCCGTACTCCCTGATCATGTGCCGCGTGATGTGCAGGTTGCCGACCACGTCCGGCCCGAGCGCGTCCGGCGTCACGTCGCGATTGCCGAGTCCTACCACAAGCACCGACTTCCGACGGTCGCCCAGGATCCGTTCCAGATGCTTCGCAAGCTCCTCCGAGATCTCCCGGTGATAATCCTCGTCCGGCGTCGACATATTCGGCGCCTCGATCGTGACATAGGTTCCCACCGGCTTCCCCATCGCCTTCGCCCCGTTCTCCGTCTCAATGTGAACGATCGTCGTATAGATCTCGCGCTGCGTGTCCTTCTCCTCCTCCACTCTGACGCCCCGGAGTCTTTCGTCGCCCGCCTCGTAGCTCTCCCTGGCCTCCAGAGCCAGATCCGTCCGTATCTGAAAATTCCCCATCATAGCTGCTCTCCTTTGTATTTGCTGTCCTGTTTATTGCCTTATTTTTTGCAAGTTTTTCGGAAATATGTATTGACAGAAAACTTAGATTGGAATAAGATATATGAGTATGTTTACGCGAAACGACCGTGTCCGTTTTTAGTGAAACAAACTATTCTGTAAATAAATCTACAATGTCTGGAGGTGTATACGTTGGCTAACATCAAATCCGCTAAGAAAAGGATCCTGGTATCCAGGGCCAGAAACGAGCGTAATAAGTCTGTCAAGTCTGCTGTCAAGACTGCGATGAAGAAAGTAGAGGCTGCTGTTGCCGCTAAGGATAAGGCAGCTGCCGAGGCAGCTCTGCTGGCTGCTACAGCTACGATCGAGAAGGCTGCAAAGAAGGGTGTGTACCACAAGAATAACGCAGCGAGAAAAGTGTCACGTCTGGCAAAGGCAGTCAACACATTGGCATAAAATAAATAAGCGTACTATAGCGAAAGCAGCCGATACCGTCATGTCGGCTGCTTTTTTATATCCTCTATCCCGCACAGCGTCTCGATCTCCGCCCAGATCTCTTCCCTTCCCTGCTTCGTGACGGCCGAATACGGAAGGATCCTCGTCCCCGGCCGGGTACCCAGTCCCTCGCGGATCAGCTTCAGCTGCTTCTGGATCTGGCTCCGGTTGATCTTGTCAAGCTTCGTCGCGATAATGATCGGCTCATAGCCGTTATGGCAGATCCACTCGTACATCGTGCGGTCGTTCGCCCCCGGCTCGTGGCGGATGTCCACCAGCAGGAACACAGCGCGCAACTGCTTTGAGCCGTGCAGGTATCGCTCGATCAGCTTTCCCCACTTCTCTTTCTCGCTCTGTGAAACCTTCGCGTAGCCATAGCCCGGCAGGTCCACCAGGTACAGCATGTCGTTCACATTGTAAAAATTGATCGTCTGCGTCTTGCCCGGCTGCGCGCTCGTGCGAGCCAGAGCCTTCCGGTTCATCAGGCCGTTGATCAGGGACGACTTCCCGACATTCGACTTGCCGGCAAACGCCACCTCGGCCTTCTCATTTTTCGGCAGTACGCTCGTGATGCCACAGACCGTCTCGAGACTTACTTGTCTTATTATCATGGTATTACCCCGATTCGTATACAGTTCACAATGATCGCTCGAGCGCCCTCTCAAGCACCTCCGGCATCGTGCCGACGTACACGAGCTCCATGCCGTCTATGATCTCCGCATCGATCTCCGCGATATCCGCGCGGTTTTCCTCCGGCACGAGCACGGTCGTGATGCCCGCCTGCTTCGCCGCGAGCAGCTTTTCCTTGAGTCCGCCGATCGGCAGCACCCTGCCGCGCAGCGTGATCTCCCCTGTCATGGCGACGTCCGCTCGCACCGGAATCCGCGTGACTGCAGACAGGATAGCCGTCGCCATCGTGATACCCGCAGACGGCCCGTCCTTCGGCACCGCCCCCTCCGGGATATGGATGTGTATATCATTCTTCGCGAAAAACTCCGGATCAATCTGATACGTATCGCCGAGCGAGCGAACATAGCTGATCGCCGCCTGCGCCGACTCCTTCATGACATCGCCGAGCTGACCGGTCAGCACGGTCTCGCCCTTGCCGGGCATCGTGTTCACCTCGATCTCGAGCGTGTCGCCGCCGACGCTGGTCCACGCCAGCCCGCGCACGATCCCGATCTCATTGCGCGTATTCTTCTTCTGGAAGGTGTAACGCCTTGTGCCGAGGTATTCCTCCAGATTCTTCGCGGACACACGGACATTCTTCGCACCGTCCTCGAGGATTTCACGGGCCGCCTTGCGGCAGATCTTTCCGATCTGACGCTCCAGCTGACGCACGCCCGCCTCCTTCGTGTAGCCGCTGATTATCCCCGCGAGCGCCGTCTTCGTGATCGTAAGCTGGCTCTTTTTCAGCCCGTGCCGCTCGATCTGTTTCTGTAGAAGATGTCTCTTTGCAATATGAAGCTTCTCATTCGCCGTATAGCTGTTAAGCTCGATCACTTCCATGCGGTCAAGCAGCGGACGCGGTATCGTCTGCGTGTCGTTGGCCGTGGCGATAAACATGACCTGAGAGAGATCAAGCGGAAGCTCCACATAGTGATCGCGGAACCTGCAGTTCTGCTCCGAATCGAAAACCTCCAGAAGCGCGGAGGATGTGTCTCCCTTATAATCACTGCTGACCTTGTCGACCTCGTCGATCAGCATCAGCGGATTCTTCACACCGGCCTGACGCAGGCCCTCCGCAATGCGCCCCGGCATTGAGCCCACATAGGTCCTCCTGTGCCCGCGGATCTCCGCCTCATCCCTCACGCCGCCCAGACTGATGCGGACATATTTCTTGTCCAGGGCCCGCGCGATTGAACGCGCAATCGACGTCTTGCCGGTGCCCGGAGGCCCGACCAGGCAGAGAATCGGGCTGTCGCCCTTCTCCGTCAAGCTGCGAACCGCGAGGAATTCCAGAACGCGCTCCTTCACCTTTTCCAGTCCGTAGTGATCCTCATCGAGGATCTGCGCAGCGCGTTTCAGGTCGTGATTGTCCTCCGACATCTTATCCCACGGAAGCTCCAGCAGCGTCTCAATATAATTTCGCAGTACGCCGCCCTCCGCAGAGCTTTCGCCGAGGCTCCTCAGCCTCTGCGCTTCTTTTCGTATCTTCTTTTTGACCTCGTCCGACGCGCATAGCTGCTCCGCCTTCTGTATATAGTCATCTGCATCTGCAAGCACTGTATCCTCGCCAAGCTCTTCCCGGATCAGCTTCATCTGTTCTCGAAGCACATACTCGCGCTGATTCCTCTCGACGCGCTCCCGCACCTTCTGCTGGACCTCGTTCTGGATCTGGATGACCTCCATCTCCTGCACCAGCATCGCGCAGAGTCTCTCGTAGCGCTCTGTCATGTCCTCCGCTTCCAGCAATTTCTGACGCTGCTCATAGCCGAGCGGCAAATGCACGCAGGCTGCCATCGTCAGCTTTTCGAAATCTCCCAACTCCAAAAGCTGCTGGAGCATCCCCCTGCCGAACTTCTGGTTCAGCTGGCCATAGCGCTTTAGAAGCTCCTCGAGCCCTCGCGTCATGGCAAGCTTTGTCACATCATCATATTCGGACTCCGGCTCTACGAGCGTCTCCACGTGGGCGTACAGAAAACCGTCGCTCTCCTCGATTCCGAGCAGTCTTCCTCGCTCAAGTCCCTCCGCCATCACCCGCACAATGTTCTTCGGCAGCTTCGCCACATTTCGTATCCTGGCTGTCACACCGATACTGTATAAACTTCGCAAACCCGGATTGTTGTCATCCGGGTTTTGCTGAGTTACCAAAAATATAATCTGATCCTTTGCCATGGCGGCCTCGACTGCCTTGACAGACTTCTCCCTGCTGATGTCAAAATGTAAAATCATCGTCGGCAGGACCGTCAGGCCGCGCATCGGTATTACTGGTATTGTTCTTGTCATTTTGTTCCTGCTCACCTCTAAGCTGATACCTATGCCGTCTCCTCGATCAGCCCGGCTCTGCGCTTTCTCCGGCTCCGCAGATCATCGCGGAAAGTAAGCTCCGGCTCTCCCGTCCCCTCGATCGCTTCCTTCGTCACCAGACAGGAGGTGATCGTATCGTCCGACGGAATCTGGAACATCAGATCCATCATGGCGTTCTCCATGATCGCGCGCAGGCCTCTGGCCCCCGTCTTTCTCTTGATCGTCTTGTCCGCAATCGCCTCGATTGCCTCATCCGTAAAGCTAAGGTCTACATCGTCGAGTCCGAAAAGTCCCTGATACTGCTTCACCATCGCGTTCTTCGGCTCTGTCAGAATGCGGATCAAAGCCTCCTTATCCAATTCATCCAGAGAAACCACGACCGGAACACGGCCGACAAACTCCGGTATCATCCCATACTTGATGAAATCCTGCGGCAAGACATGCTTCAGCGTCTCTCCTACATTGCGCTTCTCCTTGTCCGCGATCTCGGAATTGAAACCGATCCCCTTCTTGTCGAGGCGAGTCTCAATGATCTTGTCGATCCCCTCGAACGCGCCGCCGCAGATAAAGAGGATATTGGTCGTGTCAATCTGGAGAAGCTCCTGGTGCGGATGCTTGCGCCCGCCCTGCGGCGGAACCGAAGCGACCGTACCCTCCAGGATCTTGAGCAGTGCCTGCTGCACGCCCTCGCCGGAGACATCACGCGTGATGGACGCATTCTCCGACTTGCGCGTAATCTTGTCGATCTCGTCGATATAGATAATGCCGTACTCCGCCTTCTTGATGTCATAATCGGCGGCCTGTATGATCTTCAGGAGAATATTCTCGACGTCCTCGCCGACATAGCCGGCCTCCGTCAGCGCGGTCGCATCCGCAATCGCAAACGGAACGTTCAAAAGCCGCGCCAACGTCTGCGCGAGCATTGTCTTGCCGGAACCGGTCGGCCCCAACATCAGGATATTGCTCTTTTGCAGCTCCACATCGAGATATCTGCCGCTCAGCAGTCTTTTGTAGTGATTGTAGACCGCAACAGACAGCACCTTTTTCGCCTCGTCCTGTCCGATCACGTATTCGTCCAGAAAATCCTTGATCTCCTTCGGCTTCAGGAGGTTGATCGACGAGACCTCTTCCGCGATGTCTTCCTCTTCCAGTTCTTCCTCGATAATCTCCGAGCAGATATCGATGCACTCGTCACAGATATAGACTCCGCTCGGCCCCGCAATCAGCTTGCGGACCTGATCCTCTGTCTTATTGCAAAATGAACATCTGATCTTTTCTCCGTTTTTCCCCGGCATATTTACACTCCTTAAATATACGTTATAGCTCCGTGCAGCCTACCCCTTCC
Organism: uncultured Lachnospiraceae bacterium; assembly: GCA_947629385.1. Classification (GTDB taxonomy): domain Bacteria; phylum Bacillota; class Clostridia; order Lachnospirales; family Lachnospiraceae; genus Choladousia. Next base: position 7,636 of record CANRDO010000076.1, read on the forward strand.
GCGAATGCCTCAGCGCGGCAGGACAATCTCATCGATCAATCCGTATGCCTTTGCTTCCTCTGCCGTCATCCAGCGATCGCGCTCGGTATCCGCGGCAATCACATCGAGCGGCTGCCCGGTGTTTGCTGCAAGCATCTCATTCAGCTTTTTCTTCGTCCGAAGAATCTGATCTGCGACGATCTTGATATCCGTCGCCTGCCCCTGCGCCCCGCCGGACGGCTGATGGATCATCGCCTCGGCGTTCGGAAGCGCGAAACGCTTACCCTTCGCGCCGCCCGCGAGCAGGAAAGCGCCCATGCTCGCCGCCATACCCATGCAGATCGTGGACACGTCGCACTTCACATAGTGCATCGTGTCGTAGATCGCCATGCCGGCCGACACAGAGCCGCCCGGGCTGTTGATGTAGAGCTGAATATCCTTATTCGGATCCTCCGACTCCAGGAACAGAAGCTGCGCGACGACCAGGTTTGCACTGACGTCCGTCACTTCCTCTCCCAAAAATATGATACGATCCTTCAACAGCCTCGAAAAAATATCGTAAGACCGCTCTCCTCTGCCCGTCTGTTCAATGACATATGGTACTAAGCTCATAGCTTTCGCCTCCCTGTTATACTTCCTTCGCCGCGTCCGCGACCAGCTCCACAGCCGCCTGGATCGCCAGGTCGTTCTTCATCTGCTCCTTCTCATAGTCCCCTATGATCTCCTTGAGCTTGTCGACCTCCATCTTGTAGGACTCCGCCATCTTCGCGATCTCCTCGTCCAGACGCTCATCGCTGATCTCAATCCCCTCAGCCTTCGCGATTGCCTCGAGCACAAGGCTGTTCTGGATGCGCTTCAACGCCTCCGGCTTCATCTGCTCCAGCATCTGCTCCGCCGTCTGTCCGCTGAACTGCATGTACTGCTCCACGGAAAGTCCCTGAGATTCGATCCTTCTCGTAAAGTCATCCGCCATGCGGCGCACCTGCTCGTCAATCATCGCGTCCGGGATCTCCATCGAAGCGTTCGCGACCGCCTTCTCTACGACCTTAGTCTCCTTCTCATTCTTCGCGTCCTGCGTCTTTCTCTCCAGAAGCTTCGCGCGAATATCATCCTTGTATTCGGCAAGCGTGTCAAACTCAGAGACATCCTGCGCAAACTCGTCATCAAGCTCCGGAAGCTCCTTCACGCGAATCTCCCTGACCTTACACTTGAAGACAGCCGCCTTGCCACGCAGCTCTTCCGCCTGATAATCCTCCGGGAAGGTCACGTTCACCTCGACGTCCTCGCCGATCTTCGCGCCGACAAGCTGCTCCTCAAAGCCCGGGATAAAGCTGCCGGATCCGATGGTCAGCGGGTAATCGTCGCCCTTGCCGCCTGCGAATGCCTCTCCGTCCACGAAGCCCTCGAAATCAAGCTTGATCATATCTCCATTCTGTACCGCGCGGTCGTCGACGTCGATCATGCGGGAATTGTTCTCGCGCTCTCTCTCGATCTCCTTGTCGACTTCCTCCTCAGACACCGTTACCTCTGTCTTCTCAACCTCAAGTCCCTTGTACTCGCCAAGTGTAACCTCCGGCTTCAGCGCCACCTCGGCCGTGAAGATAAACGGCTTGCCCTCCTCGATCTGCACCACGTCGATCTGCGGCTGGGATACGATCTCCTCTCCGCATTCGTCCGCGGCTTCTGTGTAGGCCTCCGGAATCAGCACATTCGCAGCATCCTCGTAAAAGATGCCTGCACCGTACATTTTCTCGATCATCCTGCGCGGCGCCTTGCCCTTGCGGAAGCCAGGAATCGCGATCTTATTTTTATTCTTCTGATACGCTTTGTCCATCGCGGCGTCGAACTTCTCCGCCGAAACCTCAATCGTGAGCTTTGCCATGTTCTTTTCCAGTTTCTCTACCTGTACACTCATTGTACTAAATTCCTCCTTAAAATTCTGTTTGGCAATACCCTGGAACCATCTTCTTCTCTGTTCACAGTCAATGAACTACCCCGGTGCAAGCACTCAAGTGTCCACTGGACACTTGCCTCACTACGTGAGCGGGGTATCAGTTCGCT
>CANRDO010000077.1 GCA_947629385.1 uncultured Lachnospiraceae bacterium
ATTCCGGCTTGTATTTATTACAAAATATATGAATTTTTCAAGGTACTATAGACAGGCTTTTGACCCCAATATCATATAGAATAATATAGAATAATATAAAGAAATATAGCAAGAAAGCGGGGTGCAAGGAATAATGTTATCAATGGAAAAAAAGTTTCATGTAAGGGAAGCCGGCTCTACGGCGAAAACGGAGATCCTGGCGGGAACTACCACCTTTATGACCATGGCATATATCCTCATGGTCAACTCCGGGATGTTTGCGGAGCTACCGGGGGTGTCCTACAACGCGATCTATATCGCGACGGCCATCTCCGCCTGTATCGGGACGGTACTGATCGGGCTTCTGGCGAATCTGCCGCTGGCGCAGGCATCCGCCATGGGCTCCAACGCCTTCTTCGTCTATACGGTGTGCTTCGGCTTTGGGCTGAGCTACGCTAATGCATTGCTGCTCGTTCTGCTCGACGGTATCCTGTTCATCCTGCTCACGGTGACGGGACTGCGAAAGAAGATATTTGAGGCGATCCCGACGCCGGTAAGAGTGTCGATCCCGGCGGGAGTCGGACTGTTTATCGCCTTCATCGGGCTTAAGGATTCCGGGATCGTGGTGGCGGATCCCTCCACCTATGTCAGCCTTGCCTCCTTCAACCTTCTCTCCGGAAATGTGGCGTGGAAGGATATCATGCCGATGCTTGTCACACTTTCCGCTGTGATCGTGATTGCGGTACTGACCTGCAGGCGGGTAAAGGGCGCCGTGCTCTGGGGCATACTCGGGGGAACGGGGCTGTATTATCTGCTTGGTCTTACGGTTCCCGGATTTTATAATGGTTTTACAGACAATCTGAATTTTAATCCGTTCGCGGCGTTTGGGGATTTTGGCAGGCAGGCGTTCGGCAGGGTCTTCACAGAGGGCTTTGACTTTTCGCCCTATCTGGCGGAACACAGCACAATGGAGCTTGCGGTATTGATCGCGACGACTGCGCTCGCATTTTGTCTGGTGGACATGTTTGATACGATCGGCACCCTGTACGGAGCCTGTGCCAGGGGAAATCTTCTGACCGAAGAGGGGGAAGTGCCCAATATGGACAGGGCGATGCTTGCGGACGCCATAGCTACCGTGTGCGGCGCGGTCTGCGGTACCTCCACGGTAAGCTCTTATGTGGAGGCCTCCACAGGTATTGCGGAGGGCGGGAAGACAGGCATGGCCGTCATGGTGACGGGAGCGTTGTTTTTTGTCAGCATGTTTTTGAGCCCGGTCGCGATGCTTGTACCGGGATGTGCGACAGCTGCGGCGCTCATCTATGTGGGGATCATGATGATGAACTGCGCCAGACAGATCGATTGGCTGAAAACAGAGGATGCAGTCCCGGCGTTTCTGACTTTGGCGATGATGCCTATGACCTACAATATCTCTTATGGCATCGCCTTCGGCGTGATCGCTCATGTGCTGATCAGCGTGTTTACCGGAAAGGCAAGGAACGTAAAGGCAGGAACATGGGTGATCGCGGCGCTCTTTGCCGCCATGTTCTTTGTAACACATTAAGGACTGTCACAATGTAAGAAACATAAAGCAATAGGGGCATCAGAGCATAGGGTGCCGATAACTTCAGCAGGGTCAGAAATTGAGCCCTGCTGATTTTTATGGCACAAAAAGCAATCATGTGCGGACTTTATATCCTTTTTACATAAGCACGATAACGGATTTGATTTTGCGGGATTAACATCTGATTGATCTGTCCGGCTGTCCGTTGCGCAGCATACACTCCTGACGCTGCTTCTCGGAATGTGAAGCCGTTACGGAAAATATGGCCGAGGGCACCATCCTTCTGAACACGAAGGGAGTGATCTCAGGGATTAACCGGAGCATCGGGAGCGCATTTTCGAGCGTTTCTACCGGGTAGACAAGAGCCGATCAAAAGAGCTGGGTGGTTATTCAGATAAGTAATCATCATGTTTTATTTCGTTTGGCATGAAATGCTCTTTGCAAATCGACAATGCCTGCTCTTGCAAAGAATAAAACCGTTTGTTTTTGTGATATGCAAGAAGGTAATCACGGCCAAAATCACAGTCGGTTATTGTGATTGTTTTCAAATTCCCTTGTTTGGTCCATTCTCTGATCAGATTTTGCGGCAGGACAGCGATTCCGTTTCCGGCTATGGCACAGGAAATCAACGCCTGATTGCTTGCAGATTCTATCATCGGCGCTGCGCTGAGACGGTTGACCGAAAGTGTTGCGTCAAGTAAATCTCTTGATGCACTGCCGGGTTCCCTTAAAAGCAGAGGATACTTTGTCAGTTCCTCTAAAGTGATTTGCTCCGGGACTGCAAATTCACAGGAGGAAACTGCCGTCAGGCGGTCCTGAAACATGGCCTGTGTTATAAGATGCCTGGAATGAATGCTGCCTTCCACAAACGCAAAGTCAAGATTTCCATTCACGAGTAATCCCTCGATCACCGAAGTCTGCTGGATCATGACGGATAACCGAATTTGAGGCAGTTCCCGGCTGATTGCCGCAGTCATTTGCGGAACAAATAATCTGCCGATGGTGAGAGATGCGCCAATGTGCAAATCGGTATTCGTTTCGCTTTCCCGCGCGAGCTGCTCAAAGTCATCGAAGGAAGCAATGGTTTCCTTCGCTTTCGCAAGCAACCGTTTTCCGCTGTCCGTCAAAACAAGCCGGTTGCCGATACGGTCAAACAATATCACATTGTAATATTTTTCAATCTCCGCTATGGTTTGACTTACCGCGGGCTGGGCAACGTAAAGGGCGCTTGCCGCCTTTGTGATTCCGCCTGCTTCACAGACAGCTATAAAAGTTTTCAGATGCCGCACTGTCATAACCGCATAACCTTTCCCTTATGATTCTGATAAGAATATACTATTTTACTTATTAAACGTCAAGCGATATGCTGTGAACGAATCTTGTGTTACGAGGTATGTGGGTGGAAAATCGAATGAAAAAATTATTTAAGCTGTTTTTTATCATGCTGAAGATTGGTCTCTTTACTTTTGGAGGCGGATATGCCATGATCGCGCTTTTGGAAAACGAATTTGTCTCCAAACGCCGATGGATGCAAACAGATGAATTTGCGGATATGGTCGCCATTGCCGAATCCACGCCCGGGCCGATCGCTATTAATGCCGCCACCTATATCGGCTATCAGCAAAACGGTGTCCCTGGTTCGGCTGCCGCTACTGTGGGCGTCTGTATTCCGTCCTTTGGAATCATCTTTTTGATTTCTCTGTTCTTCGACGCGTTTCAGCAGATACAATGGGTGGCAGCGGCTTTCAAGGGAATCCAGATTGGCGTAGTCGTTCTGATTCTGTCGGCGGGACTGAAAATGCTATGGCAAATGCAAAAAACGATTTATAATGTGGTGTGCGCCGGTCTGACGATGGCTTGTCTTGTGTTATGCTCGCTGTTTGGCATCAACTTTTCGTCTGTTTTCTACATCCTCATCGGTGCGGTGATCGGTCTGAGCGTTTATTTTATGAAACGGCTGTGCGAACACGGGAAAGTGGAGGCGAGAAAATGATTCTTTTTCAGCTTTTCCTGACTTTCTTAAAAATAGGCGCCGTGTCCTTCGGCGGCGGATATGGGATGATCTCGCTGATACGGGAAGAAATTCTGTCGCACGGTTGGCTGACGGAAGAGCAGCTTCTCCGTTTCATTGCCGTATCCGAAAGCACTCCGGGGCCAATCGCTGTCAATATGGCGACCTTTATCGGTTCCTCCCAGGCAGGATTTACAGGCGCGCTTGTCGCCACCTTCGGGGTAGTCCTGCCGTCCTTTATTGTGATCCTGCTGGTTGCGGCACTTTTGAAAAAAGTAATGAAACACGCACGCCGGTGTGCAGCATTAAACGGAATACGCCCGGTAATCACAGGACTGATTTTGGGGACGGCACTTATCCTGCTTTTGAGTACCATAGCCAATATTCAAACCGTTCACGACGCTGTTTTATTGGATTGGAAAGCAGGTATTGTTTTTGCGATTCTTGCTGCATCGGTGACAGCGTATGCCAAATTTCGCAGGAAACCATTTTCTCCGATTCTATTGCTGCTGCTTTCGGGGATTATGGGTGTTCTGTTTTATCTATGATATACTGCTGTATTTCAGCTATTGCAACAAGTACAAGTATGTTCTTAAAAATGATAAATGGGGGATGATAAAATGTTTGTTTGCATCAAAGACCAGATCCAGAATATGAACCTGGTGATCGGCTGTACGGTGGGCTGTCCCTATTGCTATGCGCGGAATAACGTGCGGCGTTATCATATGATTGATGATTTCTCAAAGCCGGAGTTTTTCCCAAATAAACTCCGGCTGATGGAAAAAGAAAAGCCGCAGAACTTTCTGCTGACCGGCATGAGCGATCTTGCCGGGTGGGAAACAAAATGGCGGGAGCAGGTATTTGCGAAGATAGCGGAAAATCCCCAGCACCAGTTTTTGTTCCTGTCAAAACGGCCGGATCTGCTTGTCATCGACACAGCCCTTGACAACGCCTGGTTTGGCGTGACGGTCACAAGGAAAGCGGAATTGTGGAGAATCGACGCGCTCAGGAAAAATGTGCGGGCAAAGCATTATCATGTGACCTTTGAGCCCCTATTCGACGATCCGGGTGAGGTGGATTTCTGCGGTATCGACTGGGTGGTCATCGGAACCATGACCGGAGCGCAGAGCAGGAAGGTGCGGACAGCGCCGGAATGGGTGTACTCCCTGACGGAACAGGCGCACGCGCAGGGGATTCCTGTATTTTGGAAAGAAGATCTTGCTCCGATCATGGGCGAAGATATGGTACAGGAACTGCCCGATGCTTTCAATAGAGTTTTGGAGGAGCAAAAGAAATGGCAAAGAAGTTCTCTGGGTTACTTGAAAAAGTGCAACGAATAATATATATTATTCGTTGCAAAGGAGGCGCTAAACAAGGATATATTGAAAGAAAAATCGTCGATTTATAAAAGTAGGAGGATATGTAGATTATGAGAAAAGTATCGTTTGGAAGATTTCTTTCTCTCTGGTGCATTACTGCATTGATATTGCTTCTTTTGAATGATTTTATACTAAGAAATTCGGTTGTACATAGTATCATCCTTTCATCATTAGGTTTCATTTTACTGGCTTGTCCAATTTATCCTGTTTCACTTGAAAATAACTATGATGCGAAGAAGTGCAGATTGATTATGAGGATAATCGCTGTCATAGAAATCCTCTGTTCATTTCTTGTGCATACAACATTTTAGCCTGGTATATTTTTCGTTTGCGAGGACAAAAAATACAGTTTTGATAATGGGAATATACATTTATGTGAATACATGGTGGATTGTATGAAGAATGAAACCGTTCAGACCAGGCCGAAGCACTTGCTGTTGAGGCCGTAAGAAAGTGATTCAAGAGGCAGTTTGGGCTTCGCGTAGCGAACTTGCCGGAGTTGAAAGGAGAGCTCTTTATGAAATACGAGTGTAAGATTACTGTTCTCGAAACAAAATGCTTTCCGGAGCTTCAGGAGAAATTTTTGGCCAATCCCAGATCCGGACCATGTCCTTTCTTTAAGGCTGGTGATACATTCTTACTGAAACGCACCCCACAGCAGGATGACTTCTATCACCTGATGAACGGAAGATTTTGTGGCGAAGCATGGGATGCCGTAAGCCGTTATGTTTATACGGCCCTTCAGGGCGGCTCCATCATGAAGGGCTGGACGAATGATGACCGAATGATGATCGCCTGCTGCAATGACGGTACAAGACCTGTGATATTTAAGATTGAGCGGATCGATATCCCAGAGAATGATGAGGAACAGGCGTGGTTGGAAAAGCAGGATTTTACCAATTCAACAGAGGATGCTTATACGGGCTGATTTTGCAAATTCGCAATTTCAAACGAAAAACTTTTTGGGTATGAGGATATTTCCATGAAGATTCAGCAGATACGAAATGCAACGCTTAAAATAAAATACGGTGATCAGACGATTCTTCTCGACCCCTGGCTGCAAGATCAGGGAACGGGATTTTCTGCAAGCGCAGTAAGACCGGATATGAACGGCGTCCGCAGTCCGCTGAACGCTCTGCCAATGATGCCGGACGAAATCCTTGCCGAGGTGGATTTCTGCCTTGTAACGCACATTCACCCGGATCACTTCACGGCGGATTATCTGCCCAGGGAGATGAAAATCATCGTTCAAAACGAGGAAGACCGGCAGGAAATGGAGTCTATGGGCTTTGAAAATGTTTTGGCCTTTGAGGGAGATACAATGGACATCGGCTCTGTCACGATTACCAAAGTGCCTGCCATTCATGGGGATAACGAAGAACTGGTGAAATGGATGGGAACCGGCAGCGGATACATCCTGCAAGGAGAAAACAAAACGCTGTACATCGCCGGAGACACGGTGTATTGCAGCGCAGTCGAGGAAACGCTGGAAAAATATACTCCGGATGTGATTGTCGTGAATTGCTGCGAAGCGACCACGCCTCACGGACGGCTGATTATGAATCTTTCGGATGTGGAAACGGTTTGCAGGCAAGCGCCGAAGGCACTTGTGGTCGCAACGCATTTAGACAGTGTAAACCATGCTCTGATCACCAGCCGTGATGTAAAAAACTTTGCGCAAAATCATGGACTGGATAATTTATATGTACCGAAAAACGGGGAACAGCTTTTGCTGTAAATCCATGGATAAAAGAAGCCTCAGATATGCCGCAAATGACTGCCTGAGGCGTGGGCGTGAACATCCAGCTGGCTCTGCGGGACTATTACGACGAGATACAGAAGGTTGCCGAAGCCCGGATGAGTGTCATCGCCCTGCAGAATATCATCGACACTTACCGCCAAAAGGCGGGTGTGAATAACGGGACGGAGGACATGCAGATTATGAGAAAAGTATCACAGGTTCTATAAACGTGGGAGGTTCCTATGACATATACAGAAGAATTTAAGTATAAATGTCCGGTCGACTGGACGCCCGTCACCCATACCATTACTTTCGAAAAGGCAGATCAGGTCCGGGTGTTTGAGGACACGGTCCTTTCCTTCTCCTGCAGCCGAAACGCGGCCTGCGCCAAATGTGCGGAGAATTACCGCGATTGACAAATTATTTGTCTCATTGGCCGCTGCAGGCTTCTTCGCGCTGGTCGTGGATCAGGAAGGTTTCCAGACCGGCCCGGATGAACTGATCGACGGTCTGTTGGATCCGGCTCCAGTCCGTGCATTTGTTTTTCAGCATCATCCGGTTGATCGCAAGACAGCCGTTCATCTGAAACCAGAAAACAGCCTCCGCCTGCTCAAAGGTCAGGAGGCTTTTCTGCATCAGGTGCGTGATGAAGCTTTCCTTACCCGTATCAGAAAGCTTCTCCAGCATCCGGGCGGAGACGACGTCGTCGGAAAAGAGTACCTGATACCGGGGAGAGGACTGTATTTTTTCGCAGAACGGATAGGTACAGTTCTGCTTATTCGGGCATAGTACATGATCGAGAACGCTTGAAGTATTGGAAAGAAAATCTTCAAAAATATCATTCAGTACATCATCTATATCGTAGTAGTGGAGATAGAAAGTGCCGCGGTTCATCTCTGCCTTTTTACAGATTTCTGTCACTGTGATTTTGTTATAAGGCTTTGTTTTCAGTTCTTCGAGAAAAATATCTTTGATCGTCTGGCGGGTGTATCTGCTGCGCCGGTCGTTTTTTCGCTTTTCTTCCATGTTTCGTTCCATTCCTTTCTTAACAATTTTCCGTTTCTGTTCAGAAACCTGTCAAAGTCGGATAATTGACGATTGAACTTTTTCATGTGCTTATTATAATGGGGCTGAAATAAAAAATCAACAATATGTTCAGAAAAGAACAGGCTGTGTCAAGGAGGGCTTAAAATGGGAAACATTGAATTTGCGGACTGCCAGGATGTAAGAGGTCAGAAACAGATCATGGAGATTGAGTGTCCAAACTGTCATGAACCGGATGGGATCGAAGTTTTTCTCAAAGACGGTCTGACGGTTGGAGAGAGTAAATGCGCGGTCTGCGGCTATATATTGCCGGAGGGCAGCAGTATACCGATTCACTAGGAGGAAACAGGAATTATGGGACATATCATAGCGGTCGCCGGAAAGGGCGGAGTAGGAAAAACGACATTGTGCGGACTGCTAATCCAGTACTTGTGTGAGAGTGGAAAAAAGCCAGTGCTGGCGGTGGACGCGGACGCGAACTCGAATCTGAACGAGGTGCTCGGCGTGGATGTGGAGCTTACCCTGGGCGAACTGCGCGAGGAAATCGAGCGGGCGGGCGTGGACAGCCGTTATCAGATTCCGGCCGGAATGACGAAACAGGCGTATCTGGAAATGCGGCTGTCGGATGCGGTTGCGGAGCAGGACGATTACGACCTGATGGTGATGGGACGGACGCAGGGGCAGGGCTGCTACTGCTTCGTCAATGGCCTGGTGCAGACACAGATCCAGAAGCTGCAGAGCCAGTATCCTTATGTGGTGGTGGACAATGAGGCCGGCATGGAGCATATCAGCCGGGGGCTGATCCCGACTATGGAGACGGCCATACTGGTGAGCGACTGCTCCAGACGGGGCGTGCAGGCGGCAGGCAGGATCGCGGCCTTGATGAAGGAACTGAATTTCAAACCGAAGACAGTGGGCCTGATTGTGAACCGTGCGCCGGAAGGAGAGCTAGATGAAGGGACGATGACGGAGATCAACAAGCAGGGATTAAATCTCCTGGGCGTAGTGCCCCATGACCCGAATGTGTATCGGTATGACTGTGACGGGAAGCCGATCATCCAGCTTCCCAAAGACTCTCCGGTACGCAGCGCGCTGTGCGATATTGCGCAGAAGCTGGGGCTATAAAAAACAATCAAGGTAATTAAATTTAGCGATTATGAACGCTACAGGGGACAGGAACCTCTCCATGTGGATGCCCTGTCCTTTTTGTAGTTTTTAACGAAATGATATTGAGAAAATAATATTGTAAAATTAATAGGGGAAAGGACAGAGGTAAAGATGAAGATAACGATATGTGGAAAAGGCGGATGCGGAAAAAGCACGGTGACAACTCTTTTGGGTAAAGAGTTTGCCAAAGAAGGGCAAAAGGTGCTGATCATTGATTCAGATGAGTCAAACTATGGACTGCATCGTCAGCTGGGAGTGGAGCTTCCGAGGGATTTTACGGAATATTTCGGCGGGAAGGATAAAGCGTTTAAGACGATGATGACGAGCGGCATCCTGGAACAGATGAAGCTCTCCGCCTTTGCGAAGAAATTCTTTTCGGAAACCTGGACGTTGGAGGACATCCCGGAAGAATACGTTGAAAAGAAAGACGGTATTATGCTGATGTCCGGCGGCAAAATAAGAAAGGCAAACGAAGGCTGTGCCTGTACGATGAACAGTATTATCGAGCAGTTTATCACTCATCTGCAGTTGGGAGAAAATGAAACTGCGCTTCTGGATATGGAGGCGGGCGTAGAACATTTCGGAAGGGGAACGGACAACGGTGTAGACAAGGTGGTCATGGTTGTTGATCCGTCCTATGAATCCCTGCGGCTTTCGAAAAAGATCAAAGATCTGGCAG
>CANRDO010000078.1 GCA_947629385.1 uncultured Lachnospiraceae bacterium
CGCGAAAGCAATGAGCCGTGCAAAGACGCTGAAGCGGGAAGTGCCTGCTTGCAGGCATCTTCACGGGGCAGCGGATTTATAGGGCGAACGCCCGCGACCGAGAAAAACCGAAGGTTTTTCGAGGTTAGCACGGCTCGTTCCATACCATCCCGCGCTTCACCCCTCCTGCAATACCTGTATCTCCAGATAATCAAACGGAATCTCCTCAATAAAACTATCCTGATAAAACCGCGCCTTGCTGTGGCGCTGAAACTGAGACACCGTCACATCGAGCCAGATCGGCTTGCCCAGGTCAAACTCCCGGCAGATTTCCTCCAGCCCGCGAAAGATCTTGTGCGTGCGTGTGTCGCCGCTCTCCTCTTCATACACCGTATCGCGAACCATCCTGTTGTCCTTCCAGATCTTTCCCCACAACCGAAACATGTCACCCTCCACGTCCTACCATGTTCAGAAGAAAAACGACCCACCAATGGATTGACATGGCAACACTAATTCAAAAACTCATACACCATCTCTGACATCGACGCGATCCGCGAGATCGCCTGATCCTTGTTGCCCCAGTCGCTGGAGAGAACCACCAGTATATAATCACAGTCCTCCGCGTAGACGATCGCTGCATCGTTCTCTGTCGTCTCCATCTCCCCGGTCTTGTTTCCGCAGGATACTCCGTCCGGAAGACCTGCCGGGATCTTGTATCTCGTCTGCTGATCCAACATCATCCGCTCGATCTCGTTTGCCTCAGCACGGCTCAGCCAGGCTCTCCGGTAGATATCCTCCAGCAGCTTTCCGCAGTCCTTCGCCGATACCTGATTGCTGTTTTCGGCATCCAATATCGTATCTGAATCATTGAAGCCGTTGTACTCGACCGTCATACTGCTGAAGCCGTATTCCTGAATAAAGGCATCCACCTGCGCAATACCATCCGCATAGCTGGAATCCCCCAGCAAATACAACAGGCGGTTCGACGCCTCGTTGTCGCTCGCCGTGATCATATTGTTCATCAAAGACACCAGCTCATCTGTGCGCTCCAGCTTCCCGTCCTCAATCGCCTTGTATACCGTCCCCAGGATGAACAGTTTCATCACGCTGGCCGACTTCATGGGACGGTCATTCACGACAAAGCTCTCGTCCGTCTTCAAATTCTTGACATAGACCGACCAGTCCCCGTCATAGTCGTCGATCCGGTTCTCCACCATCCTCTTCAGCAGATCAATCGGCGGAATCTTCCCCGCACTGACAATCTTATATTTCTCATTTATTGTCTGCCACTGCTGAAAGGACAGCTTATCCTGATATTCCGCAATCTGATATTCCGCAATCCGGTATTCGGCCGATGTCTCGTCTTCTTCTCCCGAGTCCGATGTCACTGCCCACAGCTCTGTCGGGATCTCCTCCTTCTGTCCTTCCGGCATCGCCATCGGAATATGAAAATCTGCCGGTATCTGACATATATTCTCAAGAAGAATCGAAATCTCATTGCCGGAAATCTCTGACCTCCCACCGTGACTATGTATGCCATTCTGCCCATCCTCAAGCATCGCTAATTCCGCCGGCGTCAGCGCTTCACTCTGTCCCTCCGACAGGGCTTCCGTCTCGTCCTCGGCACGGGCTGTGCCCGCAGGGTCCGCCTTGGCATCCCCTCCAAAGAACACCGACGTCTCCCGTGTAAGCTCCCGATCACTCAAAAACAGAAGAAAAAACACAGTCAGTCCTATGAACAGTATCTTGAATATCAGCAGTATATTCTTATCTCTGATCTTCTCAATAAAGTCTCTCATGCTTCTCCTCGCAAAATCTTTGCTGAATCTTTCGTATGTGCCTTTATCATATCATAAAAAAAAGGATATGGCACTCTTTTTTTCCGCCAATCTCTCATACATTTTACATATTAAAACCAGAAAAAGACAAGGAGGCCATATTATGACAGAAACGGCAAAGGCAACAGGGCTGATCCACATCTACTGCGGCAACGGAAAGGGCAAGACCACCACAGGTATGGGGCTATGCGCGCGGGCAGCCGGATACGGGCATCGCGTACTCATTTACCAATTCATGAAGGACAATTCAACGAGTGAGCGCAAGGTGCTCGGGCTCTCGGAAAACATCACGCTTGTAGATGGGCTTCCCGAAGAAAAATTCAGCTTCCGGATGACCCCGGAAGAAAAAGAAGAGCGTAGAACCTACTATGCCGGACAGCTTCAGGCCGTGACCCGGAAGGCCTGCAAGGAGCACTATGATGTGCTGTTCCTGGATGAGGTCATCTACACGATCCGCGCCGGGCTGCTCGACGAATCTCTTGTCCTGGACTTTCTGAAGAAAAAGCCGGAAAGTCTCGAGGTCATTCTGACCGGACAGGACCCAAGTCCGGCACTTATCGAGGCCGCCGATTATGTATCAGAAATCCACAAGATCAAGCACCCCTTCGACAACGGCATTCCCGCCCGTGACGGGATCGAGCGCTGAGCCAAACGAAAAAATGTCCCGAAAGGAAACCACAGATACCCTTATCTGCAGCTGCCTTTCGGGACATTTTTATCTAATACCTGTCTTCATTTAGGAGAAGAAATCCAGATACCGATTTTCTTTTCCAAAGATATAATTGTACTCCAGAATGTTATAATCGTTCACCATCTCAAAATACGGCGATTCCTCGTCGTCCAGCGTGTAGAACTCTCCGTCCTTCGTCCAGTAGCCGCCAGCCGCGAGCACCGGGATCTCCTCACTCAGATCCAGCAGATACTTCTGGTACCCGGTCATCGGCAGATCCAGCCGATCTGCCAGCACGCTGTACAGATAATTGAGGCTCGTCTTTTCGATCGTCTCCTCCTCGATGTCATAGTTCGCCCACGCGACAAACGGAATCTTATATTTTTCCATCAGCTCCTCCGGCGTGAGCTCCTCCTCATTGCCAATCAGATACTCGTAGGTATTCTCGCCAAGGTTCGGCTGATGATCTCCGAACATAATGATCACCGTCGGGTCGTCCTGTTTGGAGAAGTAATTGACCAGCTTCTCAAATGCCTCGTCCGACGCCTTTACGAGATTTGCGTAAACCTGTGTCTTCTCCCAATCGACGCCCGGCGTCCGGATTTTGATCGAATTGTCCAGGTTTCTCGTGTTCGACATCGAATATCCGCCGTGATCCTGCACCGTGACATTGTAGCTGAACAGGGGCGCATCCGTCCGCGCATCGTTTTTCTCATACTCAAGTATGATGCGGTTCACAAGCTCCTCGTCCGAAATAAAATTGCGGATATACTTCGGAGACGTGAAATTGACCCGCGCGTAATACTTGTCAAACCCGATCTGCGGGTAAACGATGTTCCTGCGGTAATTTGTTCCGCGATACGGGTGAATGGCAAGCGTATAATAGCCCTCCGCCTTGAGCTCCGACGCCAGAGACGGCATCGCCCCGCGCACGAACAAATGGAAGCCAACCGAGGACGGCGGAAGGAAGCCCATCGTATTTCCGGTCAAAAACTCATATTCCGAATTCGGAGTGTTTGCGCCGAAGATCGACGCGTAGGCTGTGCCCTTGATCGTGTTCTCACTGAGGCTGTGCAGGAAGGGCATGTAGTCTTCCGAAAACTCCAATCCCTTGCCGATATCAGAATAGTCAGCAAGCGACTCGTTCATGAGCACAATGACATTTGGCGTCTGATCCCCGGACACAGCTTTTGTCTCCGCGTCCCCCAGATGCGTCGGCCCGCCGGCAACTCTCTCAGCCGATTTATCAGACGTGCCTTCCTCGCTATTCGTCTCGGTATCCGCTTCGGTGCCTGTCCCGTTTCCTGCCTCATCTTTTTCGCCGACGTAGTCCGCCGCAATCTCATGCACCTTCTCCACCGAATAGCCCTCCGGCTTATCGACCGCCAGATAGAAGCAGGTACACAGCGTCGTAAAGATCATGTCGAACTGCTTGTAGCGCAGCTGGTGCGTGTATCCCTCCGAGCGGATGTCGTGATCCTGCAGGAATGAAGTCTTGCAGCAGATATGGTAGAAGGTTGCCGCGCACACGATCCAGATCGCGAGAAGCGAGACGCGCTGTTTCCAGTGAAACAATTTAAACCTGCGAAGCTTCAGGCTGACCACACAGATTGTGAAAGTCAGGAATGCCTCCATAAATATGTACCAGTCGATCGTATATTGATAGCCGTTTGACACCGTCAACGCCGTCCCGATGGAAAAGATATCTCCGCCCGAGATCGCCATGCCGCGAAACTCGATGACAAAGCAGTTGAAAATCCCGAGCAATCCGATCGGCACTGCCAGCAAGATCGCCGTGACACGAATGCTTCCCGTGATGACCAGGAAGATGAGCAGCATCCCAAACAAAAACCAGAACGTAAAGAACAGCGCGATCTTGTCGAGCTCGAAAAACTTGATCTTGAACTTCGTCGTGTTCAGGTACAAGAGGGAAAAGTACACTGCAAACGGTGCCAGCGCACACCATACCCAGCTCAGTCTCCGATTCATGCGATCAGACAGGCGGTTCGGGACAAGGCAGAGCGTGATCAGGGCTGTCGAAGCCACGATCATAAACCAGGTCCTCGGGCTCGTGAACAGCGTCACGAGATCATTCTCCCCATAGTAGGAGGGGTGCGCACAGTACCAAAGCAGCATAGCGGCGTAGCCGGCCGCCCCGATCCCTCTCCCGGCAACCCTGAGAACCCGTGCAGCCTTGTCCTTCAGTCCTCCCGACGTCTCTGTCTTTTGATTTTTCGTATCTTGATTTTTTTTCTCTTCCGGCGTGTTCTTCCGGTTCTTTATTTCCGGCATACGTTTCTCTCTTTTCCATTCATAAAATCATTCAGATTCAGCCAGACCTCATCCAGCAGGCGCGTCCGCGCCTCCACGGCCGCCCAGGCGATGTGCGGCGTGATCAGCAGCCGGTCGCTGTCTGAGAACTTCCGAAGCGGACAGTCTTTGTCCATCGGCTCCTTCTCCAGCACGTCCAGTCCGGCCGCCGCGATCTTCTCCTTGCGCAGCGCCTTGCATAGATCCTCCTCGTCCACGATCGGCCCGCGGGCCACGTTGAGGAAGATCGCGCTCTCCTTCATCTTGCAGAAGGCGTCGTAGTCCATCATATGGCGCGTCTTTTCCGTCAGCGGCGTGTGCACCGACACAATGTCGGAGGTCTCCAGCAGCGTGTCAAAATCCGTCTGCTCATAATCCGTGTTCGTGTTCTTCCCGGACGGCGAGCAGTAGATCACTCTGCAGCCGAAAACCTGCGCGATCTGCGCGACCCTCTTTCCGATCGCTCCGAGTCCGATAATACCCCAGGTCTTCCCCGCAAGCTCCGTGAATCGACGGTCCATGTGGCAGAACGACTTGCTGCGGCAGTAATCGCCGGACTTCACATAATCGTCGTAATAGCGCAGATGCTCCAGCAGATAAAGCGCCATCGCGAACGTGTGCTGTGCAACGACGTCCGTGGAATACCCCGCCACGTTCGTGACCGTGATCCCGCGCTTTTTCATAAAATCGAAGTCAATATTGTTCGTGCCGGTCGCCGTGACGCCGACATACTTCAAAAACTGCGCGCCGCCGAGCGTCTTCTCGTTCATCGGCAGCTTGTTGACGAACACGGCGTCCGCCTGCGCCACACGCTCCGGGATCAGCTCTTCGGGCGTCTCCCCGTGCACCGTGACCTCGCCCAGCTCGAAAAAGCGGTCGAAGCGCATGTCCTCGCCCAGATTGTCCGCTTCCAGAAATACGATATTCATCCGTCGTCTCCCTTCCATATCTGTTATCCAAATACCGCAAAGAGCAGGATGTCCGGACGGATGCACCTGCAGATCCTTCCTGCATGTGCCTTGCCCTCTGCGGCTGAATCTATATCATACGATGCATAAAATGTATCAATTCAAAAACGACACAAGGATGCCGTGGGCAGAACTTCTCCGCCCACAGCATCCCACACGTTTTGTCATTCCTCACAGCTTTGTCTATGAGCGATCGGCAGCCGCAGTCTCTCGCGTCCCTGCCGTTTTCTATCCCTCGTCCAGAGCTTTTTCGACTGATCCTACAGCCTCTTCAGAAGCTCTTCGCGCTCTTTCTCGTAGCCCGGCTTGCCCAGGAGAGCGAACATGTTTTTCTTGTAGCTCTCCACGCCCGGCTGGTTGAACGGGTTCACGCCCAGTACATATCCGCTCACGCCGCACGCGAACTCGAAGAAGTAGAACAGTTCGCCCAGGAAGAACTCGTCCTGCTTCGGAATGTTCACGATCAGGTTCGGAACATTGCCGTCCGTGTGCGCGAGGATCGTCCCGTTCATCGCGCTCTTATTCACAAAATCCACGGTCTTGCCCGCCAGATAATTCAGTCCGTCGAGATCCACCGGCTCCTCGCCGATCGTAAGCTCGCATCTGGATTCCTCTACATTCATCACTGTCTCGAAGAGTGTACGGCTGCCGTCCTGGATGAACTGACCCATAGAGTGGAGATCTGTCGTGAGATCTACCGACGCAGGGAAGATTCCCTTCTGGTCTTTTCCTTCACTCTCGCCGTAAAGCTGCTTCCACCACTCGGAAACATAGTGCAGGCTCGGCTCGTAGTTCGCCAGCACCTCGATGGCCTTTCCTTTTCTGAGCAGGATATTGCGGACCGCCGCGTACTGAAGGGCGTCGTTTTCTTCAAAGTCTGCTTCCAGCGCGCGCTTTCTTCCGGAAGCCGCGCCCTCCATCAGCCTGTCGATGTCCGCTCCGCTGGCCGCGATCGGGAGAAGCCCCACCGCCGTCAGCACAGAAAAACGTCCTCCGACGTCGTCCGGAACCACGAACGTCTCGTAGCCCTCGGCCGTCGCCAGACTCTTCAGTGCCCCTCTCGCCTTGTCCGTCGTCGCATAGATGCGCTTCGCCGCCTCAGCCTTGCCGTACTTCTTCTCCAGCATGCCCTTAAAGATGCGGAATGCGATCGCCGGCTCCGTCGTCGTGCCGGACTTCGAGATCACGTTCACGGAGAAATCACGATCCCCGATCACCTCGATCAGATGCTGAATATACGTGCTGCTGATGCTGTTGCCTACAAAATAGATCTCCGGCGTCTTGCGGATCTCCTTCGACACCGTATTGTAAAAGCTGTGGCGCAGGAATTCGACCGCGGCTCTCGCTCCCAGATAAGAACCGCCGATGCCGATCACAAGCAGCACCTCGCTGTCGCTCTTGATCTTCTCCGCCGCCTTTTTGATCCGGGCGAACTCGTCCTTGTCATAATCGACCGGAAGATCGATCCATCCGAGGAAATCATTGCCGGCCCCTGTCCTTGACACCAGCAGCTCCTTCGCGTCCGCGACGATCTTCTTCATCGACGTCACTTCGTTCTCCGAGACAAAGCAGGCCGCCTTTGAATAGTCAAATGCCACTTTATTCCCCATACCACAACATCTCCTTTTCGTGCTTTCCGTATTTTTTCCGCATTTATTCTAGCAGACCTTTTCTCCTTGTGCAAGAGTATTTTTCGGGCTGCCGCCAAACACATTTTATTATAGTGCGGCAGCCCTTACGAGAGGAACTCCTTGAGCACCTCCCGCAGAATGCGCTCCTGCTCGGCCGGATCCATGTGCCTCAAAAGCTCCGCGTTTCGCTCCCGCTCTGTCGCCGCGGCAGTCTCCTGCATCCCGGCCTTCACCCGGGCAAGATTCTCCTTCAGCTCATTCTTTTCCCGCTGCGCCCGGGTCTGTGCCGCCGCGCTCTCCTTTACGGTTTTGCGCTTCGCCTTGCGCCTGCTCTCGACAGAGACGATCGGGGCAGGCTCCGCCGCCGCAAACGCCTGCGCCGCGTCCTCACTGTAATCGCGAACCGCTCCGCTGTTCTCCAGATAGTCGGCCAGCTGCACTTCAAGAAATTTCCGGCGATACCCGGTATCCGCGACGGCGTAGGCTGTAGCTACAAGCGAGGCGGCAAGAAGCCCCATCCAGAAATAGGAATTTCCGTTCACTACCGCGCCTCCGCCCTGCACAAGATACACGCTCCCGGCAAAGGCGCAAAGCACACTGACCGCAAGCAGCTCGACGCCGATCCGTTTCCATCGATGCAGTCCCATCCCCCAGAATCGGTATTCCATCAGATTCTTCCGGATGAGGGCCTGTACGTCTCCGACCTTCTCATTCAGATGCCTGCAATATTGAAAGCGTTGTCTCAGTTGTTGCAAAAACTTCCCGTCGGGCTCCCCCGTGTTTTTTGTGTCTCTTATCAGGCTGTCGTATATTTGTTTGAGGATCATCTGACTGGCGACCGCGGCTACGCAGGCCGCCGCAAGTAGATAGAGCAATAGATTTCGCTCCATGATGAACTGTACCATGATTGACTCCCCCTTTTTGAAAATGCCAGAGCGCTGCAGTCGCTCAAGTATCGCCATTATAGCCGCATTTCCGGGGTTTGCAAAGAAAAATCGTTCGACAAATTCGCATGCCGAACGACCAAATCCGAGCCGAAAAATGGCTCTCCGGGGGAGTCAGATTTTTTCTCAGGCTGAGAGATTTTCTGACATGAAATCCGATATGAAGTTCATCAAATATAAAACTCGTCAAATATGGAACCCATCAAATGTGAAGCTCACTGCAGCCCGTTCCTTTTCTGCTTCGCGCTTATTCAGGTAAGCGAGTCTCCCTCTTCCTCGTTCTCCTGCGGCTCTTCCTCCAGCTTCGCCTGTTTTTTCCGGAAGAGATCGGCCGAGAGCTGCAGGACCGCAAAGCATACGGTAAACGCGATCACCGCGTATACGATGCCTGAGGCAAGGGAACCCGCGATCTTGTCCGGGAAGCGTTTCACCGTAAAAATGAACCCCAGTGCCCCTGTGATAAGGGCAGCCGTCAGAGCGACGGCAAGGTTCGATGAAGTATTCGGCTTCAGACGGCGGTCCCAGATCCCCTGCCTGAGGCATCCCACGGCGATGTACAGCGCAAGCGCCACAAAGACAATGCACTCTCCCGCAAGATTCCTGAAATCATCGTCAAAGAAAATCCTCTGCGCCACTATGACGGCCGCCAGCCCCCAGAAGGCCAGCCAGCATCCGTTGTGCTCAATCCGCAGCAGCGTCTGCTCCTGCCTTTCATCCAGATTGTTCTTGCTATTCCTGCGTTTCTTCATTTCCGTTCTCCTCCCAGAATAGATCGTTCAACGTAGTGTCCAGCGCCCTGCAGATCGCGATACAGAGCCTGAGCGAAGGATTAAAGTCGCCCGCTTCGATCAAGCCTATCGTCTGTCTGGTAACGCCCACTTTCTCGGCAAGCTTTGTTTGGGAGATATCCAACTCGATGCGCCTGAATTTCATTTTCAGATTTCTCATTGTCCACCTCCTGTTGAAAAGTATACACCACGTCAATTGTAATCCGAGATTCCATACCCAGCATCTCGGTTAAACAACATAGGTTAATGAGTATTCCCGTAAGAGA
>CANRDO010000079.1 GCA_947629385.1 uncultured Lachnospiraceae bacterium
CCGAATATATGGGCATTTGTAAGAGATATATGTTGGTTTTGCTTCCAAAAAATATGGCGCTAACTACCAAAGACGGGGATCCCGGTGATCTGCTATGGGCTGCGGACGGATTTCCGCCGGGAGCTCTTCGAGGGAAGCATGTGGCTGCTGGCCTGGGCGGACATCATCGAGGAGCTGAAGACGGTCTGCTGGTGCGGGCAGGGCGCGTCCTGCAACACGCGCTTCACCGGGGACGGGCAGATCGTGCGCGACGGCACGCAGATCGTCGTGGGCGGCAACGACAGCTACACGGCGCTGTGCCGGAAACACTTTAAAGAAGGGAATCTGGGACCGAAACGTTTGAAGTAGGTCGACGCGTCTGACGTAGCGCAAAAAACCTGTTGTTGCGCGTAGACTTTTACAGAAAATGGTTGTATAATAGGGCATTAATTCAAGTTTATTTAGGAGGAGTCTGTTATGAAACATAACTTCAAGTTGATCGAGCCCAAATGGCAGAAGAAGTGGCAGGAGAGCAAGGTGTTCGAGGCGGCTGATTTTGACGAGAGACCGAAGTTCTACGGGCTGGTTGAGTTCCCGTACCCGAGCGGAGCCGGCATGCACGTCGGCCACATCAAGGCGTATTCCAGCATCGAGGTGGTCGCGCGGAAGCGCCGCATGCAGGGCTATAACGTTCTGTTCCCGATCGGCTTCGACGCGTTCGGACTGCCGACGGAGAACTACGCGATCAAGACGTCGACGCATCCCCGCATCATCACAGACCAGAACATCGAGAAGTTTTCCAACCAGCTGAAGAAGGTGGGCTTTTCCTTCGACTGGAGCCGCGTGATCGACACGACGGACGAGGATTACTATAAATGGACGCAGTATATTTTCCTGAAGATGTTCGAGCACGGGCTGGTGTTCCGCGACACGGCGCTCGTGAACTACTGCCCGAGTTGCAAAGTTGTGCTCTCGAACGAGGACAGCCAGGGCGGCAAGTGCGACATCTGCCACAGCGACGTCGTGCAGAAGTCGAAGACCGTCTGGTACCTGAAGATCACGGAGTATGCGGACAAGCTGCTCGAGGGGCTCGCGGACGTGGACTACCCGAAGAATGTCAAGCAGCAGCAGGAGAACTGGATCGGCAAGTCGACCGGCGCGTTCGTCTGGTTTGATGTGAAGGGGACGGGCGAGAAGCTGGAGATCTACACGACGCGTCCGGACACGCTGTTCGGCGTCACGTTCATGGTTATCGCGCCGGAGCATCCGCTGATCGACAAGTACGCGGATAAGATTGGCAACATGGACGCGATCGAGGCGTACCGCACGGAGTGCACGAAGAAGACGGAGTTTGAGCGCACGCAGCTCGTCAAGGATAAGACCGGCGTACGGATCGACGGTCTCACGGCGATCAACCCGCTCAACGGCAAGGAGATCCCGATCTTCATCGCGGACTATGTCATGATGGGATACGGTACCGGCGCGATCATGGCGGTGCCGGCGCACGACCAGAGAGACTACGACTTCGCGAAGAAGTTCGGCGTCGATATCATCGAGGTCATCAAGGGCGGCGACATTGCGAAGGAAGCCTACACCGGCGACGGTGAGATGATCAACTCGGAGTTTTTGAACGGTTACACGAACAAGAAGGACTCGATCGCGCGCGTGATCGAGGAGATCAAGAAGATGGGCATCGGCGAGGCCGGCGTGCAGTTCAAGATGAAGGACTGGGCGTTCAACCGCCAGAGATACTGGGGCGAGCCGATCCCGCTCATTCACTGCCCGGAGTGCGGCGTTGTGCCAGTGCCTTACGAGGAGCTGCCGCTGCGCCTGCCGGACGTCGAGAATTTCGAGCCGGGCGAGGATGGCGAGTCGCCGCTCGCGAAGATCGATTCCTACGTGAACTGCAAGTGCCCGAAGTGCGGCAAGGACGCGAAGCGCGAGACGGATACGATGCCGCAGTGGGCTGGTTCGTCCTGGTATTTCCTGCGTTATATCGATCCGCACAACGATCATGCGATCGCGGACAAGAAGAAGCTGGAATACTGGATGCCTGTAGATTGGTACAACGGCGGCATGGAGCATGTCACGAGGCACATGATCTACTCCCGCTTCTGGCATCATTTCCTGTACGACATTGGCGAGGTGAACACGCCGGAGCCGTACGCGAAGCGCTCGATCCAGGGACTGATCCTCGGGCCGGACGGCGACAAGATGAGCAAGTCGAAGGGCAACGTGATCGATCCGCTCGATATCGTGGAGGATTATGGCGCGGACACGCTGCGCACCTATGTGCTCTTCATGGGCGATTACGGCGCGGCGGCCCCGTGGAATGACAATTCGATGCGCGGCTGCAAGCGCTTCCTCGAGCGCGTGGCGGGCATGACCGATCTGATCAGCGACGATCCGTCCACGCAGAAGCTGGAGACGAGCTTCCACAAGACGATTAAGAAGGTGTCCTCTGATATCGAGGAGGTCAAGTTCAACACGGCAATCGCGGCGCTGATGACGCTCACGAACACGATCTACAGCGCGGGGGCGCTGAGCAAAGAGCAGCTTGAGATCTTCATTAAGCTTTTGTCTCCGTTCGCTCCGCACCTGACGGAGGAGATCTGGGAGAGCCTGGGGCATACGGATTTCCTGTCTGTGTCCGCGTGGCCGGAATACGACGAGAGCAAGACGGTCGACGAGACGATCGAGATCGGCGTGCAGATCAACGGCAAGGTGCGCGCAACCGTCACTCTCCCGACCGACTGCGGCAAGGACGAGGCGCTTTCCCTCGCGAAGGCCGACGGAAAGATTGCGGCCTACATGGACGGGAAGACGGTCGTCAAGGAGATTTACGTTCCGAACAAGATCATTAACATTGTGGTGAAGTAGGGAACAGGAAAGCAGAATAAGTATTCAGAGGACTTTTCCGGGAGAATATTTTGAAAAAACTGTATTCAGAACGGAATTGTGTTTGATGAACGGGGGTTCTTTTGCGAGAACCCCCTATATTTCTTTGGGAAACGAATCGTGGCGGAAGAGAAGAAGTACCAGGTTGCGGGCACGGCGCCAGCGTTTAGGTCAGCTGTGCTTCCTCATGTACTCCACTGTCCTGTGCAGCGTATCCGCCTGATAGATCTGATCCAGATGTCCGGCGAAGTCGAGCCGATATCGCGTCTGCAGCTCTGTGAGCAGCCTTTTTTGTTCTGCATTTCGCTGCTGCCTGGCCTCCGCGAAGTAATCCTCCAGGGTAAGCTGCCGTCCTTCTTCGCCGGATAAATTGTAAATGCTCACACCGACCAAGCGAACCGGGCGTTTCTCCACATTGTCCAGCAGTCTGGCTGCCTCCTGGTAGATTGCGTCGGCGGAGTCGCAGTCCGGTACGCTTCTGGAACGGGTGATCCCTTTCATATCGAAGTAGGTGAGCTTCAATGTCACGCCGTTTCCGTGCAGTCCGTGGCGCTTCGCCCGGTGCTCCACACACAGCGCGAGCAGGACAAGCACATCCTTCAGCAGCCCATAATTATTCACATCCTCCTGAAACGTCACTTCTCTGCCGATGGATTTCGCGTCCTGCGGGCGGTACGGCGTGACCTTCCGCTCGTCGATCCCGAACGCGAGTCTTGTGATCCACCGACCCTGTTTTCCAAGAAGGCGGACGACCGTCTCCTGTCTTTCCTGCACGTCACGCACAGTGCGGATTCCGAAAGCATGCAGTTTCTCAGCCGTCATCTCCCCGACGGTGTGGAGAACCCTCACATCGCGGTCGATGATCAGATCGACAAAATCCTTCGCGCTGGGAATCTCAAAATAGCCGTCCGGCTTCTTTTCCTCACTCGCTGTCTTTGCTGCTGTCTTCGAATAGGCCACGCCCACCGAGCAGGTAAGTCCGAGCTCGTCCCTTGTGCGCTGCTTGATCGTACGGGCAATCCTTCGCGCTCCATCCAGATCCCTTGCCAGCTCCTTTACATCGAGGTACGCTTCGTCAAGCGCAATTGTCTCTGCTGCAGAGGCATAAGTGTTCCAGATCTCGTGCAGCTGATTTGATATAGCTTTGTATTTATCGATATCCGGACGCATATAGATGCCGTTCGGACAGAGACGGTAGGCCTCCTTGATGTTCATTGCGGAATGGATTCCGTATTTTCGTGCCTCGTAGCTGCAGGTGGCGACCACTCCGCGTTCTCCGGGCAGGGCGCCGATGATCAGCGGCTTTCCGCGTAGCGCCGGATTGTCCCGTGTTTCCACAGAGGCAAAGAAGGCGTCCATGTCCACATGTATGATGATCTGCTCCATGTTCTGCCTCCCTTCGCTCGTTTCCGCTAAAATCCCTGCAGTTCCTATTATACAGAACGCATGTTCTGTGCGCAAGAGGGAATTTTGCTCCGCTCAAAGTCTCGCTTCAGGTATCAAATTCAAGCCTAGATTCATGGTAAAAAAAGCCGCTGTTATATAATAAAAAAACTTGCAATCAGATATTAATGGGATTATTCTGAATATATCATATAGCGTTTTTCTGGGAGGATTTTGTAATGAAAAGGAAAATCAGAGAGCTGAAGATCGCGAGCTTCACGTTTTTACTATTTGCGCTGTTCGCTTATCCGTCCTTGTAGTCTGTGAAAAGTATTTAAGTTGAGAATATGTTTCTGAGCCATCTGGGAAGGAGCGGTCTTGTGATAGACTGCTCCTTCATTAAACGCTTTTTTGCGCCAGATCTTTTATTACTTCTCCCGCGATGATCAAACCGACCACTGGGGGAACGAAAGCGTTGCTGCCAGGAATCTGACGGCGCTGTGTGCATTTTCTTGCGGTTCCGGGTGGACAGATGCAGTGCGTGCGGCAGCTGATCTCCATATCGTCAATCGGTGTCAGAGGCGGTTCTTTGGAATAAACAACTTTTAGTTTTCTGATTCCGCGACGCTTGAGTTCGTGTCGCATGACTTTGGCAAGAGGGCAAACGGAAGTGCTGTAAATATCCGCTACCTCAAAGGCGGTCGGATCGAGTTTGTTCCCCGCGCCCATGGAGCTTATGATTGGGGTTCCCGTGCTGTCTGCATTGACCACGAGCGCAATTTTCCCTGTTACGGTATCGATGGCATCTACAATGTAGTCGTATTCAGAAAAATCAAATTGATTCGCCGTTTCGGGTGTGTAAAAGGTTTTATGGGTCATAACCCTGACATCGGGATTGATTTCGTGAATCCTTTCAGCCGCCACATCCACTTTGTATTGCCCGATGGTTTTTCTGGTAGCATGAAGCTGTCGATTCAGGTTGGTCAAGCATACCTTATCGTCGTCAATCAGATCGATTGCGCCGATCCCGGAGCGGACAAGAGCCTCCACAGTATATCCACCGACGCCGCCGATTCCAAATACGGCAACGCGGGAGGCGGCCAGTCGCTCCATCGCCTCTTTTCCAAATAATAGTTTGGTTCTTGAAAACTGGTTCAGCATACTATCCTTCTTTCAGTGTTTCATTCATGCTGCCGGTGCGATAGCCTAGCAGATCGAGGGTGACATAGGTAAAACCGAACGAACGAAACTGCCGGCAGACATTTTCTCGTACCTCGAGCAGCTTCTCAAATTCATCCGGATATATTTCGATTCGTGCGATCATTCCGTGAATCCGCACCCGTACCTGATGAAATCCCAAATCTAGTAAAAGCTGTTCCGCTCTGTCGACCATGGACAGCTTCTCCTCGCTGATGGTTTCGCCGTAAACAAAGCGAGAGGACAGGCAGGCAAAGGATTGTTTGTTCCAGGTCGGCAGGCCAAGCTCTTTTGACAGTTCGCGGATCTCTGCTTTTGTCAGCTCTGCCTCCCGCAGCGGACTTTGAATTCCCAGTTCTTTGACGGCGATCAGCCCCGGACGGTAATCTCCGTTGTCATCCATGTTGGAGCCCTCCGCCACTGCGCTGATCCCATTTTGCTTTGCAATCTCCCATATCTTTTCAAACAGTTCATGCTTGCAAAGATAGCAGCGGTTTTTGGGATTCTGGCGGAATCCTTCAATATCCAATTCCTCCGACCGGCATACGAAATGAGTGATTCCGTGGGACTCGCAAAAGGCTTTTGCCTCGTCAAGCTCCCGTTTTGGAAAAGAGCAGGACTGCGCCGTAACAGCAATCGCACGATTCCCAAGCACCTGATGAGCGACATAGAGTAAAAAGGTAGAATCGACGCCGCCGGAAAAGGCAACACAGACGCTTCCGAGCGAGCGAAGATTATCTTGTAATTTTTGATATTTTTCAGATCGTTCCATTGTATCCTCCCCAATCGGCAGCCTGACTCCAGGTTGCGTCTCTTGTGATTTTCTTGACCAAACCTTCTGTGTCGAGAAATCTATGGTCAGTTTCCATGTTTATTGCTATTATGAACACTTCTTTGTAATTTGCCGGATAAATGCAAAAATTTCCCAATTCCTATTATATTCAATATTGTTAGGAGAATCAACTGCAAGATCTTTAGTTGGTCTTAATAAAATTATTCATACCAAAGCAGCTCCGGTTTGTTCTTTTTCAGCCAGAGTATTTTAGGGCATTGCCATAGATCACAATAGCCGGATTCCGAAAGATTCATTGACGACGTCTCCTTTTATGCTGCGCAAATCCATTTTAAATAACGATTTACTTGTAGGACTTATACAAGTGTCCGTAAACCCACAAGGCACGGTCTGTATCGCGGTGATTCCACTGCTCGCCAAAGATATTTTTTAAACGTTTGATATAATTTTCCTGATAACTTTTGAAAAATGTTTCCAAATCTTTTTCCGTAGAAACTTCTGTTCTCAAATCTTTTTCTGTAAACTTTTTCCTGTCAAAGGATGATCCCTCTTCAATTCCCATCAGGGAAAAATGCGCGAACTGATCGTAAATGGGATATTTTCCGCCTGAAATAAAATAGAGCAAGGTGATGAGATAAACAGGGCCTATTCCCTTCAATCCCAGTTCGATTTTCTTATCATTCAGATCGTGTACTATTTCATAGCCT
The DNA here is from genome assembly GCA_947629385.1 of uncultured Lachnospiraceae bacterium. Classification (GTDB taxonomy): domain Bacteria; phylum Bacillota; class Clostridia; order Lachnospirales; family Lachnospiraceae; genus Choladousia. The sequence goes on from CANRDO010000079.1 coordinate 6,958, forward strand.
TTGTTTTCGTCATAATGCCGTTTCTTAAAATGGTTTCGATATGTTCTTCCACCCGGCGGCTGCTTTGACCTATGCTTTGACTGCGCCCGTTTGCGATTTTATACTGTATGGGATTATTTCTTTCGCCGTCTTCCCGCAAGAAATATTTATCGTTGTAAAAGCTGATAAATTCATCCTTGCGGCTTATTTCCTTTGCTCCGCAGGGGTAAAAAAATTTGCACATAACTTACTTCCTCTACTACATTGGCAGTTCCGGAGAAATTGTAGCATTTCTGTACATTCCTATCAATATCTGTTTATATTTTAACAGGGATCATGTGTCAAAAAAAATATTTTGCATATCCTTCACCTGGCAGCAGCAGGGGTGTTGCCAAACTGTTGCCGGATCTCCCAAAAGACTATTCACGTCACACACATGCTTTTCACGCCAAAACGTTGGATTTTAGATAAAATGTGGTAAATTAATTTTGCAGTGCCATAGTCGAAACATGAGGTGTTTATCAAAGGAGGGATAAGAATTGAATGAGAAGCAGGAATTAAGGGAAAGAACAAATCCGGCATTTAATACAGCGGAGCCAACATTGCTGCGATTATGTGTCACGGGTGGCGAGGACGCGAAGGTACTGGCAGAAAGGTTCGGTACGAATGTAGAAGAGCTTATGCAAGATGAGGGGAAGAAAGCTGCCCTCGGCGCAGATTTAACTGTTATGGCAGAGACCCAATATCGTGTGGCGAACCGTATGCTGAGCGCATACGGGAAAGGCACGATTCTCGACATTCCGTGTGGATTTAATCCTCGGGCGATACATGAAGAGTTCAGGGACAGGCATTATATAGGTTGTGATCTGCCTGTTGTGATAGATGAGCTCGCTCCGGTTATCGGTGAAATTCTCGCTGAGCGCGGAATATTGAAGAAGGAATTCCACGGTGCTGACGTGACAAACTACCAGTCGCTCAGGGATGCAGTTGCGTCCGTTGAAGGTGAGCTTTGCATTACAACAGAAGGACTGGTCACTCTTTTTAATGACTCAGAGCTCACGGAGCTGTGCAAGAATGTCCGTCGGCTTCTGGAAGAATTCGGCGGCTGCTGGATCACGGCCGATCTGGAGGCAAATCCGCTCTTCATGGCGGCAATGACGGCAGTTCACGGCGAAGCCGCTTTTGAAAACCTGATCAAGACAAGGGATGAGGTCTCGGATATATCAGATACAAAGATCGATGCGAACAATATGACTGTTCTGAGATATGATTATGAGAAGAACCTGAAAAAGGTAACGGACTTCCTGCATTCGGTCGGCTTGAAATGGGAGCGCGTACCTATGGCGAATTATCTGCCGGAGCTCGGCAGTCTGGCGGTGTATCCCGACGAGACGAAAGCGGCGTATAAAAAGGAGCTTGAGAATGTCTATGCATGGATTCTCACTCCAGACGAAGATTACGGAAAAAGCGAGGCGGACTATGACAGCGCAAGCTTTGGCGTGAAGGCAAGTATGAGTGACAAAAAGATGAAGATCACCCTCCGTGGCAGACTTGACTCCATAACCGCGCCGGAACTTCTGTCCGTTTATGAGAAGACAGCAGCCGGGGGAACGCCCGAAAAGATCGCGGTAGACGCGTCCGCGCTTGAATATATCTCGTCTGCGGGACTGCGCGTATTGATTATGATGATCAAGCAGACGGGCAACGGCAATCTGACCGTAACCGGACAAAATGAAACGGTGCAGAACATTTTGGAGCAGACGGGACTCGCAGATCTGGTCGGATAATCTGCCGGGCGATTTCCGCAGTCAGGTTTTTTCGAAAGATCCTGAACCGGCAGGAGAAATCCTTTTTCGGGGGAGAACTTTCATCGGCAATATCATTTCGTTAAGGCATTGACGGGGCGCTCCCCTTTGTGACAGAGATTTTGGAATAAAAAGAAAGGGTGGCCAGATTGGTCACCCTTAACTGTTTACCAGGGGTATTTGCCCTGTTTGCTATATGGAAGAAGCTTTCCACTCCATGTTATGACGACTCTGTCGCCGTGAGGGTCTTTTTCGATATCGACATCAATGCCGAAGTCAAATGGTTTGTTGTTATATGGATTCAAAGCTACTCCTGAAATTTCGGATCTTTCAGCAGATCCTCCATCAGTGTCTTGTAGATTGCAGGACGGTAATCGGTAGCGCCGTT
>CANRDO010000080.1 GCA_947629385.1 uncultured Lachnospiraceae bacterium
GTACGACGGCGACACGCCGACGGCAGGCGAGGGCAAGGACTATGAGGTCCTGAACCGCGCGGGCGTGAAGGTAGGGGATGACCCGAAGGTGCTGACGAACATCATCCCGAACCCGGTGCCGGAGAAGACGGAAGTTACCCCGGGCGAAGGCGCGATGACTGAGGTTGGCAAGGACATTACCTATAAGATCCACTGGAAGAACGGGCATGACACGGCGGCGGACGTGGAGATCACGGACGTGCTGGATCCGGGCGTGACGTTCAAGAGTGCGGACAACGGCGGAAGCCATGATAAATCGGAAAAAGGAGGCACTGTGACGTGGACGCTGGAGGCGCAGGCCGCGGGTGCGGAAGGCGACGTGAGCGTGACGGTGACGGTGAACGAGGACGCGTACCAGACATACACGTACGACGGCGACACGCCGACGGCAGGCGAGGGCAAGGACTATGAGGTCCTGAACCGCGCGGGCGTGAAGGTAGGGGTTGACCCGAAGGTGCTGACGAATGTCATCCCGAACCCGGTACCCGAGAAAGATGAAGTCACCCCGGGCAAGGGCGTGATGACGGAAGTCGGCAAGGACATCACATATGAGATCCACTGGAAGAACGGCCATGACGAGCCGGCGACGGTGACAGTCACGGATAAGCTGGATCCGGGCGTGACGTTCAAGAGCGCGGACAACGGCGGAACGTGCAAGGACGGCGTCGTAACATGGACGCTGAACGCGGCGGCCGGAGAAACGGGCAGCGTGAAGTTGACCGTGACAGTGAACGAGAACGCATACGACACCTGGCAGTATGGCAGCGGCGACAAGCCGACAGCCGGTGATGGCAAGGATTATGAAGTCCTGAACCGCGCGGCGGTGCAGGTGGGTCATGATCCGAAGGTGCTGACGAATGTCATCCCGAACCCGGTGCCGGAGAAGACGGAAGTAACTCCGGGCAAGGGCGTGATGGTTGGTATCGGTCAGGATATCACGTACGAGATTCACTGGAAGAACGGACATGAGGAGCCGGCGACGGTGACAGTCACGGATAAGCTGGATCCGGGCGTGACGTTCAAGAGCGCGGACAACGGCGGAACGTGCAAGGACGGCGTCGTGACGTGGACGCTGGATGCGGCGGCAGCCGGGGAAGCGGGCAGCGAAGGCAGTGTGAAGCTGACCGTGACGGTGAACGAGAACGCGTACAAGACCTATACGTACAGCGACAGTGATACACCGACAGCCGGTGATGGCAAGGATTATGAGGTATTGAACCGTGCGGGTGTGCAGGTGGGCCATGATCCGAAGGTGCTGACGAATATCATCCCGAACCCGGTGCCGGAGAAGGAAGAAACAGATCCGGGCGCGAATGAGACAGTCTATGTAGGCGATCAGATTACCTATGAGATCCATTGGAAGAACGGCCACGATACGGCGGCGGATGTGACGGTGACGGATCCGCTCGACGAGGGCCTGGATTTCGTGAGCGCGGATCAGGGCGGTATTTATGATTCCGCGACGCGCACGGTGACCTGGGTGATTAAGAATGTGGCGGCCGGACAGAGCGGAAAGGTGACGCTGGTTGCAAAGGTCAACGTGAACGCGAGAAAGGACGACTACATCGTGGAGAACCAGGCGGGCGTGCAGGTTGGCAATGACCCGAAGGTGCTCACGCAGATTATTCCGAACCCGACGCCGGAGGAGCCGAGGGACGGCACCATCCGTGTGACGAAGGAGCTGACCGCTCTCGGAGAAGACCTCTACGCTGCCGATGAGACATTCTATGTGGCGCTGTTTGCCGACGAGGCGTGCACGAAGCGTGTGACGGATATCAAGGCTCTGGAATTTAAGAACGCGTCGTCTTCGACGGTCACATTCAAGGATATCGATATCGGAAGAACATATTACGTGGGAGAAGTGAATGCAGACGGTGAGGTAATATTGGCCGGTCTCGCAGAAGACGGGACTATATTTACCGCGAACTTCAACGAGGGCAAGAGCGCGGTTGTGAAGAATGCGGACGGTTCGACGACGGTTGTGTTTGAGAATACGTTTGAAAACATTCCGGACGGTTTTTACCGCAGCGGCAAGCTGAATATCACGAAGAAGCTGCTGGGAGTGGACGGCAAGGCAATGGACAGCGATGAGACGTTCTACGCAGGGATCTTTGCGGATGCTGAGCATACGGAGTTGTCCGGCGATGTTTCCGAGAATATTGTGGAACTGAGTCTTGGCGGAGGATCTTCCGTAAGTGCATCTGTGGATGTTGTCTGCGATCCGGAGGGGCCGACTACCTTGTATGTGACTGAGGTGACAGAGGACGGAAGGCCGGTTGGAAAGAGCTTCGGCTATACGGTTACGGTTGACAACGGCGAGGTTTCGCTGGATGTGGATCACACATCTGCGGACGTGACGATCACCAACCAGTTGAAAGAAGAACCGGAGTCGGAGTCCGAGAAACCGACAAAATCGGTCAAGACAGGCGACGACACTCCGCTCATGGGTTATGTTCTGCTGATGCTGGCTGCTCTGGCGATGGCAATTGTCGCTGAGACGATGCGCCGCAGGAGAAGGATTGAGAGGTAGGTTGAAGCAGTTCGGGTGAACCGGACGGCGGCATAGGTAAAAGAAAATGTAAGAGAAGAGAAGGAGGGCGAGCCTCGGATTCTTTCGAGACAGCCCTCTTTTCTTTTCTTATTTGCATTGAAAGCAGAAAAATGGAAAATTTTATGAAAATATTCTTCAAAAGTTGCAGAACATGTCTTGCATTTTCTTTTTCTTTCCCATATACTAATATTACATCTTTCAAATTGTTCGATACGGACCATATTATTTGTTGATAAGATCACTCGAACAGGATGTAAGATTTCTTATGTTTAATGCGCGAAACTGAATATGAGGAGAGACGGAATGAAAAAATGGAAATTCCTGACCGCGGGATTCTTACTATGTGGTCTAATGTCCGTGGCTTCCTATACGATGATTTTTGCCGATGAGGAACAGGAGGAGCCGATCCCGGTCTCCTATGCGATAGAGACGAACGAAATCTCAGGCTGGCCGCAGGGCCCGGAGATAGACTCAGCTACGGCTGCAGTGATGGATATCGATACGGGCACATTTTTATACGCCAAGGGCTCGACGGAGAAGATGTATCCGGCCAGTATTACGAAGATTATGACGGCGCTGCTGGCCATCGAGAATTGTGATCTGGATGACGAGATTACCTTTTCCGAGATCGTGTATGATTTGGAGGAGGGCAGCTCGCATCTGGGGATTCAGCCTGGCGAGAAGATGAGGCTCGAGGATGCGGTGTATGGCTTGATGCTGGCGTCGGCCAACGATATCGCGAACGGCATTGCGGAGTATATAGGAGGCAGCCTGAGCGGATTTGCGGATCTGATGAATGCCAGAGCGCAGGAGCTTGGATGTGTCAACACTCATTTTGCCAATCCTCATGGACTGTATCAGGACGACCATTATACTTGTGCGCATGATATGGCTTTGATCGCGGCAGCCGCTTATCAGAATCCGGTTTTCCGCGAGATCGTCACCACGCGTGAGTATACGATTCCGGAGACGAATCTGACGGAGGAGGAGCGGTCGTTCCTGAACCATCATAAGATGATGCACGAGGACGAGGAGTATTACCAGGACTGGTGCACTGGAGGGAAGAACGGCTACACGTCGCAGTGTCTGAATACGCTTGTGACATACGGGGAGAAGGACGGCAAGTGTCTTGTTTCGGTCGTCTTACGGGCGGAGGGCGCGGACGTCGCGTACTGGGATACGACGGAGATCATGGAGTATGGCTTCGACGAATTTTCCCCTGTGAACTTTGAAAATGATGGACCAGACAGCAGTTTTTACGATATAATGGGACTCAGATATTTCGGAAAGGCTTCCAGGCTTCAATCGCCGGTGTGGGAGCGGCGGCCGGTTACCTATATGGGCGGCTGGCTGATGCTTCCGAATTCGGCGGATGCCGCGGATGTGACTCATGAGGTCACAGAGCGCCGAAGAGGTCGGACAACCCTTTCCTGCAAATATAATGACTGGCCGGTCGGTACTTTCGTGGGAGACGTCCAGGCGATCTACGCGCCAGCGCAGATGGTTTTTGAGCAGGACGTGGAAGTAGAGGCTGTACAGTCGGATACATCCGGGGATCATATTCAGGCTGAGAATCTGGACGAGGTATTGTCACAGACGGCAGAGATTTTTGAGACCGGATATCAAAGGGTTATGGAGTACACACAGAATCATTTTCTGGCAGTGATGATCGGAGGAACGATCGCTCTTGCGATTTTGGTGATGCTGATCATTGTGCTGATTTTCCGTTGTACTTCAGATTCCAGAATACGAAGGCGCAGAAGACAGGAAGAACAAGAACGAAGGAAGAGGGAGGAAGAGATTGAAAAAATGACCACCGCTGAGATCGAGGCAGAGCTCAGGGAGGTGATGGAGCAGGAGCGTCTGAAGAAGGAAGAAGAGGCGCGTGCTCAGGCGGAGGCAGAGAGGGCTGCCGAGGAGGCCAGGATCATGGAGGAGAAGGCTCACGAGACGGAGAAGCTGATCGATGAGCTGGAAAAGGAGCGCCAGGAGCGTCTGGCGGCCAAGAACGAAGGGAATGTATAAATAATTAATGCTGAAGAAGGGATGGGTAATGGTATGAACTGGGTTGCGCCAATCAAAGACGATGAGACACTGGAGAAATTCAAAGCGAAGCTGAGAGAGATGGATGACAAGTATTACATTATGTTTGAAATCGGTGTGGGGACCGGACTCCAGCTTCAGGAAATCTTAAAGTTTAAAAATAAAGACATCAGAGGCAAAGACAGCATAGAGGCAAATATCGGCACAAAAAATATCAAGCGGACATTTATGATTCCGCCTGAGTTAAAAGAGATCATAAACAAGTATACTGAGGGGAAGGATCCGGATGCGTATCTGATCCTCGGTCACGCCAGTTCGCCGGCAGCATTGTCGAGAGAGCAGGCTTATCGTGCGCTGAAGAGCGCCGGAAAGAGCATGGGACTGACATCAATTGGCGCACAGACCATGCGCAAAACCTTCGCATGGCGTTATTATAAGACGACAGGGGATATCTATTATCTGCAGAATCTTCTGAATCACGCGTCGCCTTCCATTACATACCGTTATATCGGTGAGAAGCCGAATGTGGAAGTTTATCTTCGCAAGATGACTCCGGAGGAGAACGAGAGAAGTCGCTACATTTTATATAAGAACGGAAACGGCAAGAAGCGTATCGCAGCTCTGACGGGAGTTCTGGACGAGATCAGCAAAGAGATGGACAATCCGCTGAACAATGATGCATATTTTGGAAAGGTAGATTGCCTGCTCAGAGAGATGGAGGATCTGGTCGCGAATTTCAAGCGGACAAAGTGAGAATAATTTATTTGCAATTATAAATCGGCGGCCATAGAGCAACTTATCTAATAAGCTGTTCTGTGGCCGCCTTAGTGTTTGGAACGATTTACGGAGTTCTGCTGGTATTGAAATTTCGCCGCAGCCTTCGCTTGAGCTTCAGCACTTCCTTCTTCTCTCGGATTGCGTACGCTTCCTCCGGAGAGATTGCCTTCACGGTCTTGATCGCATAGCAGAGATTATCGCGCCGGTGGCGCAGCCGGATCTTTCCCTTCAGATAGCCATGTTTTTCGCAGTAGGCCAGGCAGAAATAATTGCTTCCGCCCACCGGGAACCAGCGAATTCTTTTTTGTGCGGTTTTGTTGCACTTGCAGCATGGCGTGGCTATGACGGTCCGGTCCTTCATTGCCTGCACCTTGTCCCGAAACGGTCTGGAGACGAATTTGGCATAAGTCTCATAGGAAAGATGAATCTCCTGCCGGCGGTTTTCAGGAGTCCTGTAATAATCGACAGAAGAATTGGATAAAATTTGGTCCGGGCTCAGGCTCTGCATAATCAGCGAGGTATAATGTGCGTCGCTTAATGCGCTGTGAAACGGAATATTTTTTGGGATGTCCAGAAAATCTACTGCGGATTCGAGTGAGCGCCTCGATTTGCGGTCCTCATAGACGATACTGAATATTTTTTGGATATCGTAATAGAGCAGAGGAAACGAAAACGGAGAGGGCATATGGTAGTAGGCCAGATTCTGCTGCAGCTCCGTCAGGTCGGCGGAACCCCAGGTACAAAACAAGGCGTCCTCTCCGCACCAGTCTATAAAGTCTTCTGCTACCTCAGGGAAACTGCGCGCATCCTCAAAGTCAATGGCGCGCAGAGTGACGATTTCCTTTGTCTTGTAATGCAGACTGCGATAGACTTGTGGCTTGACGACCTCCCGAAAGCGATCTGTCAGAGAGAGGGTTTCATTCAGCTTGACGGCGCCGATCTCTATGATTTCGAAGCGAAGGGAAGCGTTCTCCTCTGCCTTGCCCGTCGGACACTGATTCCACTCTAGATCCAAAACAATGTAATTCATTTGCATTCTCCCACAGTCCCGACAGTCTGAAATGCTGTCGTATGTTTCATCACGAATTAACTATGATAAAGTTTACAAAAAAGACGTGGTTTCGTCAAGCTGTACAAGAAAAATTAAAATTTTCGTCAATATGACAACACCTGATAAAAACAAAAAAAAATATAAGCAGAAGTAACGAGTAGTCAGGGAAAAGTTTGTATAGTTCGGGTATGGCGGATAAATTCGATTTTTAGTATACTTAGTCCATCTTAGATTACTATTTCAGGGAGGAATTTAAAATGGCGAGTTTATCATTATCTCACATCAACAAAACATACCCGAACGGCTTTGAGGCTGTTAAGGATTTCAATCTGGAGATTGAGGACAAAGAGTTTATCATCTTCGTAGGTCCGTCCGGATGTGGTAAGTCCACCACGCTTCGTATGATCGCCGGTCTTGAGGAGATCACAGGCGGTACATTGAAGATCGGCGACAGAGTCGTGAACGACGTTGAGCCGAAGGACAGAGATATCGCAATGGTATTCCAGAGCTACGCTCTGTATCCGCACATGACGGTTTACGATAACATGGCATTCAGCCTTAAGCTTCGCAAGGTTCCGAAGGCTGAGATTGACAAAATGGTAAGAGAAGCTGCCAAGATCCTTGATCTGGAGAAGCTCCTTGACCGTAAGCCGAAGGCTCTTTCCGGTGGTCAGAGACAGCGTGTTGCTATGGGTCGTGCTATCGTTCGTGAGCCGAAGGTATTCCTGATGGACGAGCCGCTGTCCAACCTGGATGCAAAGCTTCGTGTACAGATGAGAACTGAGATCTCCAAGCTGCATCAGAGACTGGGCGCTACGATCATCTACGTTACACATGACCAGACCGAGGCTATGACGCTTGGTACCAGAATCGTTGTTATGAAGGATGGCGTGGTTCAGCAGGTAGATACCCCGCAGAACCTCTACAATGCACCGGGCAACCTGTTCGTCGCAGGATTCATCGGATCTCCGCAGATGAACATGGTAGATGCGACGGTAGACGTTCAGGGCAGCGATGTATTCCTGAAGGTTGGCGCTACCAGCATCAAGCTTCCGGCAGCGAAGGCTGAGAAGGTAAAAGCATACAATGGCAAGACTGTTATCATGGGTATCCGTCCGGAGGATATGAGCGACGATCCTGATAAGGTTGCGGCTGCAGGCGATAGTGCAATGAATGTGAAGATCGAGGTTTACGAGCTGCTCGGCGCAGAAGTATTCCTGTATTTCACCGTTGAGGGTGCGAACTTCACCGCTCGCGTGAATCCGCGTACGACCGCAAGAACGGGTGACGAAGTTAAGTTTGCTCTTGATATCGACAAGATCCACGTATTCGATAAGGAGACCGAGCTTACGATCACCAACTAGTTCGGATCATCAAAACGGATTGAGAAACATGACAGGGGATCGCCATTGGGCGGTCCCCAAATTTTGTGTGTGAAAAACACAGCTTCCACCATATCTTGAAATGCCGAAAAAAGCCCGAAAATAACGAAAAAAATTAATTGACAAACAGAATTGCCGTGGGTATAATAATAAATGCGCCGCGGAAAAAAGGTGCGAAAATTTCAATATAATATGTCAGATTAATTCAGAATTTTGGAGAAATACTCAAGAGGCTGAAGAGGCGCCCCTGCTAAGGGTGTAGGTCGTTAACGCGGCGCGAGGGTTCAAATCCCTCTTTCTCCGTTTCATCTTGCAGAAAGATGAAAGAAAAAGTTGTTGACAAAGCGGCAAAGACATGGTATACTGTCAAAGTTGTCGCGCTTGAGGCCAACAACAGGCGAACCTTGATAACTGAACAGTGAAACAACCTTGAAAATTCTTTAAGAAGTTTTATCTTAAGGAACTGACCTTTAAAACAGTAAAGAGGGAAGATAAACGTTGGTGTTATCTGACCGAATCAAACATTTTATCAGAGAGTTTGATCCTGGCTCAGGATGAACGCTGGCGGCGTGCTTAACACATGCAAGTCGAACGAAGCATGCCTTATGAAGTTTTCGGACGGAATGGGGTATGACTTAGTGGCGGACGGGTGAGTAACGCGTGGGCAACCTGCCCTGTACAGGGGGACAACAGTTAGAAATGACTGCTAATACCGCATAAGCGCACAGCGCCGCATGGCGCAGTGTGAAAAGCTCCGGTGGTACAGGATGGGCCCGCGTTGGATTAGGTAGTTGGTGGGGTAAGGGCCTACCAAGCCGACGATCCATAGCCGACCTGAGAGGGTGACCGGCCACATTGGGACTGAGACACGGCCCAAACTCCTACG
>CANRDO010000081.1 GCA_947629385.1 uncultured Lachnospiraceae bacterium
TCCTGAAATTTCGGATCTTTCAGCAGATCCTCCATCAGTGTCTTGTAGATTGCAGGACGGTAATCGGTAGCGCCGTTGATTAGGTCGTTCGGTTCGAATTTCTCCCTTGTTGCCTCAGACAGGTCGATCACGGCAGTGTACATCTTATTCTGGATCGCACGCGGATCCGTGAACGGATAGCCGGCGAAGTATTCTGCCTCCCAGAAGTTCGTGCTGGGACCGATGATGCTTGCGCCGCCCCAGAATACATTGTAAAGGTCTGTACCTGCGAGGTTCGCGGATGCGATAAAGATCTGGTTTGTGATAACGCCTGCCTCAAGTGTAGTAGAGCCGAGCGCGATCCCATGGCATTTGGCAAGAGCGGTGCAGTTGACGTACAGACGGCAGCCTTTTGCTGCATAGTAACGCATCAGCTCCTGGAAACAGTAGGAGTCGTAGCAGATCCCAAGTCCGATCGGTCCCCAGGGCGTCTCGAAAATAAACGGCTTATCTCCGCGCGTCGCCCAGTGAGGCTCCGGGAATGGGAGATGGATTTTATGGTAAGAACCGATGATCCCCTCCGGTCCGCAGACACAGGCCGCATTGTAGATCGTGGACGGGGAAGAACCATCCCTCTCCGGGAAACCGTATGCCACGTATACACCGAGCTTTTTGGTAAGCTCCGCAATTCTCTCCGAGGATGGTCCAGGTACCGGTTCTGCAAGCTTGTACTGCATTTTTTCCTCCAAAGGCTTCTCCGCCTCGTCGTCATAGCCGGTCAACCCCATCTCCGGAAATACGATCAGATTGGAGCCTTCCGCAGCGGCTGCTTCAATATAACCCAGCATCCGGTTCAGGTTGGTTTCTTTGTCGCCCCATTTAGCGTGAAATGCGACGGTCGATACTTTGATTACATCTTTCATTTTTGCCTCCGTTTCTGCCCGTCCATCGGGACTTGCTTCCGAGTTATGTGTTCTGACTTTCCAGACAGTCGAAATATGCCGGCATAGATTTCGCCCGTTGCTGTAAGCACAAAAAAGACACAATGGCATTTTTCACGCCTTTGTGTCTTCGGCTTCGTATTATAGCACTCTGCATTTTTAAATGCAAGAAGAACTTTTTATGCTCTTTGGCAATTCAGAGTGTGACCACACTTTTAAGTGCATAAAAATGAGGAAACCCCCATTTTACGGGGGTTCCCTATCTTTTCATCTAAGCTGCTGACGGGAATCGAACCCGTGACCGAAGTGCGAAAAACCCCGTAAATTCGGGCATTACAGCATTTTGGTTTTGATTACTTTGTAATCAAAAACGAAAATTTCAGGAAAGGAGGATCCTTACATAAACTATTTATGTAATTGTTTCATAAACACTTGATAAGTTTCTTATGTGATGATATAATCTGTTTCAAATGAAACAATATTTTTGGTCGACAGGAAGAAGATGATGAATGTGCTTGACTTTTTGAAAACTGTATTTGGCGCCAATATCTCAATCACAGGATTCGATTACTCGGAGAAAACTCCTTATTATATACGTGACGGATACACGCCGAGTTGTATTACATGGAATAAAAATCGGTTTGTACTGCTTACGCCTAATGCTGTGTCATGGAGACTGCCGGTGCTGAAAAAACAGATATTGAATTTTCAGGAGATATGCCCGCTGCCTTGTGCGTTATGTCTTGAGAACCTGACCGCTCTGCAGCGCCGTAATCTGGTTGAAAACGGTATACCGTTTGTTTCCCCGGAACAGCAGATCTATTTGCCGTTTTTGGGGTGCTTATTTACCGAAAGGTTTAAGGCGAAAATATCAGCTCCGGACCAGATGACACCGGGAACCCAGCTGATTTTTCTGTATCTGTATTACCGGCAGGATGCTGAGCCGATCAACCTGACTCAATTGTCGAAAAAGCTTTCTCTTTCCAAGGCGACCTGCACCCGGGCGGTCAACGATCTGACCGTTTCCGGGCTGATCACAGTGAAAAACGAGGGCACCAACAAATGGATCTCTCCCGCATTTGCCAAGCCGGAATTCCTCAATAAAGCTTTTCCCCGCTTAAAATCACCGGTAGAACGCTTGATATACGTGAAAAGAATCGATAAAGACAAAACCATGATGAAAAGCGGCGTGCGCGCGCTGGCTGCTCTCTCTATGGTCGGAGCGGATGGAGAGGATGGGGCTGTCGCGATCTCCCAAAAGAAGGCGGCAGAGGTTCCTGCGGAGGATATTATCACCCGGCAGGATTTCTACGACTTCGGCGGATATTTCATTGAGGTTTGGAGCTACGACCCGGTTCTGCTGGCAGAGAATGAACGTGTAGATGATATTTCTTTGCTGCTCAGCCTGCAAGAGGACAAGAACGAGCGGATACAGATGGGGCTTGACGAGATACGGAGAGCCCATGAACTTCCAATAAAGTATAAGGAATAAGAGGGAGGAAAACGTAATTGTATCAAGTACGTAAGTTCCAAAGATCGGTACTTTTTCGGACTGAATCCGTCATCCGGGCAGGGGATTATGGGTGATTGAAGAAGGGACATGGAATTCAAACTTTTATGGATCATTCTACGAGAATGCTATTGACTGCTTCGGGGAGTTTTCCAAATGGTGCCGGAAGACGACCGAGAAGTCCTATTGTTTTGTGCGCTTTTCCAAATTTGCATTTCTAAATTTGCTCAAAATAATTGTATTTTCTCCTGTTTTGCGTTATAGTAAAAATCGAAAGGAGGTTATGCAATGGAACGATACAAAGAGCTTGCCGCTTTACGCTGTTTTACACATAAAGATATGGTTCAGCTTTCCGGATCTGAGAGCGCAGCAGCGTGGCAGATAAGGAATTATCTGCAAAAAGGATATATTGAGCGTGTGCGTCGCGATCTGTACGCAGTCATCAGCATGGAAACAGGTCAGGCAATTCCAAATCGTTATCAGATTGCTTCCCGCGTTGCGAACGACGCTTGTGTGTCTCATCATAGCGCCTTTGAATATTATGGATATGGTAATCAGGTTTTTTATGACGTATACTTTGCTACTGAAAAGCGTGTTCGTCCGTTCTCCTATGACGGTGTAAATTACTGTCCGTTGGCCTGCCAGGGAAAAGTAGGCATTATAGAGATGGAAACCGGCGTCCGCGTGACCTCTTTAGAGCGGACTGTGATAGACAGCATAGCGGATTTTCAAAAGATAGGCGGTTTGGAAGAATTGCTGCGCTGCCTTCTCCTTGTTCCTTCACTTGACTCTAATAAGCTGCTTGACGCATTGGAACTTTACGGCCAAAGCCAGCTGTATCAAAAGACCGGATATATTCTTGAAGCACTGAGAGATGAACTATCTTTGCCGGAACTTTTTTTTGCTGAATGTGAAAAGAGGTCCTCTGCCAGTAAAACCTACCTCTTTGAAAAGCAGAACGACTTTGTTCTTCATAACCGCTGGAAACTATTTGCTCCAAAAGATTTGAAAGCTATCGTGGATAAGGGGGTAACTGACTATGACGCGATTTGACCGCATTACACTTGGCAGGCAGGCCAAAGAACTTGGATTTGTTCGAGACACTTTTGAAAAAGTCTGCCGGCTTGCGGACGTTCTTGCCTTCATGGAAAGTGATCCGCTGCTTGTAGACAGCCTCGCCTTAAAGGGCGGCACTGCGATCAATCTGACGATTTTTGATTTGCCTCGTCTATCAGTTGATATAGACCTCGATTTCTCAAAGGACGTATCAAGAGAACCTATGCTGGCGGAACGGGAGCGGATCAATGAGCTCATACAAAAATATATGGCGGCATCCGGCTACACACTCAGTTTGAAATCAAAGCAATACCACGCGCTGGATTCCTTCGTGTACGAGTATGTGAATGCCGGAGGAATGAAAGACAATCTGAAAATAGAGATCAACTATATGCTGCGTTGCCATGTGCTGCCTGTTTCCCGCAGACCGGTACATTTACCGTGGAACGATCAGGAACTTACAGTATTGAGTGTTGATCCGCTGGAGATCTTCTCCACAAAGACGGTTGCTCTCTTAAACCGGGCGGCTCCGCGGGATCTCTATGATATATTCAATATGCAAAAGTATGGATTGTTTGATAAGACGCAGGAGCGGCTATTCAGAAAGTGTGTTATGTTCTATGCTGCTATTGCTTCAGAAACCGTGCCGGAACATTTTGATCTTAACGGTATCGGCAGCATAACTACACAGAAAATCAAGACGGATCTTGCACCTGTGCTGCGTCGTGGAGAACGTTTTGATCTGGCTTTTGCGCAAAAACAGGTAAAAGATTATTTAGCTAACATTCTTAGACCGAAAAATGCGGAACTGTCCTTTTGGCAGGCTTTTGCTGAGGGAAAATATCAGCCGGCGCTTTTGTTTGATGATGCTGATATTCTTTTGCGTATCGAACATCATCCGATGGTGTTATGGAAATGCGGTGAACGAACGAAAAAGCAAAATGACACACTGGGATTGTAATAAAAACATATTAACATATTAATGGGATGGCTTTCGGGTCAGCTCTTTCTGGCGGTTTATCAAAGAGATGATCTTGATAGTGGCCACAAGAATTATGACTTTGCATATCGGCAAGGGTAAAGATGTGTCGACGGCAATTATCAAATTGCTCTATTTATGACACTAAGTTATGACCCCTCTCTACATCTTGATTTTACGGTACTTTGTTTTTGGTGTCAATACTTCTGAGTTATGGCACCGCAGATTATATTGTAACTAAGTCAGCAACCACCAGTTGAAGTTGAACTGGTGATTACTGACTTGAAGTGTCGGAAGGAGACTGGGAAGTTTACGGGTTGTACGCATCCATTTTTTTGGGAAATTATCTGTGGGCATTTCGGAGGAGTGGAATAGTTCTGATCCGGCGCGCCGGGAGCAATGGCGGCGGATACCATGCGCCGGGGATATTCCTACGCCGGAGGAATGGCTGCGGTATGCGGTGGAGAAAATTAAGGCGGATGGGCGCGGGGATCTGCTGTATCTGCCGGATGATTGGGAAGGATAGCGCTGTTGAGGATTGCATTTGTGTGGTTGAAGGCTGGGGGATATTTTTGATATACTCAAAGAAAAATCGGTAGTTGACAGTATAAAGAGTTTCCTAAAAAGGCGGTGCGTGTATGGAAATAAGGCAAGAACGAGCAGACGATTATAATTCAGTCTTTCAGGTCGTAACAGAGGCATTTTCTCATGCTGAACATAGCGATGGAAACGAGCAGGAGCTTGTGAAAGCGTTGAGGGCCACTTCATCCTTTATTCCAGAACTTTCCCTTGTGGCTGTGGAAGATGGCAAAATCGTGGGTCATATCCTTTTTACCAAAATTACCATAGGAGAATACATTGAACTTGCTCTCGCGCCACTTTCTGTTCTTCCGGCATATCAGCGTAGAGCAATCGGACTGGCGCTTATCCGTGAGGGACATCGTATTGCCAAACAGTTGGGGTATGACTACTCGGTGGTACTGGGTTCCCCGACATATTACCCGCGTGCCGGTTATCTTCCAGCGAGTTTATACGGAATAGAAGCGCCATTTGAAGTGCAGGACGAATACTTCATGGCATTCAAATTGCAAGACGATGCGCCTCAAGTTAAGGGCGTGGTCAAATATGACTCAGCCTTTGGAATCGATTAACACATTCCTGTTTGTTGCTGTGCCAACTCCGCCTTACAAGGGGTGTGCATTTCCGGATTTTTTCTCAAAATTTTGCCCGAAATTTGGGACAAAAAATCCAAAATGCACACCCGGAACAAATGTGCGACGATTTGTAAGCCGTGCTTTCACGTAGATTGTATCAAAGGTTGTCCCAGAATATGACAATGTGCTGGTGACAGATGCTATGCGTTTCAGCAGAAAAACTATGGATGTACTCCATCTGGAGCAAGTAAAGAATATCTTGTCCAGATGGAGACTTTATGGAGTGCCCCATCTTAGTTATTTGAAGTAATATTTCATGACCAAACCCTCAGTGTCGAGAAATCTATGGTCAGATCATCATAAATGCCAACGGCGATAGAATCAGAAAATGTGAAATCTGCGGTGCTGCCAGCTTCAAAATCCCATACTGTGATTTTCTCCTTGTCCGGGTCTACGATCCAGTAGTTTCGAACACCTGCAGAACGGTACTCGAACAATTTTGTGTAATAGTCCATCTGTTTGCTGGCGGGTGAGACAATTTCTATGATCCAATCCGGCGCTCCGTTGCATCCCTTTTCACTCAGCTTGTCGGAATTGCAGATTACTGAGAGATCAGGCTCCACGTAATTGCGGTCGTCTTCATTCAGGAATACAGCGAATGGAGCAGGATAGATTTCACAGGAACCGTTGTGCCTGCTGATGTAATCGTGGATTATAGCATGGAGCTCGCTGACAATTTTCTGATGAGTTCTGGATGGCGGTGCCATATAATAGATTTGTCCGTCGATGAGTTCTGCCCGAGTTCCATCCGGGAGGGAATAGATGTCTTCGACAGTATAACATTTTTCCTGTGCTAATGCCATATGAGATGCACTTCCTTTCCGGTATAGCTTTATTCAAATGATCATTGATGAGTTCATTCACACGTTTCCCTGTTTATTGCATTATCTTACCTGATGGTGAACTCACTTTACCTTTTTATCAGTGATTATAATATATCACAGCTTATTCGCCATAGCAAGAAAAGTAAATAGGATTTCGGATTTCTGTTTGATGGGAAAATTGTGGAACTGTTTTTCGCTTGTATTATTTGAGATAACAAAATATAATATTATGCGGGAGTTTGACAGTTGAATAAAAGAAAAAGTACTCGCAGGCCGCATAAGACCTGCTTTCTTTTTGTCAAATTTTTT
>CANRDO010000082.1 GCA_947629385.1 uncultured Lachnospiraceae bacterium
CTCAATGATCTGCCCTGACACAGCAAGTCCCTTCTGCAGGGCTGTGCATTGGCATGCGGCAGAGCATTTATACTCTTGCATTTTTGCAGAATAGATCAGCGAATTATGCATCTGCCACAAACAGCCGCAGGAAAGCTGGATGTTGCCTGTCCGCACGCAAACGATAGGCAGTTCGACGCAGGATTCGCGAGCATAGCGACAGCTGTCGGAGCATGTCTGAGCGAAGCGAGTTTGCGGAGACAGCTGTCCATAAGCGGCGAAGCGAATCTAGGAGAACAACGTGTTTGCGGTGGACAGGCACATCGGCTCCTGCGGCGTCCGGGTTTTGTGAACTATACACGAAGTTAAGTGTTCAGTCTTGTGAGCATCCGGAATCTGTGGTACGATAAACCGAGAACATGAAACGGAGAACTTGCGTTATGATAAAGATTTTGATAGTAGACGACGAGGAGGCGATCGCGAACCTGATCCGCATGAATCTGGTGAAGGCCGGGTACCAGTGCGAGGTGGCCTCGGACGGGGAGGAGGCGGCCGACGCAATCGAGAACAGGCCGTTTGATCTGATCCTGCTCGACATCATGCTGCCGAAGCTGAACGGCTACGAGGTACTGGAGTATGCAAAGTCAATGGACATCCCGGTCATCTTCCTGACCGCGATGGGCGAGACGCAGCAGAAGGTGAAGGGACTGAAGCTTGGCGCGGAGGATTACATCGCCAAGCCGTTTGAGATCGCGGAGCTTCTGGCACGTGTGGAGACGGTGCTTCGCAGATACAAGAAGACCGAGAGACGTATCAGGATCCTGGATATCGAGATCGATACAGATTCAAGAAGCGTCCTGCAGGGCGGGCGGCCGGTCGACCTGACGACGAAGGAGTATGAGCTGCTCCTTCTCTTTGTGCGCAATAAGAACCGCGCGCTGTACCGTGAGACGATCTATGAGAATGTCTGGGGCGGCGAGTACAGCGGGACGGGCAGGACCGTGGATCTTCATGTACAGAGGCTCAAGAAGAAGCTGAGCCTGGAGGAACACATCACGGCGATCTACAAGGTGGGGTACCGCTTTTCGGACGAGTAAGCGGCGCGCAGGGGAACAGGATTGGCAAGGCGGAGAAACGGCTTTGCTGTTTTACAAGGCATCTGGACAGATACAGGGATAGAGAAGGAACGGAACGGTGGGCCGGGAAAGGAGGAGCGCGATGCGGCTGTCATGGAAAATATTCTTCATCACAACGCCGATCTTCGTGCTTTTTCTGACCTTTTTCGGCCTGTGGATGATCCAGGACAATTTTAACGGCAGTCTGGATCGCGAGATCGAGCGCTGCATGATCGAGAACCAGATGTTTCAGAACTCCTACGAGCTGACGCTGCACAGCCTGTCTGAGGAGCAGAGGGCGCAGACGTCGGTCCGGCAGCTGGTCGAGAGCTTTCATCAGAGGAGCGACGAGGCGGGCGGGAACGCGCGGATCTTCGGCGCGGACGGCGAGCTGCTGTATCAGGACAACGCGCTCGTGGTGGAGAATTCGATCGCGGAGCAGATCGACGAGGAGCACAACACGGGATACGAGATCGTGCGCCAGGGCGATGCGACTTATCTGGTCGTGCAGGCGGAGGGCGACTCCGGGGAGCGGATCGAGACGACAAAGAATATTACGGAGATCTATGCGGAGCGGTCGGCAATGTACGCGCGGTACCAGATCGGCGTGCTGATCCTTTCGGTATTGGTGGGCGGACTGATTCTGCTGGCGTTGTTCCTTGTGATGCGCAATATGCAGAAGCTTTCCAGCGCGACGCGGCGCTTTGCCACGGGACGGTATGACACGCGCGTGAAGATTGGCAGCACGGATGAGATCGGGCGGCTTGCGGAGGATTTCAACTGGATGGCGAACACGATGAACACGCAGATGGAGCAGCTTCAGAACGAGGTGGCCCGGCAGGAGGAGTTCACGGCGGCTTTCGCGCATGAGCTGAAGACGCCGCTGACCTCGATCATCGGGTACGCGGATACGATCCGTCAAATGGACCTGTCGCCGGAGGAGACGGATATGTGCGCGGACTATATTTTCCGGCAGGGCAAGCGGCTGCAGTCGTTATCCTACAAGCTGCTCGATCTGACGATGGCGGGGCGGGAGGACATTTTGCTGCGGGAGATCCGCGCCCAAGATCTGCTGCACGAGGTGGAGCGGACGGTGCTTCCGTCTCTTTTGGAAAAGCAGCTTACGATACAGACGGAGGCGCAGGACGGTTATATCTACGGGGACCGGGACCTGCTGATCTCGCTGTTTATCAATCTGATCGATAATGCGCGCAAGGCGTCCGATCCGGGCAAACGGATCCGGGTCGTCGGGATGCGGCTTCCGGACGGCTATCTGGTCAGCGTGGAGGATGAGGGGCGTGGCATTCCACCCGAGGAGCTCTCGCGGATCACGGAGGCATTCTACATGGTGGACAAGTCCCGTGCGCGCAAGGAGGGCGGCGCAGGACTCGGCCTGGCGCTCTGTCAGAAGATCGTGGAGCTTCATCAGGCGGTCTGGCAGATGGAGAGCGCTCCGGGCGAAGGCCTGAAGGTGACGGTGCGTTTCTCGTATCTGGAGGAGGAGCGCTCTCACAGGCGGAGCAGGGACAGGAGAAGAGCGCGGCCGCAGGCACAGCCGGGACAGAAGAAGAGAGCGCCCGACAAAATGGGCGGAACGGGAGAAGAAGCTCACATTGAGTGAACGGACGGGAAAGCAGGGGAGACAAAGGTTCTCAAAAGGACGTTGATCGTATGAAGATGGAACACAGAAGGGAGGCGGACCAATGCCGAAGCGCGGAGGCTGGAGGACGATTTTGAAATACGCGGCTGGAATCCTGGCGCTCTCGGCGTCCATAGCGGTCGCCTGGTTTCTGCCGGGGCTGTACGCCGGATGGCAGGATGCGCGGACGGAAGGACACGTGGTGCTTTCCAGGAGGGAAAATATCCAATTCATCGATACCGCCTCTCTCGACATCGCGGGTCGACTGCAGATGCTGGAGGAGACGAAGGATTTTTACTGGACATGGGGCATCAGCCTGGGAATGGAGACGCCCGTGGAAGAGCTGATCGGCCGCTGCCATGAAACGATGGAGAACTGGTGCGAGGCAAGGCTGTTTCCGGAGGGCTGTCTGGCGGGGATCGTTCGGGATAATCTGTATCTGAATGATACAGTCACCGTCCATCTGGACAATGCGTCGCTGCTGATGCATTGCTTTCGCTTTTATGACGTGGGCGGCTATGCGGTTACGCTTGTGACGGATGCGGAGGCGGACATGATCTACTATGCGTCTGTGACCGGTCCGTCGATGCTGGATGTGGTCGCAGAGGATCTGGGATACGAATCCTTTGCCGCGATGGGAGAGTATGTGCTGAGGATGACGGAGGAGATGGGGATCGATCCGGAGAAGTCTGAGGACGCGTCTGATTTCTTTTCCTATCTGGCAGAAACCGTTCGCCCCGAGGAGGAATCGGATTATGATTTCGCGGCTGTCTGCGGAGCGCAGGGAATGAAGGCTGAGCGGAGGATGGCAAATCTGGAGCTCGATGTGGAGCTTTCATTTGAGACGTTTTCGGGACACGCATATCGCCGCCTGGCCACAACGAATTACAATATGGATCCGAATAAGGTGGGAGTAGGATTCGCGGTGATGTACGGTGCGCTGCAGTGGAAGGATCTCGCTGAAGATTTTTTGGCGATAGCGGGAGCTACGGAATTTGTGCCGGACGAGGCGCTGGAATTCTACGAGATAGGAGCCGACTATGCGAGAGGAGATCCTGATGTGATCGACTATCTGGATTATCAGATGCAGCCAGCGGGGACGGACGGGAGCAAGGTGTACGGTGCAGCGCAGGAATTGCCCAGAAGCGAAGCCTATGATGAAGCGAGTGCGGCCGAAGACGGGTACGGCGAGGTGGAAGCGGAAAAAAATCTGGAATGATACAATTTAGATACAATTTTGTGTAAAATCTGATACATGTGAGTTTTATCCTCTTTGCAGAAAGCGGGAGAACGACAGAGAAAGCGGATGGGGAGTCCGGCGGCTGTTTTTCGAAGAACGCGACTGCAGAGGGGATGTTTTTATGTATCGATATTATTCGGATTATGTGCCGCAGAGTGCGGGGAGTTATTACACGGATATAAATCGGGTGCAGAGGAAGAAGGAGCGGGAGCAGGAAATGAAAGAAAACAGGGAACGACTGGTCCAGAGCGAGAAAAGGGAAGGGCGCGAGCTGCGGCGCAGAAAAAGAGGCCGGGTTTTGCTGGGCGCTGTGGCGGCGTTCATTGCGGTGGCGGTGGTCGGGAGCATGCATTACAGGCAGGCCGGGGAGACGGATTCGGGGCGTTTCTGGATCTGGGAGGACCGCGGCGACGGCGGCGTGAACGTCGCCGGACAGAAGGCGGATCTGCTGATGCTGGTCAACAAGGATCACGCGCTTCCGGATGGTTATCTGCCGAGGCTGCACTGGCTGGAGAATAAGTCGTGCGCGGTCGCGGAGGAGATGTATCCGGCGCTGAAGATGATGCTGACGGACGGCACAGAGGAAGGGCTGCAGTTCGTCGTCGCCTCCGGCTATCGGGATTCCGAGTGCCAGCAGAGACTTCTGGACGAGGATATCGAGGCGTCGATGGAGAGCGAGGGATTGACCTGGCAGCAGGCGTATGACAAGGAGACGCGCGAGACGATGCCGCCGGGATACAGCGAGCACGAGACGGGGCTGGCGGCGGATATCGTTTCGCTCGACTATCAGGTGCTGGACGCGCAGCAGGAATACACGCCAGAGTGTAAGTGGCTGCAGGAGAACTGCAGCAAGTATGGCTTTATCCTGCGCTACCCACGCGGCAAGGAGGATATCACGAAGGTGGATTATGAGTCGTGGCATTTCCGCTATGTGGGCGTGGAGGCCGCGCAGGAGATCATGAGCAGGGGGATCACGCTGGAGGAGTATCTGGAGGAAACGTGAGTGGATAAAAGGGCATGAGAATACAGTTGGCATCACACCGGAGGGGTATCCGGGAGCAGCGTGAGACATGGAAACGAGATTGAGCGATGGCAATGAGGAACAGTTATGATCACGATTGGGGATGTGGAAAAGGTTCTGCGGGAGAGAGGTCTGCTCGCAGGGTATGACAGGAAAAAGCCGGGGGCCGAGAGCCCGCAGGTGCAGAGCATCTGTGGCAATGATATCGCGGAGCCGGTTCTCTGGCTCACCTGCGATTCGCGGACCGTGGAGCCGGGAACCTTATTTATCTGCAAGGGAGCGGCCTTCCGGGAAGAATATCTGCGGGAGGCGGCAGAGAAAGGGAGTATTGCATATATCAGCGAACAGGAATACGCGGCCGGGCGGGGGCTGGCCGCGTTTCTTGTGAGCGACGTGCGGCGCGCGATGGCGGCGGTATCCGCGCTGTTTTTCGGCTATGTGCCGGGCGAACCGCGGCTGACCGGCATCACGGGGACGAAAGGAAAGACGACGACCGCCTGGTACTTAAAGGCCATGCTGGACGCGTGGGAGGCTGAGCAGGGAAAACCGGAGACCGGGCTGATCTCGACGGTAATCAATTATGACGGAATGCGCAGACAGGACGCTGTGATGACGACGCCGGAGGCGCCGGTGGTTCACGAGCTGCTGGCAAACGCCCATCAACAAGGCTTGCGCTATCTGACGATGGAGGTGTCGAGCCAGGCGCTCAAGTACAAGCGTGTGCGGGAGCTGCGCTTTGACGTGGGGATTTTCCTGAATATTTCCGAGGATCATATCAGTCCGCAGGAGCACTGCGATTTCGGGGATTATTTCAGCTCGAAGCTTTCAATTTTCCGGCAGACGAGGACGGCCTGCGTCAATCTGGACGCGGACCACGCGCAGAAGATCCTCGACGCGGCGCGGAAGGCGGAGCGCGTCGTCACGTTTGGCCGCCACCCGAGAGCGGATTATCGCTACAGTGAGGTGGACAGATCCGGGAGCCGAATTTCGTTCCGTGTGACGTGCAGCAGGTTCAGTGAGCGCTTTGAGCTTGCGATGAGGGGAAGCTTTAATATAGAGAATGCCGTAGCGGCGATCGCGGCGGCCGATGTGTATGGAGTGCCCGTCCATTGCATGCGGCAGGCGCTTGCGCAGACTACGGTGCCGGGTCGTATGGAGACCTTTACGAGCAGTGACGGGAAGCTCTGCGGGATCGTGGATTTCGCGCACAACCGCCTGAGCTTTGAGCGGTTGTTTGACGCGGCATATCAGGAATACAGCCAGTATGGGCGGATCATCACGATCTTCGGCTGTCCCGGCGGCAAGGCGCTGAACCGCAGGCGGGAGCTCGGAGTCATCGCGGGGCTGTTTTCGGACTATGTCTGTGTGACCTCGGACGACCCGGGCACAGAGTGTCAGGAGAATATCGCTGCGGAGGTGCGCGGCTACGTGGAGATGACAGGATGTAGCTGTATCTGTATTCCGGAGCGGGCCGAGGCAGTCCGCGCGATGATTGCATATGCGAAAGATCAGAAGGGGAAGAGCCTGATCCTGCTGCTCGGGCGCGGAAGCGAGAAGTACCAGCGCTTCGGGGAGGGCCTGTGCGAATACCCGACCGATGCCCAACTGATGCGAGGGAGTTTGGAGGAGTATGACGCACGAAGAAAATATTTAAATATCGAAACTTGAAATTTTAAATTCAGGTGCAGAGTTAAATTCCACACCCTTTTAAATTTTTCAGAAAATCAGGCAACA
>CANRDO010000083.1 GCA_947629385.1 uncultured Lachnospiraceae bacterium
ACGAATTCCGGATCCTCGACGCCCTGCGGGATCATGTACGCGTTGCCGGAGGAAACGTTCTTGAACTTGTTGGTTTCCTGGTTGCCGCTCGGGCCGATCGGCCACGGACTCCAGATCACGTCGAAGCTCAGGTCAACGTCCTTGTTGGAATCGGAGATCCACGCCGCGCTGATCCAGTTCGCAACTCTGCCGTCCATGTAGCAGTTCTGGTTGTAATCGAAATCGTCCGCGTTCCACGGATTCGCGACATGGTCAACATTGTACATATTGTAGATGAAGTCGAGCACTTCCGTCACCTGCGGGCTGGAAAGCGTCTCGGTCGGGCTCATCGCGATGCCGGTGCCGTTGCTCATCAGCAGGTTGTAAACCAGGAAATCCCAGCGGGAGCCGTAGCCGTAAACATCGGTCACGCCGTCGCCGTCGGTATCCTGCGTGAGCGCCAGCAGGTACTCTCTCCACTTGTCCCAGGTCCACTCGCCTCTCTCATAGAGCGCGTTCGGATCTTCCAGGCCGGCCTCGTCGAGCATCTGCTTGTTCCACGCCATCATGTAGGTGTTCGCGAGCAGCATCTCAGCGCTGTTTGCCTGGAACAGATAGACGCCGTCATCCTTGCCAATGTCCACCTGGCTGAATACCATCTGGTCGTTGAAAATATCGGAATCCGCCGGAAGGATATCCTCCAGGTTCGTCACGAAGCCGTTCAGGGCCGCCGGGATACCGAAAGTCAGGTCTACCTCGTAGATATCGCAGTCCGGGGTGCCGGCCAGGATGGAGGTGTTGATGGACTCCTGAATGCCGTCGTAAGTCAGGTTCACGAACTCAAGCCTTACGTTGTATTTCTCTTCCACTTTCTTTACGGAATCAAAATGCTTCTGCGCGAGCTCCTCGTCCGAAACGCTCGGATCATCGTAGATGTCCGTGTTCGTGCTGTCATAATAGTGGTCGTACCAGGTACCGATCTTAATCGTCCTCGGCTCCTCCGCGCTTGCGGTCATCGCAAGACCTGCGGTCATCGCAAGGCCAAGGCCAAGCGCAAATAATTTCTTTGTGTTCGTCATTCTTTTTATTCCTCCTTCTTCTATTCCTATTTTATAACGCTGTCCAGAGGGGAACGCCTAGCGTAAACAGACATTCCCCGATCCAGCGTTTTGATGCATATGCTTGTGTTACTCAGCTACCTCAGCCGCTGTCGTCTCGGCCTCTGTCTCAGCCTCAGGAGCCTCAGCCGCCGCTGCCGGAGCCGCCGCATCTGCGGACTGGCCTACCGCCACGCTGTAAACCTCCCACGCGGTGGAGGACTCGCACTGCATCGTGCTGCCCCAGGTGCTCACGTCGTCGCCGCAGAGCGCCGCGATCTGCTCGTAAGTTACCTGGCAGGTGCTGCCGTTGTAAGCCGCCGGGTCGCCGCCGCTGCCGTCCATGTTGCCGACGCCAACTCTCATCCAGCCCGCCGCTGCCTCGTTCATGACTACCCAGAGGTCGCCGCTCTCGCTCGTGTAGGAAATGCTCACCACGCTGCCCGGTACGAGCGCGTCGAGGATCTCCTGCGGCATCGTCGCGCCGTTCTGCGACCAGCCGTCGCCCGTGCACGCAAAGCCTGTGAACTCAACCATATTCTTGAGCGGCTTCAGCTCGGTCTTCTTGCCGACCTTCACGCCGTAAACTTCCCATGCGCCCGAAGCCTCGCACTGCATCCTCGCGCCCCAGGTGCTCACGTCGTCGCCGCACACCGCCGCGATCTGCTCGTAGGTGATGTACGCCTTGCTGCCGTCAGAGATCGCGCTGTCGCTGCCGCTGCCGTCCGCGTTGCCCTGGCCGACTCTCATCCAGCCTGCCGCCGCGTCCGGCATTACCAGCCAGATATCCCCGGCGTCGCTCGAGTAGGTGATCTCTACCACGCTGCCCGGAACGAGCGCGTCAATGATCTCCTGCGGCATGTCAAAGCCATTCTGCGACCAGCCGTCGCCCGTGCACGCGAAACCGGTGAACTCCACCGCATCCGCCACCGCGAGCTGTGTCGCCGCCTGGCCGACCTTCACAGACTGCACTTCCCAAGCGCCCGACGCTTCACACTGCATTCTCGCGCCCCAGGTGCTCACGTCGTCGCCGCACACCGCCGCGATCTGCTCGTAGGTGATCTGCGCGATGTTCTTGGAATTGTTGACGAAAGCGCTGTCGCTGCCGCTGCCGTCCGCGTTGCCCTGGCCGACTCTCATCCAGCCTGCCGCCGCATCCGGCATTACCAGCCACATGTCGCCCGCTTCACTCGTGTAGGTGATCTCTACCACGCTGCCCGGAACGAGCGCGTCAATGATCTCCTGCGGCATGTCAAAGCCGTTCTGCGACCAGCCGTCGCCCGTGCACGCGAAGTCCGCGAACTCTACCGCGTTCGTCAGCGCGTACAGGTTGGAGCGGTCCGCGCCTGTGGCCGCCGCCACATACTCCGCGGAGGTGTCCACCGGAAGCACGTTGCCGTCCGCGTCCTTGAACGCGATGTCGTCGATGTACATATTCGCCGGGGTCGCGCCCTTATCCTTCTTGGTATCCGTCTCCAGGGAGACGACGATGTAGCTGCCCGGAACCATGGAGCTGCCCTCCGGCAGAGCGTAGCTCACGGTCTTCGGGTTCGCGGTCTCCAGATAAACCGACCACGCGCCGTTATTGCGCGCCAGATCCTCGCCCACGAAAGCGTAAATGTTGCCGGACACCGCGCCGAACTCGCCGTCCGGGTTCTCGCTTCCGATCGTCATATCGATCGAAGCCACATTCCCGATGTTGTCGCCCAGGAGCGCATCCGCCTGGAAGCCGACAAACATCGCCTTGCCGGCCGAGGTTACCTTCAGAGCCTTGGAGCCGTTGTAGTCCACCACTTCCAGAGAACCGACGTCACCCGCGGAATTCACGGATTTGTCCACTCCCGCGAAGCCGAACAGGCCGTCCTCGAAGTCGATGCTGGCCGCGGCCGCACCGCCCTCATCCGCCATCGCATTCATTCCCCCGAATGCCGCCGTGCCGAGCACCGCAGACATCAGAGATAACGTGATGATTTTTCTTGCTTTCAACTTTTTTTCCTCCTTTTCTTTTTTTGTCTCCTACCCGACGATACCGCTTCGCTCGACGCCCTCTATGAACTGCTTCTGCAGCGCGATGTAGATGATCACGATCGGGATCATGATCAGCACGATGCCCGCGTCCACAAAGAGCTCCAGGATATTGGGATCCAGGATCTTCTCCACATTGGAGATCGACGCTTCGATCGTGGCGATGCGCTTACTGATCACGATGTCGTTGCTGATCAGAAACAGGTTCGCGTAGAAGGTGTCGTTGTACTGCCACACCATAGAGAAGATCGCTACGGTGATGACCGAGGGCAGCGCATTTACAAGCATGATACGGAAATACGTATACAGCGTCCCGGCCCCGTCCACGAATGCCGCTTCCTCAATCTCTTTCGGAAGTCCGCGGAAGAACTGGTTGAAGATGTAAATGTACAGTCCCGATCTGAGTCCACAGCCGAAGAATGTCATAATGTACATCGGGATCGGCGTGGACAGGAGGTTGACAGCATCCCCCCGTATTGCCTTTATAATTCCAAAGATATCAAATTTCGCAAATGTCATATACAGCGGGAGCATGATCGTGTTGGTAGGGATGACGATCATGACGACCACGCACGCGAATAGGACATTTTTCAGTGGAAAATTGTATCTTGCGAATCCGTAACCCACCATGGAACAGATGAATACCTGGATCAGCATCAGCGACAGGGAGTACAGCAGGGAGGCCGTCACGGTCTTGCCGTAGTTCAGATACTGTGCCGCCATCGTATAGCGCCCGAGCGTGGGCTCCTGCGGGATCAGGTATACCATCGGATTGTAGCTGTCCGCGTCGGAGAAAAAAGAGCTGCTCACGATACCGATGACGGGGCCTAAGATGACATAGCACACGCCGACAATCAGCACCAGGCGGAAAGCAAACAGGATAAATTTCTTCACATTGCCCACCCAACGGGTGCGGTCGTTGGTGAACTGGCTGTCCGCCATCAGCTCGCGGTACCGGGCAAGCAGTGATTTTTTCTTTGCCTTTTCCATCTCTTCTCTCCTTTCCTAGTTATAGTAGAACGTTCGTTTCTGTATGAACCGGCAGACGATCACCAGGATCAGACAGGTGATCACCGTGGACACCAGACTGAACACGGAGCTCAGTCCGTAGTTCATCTCCTTGAATGCGGTGTTGTAGGCCAGCTCCACCACCTCAGACTGCGTGAAGCTGTCCACCACGGTGTAGACCACATTCGTGACGATGTGCGGCATCACCAGCGGGAACGTTACCTTCCAGAAGGTCTCGTAGGCCGTGGAGCCCTCGATCTTCGCCACCTCGTACATGGACTCCGGGATCGACTGCAGCGCGGCGATAAAGATGATGATCTGCACGCCGGAGGCGTTGATGATGTCGCTGATCCGGTCTACCGCCCCCGCGATGTAGGTGATGATCGAGTCCGGCAGACCCAGGTTGCTGAACATCTCAATATAATAGGTGAGTCCCACGCCGGTTCCGGCCGCGGCCTCCGCCATCTCAGCGCTCGCGCTGGAGATACCGCCGCTCATCATGGTCCGGACCAGATCCATCGCCGCCGTGATCGCCTCGGAATTCAGGATCACCGGCAGGAAAAAGATCGCGCGAACCAGCGTCCTCCCGCGGAACTTCTTGTTCAGAAGCAGCGCCATGAACAGACTGAAGAAAGTGATCAGCGGCACGTCGATCAGCATGTTGCCGATGGACGTCGTCAGCACCTGCTTGTAGGTGGCGTGCGCGCGGAACGCGTAGAGGAAATTGTAAAGCCCCACAAAATCCAGCGTATAGCCGCCGCCCGGGTTTACCGTCAGGTTCGACAGGGAGAACTCAATCGACATGATCAGGCTTCTCGCGTAAAACCAGATGAAGCCGATCAGCCACGGCAGGATAAACAGAAAACCGGTGATGCTTCGTTTTCTCGTGAGCGTCAGTCTTTTCTTTTTCTTATTCATTCTGCCTCACCTCCTATCGCGTAGGACCTCGCCGGAACCGCAACGCCGTCCACGCTCTCATCCTTCGTCCCGGTGTTCACGTAGATCTTCACGCCGTTTTCGTATGTGACGACGCGCAGATGATCGTTCACGATCTCGTGGTTCACGATCGCGCTGTCCTTCACATCCTTCAGCGCCTCGTTCACCTCCGTGTAGATCTCGAGGGCGTCGTTCTTCCAGCTCTCGTAGGTCGTGGAGCAGAAACGGTTCAGACCCGTGTTCTTGATCTCGCTCGAATTCTTTGCCGAGAACATGAAGTGCGGCGAAGCGCCCGTCTCGATCAGGTTCAGCACGAGCTCCGCGCGGTCGTAGCTGTCGCTTAAGTTGATCGCGGAACCCGAGTAGTCGATGCTCCCGTGGATCAGCATCTCGTAGAACGGAACCGTCTCGTCCACGATGTAGTAATCGTTGTCCGTCAGCGGCGCGTTGATGATATCGTCCGCATAGGCGAAGGAATAGTCGTTTCCATCGTTCACCAGAAGCTTTTTGCCGGTATCCGCAAGCTTCGCGAGGGAATCCAGCACCACGTCGAGCACCTGCTCACGGCTGATGATGTTCGTCCGTTTCTTATCGGAATGCAGCTCATTTCCCAGATCCCTCAGGGAAATGCCGTCCACATTGTACTTCTGGATCTTCGACGCAAGGCTGTTTACATAGCGCGGCAGGAACTTCGGCGACACGAGGTAGTAATGGTTCTCGTCATAGCCCAGCCCCGAAGTCCGCCTCAGCGTGGACGGGTTCACCAGGCCGAACTCTGCGATGTAGCCGCCGCCGTAGTAGCGCGCCGTCTCGTTGTTCTCCGAGTAGCGCTTGCTGACGTATGTCACCTGCTG
>CANRDO010000084.1 GCA_947629385.1 uncultured Lachnospiraceae bacterium
ATTCTCTCTCATTTCCTCCGGAACAATATCGCCTTCCAGAATAAAGTCCTGAAGCTCCGCAAGCATCCCTGTGTCGTATCCGTATACATCGTACTTAATTCCATAAATTCCACTGTTCTTTTTTACACAAATACCACCAAAAACCTGCTGAAAATAGCTGTCCTCATTCTGTTCATCAAAATATTCCGGCCAATCCATTTCCTCTTCCCGAACCGTCAGTTCCCCAAGTATAACTTTCGTCGCGTAAACCTGAGACAGTTCTGGAATTTTCTTTATCTCTTCCACCGTTTCTGAAGGAATCGTGTCCGACAGCCTGCTTGATTTCACTGAAACCTTGTATTCGGAACCTAATCCATCATCCGATTTCATTGACATATCGGCATGGATTTTCAGATTCTCTGCCATATAAGTCGTGCATAGGAAAATACAGCCGCCAATGGACAACGACAATATGATTCCAATTACCCTTTTCTTATTTGAAAACATAAATTTCCGGATCAAAACATGCACCAGATGAAAGCTTCTGATACTATATATTCTTCTCTTTTTGCGAATAAAAGAGGTATCCCCTCTCATCGCCTGACTGAGCGACTGTCTCCTCAAAGAACGCACAGTGAAAAAAGCGACACCTGCCAATGCCGTCAGCAGCAATCCAAAACCCACGAAAACAGCCGTCCATGACACACAAAATACCGCTGTCCCCACTGCTTTCCCGGCAGATACCTGATCCATACCCGTAAGTTCGTTTCCTGTCAGGACTATATTGGCTGCTCCCGCCTCAAAAACATGATTCAGCTTTTGAAAAAACAATCTCAAAATACCATTTCCCATAAGGCAGCCTAACGGGTAACCGATCAGGAACAACAGCCACAATTCTATGAGCAGTGTGCCCCCAATCCTCTTTTCACTGATCCCCAGCGTCTGCATGATTCCATATTCTGAAATTCTTTGAGATACAGAAATATGAAAAATACTGTAAATAACGAAAAGGCTGAATATACTGAGCAATATCAGCATGCCGTTAAACGCTAAATTATAGTCACTTTGCAGTTTCAGAACAAGATACGTAAA
This sequence comes from uncultured Lachnospiraceae bacterium, assembly GCA_947629385.1. Classification (GTDB taxonomy): domain Bacteria; phylum Bacillota; class Clostridia; order Lachnospirales; family Lachnospiraceae; genus Choladousia. The sequence continues at coordinate 1,072 of CANRDO010000084.1, forward strand.
ATTACCGTCTTTATCTGTGAGCGCGAACTTTATAATCTCATAGAGACTGTCCGGCCGTTCGCCCCGCAGATACCTGACCACTTCATCATTTGCTGTAACTGCATCTCCGGAAATTCCATATGCTGCAAGGAACGCATCCAACTGCCGGTATAATTTCCTGTCCTCCCGGAACCGAACATATAAAAGCGGCTGATTTCCCCTGCCGATAAAATCATCCCCGACAAGCAATTCCATCTCACTCGCTTCAGAAGCCCATGCTCCATTTAAAATACCTGTAACCAGCCAGGTATTTCCATCCAGACTGAATGTATCACCGACTGTTCCGGAACATCCCAGATTTCTTAATGTATAAGTATCCGCTGCAATCTCATTCGATTCCTGCGGATAACGTCCCTCTTTTAATTCCCGGTGTGCCATTGCAAGATAGGACTCATCGGCTTTTAAAAAATAAACCGTATACGGATCGGCAATTACATCTCGGATCTCCACCATCCCGCATTGCTCAATGTCAAAACCAGCCCCCTCCCCGGTCTGCACAGAATCCAAAACATCAGCCGATATATTCAAATAATAATGCCAGTCTCCGTAAATGGCCTTACTTTGTTCCAGTGTACTTCTCTGACTGCTGTAAATCAAAGAGCTGATTCCGGATAACAAGGCTGCTGTCAGAATGATACTTGCCAGGATCGCAAACGTTTGATTCCGGTAATGCCGCATATAGCAGTATGCCAGTTTTAACATACCACATCACCGCCTTTCCCCGGAGAAAGGAACGCCCCTGATAATATCCTTCCATCCTCAATATGGATAATCCTGTCGCAGCTCTGTGCAATCGCCTCGTTATGCGTCACCATCAATATGGTCTGATTATATTTCCTGCTGCTTGCTTTTAACAAGCCAACGACCTCAACCGTCGTCCCTGAATCCAGATTTCCGGTCGGTTCGTCCGCCAAAAGAAGCGCCGGCTTATTTACCAGCGCCCTTGCAATCGCCACCCTCTGCTGCTGTCCGCCGGATAATTCACTCGGATATTTGTACCTCTTCTCCCAGATCCCCAACTCCAGCAGCAATTCTTCCAGATATTTCCGGTTGATCTGTTTCCCCTGATCGAACGTCATGGGCAGGGCAACATTATCATATACGTTCAAAACCGGCATTAAGCTGTAATTTTGAAACACAAAGCCGATATTCCTCCGTCTGAAGATCGTCAGCTCTTTTCTTGACAAAGAATGAATCTCTTTTCCCTTTACAAGAATTTTCCCCTCCGTCGGCGTATCAAGCCCTCCGATCAAATTCAGAAGCGTAGACTTTCCGGAGCCGGATGTGCCGACAATGGCGACAAATTCCCCGTCTTTTACCTGTATACTGACATCATTTAACGCCTTTACCTGATTTTCTTTTTCACCATATATCTTTTTCACATGACAAAGTTCTAATATATTGCCCATTCAACACTGCTCCTTTACGATTGATAGCAACAGTATATCTGATGAACCTTGCATTTTCTTTACAGGTCGGCAATTTCTTCTTACAGTTTTGTAAGAATTACAGGATGGTTTCCTGCATTCATGCGAAGCCGTTTCGTAAAAAAACGGAGAAGCAGCTTCCCTCTCCAAAGACAGACTTCACCGTCATATACCCTTTTTCTTTTTCCAGAATCAGATTAGACAGGTATAGGCCGATCCCGGAACCTTCTATATGTTCCACCTCCTGGCTCCTGTAGAATCGCTGAAAGATCTTTGTGAGTTCCTCTTCATGGATCCCCCGTCCATTATCCATAATGCGAATTTCCGTATAGATTTCATATGGGCAGACCTGAAGCTGTATCGTACCGCCCTTTTCCGTATACTTAATCGCATTTTCCAGAATATTGACGAAAACTTCCGTTGTCCATTTCCGGTTATGATACAAACGGCAATCCTCATATGGCTGCGAAATGATTTGGATATCCTTTTGCTCCGCTTTCTCATACACCGCATCTACCGCATCCAGCAGCGTTTGACGGATCGGCGCATTCTCCGCCTCAAACACGATCACATTCTGTTCCAGCTTTACCATCTTCATAAGGGAACCTATGATCCAGTCCAGTTTGTCAACCTGTTTTCTGATCTTTTCTGCGGCATCCTTTTTTATCTTTTCATCCGCCGCTTCTTCATTTATAATTTCCGCATAAACGGAAAGATTCGCCAGCGGTGTTTTCAGTTGGTGAGACATATTGGATACCAGACGTTTCACCTGTTCCTTTTCTTCTTCCGCCCGATTTGCCTGCGTTCCCAATACCTCCTGAATCCGTTTGACTTTCGTTACCAACGCGGAAAACTCTCCCTCTTTTACATCGGAATATTCAATTTTTTCCCGGCTCAGCACAAGATCTAACAGGCCATCGATCCGACGATAGGTTTTTCTGTTCTGATATATCCCACAGCCCACGGCCAGGCAGAGCAATACGGCAAGAACTATCGTAATTATCATGTTAATCTCCATTCCATATATACCCGATTCCATGAATCGTTTTAATATGCTTTGGCTCAGAGGCATTATCTTCTACCTTAGTCCGAAGTCTGCTGATATTGACGGAAACTGTATTAGGATCGACAAACTTTCCCTCATGATCCCAGATGTGGCTTAAAATCTGTTCTTTTGAAAGTACATGATTTTTGTTTTCCAGCAAATAGAGCAGCAATTTATATTCCTGCCTGCTCAGTACAATCTCCTCGCCATTTTTATAAACCCTGCACGTATTCTTATCAATCGCAAGCTCCCCGAAAACCAGTTTGGCGGGCTCCGTCTTTCTGTCCAGGAGCCGTTTTATTCTTGCTTTCAGCACCCCAAGAGAAAACGGCTTTGAAAGATAATCGTCAACGCCTAATTCCAATGCCTTTATCTCATCCATCTCCGTATCACGGGCCGTCAGCATGATCACAGGAACCTTACTGAAACTGCGTATTTCCTTACACAATTCAAATCCGGTTCCATCCGGAAGATTGCAGTCCAACAAAACCAGATCACACACGCCCTTTTTTATCTCATATAACCCTTGTCGCTTCGTCCCTGCATCGAGCACCTCATATCCGTCCCCGACAAATGAAAAATGTAATCCCTCACGCAGATCTGAATCGTCTTCTATGATCAGAATTGTTTCTCTTGCCATTTTCGCTCCTTCGTATTTTTTAGTTCATTTCCAATCAATGCGAGTCATTCAACTCTTTTCTTCCGAATCACATCCAAGGTATGATGGGACGCTCCGATCAAATCGGACCGTTCGCAGATCGCGAAATGATAGTCCATCCACTTCGCAAAGGTTTCATCGTCCATAGCGTCAACATATTCCCTCTTATAGTTTGTCGCGCCGTCAGTGGCTACCAGTTTGATCCGTTCCACGGGAACCTCCGCGTCAAGTGAAGCGATATCTTCCGTACGCACCAATTCAAACAGATCCTTCGGCTCGCTCACGCAGTGCCAGTTTGGTGTAAGCATGTTCAGCTCCATCACCTCATGCAATAACTGTTGTAATAATCTTCGATGTAACTCATGTTTCCTCCCAAATATCGCAAGCATGATTTCGTTTACTGACATAATAATCGAATGATCAGCAGCTTGTAACTGCTTTGCGTATGTGCTTTTTCCCCTACATATTTTCCCACAGATGAGAAAGACTTTTGCCATATATTTCAGGCCCCTCCTGCAGCAGTAAACACGAATTTTTCTTTCAAACAACCTTTCTGCTATCAGGAATTCATCTTGTTATCCATTAACCCATACGTCGACTTCATCGTCGGACGGTGACTCAAATCTCGCTTCAAACTTTGCGGCAAGGGCACTGTCAACAATGTACGCTGTCGTTTCGCCCGCAATAACAGACCGGTTTCTTTTGTCTATGCGTGCTTGCCAGATCTCATCATCAAGATTGAGATAATGCAGTTCGCATTCTATGTTCCGACTTCGGTAAAACGCCTTTGTCTCATTTCTTCCAGCCCTTGTCCAAAATCCCCAATCCAGAATCACGTCGACCTCTGCCCGGATAAGCTCCAACGATTTCTGAAACAGATAGTGGCGCACATTGGCTGCGTATTCGTCATGCTTTTCTCCTGCATACAGCCCAAATACCGCAAGCATGATCTCGTCTACTGACAAAATAACTGAATGATCAACAGCCTGCAACTGTTTTGCGTATGTACTTTTTCCACTGCATATTTTCCCACAGATGAGAAAGACTTTTGCCATATATCTCAGACCCCTCCTTCAGCAGCAAACACGAATTGTTCATACCGTTATCTCAATCTGATTTCCTCGTTCCACTTCATTCGTCCAATATCGACAGGTTGTTCAAACACGGCTTTCTTCAAATCCTCAACATACTGTGCCTGCTGTTTTTTCAAATAGGCTTTCACGAACGGTCTCATGATTACTTTCTTCGCTGTAAGTTCCTATTCGATCGTTTTCTTTTGATCATCCATCGCTTCCACAATTTCAAAATATTCATCAATCTTATTCTGTGCTTCCTCCGCAGACAGGTCATAATGCGCCATGAGGAGATGAAGCACCGTGCCAATTGCACAATCTTGTGAAAACTTATCATGTATAAAGTCCAGTACATCCATATATCGTTCCTCCTTTTTATCCTGACAAATGGAAGTTAACCTCGCCTGTATTTCTGTCCATAATATTCTTTTGCATTTTCGGTCTGTTCGATCACAAAATTTGCTTTAGCAG
>CANRDO010000085.1 GCA_947629385.1 uncultured Lachnospiraceae bacterium
GTGTATCATTTCTTAGTGTTATAAGGGAATGGAACGTATGTGTACTGCTGTCATAATATACTTCCATGTCGCCGCCATACAGTTTTACGGTTTTTTTGATACTTTTCATGCCGAACCCATGACTTTGTCCTGTATTCTTTTTTGAGCTCAATAATTTTCCGTCCAAGGACATTGGATTTTTGCTGCAGGAATTTATTACGGTTATCATTACAAAAGGAATATTTTCCTTTTTTTGAACCATCAGTTCAATGAAACCGTCAGGAATACCTGCTGCAGCCTCAATAGCGTTATCCAGCAGATTAGAGAATAATGATGTTAACGAGGAATTCTCCAGAAAATCGATACTTTGGCTGCGGATGTCAGCGAGAAATGTCAGGTGTTCTTCCGCACATTGCCGCTTATAACGGCAGAGGATTGCGTTGAGCATTTTGTTGTCACATATTTTTATTGTTTCATTCAGATCAGAAGATTGCAGAAGCTGATCAATATATGTTTCTATTTTATCTGCTTCACGGTTTTTGTTCAGCAGGGATATAGACTGGAGATGTTTCTTAAAATCATGGATCAGAATCCCCTGATTTTCATTATGGGCGGAAAGCATTTCGTAATACGCGGCGAGGTCAGATTCCTTCTGAAGCAAAAGCTGCATATCCGTGAACTCCTGACTCTTTTTCTGGTTGTATTGGTTGATCCCGAATACAAGGAGATTGATCAGCAGAAGAAGAAAAGCGCTGATGGTCATCAATGTGTTGATGCTCAGGAGAGAGAAGGAAGCTTCGCTGATTGTGATGAAGGTCAGTATGATAAAAATTGAGGCCAGCGGGATCAGAAGCAGCAGCAGGGCAGAGCGGTCAGATGGATTTTGCCGCAGCATTTTCTTTCCGGCAGTCAGCATAAGAAGATATGCTGCCAGAAAGAACAATAATTTGCTGAAAATCCCAAACAAAACCATGGCAAGACTGCTCTGGGGGTTGGTATAAAAGTGAGGCGCAAACCGGGAGACGATGCTGTATACGACAATCTCTGATGCGGCCATGAGCGCGGTCAAAAGAGCCAAATGGAGAATTCCCTGGGAAAAAGGCAGGCGGTACTGGCTGAAAAGAAAAATGCCGTTCAGTATAATAAAGAGAATGACGTTCAGCCATGAGATTTCCCAGATAGCGAAGAAAGCCATGACAATGTACAGAAGACCGAGAGCCAGAAGCCGTGTTGCAGTGCGGTACCTGGGAGTAAAAAAGCAGGAGGCATAGCGAAATACAATGTATCCTTCGGTAAGGTAGGCGAAGAGATATAAGATGATTCGTTCCATAGTATCCTCTTTCCCGGCGCACTTGGGCCGCAGCAATTATCTTGTACTTTCCAGATACAGAAGATAGGCATCCTTAAACGCTTTGTATTTTCGTCTGGTAAGGTATGCGCTGAGGGTGCCATTGGCAAGGTGAATCGTGGAATGGTCAAAGTCCGTGACATATTCCAGATTAATGAGAAAGCTCCGGTGACTCTGAAAAAAGCAATTCGCGGGAAGCAGTTCGGTCCAGTAATTCATATTGCGCACAGATTCCAGTTCGCAGGTGAGCGTGTGGACAATTACTTTTCGGAACTGTGCCTCCACTGCGATGATATCAGAGGAAGGCAAAGTTCGTACACCGTCCCTCGTCTCCACGGGAACCTTCATGGACTGGTTGTGGTAATAGTTCAGGGCATCTGTCAGGTTACGGAAAAGCCTTTGACGGTTCAGCGGTTTGGAGAGATAGCGGAACACATGGAACCGCATCGCTTCATCCAGGTATTCTGCATAGGAGGTCACCACAATGATCAGCGTATTTCTGTTCTGTTTTTTTAACTCATTGCCGACATAAATCCCATTCATTCCAGGCATTTCAATATCCAGAAACACAAGATCTTTCTCCCCTTCGTCCGACAGCAGTTCCATACCGTTGGAAAAAGACACAAGCGTGGGTGTTTTAAGGTGGCTTTTGGAAAAATAAAGGTGAATGGCCTTTTCCAGCTGTCCGGTAAACAGTGGGTCGTCATCACAGATTAAGATTCGCATATTTTTCATTCCTTAAAAATCAGATTTGCCTTGCATTTTTTCTATTATACCATGCGAAATATTATGAGAAAACAACCAAAAACGCCTGAAAAATGTCGTCTCATGCAAAACGTATTGATTAAAAAAGAAAAAACAGTATATTGAGCAGGAAGGAGGAGCCTCTATGGAAAAAGCAATCGTAAAAACAAATTCCTTATCAAAACATTATCATGTCGGCACCCATACGATAATTGCTTTGGATGGGGTGAATTTTGAAGTAAAGGAACGGGAATTCGTTTCCATTATCGGAAAGTCGGGCTGCGGGAAAAGCACGCTTTTACATATGATCGGCGGGTTGGATCTTCCGACATCCGGAACAGTGATTGTAGATGGCATGGATCTCTCAAAAATGAATGAAGAGCAGCTTGCCCTTTTCAGAAGGAGAAAAGCAGGGTTTATTTTTCAACAGTATAATTTGATTCCGGATTTAAATGTTTATGATAACATCGCGTTTCCGTTGGAGCTTGACGGCGCTGTTGTTGATAAAGGATTTATTCAGGAATTGGTGAACACACTTCATATTGCAGAGAAACTGGACATGTTTCCCTCTATGCTTTCGGGTGGGGAGCAGCAGCGGGTTGCCATTGCAAGGGCATTAGCGACAAAGCCGGCGATCCTTCTTGCCGATGAGCCGACCGGAAATCTCGACACTTCCGCCAGTCATGATGTCATAAGACTTTTAAAAGTGATCGCGGAAAAGTATCAGCAAACGTTGATCGTGATCACCCATGATTTGGATATTGCGCAAATGGCGGACAGAATGGTCCGTCTGCAGGACGGGAAAATAATGAGGGGGAAGTGACTCTTATGCGGGCAAACAATAATCGTTCTGTGATAGACAAATTTGCCAAAAATACAGTGAGGACAAATAAGCGGCAGTTTTTGATCTTGTTCATTACGATCCTGTTGTCATCTTTTATGCTCTTTTCCGTTTTTACGATAGGACTGACGTACCTGGATCTGAGCAGATTACAAAATACCCGTCTGTATGGTTCAGAATATGATATTGCTATTATGAATGGATTTACAGAGGATCAAAAGGAGATGCTGATCCATCGTTTCGGTGTAAAAAACGTCGGGGTGCTGGCGTATTGCGGGAATGTAAAAAGCTCTGATTCCGACCGCAGCGTCAATGCCGGTTTCCTATGGGGAGATGAAACGTACTGGGAAAATCAAAAAGCGCCGGCAATCACGGAAATGAACGGGCATTATCCACAAACCAGAAATGAATTGTTAGCCGCAGAAGAAGTCCTTGAAGCCTGCGGAAAAAGTTCCTTGTCAGTCGGCGATTGCCTTTCTCTGACCTATGAAGACAATACAGGTATTCATACAACAGATTTTGTGATCAGCGGTATTTGGATAGGGTATGGCGGGGATAAGGCGAGCTTCTATGTTTCAAAAGATTTTTATGAACAGACAGGTTATAATTTGGAATCTGACGGGATTTTACAGCTGAAGTTTAGGAGCGACTACATTACAGGAAAAACAATCGAAAGATTGAAAGAAAGTTTGGGACTATCTTCGACACAAGCTTTTCAGGCTTCGGAATACATCGAAAGATCACTGACCATATTATTTGCGGTATTGGGACTATGTTTAATGATCTGCTTCAGCGCGTATTTGCTGATCTACAATATCCTTTATCTGTCGGTTTCCGGGAAGATCCGATATTATGGCCTGCTGCAGACACTGGGCATGACGAAAAAACAATTAGTCCGATTGATCCGTAAACAGATATGGATGGTTGGTATGGCAGGAATTACTGCAGGCATTGCTTTGGGAATATCTGTTTCCCTGATTCTTGTGCCCTATGTTGTGAAAATTTTAGGAATTTCTCTGGGAAATACAGGTTTATACTTTTATCCGGAAGTGCTGGCATTCAGTATTGTTGTTACAATGATCGCAATCGTATGCGGCGTCAGGAAACCAATCCGTATTGCCGCGGACGTAACACCCGTAGAAGCCGTAAAATATCGGGGAACTATTGTTGTTCCCCATGCAAAGAAAAAGGGACATGGCAATCTGTACTGGCGAATGGCAAAAGACCAGTTGAAAGGAAATAGAAAGAAAACGGCTGTTGTATTTTTGTCTCTTGCAATGAGTCTGATCGTATTTTTCTGTCTGACTACGCTGGTCGACAGTCAGGGCAGGCGGACCGTATATCCGAATTATTGGGATGCGGATTTTATTATACATAACGCTGCACAGACAACAGAAGATATCGCCTCTCTGCAGCCGGCAATCAATGATGTTTTCTTGTTGGATATACAGGGAGCGGAGGGTGTGGCGGAGGTTCATGCTGTAAAAGGGATTCCTGTTATTTTTCCGTATGAGGAAAACGGTTTTTCAGATTTCTGGATCAAAGGCTATACAGAAATGAAACCCTATTTGACGTATTCTGACGTGGTTTCAGAGTATCAGCGGAATCCTGAGAAATACTATGGAATGATAAAAGGAATTGATGAAGCAGAATTTGACTATTTGAATAAAAGTCTTGGCAGCATTATAGATAAGCAGGAATTTTTAAGCGGCAGAACGGCGATTTTGCAATATGCCGGATTTGAAATACCTACAGAGTGGATTGGGAACAACATTTCATTTTCAATACCCACAGGGCATTCCGTAACTCATGCCCCTGCGGGGCGGGGAAACAGCTTCGCTGTTTCACATAGTATAGAGGATCAAAAACAGAAAATTACAATCGGGGCAGTCAGCTATGGGGATTATTACGGGGCAAGTGTAAATGTTGGAGCAAATATAATCGTAAGTGAAACCTATTTGGAATCATTAACTCCAACACCATATATTTTAAGCCTGAATATTAAATATAAGCGCTCCTACGATACCGAAACAGAAGAGAAAATCAAAAATATCATACAAGCGAATCCGTGCCACAATGATCTGCTCTTTATCTCAAAGTATGACGATATGAAAACGATCCAGGACTCGCAAAGCGGTATGTTTGAAACCGGTACCGTCATTTCCCTTCTTCTGTTACTGGTGGGGATGCTGAACTACGTTAATACAATGGCAAACAGTATGCAAAACAGAAAACTGACTTTTTCCATTATGGAAAGCGTCGGTATGTCAAAGAAGCAGATAAAAAGATTATTGACTTGTGAGGGAATTTTATATGCAGGCGGTTCTGTTTTTATTACATTAACGATCGGGACAGGTGTTACCTGGTGTACTTTTCAATCCATGAACTATATGAAGATTCCATTTACAATACCTGTGTTTCCGTTGCTGTGTGCAGTATTTCTTGTAATGATCATTTGTGTTTTAACGCCGATCCTTACTTACAAAAAGACAGTGAAGAACTATTCTATCACGGAACGCTTACGGGAATATGAGTAAGGTATAGACGCGAAAAGAGATTGTTATATCAGCTTGTCTCAGTTTGACCCCTCTGGGGTGAACTCAATCGCCCTCGTATTATAGGTACATAATGGATTTTTTAATTGATCTCTCCCACAAATCGGTAGAAAATCCGGATGTTCTGGACTTTCTCTCCGTCTATGGTCTGAGGTTCCGACACCTCGATCTTTTCGATCAGCCGGTTCACTATGGCTGTGGTCAGCTCTTTGAT
>CANRDO010000086.1 GCA_947629385.1 uncultured Lachnospiraceae bacterium
ATACTACAAAATATGAATTTTTCAAGGTACTATAGGGATCGGGCGCAACTAATATATAGTTTCGACCTCAATATCATTGTTATTCTACCAGAGTAGCTCCAAATGTACAAGCTCACATTTGAGATTTAACTATAAAAATTCCCCATTTCCCCATACAGCAAACAAAGAGCACATCCCCAAACCACAGAAACCGCCGCCGGCCTGTTTGGATTTTCGGTGTGCTTCCCGAGGAAAGTTTCCGAATACTTTCCCGAGGGAAGCACACCGAAAGGGTACCGAACAGGTCGGGCGGCGGTTTCGTCCGTATTAATTTCCTTTTATGAGAGCAGCTCCTTCAGCAGCTTGTTCACCGCCCCCGGATTTGCCTTGCCCTTCATCGCCTTCATCGTCTGCCCGACGAGGAAGCCGAGCGCCTTGTCCTTGCCGCCCTTGTAGTCCGCGACGGACTGCGGGTTGGCCGCGATCACTTCCTCCACGACGCGCTTCAGCTCGCCCTCGTCGTTGACCGTCTTCAGGCCGTGCTCCTCGACGTACTTCTCCGGATCGGCGTTGTCGTAGAAGATCCGCTCGAAGACCTCCTTCGCGACGGTCTGGTTGATCGTCCCATCCTCGACGAGCTCAATCAGCTTCGCGAGGTAGGCCGGGGAGAAGCCGAGCTCATCCGGCTCCATGTTCTCCTCCTTTAAAAGGCGCAGCGTCTCGCCCATCAGCCAGTTCGACACCTTCTTCGGCTTGCCGCACAGAGCGGTCGTCTCCTCGAAAATATCCGCCATACGCTTCGACTCGGTGAGGATCCCGGCGTCGTAGTCCGGAATGTCAAACTCCTTCTTGTAGCGCGCCAGCTTCTCGGTGCGCAGCTCCGGCTGGCGGTCCTTCACCGCCTGCAGCCACTCGTCGCTGATCACCACCGGCACGAGGTCCGGATCCGGGAAATAGCGGTAATCGTGCGCGTCCTCCTTGGAGCGCATCGGATAGGAATACTCCTTGTTGTCATCCCAGCGGCGCGTCTCCTGGATGACCGGCTTGCCCTCCTCGAGCAGCTCGATCTGCCGGGCCCGCTCGCCGTCGATCGCGCGGGCGATCGCCTTGAACGAGTTCAGGTTCTTCATCTCGGTACGGGTGCCGAACTTCTCCGAGCCGACCTCGCGGACCGAGAGGTTCACGTCCGCGCGCATCGAGCCCTCCTGCAGCTTGCAGTCCGAGGCCCCGAGATACTGGACGATCAGGCGCAGCTTGTCGAGATACGCAATGACCTCCTCGGCGTTTCGCATGTCCGGTTCGGACACGATCTCGATCAGCGGCACGCCGCTGCGGTTGTAATCCACCAGCGAGCAGTCTTCCCACTCGTCGTGGACGAGCTTGCCGGCGTCCTCCTCCATGTGGATCTCGTGGATGCCGATCACTTTCCTGCCCGCCGCGGTCTCGATCTCGACGCCGCCGTCGTGGCAGATCGGCAGGTAAAGCTGAGAGATCTGGTAGTTCTGCGGGTTGTCCGGGTAGAAATAATTCTTGCGGTCAAATTTGCAGTACTGGTGGATCTGGCAGTTCGTCGCGAGGCCGACCGCCATCGCATACTCCACCACCTGCTTGTTCAGCACGGGCAGCGAGCCCGGCATTCCGGTGCAGACCGGGCAGGTGTGGGTGTTTGGCGCGCCGCCGAACGCGGTGGAGCAGCCGCAGAAGATCTTCGTCTTCGTCGCCAGCTCGACATGAACCTCCAGTCCGATGACCGTCTCGTATTGTTTCGCCATCTCAGCCCACCTCCTTCGCCGTGGAACCGGCCGCCTGCATATTATCCGGCGCCGCTTCGCCCGCCGCAAGCTCCGGCGCGGCCCAGCGCCCTCTCGCCTGCTCGTACGCGTACGCCGCGCGGATGATCTTCTTTTCTTTAAAACAGTCCCCGATCAGCTGCACGCCGATCGGCAGCCCTTTGCCGTCCGTGCAGACCGGCACGGAGATGCCCGGCAGGCCGGCCAGGTTGACCGAGATCGTGTAAATGTCTCCCAGGTACATCTTCAGCGGATCGCTCAGGGACTCGCCGAGCTTCGGCGCGGTCGTCGGCGACGCCGGCGCCAGGATCACATCGTATTTCTCAAACGCGCGGTCGAAGGACTGTTTGATCAGCGCCTTCGTGCGCAGTGCTTTCAGATAGTAGGCGTCGTAGTAGCCGGAGCTCAGGACAAAGGAGCCGAGCATGATCCTGCGCTTCACTTCCTCGCCGAAGCCCTCGGAACGGCTCTTCTTGTACATGTTGTGCAGGCCCTCGTAGTCCTTCGCGCGATAGCCGTACTTTACGCCGTCGAAGCGCGCGAGGTTCGAACTCGCCTCCGCCGACGCGATCACATAGTAAGCCGGGATCGCGTATTCCACAAGGCTCAGATCAAATTCCTCGACCACGGCGCCCTTTTCGCGCAGCACGTCCGCCACCTTCATGACCGCGGCGCGCACTTCGTCGTCAAGCCCTTCGCCCAGATAGTCGGACGGGATCCCGACGCGCAGCCCCTTCACGTCGTCTGCCAGCGCGGAGGTGAAATCCAGCTCTCTCCGGTCGATCGATGTGCTGTCCTTCTTATCGTACGAAGCGATCGCCTCGAGGATCGCGGCGCAGTCCGATACGTCCTTCGCGATCGGCCCGATCTGATCCAGCGACGAGCCGTAGGCGACCAGCCCGTAGCGGGATACCGTCCCGTAGGTCGGCTTCAGACCCGTCACGCCGCAGAACGACGCCGGCTGGCGGATCGAACCGCCCGTGTCGGAGCCCAGCGCGTAAGGCGCCTCGCAGGCCGCCACCGCCGCGCAGGAGCCGCCCGAGGAGCCGCCCGGCACATGCTCTAAGTTCCACGGATTTCTCGTCGGCCCGAACGCCGAAGTCTCCGTCGTGCTGCCCATCGCAAACTCGTCCATGTTCGTCTTGCCGAGGATCACCGCCCCGGCTCTCTGCAGATTCAGAACCGCTTCCGCCGAGTATGTCGGCACAAAATTATACAGGATCTTCGAGCTGCACGTCGTCTTCAGACCCTCCGTGCAGATGTTGTCCTTCACCGCCACCGGCACGCCCGCGAGCGCCCCGGTATACTGCCCCGATCCGATCCCCTGCTGCACCTCGTCCGCCCGCGCAAGCGCGCCCTCCGCGTCGACGGTCACGAAGCCATTGATCCCTCCGTCCGTCTGCGCGATGCGGTCAAGCGACGCCTGCACCGCCTCGCGGACCGAGACCTCTTTTTCCTTTATTTTCCTGCCCAATTCGAGGGCAGTTAAATCTGTCAGCTGCATATTTTCATTTCCTTTCTTACTCCACCGTCTTCGGCACCTTGAACGCGCCGTCCTTCTCCGCCGGGGCGTTCGCAAGGATCTTCTCCCGCTCGTCCCCGTTCGTCACCACGTCCTCGCGGAACACGTTGTTGACCGGAAACACATGCGAGAGCGGCTCGACGCCCGACGTGTCCAGCTCGTTCAGTTTGTCGACATAGTCAAGCATCCGGCCGATGTCATGCTTTGCCTGCTCCTTCTCCTCATCGGAGAGCTCCAGCTTCGCCAGGATCCCGACGTATTCAATCGTCTCATCGCTGATGATGTTCGCCATAGCTTTTCCTTCAGGGAACCCTTCGCATGTTTTCAAAGCATCCTTCGGGATCCCTTCTCCTTTCTTTCACCATTTTCCAACGCAAAATGCGGTAGTATTTGAGTTGCGGAGCTGCCATCCGGCATATTCATGTACGCCGCAGATTTGCGCACGATCAGAAGCTCGGAACAAGATGCGCCCCGCCGTTGTCATTCTGGTATATAATCCTGATCTTTTCCCCTCCCGTAAACGGGATGTGCCAGAAAACCGGATGAACGCTGTCGGCTCCCGCCTCGATGGTCTTGCCGTTCCGATCAATCCGAACGCTGACGGAACCGTAAGCGTACTCGTCGTCCGCGTTGTCCAGCATCAGGTTGTATACGCCAATCGGGAAATCCTGTCCCGCGATCAGGCCTTCCGTTACCTGTACCTCTTCCAGTCCCGGCTGTGGCTCGCGCTCCTTGCGGACAGCGCCCGGATCAGTGAGTCCCTCGAGCTCCACTCCATCGGAGTCAAGGCCCGTCTCCACCACGAACAGCGTTCCTTCGCTCAGGGCGATCCTATCGGAATATTGATGATAAGGGCATTCCTCGTCCCAGAAATCCCGGTACGTCGCCTGCCGTTCGAGTCCGTAGAGCATCAACTCCGTATAATCGGACTTGTCCGCGTCCGCCTCCTGCCAGCACACTTCCGCGCTCAACCCGGCGCAACACAGCTGGTATTCCCCAGCCGGGATATCGTAACCCACTTCATAAACGCCCGGATCCAGGGCAATACCATAATACCTTTCGTCGTTCTGGTCCCACGCGATTGCCTCCGGCCCTTCATCCTGAATGGCGCTTCCGCCAAAAATATCGGTGCCGCCGTTGCTCCTCCTGTACTCGATCAGCTTCTGCGTCACGATCGGGAACACGACAAACAGGAGGATGGCGATCAGGAGAAGAATCTTTACGAACCTCCCTGTCCCGCTCTTTTTGCGGACTGTACCGGTCTGGCTGCGCTGCTTCAGCTCTCTTCGCCGCGCCGCAGCAGATTTCACGGTAACCGAACCCGAAGTCGCACTCCGTGCCGTGCCCTGTGGCACATAGGAGGACGCGGAGGAGGTCGACGTCCGCGCGGATGCTGTGTCCGCTCCCGCGTCTGTACCCGCGAACGAACCCGCAGCCGCTGTCGCTCCCCTTCTTTGATAGTGCTCCAAACCGGCCGTCGCGGGCTGCTTCTTCCGCTTCCACGGCCAGTTGTCCCCGTAACCGTTGTCCTTGTTCAGATGATCCTCACAGTCCCCGCGGTGAAACAACGCCGCAGATTTCTCATTGTGAGTATTCAGATGATATTTCTTGTCATTCTTTGTGTTGTCAAGCCCGCACCCCACGCATCTTCCGTTCACGAGCCTTCCCCCGCATAGCGTACACCGTTCCATGTGATCCTCCTCCAACGCAGTGCTGTCGTCCTTTTCGTGTCCGACAGCATGCAGTTTCTCCCGCGCGGAATCCTTCACTCATATCCGCTCTTCAAATGCGCCAAGCATGTGCACGCCATAGCTTCCATAGCTTCAGCACATGTCTGTCACGGCTCCAGCCTCGACAGGTCGCGCGGGAACAATGTGGTTTCCCTTACATTATCCTCCCCAACCAGCTTCATTGTCAAGCGTTCCAGACCAATTCCCAGTCCTCCGTGCTTCGGCATCCCATATTTGAACGTGTCGAGGTACTGATCCATGCCCTCCTCCGACATGCCGCGCGCCGCGATCTTGTCGCGCAGCATCTGATAGTCGTGGATACGCTGGCCGCCCGTCGTGATCTCCAGCCCGCCGTAGAGTAGGTCGAAGCTGAGCGTGAACGTCGGATCCTCCGGGTCGTCCATCGCGTAGAACGGGCGCTTCTTCGACGGATAGTGCGTCACGAACACGAAATCCGCGCCGTACTCTTCCTTGAAATATTTGCCGATCAGCGA
>CANRDO010000087.1 GCA_947629385.1 uncultured Lachnospiraceae bacterium
GAAACAGCCGGTAGGGGAGCTACCGACTGTTTCGAGGGGAGTATAAATAATTAATAAGGGGTTTGTAAAAAAAATTGTTTTGAAGGGTAAATTCTTTTTACAGTTAGGATTATAATATAGTTTCCAAAAAATTGCAATACATATTTTTAATTTTTATTGGAATACTAAAAATGCAACAAAAACAAAGACACAGGAGGCTATTATCATGGCGAAGAATACGAACAACATGGAGAGCCAGAGCTCTTCGAGCAGCAAGAAATCACAGGCACAGAATAAAGCGACGTCCAAGGATGCATCGAATACGAATTCTTCCAGCAAGAACGCGAAGGATTGCGACAACTGCAGCAGCGAGTCAAAGTCTGAGTAAGAATCTGAGAAGTCACAAAGACAGAAAGGAGCGCGAGACGCTCCTTTTTGGTTGCCTGCCATGGGCAGGCTCTAACGGGTCTTTTGCCGAAGATATGGGGAGCTTTCGGGGAAAGCGAAGTCTTGTTCCCGGAAGAATTTTTTTTCATATGATAGAAAAAAGAGGATTGATGCGTAATGGAAACCATCTCGGCAAAAGAACTGGAACGGTATGCCCGTGAGGGGAAATACCTTATCATAGATCTGCGCTCCAAGGCGGATTTCAGGCGGGATCATGTCTGTGGCGCTGTCAATGTGCCGCAGGGCAGGTTCTGCGGTGAGCTTTCCGGCAGGCAAGGGGAAACGGTGATTCTGTACTGTGACCGGGGCGCCCTCAGTATGTCCGTATCGCGTGAGCTTGAGAGGCACGGCTATCGCGCGAAGAGTGTAGTTGGCGGATTTCGCGCTTATCTGGAGCAAAGGAATGCCCGGGAAGAAAAAAATGTGAAATGACCGGGCGCAGGCTGCGGCGTCACGGACCGGTTGCAGCCGGTCCGGCGGCGCCTTTTCTGTATGCTGCTGCGTTTATCCGGTTACAGTTTGGCAGCATTTCTGTGCATCGCGAAGCATTGTTACCGGGCATGGAGTGAACAGTATCTTTATCCAGGAATTTGCTATGGATTCGGCGAAATAGAGATTGACAGGAGCGCAGGGCGGGCATTAAGATAGATATACTTCGATCAAGGCGGAATCGCCGGGAAGAGGACAGGAAAGCGCAAGAAAGAAGCGAGCTGAAAAGAAGAAAGCTGGATAGAAGCGAGTAGGATAGAGGAGCGCAGGACAGGAAAGCGCAGGACAGAAGAGGGCAAACAGGCCGAGGGGAAAACAGATATGAAGGAAATGTATGAGCTGATTGCGCCTTGCCATTTCGGACTGGAGGCGGTGCTGAAGCGTGAGATATTGGATCTCGGCTATGAGATCAGCTGTGTTGAGGATGGCAGGGTGAATTTTTGGGGAGACGCGGAGGCGATCGCAATCGCCAATGTGTTTCTGCGCTCCGCGGAGCGCGTTTTGCTCAAGGTGGGGGCAGTGCACGCGGAGACCTTTGACGAGCTGTTTGAGCGTGTGAAGGCCTTGGAGTGGGAGGCATATCTTCCGGTCAACGCAAAATTCTGGGTGACGAAGGCGACCTCCGTAAAGAGCAAGTTGTTCAGCCCCTCCGACATCCAGTCGATCGTAAAAAAGGCCATTGTCGAACGGCTGAAGGGAATCTATGGGGTGACATGGTTTGCGGAGGACGGAGCGAGCTATCCGATTCGGATTTTTCTGATGAAGGATGAGGCCGTGATTGGGCTGGATGCGACCGGAGAGTCGCTGCACAAGCGCGGCTATCGGAAGCTGACCGCGAAGGCGCCGATCTCGGAGACCCTGGCGGCGGCCCTGATCATGCTGACGCCCTGGAAGCGGGATCGTATCCTGGTCGATCCGTTCTGCGGCAGCGGGACGTTTCCGATTGAGGCGGCCATGATGGCGGCGAATATTGCGCCCGGCATGAATCGGTCGTTTCTGGCTGAAAGCTGGGACAACCTGATCCCGCGCAGAAAGTGGTATGACGCGGTTGAGGAGGCGCAGGACCTGATCGACGATTCGGTACAGACGGATATTCAGGGTTACGACATCGACGGAGAGATTGTGAAGGCGGCGCGCGAGAATGCCAGGCTTGCGGGCGTGGATCAGCTGATTCATTTTCAGAGGCGGCCGGTCAGCGAGCTGAATCACCCGAAGAAATATGGATTTGTGATCACGAATCCGCCTTATGGAGAGCGCATCGAGGAGCGGGAGAGCCTTCCGGGACTGTACCGGGAGATTGGACAGGCCTTTGCGCGGCTGGATTCCTGGTCCGAGTATGTGATTACGTCCTATGATGAGGCGGAGAAATACATAGGGAAAAAGGCGGATCGGAACCGCAAGATTTATAATGGTATGATCAAGACGTATTTTTATCAGTTTCAGGGGCCAAAGCCCCCGAGAAGAGAGAAGGAACAGAAGGATTGAAAAAAAGAAAACGGTGGAAATGGGCTGCTGTACCGTGGCTTGCGTTTGGCTTGTTTTTCTTTGCAGTGATGCCTTTGAGCGGAACGCTCTCGGCCGCGGAGCACGCAGAGACTGAGAAAGACACAGAGACCGCGGAGCACACAGAGGCTGCGAAAAGTACAGAGTCCGCAGAGAGCACATGGGACAAGCTGTGTGAGACGGAATATGAAAGTGGGGACGCAGGCTTTGGAGCTGCAACAGCTGGAATTGAGCCGTCGGATATCAGAGCGGAACGTCTGCCAGAACGCTGGTATGCCGGAGATTATAGAAAGAAACCGACGGTGCGACACCAGGGGGGCGACGGAACCTGCTGGGCGTTCGCTGCGGTCTCGGCGCTTGAGACGACGCTTCTGCCCGGACAGCACATCGTTTTCTCAGCGGATCATATGGCAAGAAAAAATGCGTTTACCGTGGACTCGGAAGAGGGCGGGGATTATCTGATGGCGATGGCGTACTTGAGCGGCTGGCAGGGCCCGGTGACCGAGGAAGAGGATCCGTATGGGGACGGCGTTTCGCCGGATGGATTGTCTCCCGCCGTACATGTGCAGGAGATGCAGCTGCTTGAGGATGCGAAGCCGGAAACGATCAAGGCCGCGGTTCGGAAGTACGGGGCGGTGCAGACCTCCCTTTATATGAAGCGGGGCACGGACCGGGCGCGCACGGTATCTTATTATAATGAAGCAACCCGGGCTTATTTTTGCCCGGATGAGCAGACGGAGAATCACGATGTGATTATTCTCGGCTGGGATGATCATTTTTCCAGATTTCTGTTTTCGGAGACGCCAGAGCGGGACGGAGCGTTCATCTGCCAGAACACCTGGGAGGAGGGCTTCGGTGAAGACGGGATCTTCTACGTGTCCTACGAGGATCCGAACATCGCAAAGAGCTGCGTGTGCTACACGGGAATTGAGCCTACGGATAATTATTCGCGTATCCTTCAGTATGACGACTGTGGCTGGCAGGGCAGGCAGGGATATGCGGACGGGACGTGCTGGCTTGCAAATGTCTACACGGCAGCCGGCGATGAATCTCTTGCGGCGGTCGGTTTCTATGCGGTCGGGCCGGATACCTCCTATGAAATATATCTTGTGCATGATTTTCAGGGAGAAGAGAGTTTTCAGGAGAGAGCATATCTGCAGAGAGGGCATTTGCAGAATGCAGGATATTACACGGTCGTTCTGGACGCGCCGCCGCAGCTGGCGCCTGGCGAGCGCTTCGCGATAGTCGTGAAGATCACGACTCCGGGAGAGGAAAATCCTGTGGCGGTGGAATACCGGGCAGACGAGTATACGCAGAATGTGACTACCGAAGGAAAAGAAAGCTACCTGAGCCGGTATGGGGAGCTCTGGGAAAATACGCAGGAGCGCTTTGGAACGAATGTCTGTCTGAAGGCATATATGCTGTCAGAAACGGAGTGAAGCGCGATCCGGGGCGTATCCCGCCGGAAGGACAGACCGCGGCCTGGGCAGCGCTGCGGACACATTGGGATATTCCTGATGAAATGTGCGTGAAATGTGATTTACAGATGATAAGCTTGTGTGATAGAATCAGAAGAACAAAAGCAGTGGACGAAAGGATGAACGGATATGGAGCGTATCATTTTTGCGACAGGAAACGAAGACAAAATGCGGGAGATCCGTATGATCCTTTCTGATCTGGGCGTTCCCGTGGTCTCATTGAAGGAGGCCGGGATCTCGGCAGAGATCGACGAGAATGGGACAAGCTTTGAGGAGAACGCGATCATCAAGGCGAAGACGATCATGGAGCTCACGGGCGAGGCGGTCATGGCGGATGACTCCGGACTGCAGATCGATTATCTGGACGGGGCACCGGGTATATACTCTGCACGCTTTATGGGTGAGGATACCTCCTATGACGTGAAGAACACGGCGCTTCTGGAAAAGCTTTCCGGCGTGCCGGATGAGAAGCGCACGGCCAGGTTTGTCTGCGCGATCGCCTGCGCGCTGCCGGACGGCCGGATCCTGACGAGCTGCGGTACGATGGAGGGGCGGATCGGGTATGAGATCAGGGGCGAGAACGGTTTCGGCTACGATCCGATCTTCTTTCTTCCGGAGTATGGCTGCACCTCGGCCGAGATCTCAGCCGAAAAGAAAAACGAACTGAGTCACCGGGGAAAAGCGCTGCGCGGCATGAAAGAAAAGCTGGGAGCGTACTGCTCCGCCAAGGCCGTATGAGTTGTTTTTGAGGCTGCAAAAGAGGCCAGGGCAGGAGTCCGGAAAGGAAGAAGAAACGAAAGAAAAATGGGAAAGAACAGAAAACTGAGGGAGAGCTGAGGACGGATGAGAATTCTTGTGGTGAGCGATACGCATGGACATGAAGAAGATCTGAGGCAGGTGCTGGAGGACATCGGCATGCCGGACTGCCTGATCCATCTGGGCGATTATGAGAGCGGAGAGGCGCGCATTCAGGAGATGGCGAAGTGCCCGCTGTATATGGTGGCCGGAAACTGTGATTTCTTTTCGCGGCTGCCGCTGACGCAGATCGTCGAGATCGGGGGCCTGCGCATTTTGATCACGCATGGACATTACTACTTTGTGTCGGTTGGCATGAGGGATCTGATCGAGGAGGCGAAGGCGAATGGCTGCAATGTCGCCATGTTCGGACATACGCACAGGCCGTATCTGGATCAGAGCGATGAGGAGGTCACGCTGCTGAATCCGGGCAGTCTGTCGTTTCCGCGCCAGGAGGACCAGAGGCCGAGCTATGCGGTGGTGACGGCAGAGGAGGGCGCCCCGGCGAAGTACGAGATCCGCTATCTGTGAGGATTATAAAAGCCCATGCACAGAATTTAAGAAAAGGCTTGACTTTCCATGCACCGGTATGCTACACTAAACAAGCGTATGGAAGCAGGCTTTTTTTTTGTGCATAAAAAAAGCGAGACTGATTTTTACAGACGTATACTATATAGGAAGAGAGGTGGGAGTTGTGCGTGTAAGAATCACATTGGCGTGTACCGAGTGCAAGCAGCGTAATTACAACATGACGAAAGAGAAAAAGAACCACCCTGACAGAATGGAGACGAAGAAATA
>CANRDO010000088.1 GCA_947629385.1 uncultured Lachnospiraceae bacterium
AAGGAGAACAACGTGTTTGCGGTGGACAGGCACATCGGCTCCTGCGGCGTCCGGGTTTTGTGAATTAAACACGAATACATCTAAATGAACTTGATACGAAAAAAAGGCAAGCCATCCCCTGGAAGCGCTTAGCCGCCCGGAAATGTTCTTGCCCTCAAAAAATTCATAAAACTTACTTCGCCGCTTCCTTCTTCACTCCAACGCGGGTCTTCAGCACATACCACAGACCGCCCGTGACGCAGACGGAGGAATAGCCGCCGGCCACCACGCCGACGATCAGCGGAAGCGCGAACTCCTTGATCGTCGCTACGCCGAGCACGTACAACACCGCGATCGTAAGGAACGTCGTCACGGAGGTGTAAATGCTTCGCGTCAGGGTCTGCGTGATACTCGCGTTCACGATCTCAGCCAGAGACGATTTCTTCATCAGCTTCAGGTTCTCTCTGATACGGTCGAAGATAACGATCGTCGCGTTGATCGAATAACCTACGATCGTCAGCATACAAGCGATGAAGGTGTTACCCACGGAGATGCGCACCAGCGCGTAGCAGGCAAACACAACCAGCACGTCGTGCAGCAGCGCAAGCACCGCGCTCCCCGCGAAGCGGATATCCTTGAAGCGGAACCAGATGTATACCAGCATGCACAGGGCTGCCACGATCACCGCGATCACGGCGTCCTCGCGCATCTCGTTACTCACGACAGAGGAGATCGTCTCAAAGTTGATCGCCTTCTCCTCGACTCCGTACGCCTCCTGGATCGCCGCGGAAACCTTCTCGCGCTCGTCCACGGTAAGCACACGTGTCTTGATGTTGACCTCGTTGGAACCAGCCACCTTCTGGGTCTGGATCTCAGCGTCGCCGATGATATCACGAATGATCGGCTTCACGTCCGCGTCGATCTGGTCGATGGAGAGGTCTTCATTGAACAGAACGCTCGTAGCCGTACCACCGCGGAAGTCCATGCTCAGGTTCAGCGCGCCCTTGCCCGCTGCGGAATTGATCAGCATCATCGCCGGGCCGACCAGGATCAGCACAATGGAGATGACGAAGAACATTTTTCTTCTGCCCACGAAATCGATCGGCTTGACCTCTTTTGCTCTTCCGTAATATTTTTCATCCTTAAAGCCCAGCTCGTACAGCGCGTTCACCAGCAGTCTGGAGATCACCAGAGCCGTGAACATCGACAGGACGATACCAAGCGCCAGCGTCTGGGCGAAGCCCTTCACGCTGCCGGTGCCGAGCAGGTTCAGCACGAACGCCGCGATCAGCGTCGTGATGTTGCCGTCCAGGATCGCGGAAAGCGCCTTCTGGAAACCGGTCTTGATCGACGGCTTCACGGCCTTGCCCTCGGCGATCTCCTCACGGATACGCGCGTAGATGATGACGTTCGCGTCGACCGCCATACCGATCGTCAGGATGATACCTGCGATACCCGGCAGGGTCAGCGTCAGGTCAAGCGCGTTCAGGGAAACCAGCATCAGTCCCACATAGATCAGCAGGGAGATGCCCGCCACAACGCCCGGAAGCGCATATACGATGATCATGAAGATAATGACGAGCGCCAGACCGATCGCGCCCGCGATCAGGCTCGTGCGGATCGCATCCTGACCGAGCTGAGCACCCACCACCGTGGAACGGATCTCTTCGAGCTCCAGGGACAGAGAGCCGATACGGATCGAGGAGGCCAGGTTCTGTGCCGACTCCGCCGTGAAGCTGCCGGAGATAATGGCTGTGCCGCCCGTGATCGCCTCGTTGACGACCGGCGCGCTGATGATCTCACCGTCGTACACGATGTTGATCACTTTTCCGACATTCGCCGTCGTCGCATCCGCAAATGCTTTCGTGCCCTCGCTGTCGAGATCAAGCTCTACCACATATTCACGGTTGCCCATGTTATCCTGCTGCTGCGCCGCCTGTGCGTTCTCTACCTGCGAGCCGTCCAGTACAACCGTGCCGTCCGAAAGCTGGAACTCCAGCGAACCCGGCTTGCCGAGCTCCTCCAGGATCGCGTTCGCGTCGCTCACGCCCGGGATCTCGATGTTAATCCGGTTCGAGCCTTCCTGATAGACCTGAGCCTCGGTGCTGTAGCCGTCGACACGCTGCTGCAGCTTGTAGCGCGTATCGCTCATATCCTCGGCCGAAGGATTGTCATCCACCGCCTGGTACGTGATGCTCACGCCGCCGGAGAGGTCAAGGCCGAGAATGATATTCTTCGCCGCGCCCGTCCCGGTCTTGCCGATGCCGAACACCGATACGTACACCAGAAGCACCAGCGCCACCAGCAAACCGGCAAGTGTCCATGTTGCTTTTTTCTTGTTCATGATCGTTTTCTCCTTTATTTCTTTGCGGCAGTCCATCCATTGACAGCCGCCGCTTTTATTACACAGTTAAATTTGCGGAACAATCCCGAATGTTTACAATGTCCGCGCGCTTACTGCGGGTCATCCGACTCCGCCAGCGCCGCCTTGATCATGATCGCGCACTCTACACGCTTGCGCTGGAGCTCGCAGCCAATGTCGTAGGCGTCCTGGATCGTCCCATGAAAGTTGTAGGAATTCGCCGCACAGCCGCCGCTGCAGTAGAACTTCGCGAAGCAGCTGCGGCACTTCTCCTTCGTGTAGACATTGCAGCACTTGAACTCGTCCACAATCTCCGGCTTCGTAATGCCCTCGTCCACATTTCCCATCAGGTACTTGTCGACCCCGACGAACTGATGGCAGGGGTAGAGATCACCCCAAGGCGTCACTGCAAGATACTCCGTCCCTGAACCGCAGCCGGACAGCCGCTTGTAGACGCACGGACCTCCGCTCAGATCGATCATATAATGAAAGAACGTAAAGCCTCGTCCTTCTTTTTCTCGCTTCACCATCTCGGCCGCCAGACGATCATACTCCGCGAAGATCGTCGGCAGGTCTTCCTCTCGAAGCGCGTAATCCTCCGTGGCCGGAGCCACCACCGGCTCGACGGAGATCTGATCAAAGCCCTCGTCCGCCAGATGCAGAACGTCGTTTGCAAAGTCCAGATTGTAATGCGTGAACGTGCCCCGGACGTAGTATTTCTGCTGTCCTCTGCTGTCCGCAAAGCGCTTGAATTTCGGAAGGATCAGGTCGTAACTGCCCTTGCCTGTGCGGAACGGCCTCATGCGGTCGTGAACTTCCTTTCGTCCGTCCACCGAGAGCACCACGTTCGCCATCTCCCGGTTGCAGAATTCCATGATCTCGTCATTTAAGAGCACGCCGTTCGTCGTCAGCGTGAAACGGAAATTCTTGTTGTGCAGCTTCTCCTGCTCCCTGCCGTACGCGACCAAGTCCTTCACGACCTGCCAGTTCATCAACGGCTCTCCGCCGAAGAAATCCACCTCGAGATTCCGGCGATCCCCAGAATTCGCGATCAGGAAATCCAGCGCCTTCTTCCCGACTTCAAAACTCATCAGCGCGCGTCTGCCGTGGTACTCGCCCTCCTCCGCAAAGCAATATTTGCAGGCGAGATTACAGTCGTGCGCGATGTGCAGGCACAGAGCCTTGACTACAGTCTTTCGCGCCTTGTAGTCGGTGATCGCATTCTCGTATACATCCTCCGTGAACAGCACGCCCGCGTCCGCGAGCATCCTGCACTCCTGCAGCGCCTCGCCGATCTCATCGGCCGGATACTTCGTGATCAGCTCCTCCATGATCTCTGTCAGGAGATTCGTTCCAGGCAGCGCTCCCGAACTATCTTGAGCCTTTTCCTTCGCTTCGTCGGCCGCTTGCCCCGGTTCATCCGCACATGCTCCGCTCTGTTCCCCTGTATCGCTGTGTCCTTCCACTTCCTGAACGATCTTGCGCATCGTCTGCGCGATCTTGCGCTCCGGACACTTCCTCAGCAAAAGCTCGATCACCTCGTACACCAGCTCGTCCACTACATGCACAGAGCCGCTGTTCACATCCAGCACGATGTTATATCCGTTGTTCTTGTATTGATGGATCAATGACAGACTCCTCTCCTGTCAGGCCTCAGATCGCCGCAGAGCCATGAAACAGTGCCTGCAACAGACAAGCAGCGAAGCTGATCCGCTGCCTGTGGTCTGACGCGTATTTTGTTTGTTGCCAGTCTGACACTTTCCTATTTACTCTGCTCGCAAGTCTGATTGCCCACCGTGCAGGAAGTCTTGCAGGCGGACTGGCAGGAGGTCTGGCACTCGCCGCAGCCACCCTTCTTCAGCGTGCTCTGTAACGGTTTTGTGTTCAGTGTCTTGATATGCTTCATGCCTGTATTCTCCTTATCCTCGTATTTTCTTCGGTCAATCCGTCACTGTCTTATCTTCTTCTATGACCGACCCTGTCAGGTATTGTAACACAGAACTTGAGAAAATAAAAGAGGTTTCTTAAAAATAAATCCCCTTTCCGAACCGGGGCAAACCGTGTATACTGACAGCAAGGGAGGAAATCGTTCATGAATATACTCTTTCTCGGCGGAAGCACCACTGACTGCGGTCATTGCTTCACCCCTGACAATCTCGGAAACGGCTACGTAAAGAAGCTCTCGCTTCTGCCCTGCATCACAGCCACCAACGGAGGCACAGACGGCTTCACTTTCCCGGACGTGCTCCGCAAATGGAGGCTGATGTACGCGCAGAACTCCTACGACTGTGTGGTCGTCACCTGCGGCATCAACGATATCGGCGTGATCGCCGACCTCGAGGAAGCCGGCAGACACGATGCCGCCGTCGCGTTTCTGGATGACTCCATGACAGCGCTGCGGACGCTTCTGGACGAACTGTCCGGTACGGCCGGCGCACAGGCGGCTTCCCATCTCTCCCAAATCCTTCTGCTGGAACCGTTTCTCTTCCCGATCCCGCAGGCCCGTATTCTCTGGCTGCCGATTCTGCAGGACATACGGAAGCGTATCCAGGAAGCGATCGCAAGCTTTCATATCGCACATAGCTCTATTTCAAAGCCTGCCTTGAATCTTGATACAGAAAACCCGGGAAAACATAGCGTTCTTCCAGAGACAAAGTCTGCTTATTCCAAAAGTATGCCCTGCGCCCAATATGTCCCGACGCAGGCCGCCCTGGACGACCTTGCCAGGCAGATCGGTCTGTCTGCTGTCACTACAGACGGCATCCATCTCACAGACAAAGGTCACGAGTGTCTCGCGAAACTCGTGGCCGATGCGCTTGAAATATTTTGTAATCAATAAAATTACTGCCGTTTTACAGAAACATCGCCATATAG
>CANRDO010000089.1 GCA_947629385.1 uncultured Lachnospiraceae bacterium
CAGGTGCTGACCATCATCGGCCAGATCGAGGGCCACCAGGTGCTGGGGGAGGAGAACAAGACCACCAAGTATGAGCATGTGCTGCCCCTGCTGGCGGCGGTGGAGGAGTCCCCGGACGTGAGGGGTCTGCTCATCCTTTTGAACACCGTGGGCGGGGACATCGAGGCGGGCCTCGCCATTGCGGAGCTCATCGCGGGCATGGCAAAGCCCACCGCGTCGCTGGTGCTGGGGGGCGGCCACTCCATCGGCGTGCCCCTGGCCGTGGCAGCCAAGCGCAGCTTCATCGCCCCCAGCGCCTCCATGACCATTCATCCCGTCCGCATGAACGGGACGGTCATCGGCGTGAGCCAGACCTATGAGTACTTCGCCCGGACCCAGGAGCGCATCGTCCGGTTCGTCACCGCCAATTCCCACATCGGCCGGGAGCGGTTTTTGGAGTACATGCTCCGCACCGGGGAGCTTGCCAACGACGTGGGCAGCATCGTGGACGGCCAGGAGGCGGTGGCCTGCGGGCTCATGGACAGCTTGGGCAGTCTCGCCGACGCCCTGCGCTGGCTCCATGGTCAGGGGGAGATAGAATAAAGAAGAGCACGGCTTCTATCAAAAGCCGTGCTCTTGGCAGCGGGAGAAGGATTCGAATTATAAAATCTGGTGTAATCGCCGTCAATCGTCGTAAATTGAGCCTCTAATACATTATAATTGCTATTCGGAAAATGTAAAGAGTGTAAATTGCCGTAAATGCTCTAAAGGGAAAAAATAAGGGAAAACAAAGAGCGGGACCGGCTTTACAGCTAATCCCGCTCGATGCGTTATGCTCGTCTGTCCGCTTCCTGCGCGGCGAAGCGTTCTTCCATGGCCTCCACCGCGTCCACCAGCTTCATTAGATCGGCATACCATCCGTCTGGCTCGTCCGGGTACGGCCCGCCCGTGATGGTATAGCCGCCGTCCTTCTGCCTGGACTTGTGGAGCTTGTAACCGTACTTCGCCAATCTGCGGCGCATACGATTTTCGATCACTTCATCTGACAGAATTTTCATGGGTCAACCTTCCTTTCTTTGGTGGTGGAGCGGGACAATGACGCTTGCACCGTCCCGCTCTTGGTGATTTTGCTTATACGGTCGCCGTGGCGTTGCTCTGTTCCTGTTCATCGACCCATTTTTCCAGGCCGGGCAAGTCCAAGAAGAACCGCGTTTTTTCCTTGAAATAGTCCTGCTTCGGCCAAATTTCAAAACGGGCAAATGCGTTCGGCGCTCCGACGTGCAGTTTATATCCCAGCTTCGTCAACCTACGCCGGATGGTCTTTATTAGCTCCTTTTCGTCCATGCTGTTCACCTCCTTTTGCTCTGATTGTTTGCTCTGATTGTATTTTGTCAGGTGTCCAATAAACCGGGCTTCACCTCCTATCTGTCCCGCTCGGCGTGTTATTCTTCAGCGTGGAGCGGGACCGGCTGCGCGTCCTCGCTGGTGGCCGTCTCTCCTGCGACAGCGTTCTTCCCTGATGCCTGCGGCACGGCCCAACGCATACCCGCAAAAGGCGGCCCACCTAACGTCTGTTGGCCTTGCGTCTGCGTGCTGGGTCAGCACAAGCATGGCCTCACGGTTCGGATTGTCAGCACTGTTAGAGCAAATATCGGTCGGAGAATGGATTATAGCAGCCTCGGCCTCGCCCTGGTAAAGTATCTCATGCCGTCGCCTCCTGTGCCTGTTTCTTTCCGGCTTTGGCCCTGGCCTTTTCGTATCTGCTCCCCCGTAAAAAGCCGTAAGCATAAGCGTACATTATCGCGCTCATGGGGGCTTTGTTTGCCAGTTTGTACAGTGTCGCGCTGTCGTTGTTCCCGATATGCCACGCCCTGGGCAACTCCCCATCTGCAAAAGCATCTAACACAGCTTCGGCCTTTTGCAAAAATGCGTCCTCTTTCTCGTTGAACTCAACGGGGGAGGTCGGGGAAATATCCCGGTAAAGGCCAGTTACCACGCCTTTAAGAGTAAGAGCCTGGAGCGGGAATGTGCCGTTGTCGTCCCCGTCCGTGGGGTCTGTGAGCTTCACAGCGTCCCCCTGGGGATAGGCCCGGTAGTAAGTCGTGGTCTTGTCCTCCGGGGTCTTTGCTATGATCATATCCCCGCTTGCTATGGGCTTGTCCGGGTCATAGAAAATTAAGTCCCCCGGCCTAACCTCTCCAGGTGTGGGCCTGTTGTAGTCCCCCACGCCGTCCAGCTCTTTCATGTTCTGGATGATCTTAATAACGCGCTCCGCTTTCTCCGGGTAGATGTTCATACTGTAATCCCTCCTTGAAAAGTTGGAGGGGCCGTGTTATAATGCACTTAGCCCCTCGCGGGTTCACCTGGCCTCTTGCATCGGCTTTGCGTCTGCCTTGATGCGAGGGGCTTTCTTTATTCTGCCAGCCTCCACAACTCCCGCAGATCGAGGGAGACAACGCGCCGGGGGCTGGTCTTGTCTATGCTGGTCGCATTGTACCCGGCCACCTCGTAACGATGCCGGATGAAGTCGGGGATGGTCTGCCCGGTGCGCCCCAGGGCCTCTATCGTGGCGGCGTCCAGCACATACAAATCCGTGTATATCTCGCGGGGCTTCGGCGCTCTCATGTCCACATACTGCACCGTGTAGCCGGTGAGGGTGATGCGCGGTGTCATATATCGTCCCATCGTCTGCACCTCCTTACGCCAGACAGAAACGACGGGTGGTGCTGGTCCGGGTAAACTGCGCGGCCACGTCGGGCATGGCCTTTTTCAGTGCGGCGGTGTCCAGCCGGGAAGTGGTGACGGGCTTCCAGGTGATTTTAAACTCACCCGCCCGCAGTTCCTCGGCGTCGCCCATCTGCGCTTTGATGGCGTCCCGGATGGCGTCGGCCTCTGCCTGGGCCTCCTCGATAAGCGCCTGGAGCTGGTGCAGCTCGCGGGCCTTGGCCTCGATCTCGCTGGTGCTCATGGTCTGTACCTCCAATTTGTTATTGTCCGCTCTCACCGTCGCGGCGCTCTCTGTTGGCCCGGTGTGGCTGGGCCTCGCCCGTGGCTTATGTTTTTTTCGGCAGTTCCACGATCTCCCGGCTGTCCTTTCAAGGGGTCCGGCTCCCTTGTGCTGTGGTCGCTCCGTCTGCGCCGGTTTGCTCTGCTCTGCCTCCCGATGTCCGGGCCGTTACTGTCCGACCTTCTCAAATCCGGGGCGGGACTTCAAAAACTGCTTCACGCTCTCCCAGCCCATTTCCTGCAACGTGGACTTGTAAAAGCCGGTGGCGATTCCGCCCGTCCACTGTGTGTGCTGGGTGTAGGTCCCGTCCTCGGTCACTACCGTTATTTTCTGGTAGCCGGGTCCCGGCTCGATGCGTCGATACATTCTCTTTACCTCCTTACGATCTTTGGAAGCTCCCGGCGGCGGTGGGCGTTAAGTTTATCTGCCGCACTCTTGGGGCGTTTCTTATCCCGTCCCGCTCTTATGTGGCCTTCTTGGCTCGGCTGGCTTTTCGCCGTACCCGCTCCGCGCATATCCAACAGCCTGGGCCGTTAATACCGTTTGGATTGGGACCTACTACATCTGCCTTCGCTCGGGGGCTTTCCTTTGATGGTCCTATTGTATCACTATTTGCACCAATAGTCTATTGACAGCATAGACAATA
Organism: uncultured Lachnospiraceae bacterium; assembly: GCA_947629385.1. Classification (GTDB taxonomy): domain Bacteria; phylum Bacillota; class Clostridia; order Lachnospirales; family Lachnospiraceae; genus Choladousia. The sequence continues at coordinate 3,633 of CANRDO010000089.1, forward strand.
TTTACACCAATAGTTTGTTGAATATCACTATTTACACCAATAGACAAACGCGGTATAATGTTGGTATACTAGGAGAGGGTAGACCACAACGGGCCACCCCCGGAAAGGAGATAAACTTGACCGTATCAAAGAAGCAGCAAGCATCCGTCAACAAATATGTAAAGGCCAACTATGACCGGGTAAACGTCACCTTTCCAAAGGGCAAGCGGGATATTATCAAGGCCCACGCTGTAGCCCACGGGGAGAGTGTGAACGGCTTTATAAATAGGGCTGTCAATGAAACGATGGAGCGGGACGAGGTGACCGCCGATGAATGAAGGGCTCCATATCTCTGCTGAAGATTACGCCGCCGCGTGTCAGGAATATATCAGCACTGCCATGGCCGATATTGTGCGGCTATTGAGTGAAGGGAAGGAACAGGACGCGGCAGACCTGATCTGCTATAAGTTCGGCAATCGCGGGAAGTGGAGAAGTGCAAACGTGCTGTATATGTTCTATGACCGCTTCACGGACCCGGCCATACTGTACCGTTGCATTATCGACACATACACAAATGACGGGTACAACTTCCCCCGGCGTGTCATGCTCCGGGCAAAGAAGATCGCGCCACGCATACCGGCGGCGGAGCGGTTCGGGGACCTCCCGGAAGGTGATGTGTTGACAGTGTACTGGGCAGCAAGCACACCAATAAGCACCGTCCGCAACGACCTGTCATGGACCATCAATAAAGATGTGGCGTTGTGGTTTGCCTATCGTTTTTCCGATCTTTACGGGGTGAAGTTCGACCCGCTGCACGTCTACACGGGGACCATTGAGCGGGACAAGATCATAGCATACACCAATGACCGTAACGAACACGAGGTAATACAACACGGGAGCGTGAAGAACATCGTAGAGCTTCACCCAACCGCCGAGGACGTGCAACACGCTATGAAGTGGAAAGAATCACACAAGGACACAACATAATATAGCGTATAGCGCCGCCGCGTGGGTCCTGGCGCTGGTCCGTGGCGTTTCATACCATGGGGCATACCCCTGGGGGATGGGGGTATGTACCGGGCCAGTAATAACCCCCCCGGACAGCCGGACCATACAAAAACGCTTTTTCGGGCAAGTCTGAAAAATCGCAAAATCCTAAAAAGGGTTTCTCCACTCCCGGGGAAATTCGCAACTTGTGGCGAAAGTGTCGCAACTACTTGCGATGGGCGTCCCCACCTGTGGGTACGATGGATTCCCCCACTTGTGGTCGAAAAGGCGAATCGCTTTCGGCACTTCTGCCGAAAAGCGTTGCCACTTGTTGCAACGGTTTCCCAGCATCTTGGGAACGGCGTGCCAACTTGTGGGCATGACATGCACACTTGTGTGTACGGTGGTTTATCTACCCTCTTGTGGTTAGGGATGGTAGTTACAGAGCGGGCAAGCGAAAAATTTACACATAGGCTACACAAATTGTTGCAACGGTGGTATAATGG
>CANRDO010000090.1 GCA_947629385.1 uncultured Lachnospiraceae bacterium
ACGCGGATCGCGTTCACCCTGCCGAACGCCGGGATAAACGCGCCCCAGATCATCGGCGCGAGGTAGGCCACCGCCGTGCCCGCGATGTAGGTGAACGAGATGACCGTCGAGATGTTCAGCCTCTCCTGCTGCGTGTGGCCGAGCTCCGAGATCAGCGCGTTGTACGGCGTGCAGTACGCCGTGATCGACAGGTAATACGTCATCACCATCACAAACAGAAACGCCGCGTTGATCCAGCTCGTCTTATTGATCGGCGACCAGAAGACAAGCACCGTCGCGATCGACAGCGGGAAGGACGCGTAGCGCAGAAACGGCATGCGCCTGCCCTTCGGCGATTTGCAGCGGTCCGACCACGACGCGATCAGCGGATCCGTGACCGCGTCAAAGATGCGTCCGAACGCCGTGATCGCCCCGATCACCGTGAAGATCCCGAGGATCACGAGACCCTGCGGGATAAACAGCGTCTGCCCCTGGCCGATCGCCGTCTCGTCTGGCTGGTAAAAATACACGAGCCAGTTTGAAATCAATCCGGACATCAGCGACCAGCCGAGCTGGCCGGTCGCGAACGCCCATATCTTAGCGGTTGACAGCTTCTTCATAACTCAATTTCCTCCCTAAATACAATTGAACCGGATCGTCCGCCTGGAGCACTCTCTCCGAGAAGATCCAGATCGTCTCATATTTCTCCTCCGTGTACTCCCCCATCTCCAGGATGCGCAGAGACACGTACTTGCCGTCCACCTTCTGGTAGATGAGCGAGATGTCTCCCTGCGCCTCCGTGCGCAGGATCCGGGTCAGCTCCTCATAGTCGATCATCTGCAGGAGTCCCGACTGATACTCTTCCTTCACGTAACGGTCGATATACAGCCGCATCGCCTTGCTGTAACTGTAATCGGCCTCCTCCAGAAGCGTCAGGAAATACTCCGGTATGTAAATGTGCTGTATGTTGTCCTTTTTCAGATCCACAAAATAGACGCCCGCGTATTTGTCCGAGATCACGTTCAGGAAGCGCTCCGCGTACTTCTTCGCCTCCAGCGTCTTCTCCAGCTCCTCGTTCAGCACGCGCCGTCTGCGGTCTCTTCCGTTCTCCCGGTAATAGCGCTCCTTGTCCTTCCTCATGGCGAGCTCCGCCGCGACCACGATCTTATATGCATTCTGCTCACAGGGACCGTCCTCCACGCCGACGGAAATCTCGTAATTGTCCTGCAGCAGATCCCTGCGCACCTCAATCATGATGTGCTCCACACTCTCTTTGGAGAGCTTGGTGCTCAGCATGACGAACTCGTCGCCGCCGATGCGGTAGACCGTCTCCTCCGGGAAAAAGCGCTTCAGCGCATCGGCCACGCTGCACAGCATGTCGTCGCCCTTCTCATGCCCCAGATGATTGTTCAGCTCGTGGAGCCCGTTCACATCCGCATACATGCAAGTGAGGTGTCCCTCGCCGTCCTTCGACAGCTCCTTCAGATCCTCATTGTACTTGTGACGGTTGAACAGCCTGGTCAGCGCGTCCCGGTGGTAGCCGTCGAGCAAGGCCTGACGGTTGCGCAGTTCCCTGAGATGTTTGTCGTGAATGTCCTTGATATAAAGGATCAGAACCTGATTGTCATCCTCGTACTCGATACTCGGCATCAGCTCCATCTGCGCCCAGCGGTAAGTGTCCCCTATCAGCCTGCGGTAACGGCAGCTCTGCGCGCTGACGCTATCCTCCTGAAATACCTTTCTCAGCCGCCCGGCGTCCGTGAACTCCCGATAGATCTCCAGGTCTTCCTCGTGGACGTGCCCGCTCTCGGCGAACTCCCTCCACCAGTCCGTGATCCGGCTTAGGCGGTTCGCGAAGCGCGTTCTCTCGTACTCGCTCACCTTGATGATCTGGAAACTGTCCGTCGTCAGGTTGATCTTTAGTATTTTGCTGTAGATCGCAGAGAGAGTGGAAAGCGCGTCGACCATCGTGATCGTATCGGAATCCGCCTCGCGCCAGTAAAACACCACGTTGGGATTCTCCCTGCCGCAATCCTTTGGCACTATGATCCCGAACGTGACCCACATATAGCCCTCATGCACTTTTCTCTTATAGCTCTGGATGATCCTCCTGTCCCCGCTGAAGACGCGCCTCTGCACGTACTCTGGATTCGCGAACTTCAGGTACTCGCCGACATACTCAGACAGGATGAGCCCGTCGCTCACCTGCTTCTCAATGTAGTGATAGATGCTTGAGATGTTCTCATATCCCTCCTCGCGCATCACGACGTCGTACTTCATGAATTCATACTCGCCCGTCAGGACATTCACTCTGGCAAGCTTGAGGAAATTGTCCAGCAGGGTGTCTTTCACAAAATCATAAATGCTGTTTTCCATAATTACAAAAACGCCTCGGATCTTGATTGACTTTCTGTCCTTTGAGCCGCACTAGCCATGCAGACCTCGAAAAACCTTTACACGGCTCAAAGCTTTCGCGAAAATTATACCACATTTATCCGGAAAGTCCATGCATGAAATAATTAAAAAAAGAACCGTCCGTCCGCCTCACCCGTCTTCTGCCTTGTCCGGCTTTCCTACCTTCAGATAATTCAACAATTTCTCCCGCAGGAATTCATAGCGCGCACGTTTTTCCTCCTTCGCGAAATGCACCTCGCGAAACTGCTCCGGATTATCCTCATAGGACAGAGCCTCGCCGCCGAACTGCTCGCTCGTCAGATCAAACACGCAGTCCCCGACCACATTGTAGCAGTGAAAGCTCCCGCCCGGACGGGGGATTCCGCACACCTTACCGCCGAAAATGTCCTGCGCCAGAAACGCCGTGACCGAGCACTGGCCAAATGTCTTGTTTTCCGGCGTCCAGTCCTGCCGCATTCTGGGCGCGCAGGTGTCCGCGCACCAGATGCCGGAGAGGATGTCATAGAGCTCCCTCGGATCTCTGATGCTCTCATATTCCGGAGATATGGGACGGACGTCCGCCGTCTCCCAGCCGTAGAAACGATACGATGTATTTTCGGACATTTCTTCAAGCCTCCGTCTCTCTTCTGAACTTAGTTTTCTTTTCATCTGTATTTTAATAGTTTCCGAGCACTTCCTGCAGGTATCTCCTGTACTCTTCGCGAACGTCTTTCGGACCCTCAATCCGCACGCCGGGCCCGATCCCTGTCAGCCAGCCGAAGAACTGCGGACTCACCGACACAAGCACGCGTATCCGAAAATGCTCCTCGTCCACGGGGACAAGCCAGACGTCATGCCCGAAGCGGTCGATCATGATCCCGGCGAAATGCTTCCCGCACACAAGCGTCACTTCCTCGTCGCGCCCTCCGTACATGCCGAAGGTCTTCTTCGCGAATTCAGCGAGATCGAAATTCCGAAAGCTCTCCTCGCCCTTGCGCTCCGTCTCAAGAATCTGCGTATGCTGCATCTTGTCGACGCGGTAATGGCGAATCTGTCCGGCGGTGTCGTCGTACGCCACCAGATAGTAATTCTCATCGTCCCAGGTGAGCGCCCAGGGACTGACCACATAGCGGGCGCCGTCCTTCCTCAGATGGAATTTTTTCTGCATCGTCCACTCCGCATACTGGAACGAAATCTCCCGGTTCTCATAGATTGCGTTGTGCACATAGTCCACGTTGTAGTAGATCGTCTCGTTCTCAGCCTTCAGACGGTTCACGATGAAGACCTGCTTCGAAAGGATCGCCGCGTCAGTCCGGCAGCAGAGCTTCTCCAGCTTCTTGATCAGCTCCCGCGACTTGCTCTCCGTGATGAACTTCGACGACTGCACCGCGTCCACCAGCAGCTTCAGCTCCGGCAGCTCAAACTCCCGCGCGCCGATATAATAGCCGGGATTCTTCCCCTTCTTCTGCTGCACGTCCAACCCGTACCTCTCCAGTATCTCCATCTCCGCGTAGATCGTCCGGCGATCCGTGCTGATGGAGTATTCCTGTTCGAGAATTTCACAGAGTTGGGACGCGTTCAGCATATGCGTATCGTCCGTGCGCTCCAGCATGATGTCCATGAGATAGAGCGTGCGGAGCTTCTGATCCAGTGCCGCCATAACAATTTGTCCTTTCTGTCGCTGACTTGCGAAGTTTGCCCTTGCAAGCAAGCAAACTTCTTGCAAGTCACATTCTGCTCCAGAACATTCTGTTCTGTCGCTGACTTGCGAAGTTCGCCTTTGCAAGCAAGCGGACTTCTTGCAAGTCACATTCTGCTCCAGAACATTCTGTTCTGTCGCTGACTTGCGAAGTTCGCCTTTGCAAGCAAGCGAACTTCTTGCAAGTCACATTATAAAATAATTTGGCGGATCCGGCAATCAGTTTTTGATCGCCAGATCCGCCGCTCACGTTTCAAAAATCAAACTTATCCGGGTCCAGACCCGCCTCCTCCAGCACGCCCCTTCTCTTAGCCGGATCCATGAATTCCAGTTCATCATAATCCAACCCGGCATCCGCGAACACATCGACGTCATCATTGTCCGTATAGCCGACGAATTCCGAGTTGACGCGGTCTTCGGTACTGCCATCGCGACCCGCCCGATCTATGACCTGGAACTGAACCGCCCGTTCAAACAGATCCAGATGGCCGTCGCCGTTAAAGTCAAACAGTCTGTCAAACGCAAACATCACTGCTCCTCCTTCCAGCTCTCCAGATAATCATAATAGTCAGCTTCGCTGGCAAACAGTATATATCTGCCCTCCACGTAACCCATGTAACCGTTTCCCGTTAAATATCCCTTCATTTGGCATCCTCCTTCAGCTTTTCATGTTCTCAGATTTCTGACGGTTTTATCAGCTTTCTGATGATTTCAGTTTCTTGATGGTATCAGTTTACCTCGAATAGCTGTACAAAAATCCGCACATCCAAAAGCATGAAAAAGCTATGCGTCGTGATAAATGCCTGTACGTTAAATGTTTTACAGGCCTTTACTATGAATCTCAAAACATCAACATCGAACATCTAATGTCAATAAAAAAGTGCCTTCGGCACCTCAACTCCCCTGCCCCTCAATCTTGAGGGGTTAGGGGTTTCTTTTTCTGCCTCTTT
>CANRDO010000091.1 GCA_947629385.1 uncultured Lachnospiraceae bacterium
TATTCTCTCGATAAAGGGAGACTTGTGTTCGATATATTTCTCCATATCATACGGATAGAGCGCTGCCCCTTCTTCTTTGACGCGGCTGTATTCACATACAGCTTCGGGATGGGAACGCAAATAGTCCCTAAAAGCAATGTGCCTTTTTAGTTCTGCAGAATCTTGTGGACAAACATATAGATGGTGTTTCTGCAAATGATCTTTACCGTCATAATCGAACGCTTCCCGCTCGATAATGCCAAGATTTCCTTCATGGCGGTAACCAATACTATTCAAGGCGGCAACTGCGTCATTGAACAAAGAGTAATCTCTTATGATAACGTCAATATCAATGATTGGTTTTGCAGATAGACCTCGCACAGAAGTGCTGCCAACATGCTCAATACCCAGAGACAATTTGCCAAGAGCATTTTGAATCTCATCTTTTATTTTTATATAATTCTGTTCCCAGACCTTATCATAGGGCAGAACTATAACATGTTTTGTAATCATTTTTACTCACCCGTACAAATATCGATTTGTCGTTTTTATTAAGTATACCACAGACTCTCTACATTTTCTACAATCGGTGTTTCTCAGCGCTCTGGTCAAAGCAATTATTAAATATGGATTCTGTTTATCAGGAAATGCAGCTCACAATATCAGTATCTGTTTTTCGCATAACTCAGGACAGCGTCCTCCAGAGTCACTGTCTTCGCCCCTTTCACATTGCCGTCTTCACCGCGCTCTACGATCACATACAGTCGGTCTTCCTTCGGCGTATCCTCCATATTATTCATGTAGATACCGCCGTCCTCATCCACCAGCATGTTGATCACCCGTCCGTCGTAAAGCCATTCCCCTGTTTGCGGATTCTCCGTGATCCCGGCCTCCCTGTACTCTTGCTCTCTTTTCAGATCCTCCTCAGACGGTTCATAGGTGTCGTCTGTCACAGCGGCCTCCGCTTGCAGCATTTCACTTACTGCGGTTTCATCATTCGAAACATCTTCCCTGGTATTCTCCACAGCTCCCGCCGGCATCTCTTTCACCGCGTCCTCCATGGCTATCGCTGACATCTCTTCCCCGACATTCGTCTCATTCTCCTTGTCATCCTCCACAGCCTTCACCGTAAAACTGCTCTCCGCATCGCCCTCTGTCATCACGACAAAATACGCGATCTCCCCGTCATCCCGTTCCACCGTCACACTCAGCTCGCAGCCATTCGCCGCCCAGAGCGCTCCACCGTTGTCTTCATCGAAGAAATGGCCGACCGTCCTTCCGTCCATCCGCAGGGTTCCATCACCCGTCGTATCGTAATGAATCCCATAGCTGCCATACTCCTGTTCAAAGAACTCCAGCCGTTCCATATCTTCCTGTTCAAGCTGCAGATAAGTTAACGTCTCATACAGAGATTCCGCGTTGACGCCGGCCTCCTCCGCCGCACGGATTGCCTCCTCCTGCCTGGCAACTGCATCATTCAGTTCCCCAAGTGCTATGTCTGCCGCGCGGATTGCGTTCTCCGCGTAAGCTGCCTCTTTCTCATCTTCGACCGCCGCCTTCGACTGCGCCTCCACAGCTGCCTGCGCCGGCTGCTTCATTGCTGACGTCGCAAACAAACCGCAGATCAACATGATCGTCAGGCAGGCCGTCACAAGCCTTCCCGGCGTGCGTTTCTTCAGTTTCATAATCGCACCAATCCTTTCTTCCACCGCATTTCTGCTGAAATTGCTAAAAAGAGGGGTAAAACTGTCTTTCCTCTCCTCCATCCTGATCAGGGTCATGGCATAGGCAGACTTCGTATTCTCGCCGAACCTGCAAAGAACCGCCTCATCGCAGGAGAGCTCCATATCGCGGTTGAACAAAATGTACATCATCCAGACAAGGGGGTTAAACCAGTGCAGACACAGCGCCGCCGCCATGAAAATCTTCGTGAGCGCGTCCAACCGCTGAATGTGGACATATTCGTGTTCCAGAATATACAGCAAAGAATCCGCATAACCGCCCGTCCCGGCTGTTTCTCTGTTATCCGCCCTCCCCGGCAGTAAAATCACCGGGCGAAGCACTCTGTAGGAGAGCGGCGCACAAATCCGGTCAGAATAACGCACCTCCAGCCTCCGCCTCAGAGGATGCATAGCAAGCCATTCCTGAACCGTCCTACTCTCCACGGGGAGCGAAGTCCCGAATTCTCTGTAGGCCCGGACATAGGCAAGGAAGAAGCAAAACGCCAGCGCCGCGGCTCCGGCAATCCACACGGCCAGACATACCAGCCGCGGCAGCAAAACGCCTCCAATCCCTCTGCTGCCTGTCAGCGCCGGTTCCGCTCCGCCGTTCGCCGACATATGATCTTCTGCTCCCGCAAATACTGATGTATCCGCTCCCTGCACGCCTGATATTCCATCTGCTCCGATCCCTACGGTCTGCTGCGCAGCAGAACCATTCGTTCCAGCTCCCGCTTTCTGCCGGGCAGCCGCATCGTCCGTTCCTGTTTCCGCTGACAGAAGTTCTGACAGATTGGCCGTCAGCGTTTCCTCAAGCGCTCCCAGTCCCGGGATCCATGTGTATATGCTCGTGGCCGAGCTGAGGGAAAACGGCACAAGCAGGCGGATCAGTGCCGCCATCCACAGGATATGGAAGGTTATCTTGGGAAGATGATTGAGAAACAGGGCACGCACCACAGTCACTGCCAGTATCAGAACCGCGCCCGAAAGGCTCATCTGAAAAAAATCCATATCTGCGCACCTCACTTCCTCTCTTCCATCGCAGCAGTTCTCCCCTGCATCGAATCAGTCGAGTCTGAACCATTCTCTTCCACCATCTTCTTCAGCCGCCCGATCTGCTCCGCTGACAGCCGTTTGCTGCCGATTAGGGCCGCAAACAGCTTATCAACCGAACCGTCATAGATCTTGTTGATCAGTTCGTCCGTCTCCGCCGCCTGTACTTCCTCCTGCGTGATCTGCGCGTGGCACATAAAGTTCGGCTCCGACCGTTCAATCGCCCCCTTACTGATGCACCGCTTGATAAGCGTGTAGGTCGTGTTCATATTCCAGCCGACTTTCTCCTTCAGCACATCCGAGACGTGTTTTGCGGTACAGTCTCCCTCTTTCCAGAGCACATGCATGACTTTGAGTTCCGAATCGAACAGTTTTACATCCATCTTTTTATCCTCCAATATAGAACTACTGCAGTAGTATGTCTATATACTACCACAGTAGTCTGGCTTTGTCAACACACTACTCGCGTAGTGTTCAAACGCGACACAATTATGGCATCAATTATGCGTTGGAAGCAATAGAAAATTGTTTTCGGGCATACAGCGGTGTATTCGGGTTAGCATATACATGGGTAGAATGGTTCGATTATAATATTCAAAGAGCGCTCGGGGCATGTATTGATGAAGCCGAAAGGCAGATGGGAATCTCTGAGGTAAGAAACACGGTCGAGAGGATAAAGTATATCCGAAATATTGAAAAAGAAATTAAAGAAGCCTTGAATTCTCTCCCTATTCCGGGAAAAATCTGAATGCTCTCAAACTTATTGTAAATCTCTTGAATCGTTTTTGCGGCATATTCTTCATTATCTTCCGCGATATAATCACGAATTTCTCTCAAATCACCTACTACCAGGGGATTAATTCGTAATTTCAGCATAACCTACTCCCCCATTAACTTTTTCAGTTCATCAAGACTGAGCCAGCCATCCCCATCTTTTACTGCTTCCTCTGCCTCTTGCAGTTTCATCAATAGCTTTTTTTCAGCTCTGTCACGCTCATAGTCTTCAATATCAAGCACCACAAATCTGCCTCTTCCGTTCTTAGTAAGAAAAACCGGAGCACCTACATGACAATTCTTCAGAACTTCATTATAATTCCTCAAGTCAGACACGGGTAAAATATTCGCCATAATTATTTCCCTCCATAATTTTTCTTACAACTATTATATACAAAACATAAGAAAAATTCAACGTAAAATTTTACAGTAAATCTTACATATCATGTTAACAAAAGAACTGATTACTTTTCTATTTCATCTACAATATTACTCTTTAAAATTTTTCTTGCCGGCACAATCACGGCCATCGCTGCAATCAGAAAATTCAGCACCATGATCATTATGACAATCCCCTGCGGGATCCACGCTGTAAAGTGTAAAAACTGTACCACATGTGCCATATAATAATCCATCACGCGCCGCAGGAACAGGTGATAGACCAGAAAGATAAACAGATCCGCCAACACACCGTACAGGATCCCGGTTGTCAGTACCATTCGGAAAAATCCGCTGTCTGTAATGCCCATCGCGCGGATGATCCCATACTCCCGCCTGCGGGAGAGAATAGAATAATTCATACAATTTGCAATATGAAACAGACTGATAACCAAAAGAATCACCGCTATCCCGGAAAAGAAAATCTGCTGCTGCCTAAGATAATTCTTTTGTGTTTCCATTGCTGTGGAATAATCGTTCAAAATAGCCTTTGGAACGTCGCTGATCGCCTGCAGGATCCGATCACTCACCTTACCGATGTCCGCTCCTTCTAACGGAGAAGCGTTCACAAAGCTATAATCCGATACACCGAACAGTTCCGTCATCTGCGCGTTGGTAAGGATAACGCTCTGCATATTCGTCCACCCCTGCACATTCAGAAAACTGCTCTCCTGCGCCAAAGCACGGCTCACGATCGCCGCAATTTCAAACTCCTTTGTAATGTATTGATCTTCCTCTCCCTGAAAGGTTAAAACTTCTTCCTGGCAGGATAAATCTCTCGGTACTTTGAGCCTGACCGTATCTCCCGGATGTTTCCCATAGAAATCATAATTGCCCTGTCCGTCCATATTCGCGACTGCAATGATTTTATGATTCTCTCTCATTTCCTCCGGAACAATATCGCCTTCCAGAATAAAGTCCTGAAGCTCCGCAAGCATCCCTGTGTCGT
>CANRDO010000092.1 GCA_947629385.1 uncultured Lachnospiraceae bacterium
TACAGACGCTCATTTCCCATGATGACCGTATCCATGACCGTGTAATCGTCATATTTAAAATGGTCCTGCTCCAGAACAGACAGGCGCTGTCCGGGCGTAACGGTGATGTCGCCCTTCGTAGTCTCAAGTTTGCCGGACAGGATTTTCAGGAAAGTAGACTTGCCGGCGCCGTTGGCTCCGATGAGACCGTAGCAGTTGCCCTCCGTAAATTTGATATTGACATCTTCAAACAGGGCTTTCTTGCCCACTCTGTAGGTTACGTTGTTCGCACTGATCATATCCTATACCTTTCTCCGCACGCCGCGCGGCGCACAGCTATCCTCTATTTTACAATATCTTAAGGAAATTGCAAGTAAAAATGAAGATTTGCCGGCGCACTTTTGCTTGTGCGTGACTTTTAAGTGTGATATGATAGGTGAGATGCAAAGGAGCCGGAAGATCTGCGGGAGGGCGGCAGGGATAAAGTGAGCGAGCGCATGAGAACATTGATCAAAGATACGGAACGCTTTTTATGTGATAAAAAGTATTGCCTGATTGTATGGCTGACGGCAGCTTTAAGCTATGGGTTCAAAATCTCCCATGTATCGGTGGGAATAGATGACACCTGTACCACACTTTATTTTGAGGAAGGGCTTGCGCCGGCAGTGGGCAGATGGGTCTTTTTTCTGATGAACAAAGTGTTTCATTTGTCTGAGTTCTCGCCCTGGATGACCGATCTGGCGGGCGTTATATTTCTGGTATTGTCCGCAAGCGTCTGGTGTGCGGCTCTATGGCGTGTTTTCGGCGACGAAATTCCGCAGCTTGGCTATACGTTCTTTGCGGCGGTTTTTATATCCTGTCCTCTGATCAGCGAGGTATTTGTCTATTACCTGCACAACGGAATCGGATTGGGTTACGGAGTCACTGCGATCGCCCTTCTCTTTGTTCTGGATTCTGTCAAAAAGGCAGCAACGACAGAACAGCGCTGTAAGAATGTTCTGTGGACTACCGTTGGGCTGACGGTCGCCATAGGGTTTTATGAGTCCTTTATGATGGTCTATATGATAGGCGGAGTCCTGTTGTTTCTTGCAGTTTCTATGGCGCAAAAAGAAGACCGTTCTACAAAAATGCTGCCATGGGCTCTTTGGGGAATTCCTCCTATCGTGCTGTCCATGCTGCTGCGCGGCATTCTGATAAAATGTATATGTGCGTTCTACCGTATTTCCATTCCTCAGAATTTTAATGTCACTCCCAGAACGGGCATCTTTGCTGCCCATCTGAGCACCGATGAATTCTTTATGTATCTGAAACGGTATTTTGTAAAGTACGGGCTGAACTTTTTTGCGTATCTGCCGATTACCGTTCTGGTGGCAGGAACTGCAATCCTGATTCTGTTATGCATGGTGCAGGGGATCAAACGCAAAAATATCCGGCTTCCTCTGATGGTTCTTTTGATTCCCGTCCTTCCGGCACTCATGATTTTGATCGACGGAAAGGAGTCTTATTACCGGGCCAGTCAGTATGTTCCGCTGATCGGCGCATTTGCGGTACTCTTGCTCACGAAATGCGGACAGAAGATCCGGTTTGTTGCGGTGCGGCGTTTGGGGGTATTTGGAATGACGGTTCTGCTCTGGAATCAATGTGCCGATATGAATCGATGGTTTTATATGGATTATTTGAAATATGAATATTTTAAAACGGTCATAGCGCAGGTCTCGGAAGATTTGAATCAAATATACGACTCCTCAAAGCCGGTAGTGTTCCGCGGAGAATGTCCTGTTCCCACGATTGTTTTAGAAAATGCCGGCCTTCGTCTTGATTCTTTCCGATATAAGATCATCAAGGATATTGGGGGGGCAATTGACGGACATCTGATTGAGAAATATAATGCGCCTGACGGAACGGGCTATGTTTATGCGGAAACGCCGTTTGCATCTACTATTCAGTGGGGAATTACCGCATTTGACGGAACAGCCAGAGAGATTAAAAATTTTGCTGCAATGCAGGGCTTTGATTTTGTGATTGAGACAGACCTGGAAAAAATAGAACAGGCGGAGAAACTGCGGGCAGGTATGCCTTGTTTTCCGCAGGATGGATATATAGAAGAATTCGAAGAATACATTATCATTAATCTTTGATGACAGGAGGAGAAAAGAAGATGAATCGGAAGAAAGAACGAATCATCATAGCAATATACGTCCTGGCGCTGACTGCAGTGGCGCTTCCGTTGTTGATCCTGGGCTTTTATTCCTTTCCGATAGCAGATGACTGGAGTTTTGGAGCGGAGGTATATCAATGCCTAAAAAATGAAGGCGGATTTTTGAGAGCTATTGTAGCGGCAGTGCATACGGCTTGGGAATGGCGGCTTAAAGAACCGCGCTTCATAAATGCCTTTTTGGGAGCTTTGCAGCCCGGCGTGTGGAATGAGCGGGCATATTGGATAACAGCGTGGCTGGCAATCGGGGGGGTAATCTTCTCTGAATTGTCTTTGGCGGCGTTTCTGTTGCGAGGCGAGGGAAAACGGCGCTTTTTAAAGAGCGTGCCGATCGTTGTTCCGTCATTGGTCTGTCAGCTGTTGTATGTGCCCTTTCCCGTAGAAACATTTTATTGGTGGACCGGTGCCGTTAACTATACGGTGATTTTCAGTATTTCGCTGATTCTGATGGTTCTGTTCGCCGGATTGACGAGAGCCTGTACGGTTAAAAAGAGAGTGGTCCTGACGGTATGCGGGGTCGTTCTGTCAGTGCTTGTGGGAGGAAATAATTATGCAACGAGCCTGTCCATGGCGTGTCTTTTTGTTTCACTCTCTGCAGTGATGGCGATAAAGAACAGAAAAGCGCTGTATAGAACCCTGCCTGTCACATTGACATTAGTGGTATGCCTTGCCATTTGCCTGATGGCTCCAGGAAATCAGACGCGCCTGACAGAAGAGTTCGGCGGAGTTACCACAGGACCGATAAATGCCGTTTGGATGTCCTTGATACGTACCGCAACGAATATTTATTCTTGGACAAGGCAGGGAATCATCGTTATGCTGCTCCTGATTGCTCCGTTTTTGTGGAGGGCACTGAAAGGAGTGAACTGTACTTTTCGTTACCCGCTGCTGTTTACGGTATATACGTTCGGCATCTACGCCTCACAGATCGTGGCCACCATGTATGTGGGCGGAAATACGGGCGGCGGAAGAATGGCGGACATTCTGTATTATGCCTATCACGTCTGGATTCTGCTGAATATGGGATATTGGCTTGGCTGGCTGCAAAAAAGGCATTCCGTTATGTCGCCTGTGTTAGAAGCAATCCGAAAGATATACCGCCGGATCGGCGCTTTTCGCTGGGTCTGTGCGGCCGGTATTCTCTTTACCCTGTGGCTGGGTATGGGAATAAAAGAAAGCTCTACATACAGGGCCATGGCGTGGCTTTTGAAGGGTGAGGCAAGGGCATATAAGCAGGCATGGGAGGAGCGTCTGGAAATTCTGCATGATGACAGCGTGAGAGAAGTGCTTTTTGCGCCGTTGCCCGGATACCCCGGTGAGATGATTTATTATGCGGATTTTCAGACCGGTGAAAATTGGATCAACTCGGCCTGCGCAAGGTATTACGGCAAAGACTATGTGGGACTTGAGGAGGAGCCGTGAGGACCGCTCCATGCAGGCAGCCTGTTATTTGTGATTGCAGTGGGGAGAGGATTCTGCTAAACTGTAATGTGCGTGTAAAGGAAAGAGAAAGTGCGCGGAATGAAAGCGCAGCAGTCCGTATGGACCGGACGTTTTCGGAAGAGGAGCAAATCGGAAAATGAATCTGCCGACGATAGGATTGATTATCATATTGTGCCTGCTGGCGGTGATACTGCTGTATCTGCTGATGATCATGCCAAGAATGACAGGACGGCCGGATGCGACGCCGCTGGTGGGACGGCTGTACGCTCACAGGGGGCTTCACGACAATGCCGGTGACGCGCCGGAGAACTCGCTGCGCGCGTTCAAAAAGGCGGTGGACGCCGGATTCGGAATCGAGCTGGACGTGCAGCTGACGAAGGACCGTATCCCCGTGGTGTTCCATGACTTTACTCTGGAGCGCGTGTGCGGCGTGGAGGGGAAGCTCAGCCGGCGGACCTGGCAGGAGCTGCAGGAGCTGTCGCTGTGCGGTACCGACCAGAAGATCCCGAAGCTGGAGGAGGTGCTGGAGCTGATCGACGGGAAGGTGCCTCTGATCGTGGAGCTGAAGATAGAGTCCGCAGATGTTTCTCTGTGTCCGGCGGTGGACAGGCTGCTGTCACGGTATCGGGGAATGTACTGCATCGAGTCCTTTAATCCGCTGGGCGTGCTCTGGTATCGGCGCAACCGGCGGAGAGTGGTGAGAGGACAGCTTTCGGACGCTTTTTACAGGGAGGGAGAGTACAAAGGACTGCTGTATTTTCTGCTGCAGAACCTGATGTTCAACTGGCTGGGCCGACCGGATTTTATCGCATATAACCATAAATATCCCGGAATGCTCTCGCGAAGCCTTTGCCGGAGTCTGTACCACGGCAAGGCGGCCGCATGGACCATCAAGAGTCAGGAAGAGCTGGAAACGGCAAAAAAGTACTTTGACATTTATATTTTTGACAGTTTTGTTCCGGAAAGATAAATTAGCCTTGCTATTTTTTGGTAAAATTGCTACAATAAGTACAT
>CANRDO010000093.1 GCA_947629385.1 uncultured Lachnospiraceae bacterium
CAAAAAAGTGACCCCTGGCGAGACAAATTGGGGTCAAACTTTTGCGGCCTTCCCCACTTTTGGGGCAAAAAGGCATGGAAAACGGCGTCTGAGTGGTGGCGGGAGACCACACCCTAGAATTCCTCCGAAAGCAACTCCCCATGCTTTTTGTATACCACAAGGTGGTTTAGAGGTCAAGACGAAAAGAGACGCCGAGGGTTGCCCCTCGGCGTCGACCATAGAAAGGTCATGGTTTTCTGCTGGCGAAAAGGTCATCAACGTCAAGGCCGAAGCCACGAATCAAAAGGAGGGCAAGCTGGCGGGCGGGGATTTCGGCGTACTCAAAGGTACTTGTGACGTTGCCCTGGGCGTCGATGGTAAAATGCCCGGATATGGGTATCTTACATGGGCCAGATTCAGCCAAAGACGGACCGGTCCCTGTCATGGTAGAAGCCCTGGAAAATGATGTCCTGGGCCCCGTCCGCCAGCACAAAACGACCCTGGGAATATTTGGGTATAAGTTCGTCAGCGCGGCCATCCCCCAGAATGATGGTGCTCAAGGTTGGGTCTGCCTTGCCGCATATTCGCACGTCCAGATTGCTCTTGATGCTGCCGGGAACAGCGTTCGCGTCGGGGCGCTGGGTGCTGATAATAAGGTGGACGCCCACGGCGCGACCCATCCGGGCAATCGTGTTAAGGCAAGCGGTGATTTTGCCGATGGCCTCTTTTTCCTCTTTGGAGCGGCCTGTGGGGTCCAGAATCTCCGCGCACTCGTCCACGACGACGACGATGCGCGAGAACGTGGGGTCGTTTGCCGCCTTGCGATAGCCGTGAATATCGTGGACCTCCAGCGCCTTGAAGCGAGTTATGCGCTCCTTCATCCCGGTGACGATATGCTCAAGAATGCATAGGAAGTCGGCATAGTCGTCATAAATCATGGCGTCATACTGTTTCATCCCGTAGTAGTCAAGGCCCTTGCCGTCGAAGATGTAAACGCGAGACCCTCGCCGTGCCGCCTGGACGAGCAAAGTAAGGACAAGCATCGTCTTTCCGCTCCCAGTGCTGCCACCAATAAGCAGCATGGGTTGCTTGTCGATGTTGATGTGCACGTCACCGACAAGGCTACGGCCCAGCACAAAATCTGCGTCGTCCTCACGGTTTATAAGGTAGTCCGCCCAGGGGATGAGCGTCCCCAGGTTGGCGTTCGCGGCGACAGCTTTGACAATGACCGTGCGGTGGTCGTCGCCCGGCCTCACCTCCGCGATGGACAGATTGAGGGCAGACTGAAGCG
This sequence comes from uncultured Lachnospiraceae bacterium, assembly GCA_947629385.1. Taxonomy (GTDB): domain Bacteria; phylum Bacillota; class Clostridia; order Lachnospirales; family Lachnospiraceae; genus Choladousia. Next base: position 1,271 of record CANRDO010000093.1, read on the forward strand.
CAGTGATTTGGTCGTGCCACTCTATGTCCGTTAGGCCCTTGGAGTAAAACTTTAGCAATAGTGAGTTTCCTTTACGGGCCTTGTCAATAAGCAAGGGTGCCTCTCCGGCAGCGTTGACAAAGCCAACACGGACGAAGTTGCGGTACATCTTCCAGCTTCCCCGCATGTAGCCCATCAGAAAGAGATAGAGGCCGGTGCAGGGCACAAAAGCGAGAAGAAGAAGCATCGTATCAACACCCCACATATACCGAGGAGCGGAGAGGACAAAGGCCGTGCCAGCGCCAAGCGCCGACAGAAACAGGACCGCAGAGACGACCAGCAGAGAGGGGGTCCCAAGGACCCGCAGAAAGCCGGTGACGATGGTTCGCCAGAGATAGTAAACTGCATTCGCGAAACGCAGTTCCTCCTTCGTATCAATCATAATAAACATCCTTTCTGTAACTTGTAACGAAGTGGGGGAAGGGTAATACTAGCCTTCCCCCAACGTTAAATAAAGGGGGATGGCAATTGAGCTTCTGCAATCATTGCGGCCGAGCCGGGGTAGTCCTTGGCTTGCAGTGTATATTGCTGATACTGCCCATCACAGGTCACATAGCAATATGTAATGTCGGTGAGACGCCGGGCAAGCTGCTCGTAACTGTCTTTCGCTCGGTCTGATATTGCAACCATTTTCTGATACAGAACTTCGGGAGGGAAAACAGAAGCGATATAGACTTCGGACCATAGCATATACACATTGCTATACCGTGCGTGTGTCTGGGTGGTATACCTGTCCAGCCAGGACAACAGGGTCGCGAATGAAACAGCACCCTTGAACTCGTCCAGAAAAAGAATAGCCTGCCCTTCATACAAATCGAAACAGCCGGTGGCGTAGTCCGAAATGTGGTACACGTTTTCTTTTCCATTTTCATTGCAAAGCTCAACGTATGTGTGAGATTTTCCGGTGCCGGGCTCGCCAAAAAGATAATGCACCGTAACATCTCGTTCGGGTGGGGTATCCTGAATTCGCCGGTCGAAATAAGCGTCCCGAATCAGCGCCTTATAACGACGGAATAAAAAGTTATCTCGCATGATCTCGGTCGGGGTCATACCCGCGTCTATCATGGCCTGGATGTCCTCAATGTCGCTCCGATGCCCTTGACGACCACGGATTTCTCCGGCCCTCACGATGCACACAACCTCTTCGCCTTTCTCGTCATATGGCGGGTCCTTTGCGATATACGCTTCGGCCTGGTCTTTGCTACCCATGGTAGCCTCGATGTGTGCGCCGACGGCATACGCTTTTTTCACGGCGCTGAACCGCATGGCTTTGGTATCCTCTAAAACCATGTGGACATGATGCAAGCCCTCCGCAGAAATGCAGTAGGCCCATGCGCCGGTGCGCGTAGTGCCGTAGGCCAGCCACTCTTCCCGCAGTCTGTCGCAGACCTCTTGCGGACTACCGGCATAGCCATGTTCAGACGGGTTATTTAAGACCGCGAACCAGGACTTGGAGATTGCGCCGCTCATGGCACGCCTCCCACTTTCCTAGCTGACAGCGGCGGCACCTGTGGCCCTTGATGCGCCCCTGGCGCCGCCGCCATAGCTATTACTCCTGGGCGGTCGGCGTGAGCGGGTCAACCGCCACGGCCTTGAACGCCGCGCCAATGCGACGCGCACCGGCCTCGTCGGTGAAATCGTAGGGGGTGACGGTCGGCATAGTGAGCCGCACCGGCATATTGTACTTCCCGACCGGGCCGACGTGGTTGCCATCCTTCGGGACGACCATATTCGCCCGGGCGCGGCGGTCCAGGCAGTTGATGACGATGATGACATTACGGTCATCAACAACATCTTTGCCCCCGCGCTTATAGGTCCGCTCGCGGACCTCCTCGGCCACGAAGGTGTCACCCAGCGTGGCCTTGACATCGACAATAATTGCGTCGAAACGCATATTTAAGACTCCTAACTATGTTTGTCCGGGCCCACACCGTGGAGCTCCGCGGTGTGGGGATTCGTCTTGTGGCCGTTGTTATCGCCTCCAGAGGGGTTGGTTCCTTGCCCCCTCCGGGGTCCGGTCCGCCGCAGCGGATATTTGGCTGGTTTCTTTTGCTGTTTTCCCCCCCGTCGGGGGGTACGCCTCGGCGCAGGTGCCAGAGGCGTAACTGTGATCACGGTTCTATTTTACTACCCCCCAAAAAAACTAGAAAGGAACACATGTTCCGGTTTACAAAAAAATTTTAAAAACTTTTATTGTCTTCCAGATACTTGCTAGGCGAAAGCCCCAGAGCGCCGCATATCCGTAAAAAGAGAATAGTGCTTGGGCAACGGCCCTCTTCTTCGATGTAGCGAATGGTCCTTGCGTCACAATTGACAGCCCCTGCAAGCTGTTCCTGGGATATGCCAAGTGCGTTGCGGACATTCTTAACATCTTTGGAGAATAGGCACTGAAAATCCTCCACAACGGTCTTCTCGGGAACAAACGGTCCCTTTGATTTGTGGGTATAGCCCTCGCGAGGGTGAGTGGTTCCCATAATCCATCCCTTCCCGCCATACGAAAAGGACAAATTATGGGGATGCTACTCTCCCCAGACCCATATGGGCGCACTGCCGCGCAGGGAAAACAGCTTCCTTCTGCTACCATTGGTAGCTTGTTTGTTCCCTGCGCGGCGTATAATATTAGATTTTTTTGCGGCAGTGCAGTTAAAGTTTCTTTGGGGGTAGAAGATATAAAAAGCCCACGAGACGGAAGTATCTCGCGGGCTTTGTACCCTAGTCTGTAAATATCTTTGTGTCTATCCGGGGAATCATACTTCTTTAGTGTAATGGCATTATAATATAGCTTTCAAATTCCGTCAAGTTTTTGAGTAAGGTCTCTTTTGCACCCCCGCCCCCTGGGCCGGTCAAGACCTACAAAAAGTTTGCCTCGGTTGCGTAAGCGCCGGGGCAAATTTTTTGTGCAAGTGGCCCCAGGGGGCCAGTCTTGACAGGCTGGACGGGCGTGCTGGCTGGCGGGTAAGCAAAGCGAGCGAGCCGCTTTGCTACACCAACTTTTTATTATGGGAGCCTGCAAATAAAAAGTCAAGCCCCAAATGAAGAAAAAATGCAGGTAAAGAAATGGCACGACAAAAAGGCTGGC
>CANRDO010000094.1 GCA_947629385.1 uncultured Lachnospiraceae bacterium
CCGCCGGAACTTCTACATTCGGATCCGCCGGAACTTCTACATTCGGGTCTGCCGGAGCTTCTACATTCGGATCCGCCGGAACTTCCGCATTCGGATCCGCCGGAACCTCTGCGTTCGGGTCTGCCGGGACCTCTACATTCGGGTCCGCCGGAACCTCTGCGTTCGGGTCTGCCGGAGCTTCCGCCTGCACCGGACGGTAATTCGCTGTGATCGAAGCCTTCTTCTCCGGCATCGTCAAAGTCGTCTCGCTACTCAATTCATCCGTGAGGACGATATCGCTGCCCTCCGGCTCAACCGTCCACTTATCAAACTCCATACCCTCTTCCGGCTCATCCGCCTTGATCTTCACAAGCGTATACGCCGGATAATACGCGCGGTCTTTCTTTGGCGCGTTCTCATCCAGAACCTCGTCAGCTGCCGGAACATAATGTCGGCCAACAGCCTCTGCCGTCTCATCAGCCTCAGACGTGCCGCCGATGACATCCAGCTCGTAACCTGCCAGCGTAAGTGCAACGGAACCGTCCTCCGCTGCCGCGGCGCTGTACACCTTGCCTTCGCTGTCGTTCGTCCACGCCGTCTCTCCCTCGCCAAGCGCGACCGGCTCCCCGTCCAGTGTGACTGGTACAAGGATACCTGTCAGCTCGTCGCCTGGAAACAGGACGGGCGTCGGATCCATCACGCTCGCGTCATACGTCTGCGCAAGCGCCTGCATCGCAGGAAGACAGATCATCAGGCATGCCATCACAATCCCCAAAAATCTTCTTGTCTTTTTCATAGCTGCTCCTTCCTCTCCTTTTACTGCTGAGCGCAGTTTACATATTTTAAGATGCGAATCATATCGCCGCCGTCCGTTTCATGTCGGCAGCGCTTTATCTTCTGTAACGTGATTATAACATGTGTGCAATTAAAAACAATGAATGGTTTCCGTTTAGTTTTCTTAAGAATTTTCTAAGAAATGAAAGTCCTGTAAAAAACAACGCAAAAACAGGGCAGGAGCTTTCCCGTCAGGAAGTCTGCACTGATCCTTTCGGGAGCCGCCTGCCCCTTTCTTGCTGTAAATCTTCCATAATCAGCGGATCGCGGTCACCTCATAATCCTGATCCGTAACCGCTTTTTTGAGCACGTCATCCGCAACCGCCGCACTGAGCTTCACAACCGCCGTGCCGTTCTCATGGCTCACGATCGCCTCTGTCACCTCCGGCAAAGCCTCGAGCGCTTTCTTTACGCGCGCCTCGCAGTGCCCGCACATCATTCCCTTGATCTCCATTGTCTTTTCCATCTCTTTTTGCTCCTTTCGATTTTTCTTTATTATCTTTCTGTCCCGCGACGTGTCGTACATCGAGAACAGGTTCAAACGCAATGCGTTCGTCACCACGCAAAAGCTCGACAGGCTCATGGCCGCCGCGCCGAACATCGGATTCAGCTTCCAGCCAAACAACGGATACCATACTCCGGCCGCCAGAGGAATCCCGATCACATTGTAAAAGAAGGCCCAGAACAGGTTCTCGTGGATGTTGCGCAGCGTCGCCCGGCTTAATCGGATTGCGGCCGCAACATCCGGCAGAGTGCTCTTCATCAGCACCACGTCGGCCGCGTCGATCGCGACGTCCGTCCCCGCGCCAATCGCAATGCCAATGTCCGCCCTTGTGAGCGCCGGAGCGTCGTTGATACCGTCGCCGACCATCGCCGTCTTCCCCTGCTTCTGCAGGCGACGGATCACGCTTTCCTTCCCGTCCGGGAGCACCCCTGCGATCACCTCATCCACGCCCGAGACCGCTCCAATCGCTTTCGCGGTCCGTTCATTGTCGCCCGTCAGCATGACGACACGGATTCCCATGTTCTGAAGCTCCTTGACAGCCTGCGGACTGTCCTCCTTGACGACGTCAGCCACCGCGATGATGCCCAGAAGCTTCCCGTCTTCGCTGAAGAACAGCGGCGTCTTCCCCTCGGAAGCCAGCGCGGCTGCCTTCTCTTCCATAGCTTCCGGAATCTCGGCCATGCTGCGGATAAATGCGAGATTACCGCCCGCAAGGCTGTGCCCTTCGCAGGTCCCACTCAGACCGTTGCCAGGAAGCGCCCGGAAATCATCCGTCTCGCGCACCGGCAAAGCACGCTCCTGCGCCAGGGCGATCACCGCCTTCGCCAGCGGATGCTCGCTCCTGCGCTCTAACGCGAACGCAGCGCCCAGCAGACGTGCTTCGGCTGAAGCTTCGCCGCCCATATCTGCACTTCCTGCAGATATATTCTCCACCGGGCATACATCTGTGACACGCGGTTCCCCGCTCGTGATCGTTCCGGTCTTGTCAAGCGCAACGATCTCCACCTTGCCGGTCTCCTCCAGCGATACCGCCGTCTTGAACAGGATTCCGTGCTTTGCGCCCATGCCGTTGCCCACCATGATAGCGACGGGCGTAGCGAGACCAAGCGCGCACGGACAGCTGATCACCAGCACCGAGATTCCCCTCGCCAGTGCGAAGCCGACGCTCTGCCCTGTGATCAGCCATGCCACGATTGTCACGGCAGCGATTGCGATAACCGCAGGCACAAATACGCCCGATACCCGGTCCGCAATCTTGGCGATTGGCGCTTTCGTCGCCGCCGCGTCGCTGACCATCCGGATAATCTGTGCCAACGTCGTATCCTCGCCGACGCGCGTCGCCTCGCAGGTCAGAAAGCCTGACTGGTTCACGGTCGCCGCAGAGACGCTGTCCCCCGCCACCTTGTCGACCGGGATGCTCTCGCCGGTCAGCGCAGACTCGTTGACCGCGCTGCTTCCCTCGAGGACGACGCCGTCCACCGGAATATTCTCGCCCGGACGCACCACGAAACGATCCCCGATGCGCACCTGGGCGATACCAACCTCTACTTCAGCCCCATCCCTCAGCACCATGGCAGTCTTCGGCGCAAGCTTCATGAGCCCCTTGAGCGCGTCGGTCGTCTTTCCCTTGGAGCGTGCTTCGAGCATCTTGCCGACCGTGATCAGCGTCAGGATCATCGCCGCAGACTCAAAGTAAAATTCATGCATATAGCTCATAACGGACGCGTGGTCGCCGGATGCCTGCGCGCCGGTCATCGCGAACAGCGCATAGACACTGTAGCCGAAGGATGCCCCGGCTCCGAGCGCGACGAGCGTATCCATATTGGGCGCGCCGTGCAGGGCGCCTTTGACCCCGTTTACGAAAAATTTCTGATTGATGATCATGACCGCGGCGGTGAGCAGAAGCTGCAGCAGCCCCACTGCGACATGGTTCCCGTCAAAAAAGCGCGGCAGAGGCCAGCCCCACATCATATGCCCCATCGAGACGTACATCAGCGGGAGCAGCAGACACAGCGACGCGATCAGTCTGCGCTTCATCTTCGGCGTTTCCCTGTCAACCAGCGCGTCATCGTAATCCGGCGCCGCCGAGACGGACGCGGCAGGTGCAGCAGACTCGCCGGACACATCACGCCTTCCCTTCAAGGATGCGCCGTATCCTGCATCCTCGACAGCCTTTATAATCGCCTCGGGGGATGCCGTTCCCTCTACGCCCATGGAATTTGTCAAAAGGCTCACGGAACATTCCGTGACTCCCTCCACCTTCCGGACCGCCTTCTCGACCCTGGCACTGCAGGCCGCGCAGCTCATCCCGCTTACCAGATATTGCTCCATACGCTCACCTCTGACCATCTTCCTTCTCTCTGTATACCCCTGTGGGGTATCTTTTCTGTATTATATCTCAGCGCAAAGAGAAATGCAAGCCTTATTTCACGAAACAATGAAATAATGAAAAAAGTGGACGATACGCGAAAAGGGCTGCCGCGAAACAGCAGACGTCCGATTCCATGCAACGAACATTCTGCTTCGCAACAGCCCCCTCATGTTCTCTGCCGCGCTGCCTTACGCAACCGCGTACTTATCTAATACCTTGCCGAAAAAGCGATCCTCCGGAGAATACTTTACCGTCAGTGGCTTTGTCAGGTCCATGCTCATAACCCCAAGGAGCGACTTGGCATCTACGATAATCCTGTTGTAGAAAATATCTACGTCAAATTTGCACTTCGCAGCCTCGTTGACAAACTCCCTGACATCGTTGATCGTTTTCAGACGGATTTTCTTATCCAGCATATAAATCCCTCCTATCTACTACAATAGATTTATGGTTAATACCCCTTACAGCCAGTAAGGAATTACCCATCTTGTTGCTTAAGCTGTTAGAA
>CANRDO010000095.1 GCA_947629385.1 uncultured Lachnospiraceae bacterium
AAGGAGGTAACACTATGGATCAGAAAGAACTTTTGGCAAAGGTAAAGGCAGCGAAGTCTGTGGAGGAGATCATTGAGATCTCGAAAGAGACAGGCAAAGAGATCGCGGCCGAAGAGGCAAAGAAGCTTTATGATGAGTTCCAGAAAGCCGGGGAGCTCTCAGACGAGGATCTGGAGGCTGTCGCGGGAGGCGGATGTCGTACAGAGGACGGTGTTCTTATCGTGTCGCCGTTCTATGGCTGCGGCCAGAGCGACTCTTTTTTCAAAACCTGCACCGGCTGCAACCACTGTGGCTACCATCAGGCTGCGATGGTATGTTGGCTCAATGTTAAGTAAAAATCGATGATCATATTTGAGAGTCATATTTGAAAGGTGCCGCTCAATCATCTAATTTTGATGAGAGTGCGACACCCTCTTTTTCTCGTTTAGCCTATTGTACACAATTTTCCTCTTAGGACATAGCCAATCTTCTCATAACAAGCATTTGACGCAGTATAATTTTCTTTCCGCTGCCAATTAAGTCCATCCATTGACATCAGCCTCCGAAATTATCTCAAAACCATGCTTCCGCCCGCATATCGTCGATTGCCCGCTGCGCTTCTGCCCTGGCCATTCTCATCTTTTTGATTGGAATCCGTATGACTGTCCTCAGCTTCTCCGGTGCGCACCTTCGCGCATCGCTCAGATATATCTCATGGTGAAATCTTTGGTCTGTGATGTCCGGCACATATCCTTGCTCCTCTATGTACTGATGCATCATTTTCATCGTCCCCGGCTCGTCATCGTATGACCCGATGTGCATACACTGCACGCACAGGCCCTCCTCATAGGTCAGAAACTCCACCTTGGAAAAGTCCTGCTTTTTCTTCGCCTCCGCCTCGGAAACCGCCCAGCCAAACTCTTCCCTTGTGACAAACTCCGGCAGGCGGATGAGCGAGATCCACTGAAAATTCTCTTTATGAGTATAATCCATTTTCCACGCATCGTCCAGCCTGCCGGCTCGGTCAGCTGGCATACCGTTCTCCGGATGTTGCTTCTTTTGCCACCAAAATCCCTCCAGCGGCGGAACCACATAGTCAAAATATCCGTCAATCTGATGACTGCCCTTTTTGCTCATCTTGATCGTAAAAGCGATCCCGTACAGCAGCCCGATGGATGCCTTATATTCTCCGCCTTCCACATTCGGATCCCCCTGGCCCCGAACCGCAATATAATTCATCTCCGGAACCATAATGATCCCAGGCACAGCCTTCGGCAGATAGAATTCCTTGTATTCTTTCTTATAGTCAAATGCCATCTCCATCACCCCTTCAGCCGTTTTACCCGCTCAGCCACATTTTTCCTGAATTCTTCGTCAGAAAAACTCGGATCCCTCGTCCCCAAGATCAGATCGCAGGGAAGCTTCCCGCACTCACCGCATGATTGAAAACCGTTTTGAGTTCTGCAGCAGGCATAAATGGGACATTCCTTTCCCTCCGGCGCATGGAACACCTTTCCGCATACGGCGTTGCATCCTCTGCACAGTTCCCCGTAACAATTACACGAAGCGCAATCCGAACCGCAGCAGCTGATCAAATCGTCCTTCTTTGCTGCCTCCAGAATTTCTTTCTGCTTTTTCTTGCTCAGGCTTCCAAGTACGATCTGGTAAGCCTTGTCCAGCAGGTCTTTCAGGAGATCGTCCGGCACCTCGCCGTCCGCTTTCACCGAATTCCAGTGCGTTTTGTTCATATAATATCCGGGGATGATATCTTCATATTGCTTTCGCAGGAAATCGCCCTCCAGCGGATCCAGCTTCAGAGTAATGTAATAGGGCTGATTATCCCCGTCCATACATACTGTGGCAAACATTTTCCCGCCGATCTGATAGCGCATCCAGTTCCAGTCCTTTTGCAGGTCTCTCGTCACGCCCGGCTTTTTCATCAGATACTCGTCCAGCCATTCATACCTCATATGATCCGTTCCTCCCGTAGATTTTTCTCATAGTCTCCGCAATGCTACAAATTCTCTCCCGCGCCTCCGGCGGTTCCAGCACCTCCGCCTTTTCCCCGAATGTCAGGATCCACGCGACAAGATTCTCCATGTCCGTATAATCCGCCTGAAAAAGCAGCCGCCCGTCGTCCGCCTTGGTAAAGCAGTGCGGCCCGAATTCCTCCACCAGTCTCCACTTCACATCCGGGTCAAAGAGGGCTTTCACCCGGATGCCTCTCGGAAATATCTTTTCATTGGACAGATCCGGCATCGGAACCTCCCGAGGCGCGAAGTTTTTTTCAGAAACAGACGGCTGATCCATCCGGTTCAGCTTAAACAGGCGGAAATCCTTGCGCTCCATGCACCAAGCCCATACATACCAGCCTGCCCACTTGAACACAATGTAATATGGCTCGACCGTCCGAACACTCTCTCCCGACGGAGCGTAATACTTGAAATCAAGCAGCCTCCTGTTCTCGATCGCGTCCTGTATCATCTCAATTTTGGGGGCAAGCGTCCCTTTATACCAGGAAGACAGATCGATCAGCATGGAATCCCTGCCGCTTACAAATTCCGAGGATCCGCTCTGCAGCTTTTCCATCAGCTGACTGTAATATCTGCTCCCACTCACGCTGTCAAGGCTACGAAGTCCGGCGAGGATTCCCTGCATGTCCTTTGAGGTCAGGATCGTCCTGTCCATCCGATATCCTTCCATGATGCGGATCCCGCCGCCGGTTCCCTGTATCGTCCTGACCGGAATCCCCGCCTTGCAGAGATCCTCGATATCCCTGTTTATCGTTCTTCTCGAAACCTCAAACTTTTCCGCCAGCCTGGGCGCAGTTGTCATTTCTTCCTGCAGCAAAACCGACAAGATCCCGATCAGCCTGTCTATCTTCATAACTTTTTCCGCTCCGTTTTTATCCTAGCATGCCTGACACGACAGCTGTATGTCATGTTTATTATATTATGTCCTTCGGACATAATACCCTCCGGGGGATGCGCACGATTCGGTTTCGTGTTTTGTCCCGCTTCGCGTGACACCGAATCGGCGCTGATATAATCTTTGTCGAGATTATATCAGTTTTCTTTTTTCCTGAAAACAAAAATAATAAAGAGCACCAGATTTCTCTGATGCCCTCTACGGTGATTCTTATTTGATCGTTACAGCTTTCCTTCGCCGCCCATCCTTCTCGTCATCTCCTCAATTCTTTCAAGAGGAAAAGGCGGCTGCCCCAAAGGTTTCATTGCAATAGACATAAGCTTCATGGGATTATCATCCGCTGCGACTCGATTGGAGCTGAATGCTCCGCATCTTTTACATCTGTGAATGATCGCCCATTCCCCTTTGTTTCTTACCCACACAGACACAGGTTCCATGTGTCCGCCGCAATCAGATTCTCTGTCGCCCGGCTCAATATCCACATGCAAGCTGTACAGGCAATTGGGGCAATGATTCCTGTGATCGCTGCCGGCGCCTTCCGGCACGACGGTTCTGCCGCAATTTTTACATACAAACGTATCGTTGCATGGATGCGTTTTATAAAAGCCTTTTTCATATAGCTTTCGCTTGTTCTCTCTATTCACTTTCGGATCCTCCATTCTCTTCTTGTATGGAGGATTCATATTCATGTATGATTCTCTGGATTCTTTTCTCCGAGAGGAAATACATGCTGCCAAGCTCTGCGGCAGTTGCGCCCGAAAAGTACCTTTTCACGATCTCCTTGTTTCGCTTCGCCAGCCTGTCTCTGGCGCCGCTCTTTTCACCCCACGATAATATGTTTTCATCCTTTCGCGGAATGTATAAAACCTTGCCGTCAACGTACCTTTGAATTTCTCTGATCAAATCTTCCGGCAGGATTTCGGCTGCGTTAATATAGCTCATATGCGTCCTCCTGTTATGGTGTCAGGATGCAATGGCTATAGCATTCAGTTATTTGCAATAGCCATTGCTATTGCGCCGTCTCCTTATAGTTCTTCATACAACACCGTTTAACCTTTCTGTTTTTGATTTTTGTTCAGAATAGCATAGAAACAGGCATATTGGCAACCTCGTTTTCAGAATGAACTACCCCGGTGCAAGCACTCAAGTGTCCACTGGACACTTGCCTCACTACGTGAGCGGGGTATCAGTTCGCT
>CANRDO010000096.1 GCA_947629385.1 uncultured Lachnospiraceae bacterium
CCACAGCATCCCTTCCAGTGTAGCACATGACCTTGGAGAGGGTCACTAATAACTACTACTTCATAATACAAGGAGAAGAACGATGACGGTAACAGAACTGGCCCTGCCGGGCGTGAAGCTTATTGAGACGACCTATTTTGATGACAACCGGGGCTACAGCACGGAGGCCTATGACGACAAGACCCTGCTGGACTTCGGCATCAGCACCAAATTCGTGGTGGACTATGAGTGCTATAACCGGAACGCTAAGACCATCCGCGGCATCCATTTCCAGAACAATCCCCATCCCCAGGTAAAGCTGGTGCGGGTTCTGCACGGCGCGGTGCGGGATTTCATCGTGGATCTGCGGAAGGATTCGCCCACGTTCAAGAGGTGGATATGCCAGGAGGTGTCGGCAACAAACCGGAAGCAGCTCTATCTGCCCAGCGGGTTTGGCCACGCATACGTGACGCTGGAACCGGGGACGGTGGTTCTGTATAAATTTGACGATTACTATGACCGTGAACTGGTGCGTGCCATCCGCTGGAACGACCCGGATATCGGCATCCAGTGGGGCATCGCGGAGCCCATTCTGTCGCCTTCGGATGCCAAGGCGCCGTTTTTGCGGGACAGTGACGTGAACCTGACAGTGGGAGGTAACTCCTGATGAAGACAGCGGTAGTGACAGGCGCGACGGGATTCATCGGCAAGGCCCTCACGGCGCATTTGCTGGAAAACGGCTATCACGTGTATGCGATCGGGCGGAACGTGTCCCGGCTGGGGGAGTTGGAGAGCCCCGCGCTGACCTGCGTCAAAGCGGATTTCTCCGATTATGATACGCTCTATGAGCGTATTCCGGCGGCGGATGTGTTCTATCACATGGCCTGGGATGGAGCATATGGCCCCAAGACGGCGGACTACGCGTTGCAGATGGACAACGCCCGCCATGCCTGCGACGGACTTGTGCAGGCGGTGAAGATAGGATGCAAGAAGTTCGTGCTGGCGGGCACGGTGGCGGAGCTGGAGATACTGGAGCACATCGACAGGAACGTGTGCCATCCCCGGGGTACGTGCATCTACGCGGCGGCGAAGCTGACGGCGGAGATGATGTGCAAGACGCTGGCGGCCCAGAACGGCATCGGGTTCAACTGTGGCCTGTTCGCCAATATCATCGGCCCGGGAGACCGGTCCAAACGGTCCACCAACAGCATCCTGCACCAGTTTTTGGAGGGCAAAGCTCCCAAGCTGGTGAAGGGCGAAGGACTGAACGACTGGCTGTACGTGAAAGATGCCGTGCGGCTCATCCGGGCCATGGGCGAGGGCGGCGTGGATATGAAGACCTATTACATCGGACACACGGACCTGTGGCCGCTGCGGAAGATCATTGAACGGGCGCGGGACGTGGTGGCGCCGGGGTTGGAACTGACATTTGGGGAGATCCACGACCAGTTCCTAACGAACTATAGCTACATATCCACCAGTGCCCTCTATGAGGATACTGGGGTCAGAGCGGAGTCTGACTTCGACGCAGCCATCCGGGAGACGGCGGAGTGGGTAAAAACACTGGAGTTCTGACAGGAGTACACATGGAGAAGATCATCGTGGTAGGCAGCGGATTTTCCGGGGCGATACTGGCCCGGAAGATCGCAGAGGAGCTGGGGCGGCAGGTCCTGGTGGTGGAAAAGCGGGACCACATCGGCGGGAACATGTACGACGAGGTGGACGAGCACGGTATCCTCGTGCAGAAGTACGGGCCCCATTTTCTCAACACCAACAACTATGCCGTTATCAAGTTTCTGAAGCAGTATGCGGAGCTGTTCCCCTTCGCGGTGCAGCTTCTCAGCTTCATAGACGGGCGGTATGTGCGCCTGCCGTTCAACTTTGAGACGGTGCAGCAGCTCATAGGCCCGGAGAAAGCGGAGGGGCTGCTGGCGAAGCTGCGTGCGGCCTTTGCTGGCCGGGACCGGGTACCCATCCTGGAGCTGGTGGACAACGGGGATAAAGACATACGCGAATATGGAGAGCTGCTGTTCGAGAAGGCCTACCGTACCTATGTGTCCAAGCAGTGGGGCCTGCAGCCGGAGGAGATCGACAAGTACGTGCTGGACCGGGTGCCCATGGCCATGGGCTACGACGGACGGTATCTCAACAAGGACTTCCAGTACCTGCCGGTACATGGGTTCACAAAGTTGTTTGAGAACTTACTGGACCATCCCAACATTACGGTGGAGCTGAACACGGACGCACTGGAGCATCTTAAGCTGGAGGACGGCAAGGCGTGGTATGACGGAGAGAGCGTGGAATGCCTCATTTACACCGGCCCTATTGACGAGCTGTTCGGCGGGAAGTACGGCCCGCTGCCGTACCGGTCCCTGGATATCCGCTATACCTATGAGGACAAGCCCAGCATCCTGCCGACCCAGATCGTATCCTATCCCCAGGCGCCTGGGTACACACGCAGCACGGAGTACCGGAAGATCATGTATGACGACAGCGGAGCGAGGGGCTCGGTGGTGGCCACGGAGTACCCCTTGGCCTACGACCCCCACGCGGAGGTGGGGAACACTCCCTATTACCCCGTGGTGACGGAGGCGAGCACCGCGGCGTACCAGAAGTATCTGGGCGAGGCGAGGAAGTACGATAACCTCTTCCTGTGTGGGCGGCTGGCGGAGTTCAAGTACTACAACATGGACATCTGCATCGAGCACGCCTTGGCGTACTTTGAGAATGTAAAAGCATATCTGATGAAAAACAAAGAGGAAACTATATGAAAGGCATCATCCTGGCCGGGGGCAGCGGCACCAGACTTTACCCCATCACAAAGGGCGTCAGTAAACAGGCCCTGGCCATCTACGACAAGCCCATGATCTATTACCCGCTGTCCACGCTGATGCTGGCGGGGATACGGGAAGTGCTCATCATCTCTACGCCGAGAGACGTGCCGGTGTTTGAGGAGATCCTGGGGGATGGCACCCAGCTGGGGATGAAGTTCTCCTACGCGGTGCAGGAGCATCCCAACGGTCTGGCGGAGGCGTTCCTCATAGGTGAGGAGTTTATCGCGGGGGACAGGGTGGCGCTGGTGCTGGGCGACAACGTGTTCTACGGAAGCGGCTTTTCGCTGTTTCTGGCAGAGGCGGTATCTCTGAAGGAAGGTGCGGTGGTATTTGGCTATCCTGTCCACGATCCGTCCAGCTTTGGCGTGGTGGAGTTCGACGACAGCGGCCGGGTGTTGTCCCTGGAGGAGAAGCCCAAGCGCCCCAAGTCCAAATTTGCGGTGCCGGGACTCTACTTCTATGACGAGCAGGTAGTGGACATAGCAAAGAAGATAAAGCCGTCTGTACGGGGCGAACTGGAGATCACGTCGGTGAATAAGGAGTACCTGCGGCGGGGGCAGCTTCGTGCGGTGAAGTTCTTCCGGGGCATGGCGTGGCTGGACACGGGTACATATGAGGGCCTGCAGGAAGCGTCTCAGTTCGTGAGCATCATCCAGAAGCGGCAGGGGTTGTATGTGTCCTGCATAGAGGAGATCGCCTGGCGGCGGGGGTTCATAGACAAGGCACAGCTCTTGCGCCTGGCGGAGCCCATGATGAAGACGGAGTATGGGCAGTATCTGAAGGCAATTGCCGAGGGCGAGGAAATTTAAAAGCGTACATGTGTGTTTGTCAAAAGGAAAGTGTAGCAAAAGGGCACGAAAAAGGAGAGCAGAGGCAGCGCCGGAGATAGAAATGGAT
>CANRDO010000097.1 GCA_947629385.1 uncultured Lachnospiraceae bacterium
TTGATGAGGACGGCGTGCTTCTGGTTGAGGACGATATGACGAGCGTCAAGATCAGCAAGGTGGATGTGACCACGCAGGAGGAGCTCGAAGGAGCGCATATCCAGATCCTTGACGAGGAAGGAAATGTTGTCGCTGAGTGGGATTCCACGAAGGAACCGCACGAGGTGAAGGGCCTGAAGACAGGCAAGAAGTACACGCTCCGTGAGACGGTTGCGCCGAACGAATACACAGTAACGACGGATACGGAGTTTACGCTGAAGGCAGACGGAACGATCGATGACAGCAAGACCACCACGAAGGTGGATCAGAATGGCGTATTCTTAGTTGAGGACAGCCTCAACGCGGTCAGCATCGAGAAGGTCGACGAGAGCGGCGCGGCCCTGAGCGGTGCGAAGCTGGTTATCAAGGATGCGGACAGCGCGGTAGTGGACAGCTGGACGACGGACGGCAAGGCGCATGACATTACGGGTCTTGCGAAGGGCAAGTATACGCTGAGCGAGGTCGAGGCTCCGGAAGGGTACGAGGTTTCGAAGGATGTTCCGTTCGAGATCACCGGCACCGAGAAGGCGGGCGAAGTGCTTACGCTTACGATGACGGATACGAAGACGCCGGATTCGAATGTATACTCCCTGACGGTGACGAAGCACCTGCGTCTGGACGGCGTTCCCAGCGAGCTGGCGGCGAAAGATGTAACCTACTACGTGGCGCTGTTCTCCGACGCGGAGAAGACGCAGCGTGTCAGCAACGTGAAGAAGATCGAGTTCCACAATGCGACGTCGAGCGCGGTGACGTTCGACAAGCTTGCGCAGGGCACATACTACGTGGGTGAGACGGACGAGAACGGCACGCTCCTCGTGTCCAAGATCGTGAACGACGAGATAATCTTCTATCCGGAGTATACCGGCGACGGCAAGGTTGAGCTGGAGGGAAGAGATACGGATAAGGTTGCAGACTTCACGAATGTGTACATGCAGCTGACGGATGACCTCTACCTGTCAGGACAGATCACGGTGACGAAGAAGATCCTCGTGAACGGCGAGGAGGGTACCTCCGATGAGACGTATTACGCGAGGCTGTTTACGGATCCGGAGCTGACTGACCCGCTGGATGAGATCCTGGCGCTTGACCTGGCAGGCAATTCGAGCGCGAGCGCGACGGTGACGAACCTTCCGATCGGCGAGACGCTTGACAGCACCACAAGCTACTACGTGGCGGAGACGGATGAGTACGGTAACGTGCTTGACCCGGATGCGGTGACGGAGTTCGAGATCTCGATCGACAAGAGCGAGATCGTGCTGAGCGCAGATAATTCCGCTCAGGAGGTTGTGATCACGAACAGCTTCACGGAGGAGGAGACCGAGACTGAGACCGAGACGGAAGTGCCGAAGAAGGCGGCTCCGAAGACCGGCGATGATACGGACTACATGAGATATCTGCTGCTGATGGCGCTCTCGGCCGGGATCTGTGCGGTAGCCTTTGAGGAGAAGCGTAGAAGAAGCCGCGCGAGGAAGTAAGCGGATTACAAAACAAAATGAGCTGAAGTAATTGGCGGCCGCCCCGAAACTCAGGGGCGGCCGTTGATATCTTTTGTATGAGAAATGCGGTTATCGAGAATTCATTGCCGGACGGTCACTGCTTCTGGCCGATCGCTTTTTCGAGTTCGGCGATACGCTGCCGGAGAAGCTCGATTTCGAGAAGCCCTTCCTGGAGTCTGGCGTCTCTGTCTGCAAGCTCTGCCTTCTGGTTGTCGATCTCTGCTTTCTGATTGTCGATCTCTGCTTTCTGATTGTCGATCTCGGCCTTCTGGCTATCAATCTCTGCCTGCATCTCGTCTATCATATACTGCACGGTATTCCGATCCAGTATACGAAGTTCTTCTGAGAACATTCCCATCACCCTTTCGATATTTTCGCACAGACGGTATACATCCTCGTACATGGGTTTGAATTCCGGATATGTATTGATCAGCCGAATGATAATTTCAGGATCGTCCTGGCTGAGGAATGCAAGCCATGCCTCGGTTTCGTTGCTGACACCCTTATTTTGTATGGTTTGCCCGAAAATGTCAAGCGGAATGAACAGGTATTTTTGCAAAAGATCGAGTTCCAGTCCGGTGTTGGAGCGCTGCTCAAAATAGTGCAGATATTCTGCCGGGAATTGCTGAAATTCTTTTGGGCTTTCTTCAATAAAAATGATTGTATAGACTTCTTTGATATCAGTATATCGGAATTTTTCTTTCTTTACGTCCCGGACACGTTTATATTGGCGCAACAGGAGATCCGCAGAATAGCAGGCGCTTCGCTGCCCCGGAAATGCATAGCCGATCTTCTGGGCTTCAACGTTCACGAGACTGCCGTCGTCAAGTTCCACGACGATGTCCATGATCAGCAGGGAGCTTTCATCAGCGATACGTGTAGAGTCGCCCGGAAGGACATACTTGATGGTTACGTTTGTGCCGAGCAGGACGGAAAGCAGGCGGTTGAGACGATCCGGTGTATATTCGGGATTCAGTATTTCCTTGAAAAAAGAATCATATAAGAGCTTCACGCCTTTGACACCGGTGCAAAAATCCAGAAATTCTTTCTGCTCTTCTTTTTTCCAACTGTTAAACTGATGTCTCAGCAAAGGCGTAGACTGAATCTGATCGAGCAGTTTTCCTCTTTCGTGGATGATTGGAAAATATTTGGCTAGTTTGCTTGGCATGTCTCCTCCTTTAATTATTTTGGGTGATTTATATATATTACGTGATTGATATTAACATAATTTGAAATCTCAAGCAAGAAAAAGCGTTCATCAAAAATCGACAGGAAATTGCAGTTTACAGGGCATCGTGTTAGAATAATAGAACATGATCGTGTGAGAAACTCGCCGGATGTGGACAATGATGCGATTGGCAGGGCGGCGGCAGACAATAATGGAAAAACCGGGTGAAAATGATGCTGTACGACAGGGATATCCGCGAGCCTTTGTTTGATTTTCTGGAGGCGCGGTACGAGAAGGTACGGGTAATTGAAGAGAAGCAGATGGGGCGGTCTCGGGCCGACCTGGTGATGGTGCTGCCGGACGCGTTGGTCGGGATTGAGATCAAGAGCGACGCGGATACATACGTCAGGCTTGCGCGGCAGGTGAAGGATTACGATCAGTTTTTTGACGCCAATTATGTCGTGGTGGGCACGCGCCACGCGATGCACATTGAGGAGCACGTTCCCGAATGGTGGGGCATCATCACGGTGGAGGAAGAAAGCGGCGCGGTCGATTTCTATGTGCTGCGCCGGGCCCGGGAGAACCCGCAGGTGGACTGGAAGCGCAAGCTGGGGCTTCTGTGGCGGCAGGAGCTGGCGCACATCCAGGCGAAGAATATGCTGCCGCGTTATCCGGGGAAGAGCAGGCGTTTTGTGGTGCAGAAGCTTCTGGAGCGGGTGCCGCTGGAGATCCTGCGCCCGCAGATCAGCGAGGAATTGTTTGAGAGAGATTATTCGAAGTATCAGGACGAATGACATTAAAATTTGACAAAATTATTTGGACAGGCAATCTCTTGACAATCTATGTCCCCCGCAGTAAGATCCGGTCTTTAACAGTTGTATAGGGAGAAAATCGCTGCAACCGCCGAATCTAAGCGGCTTGCAGCGATTTGAACTT
>CANRDO010000098.1 GCA_947629385.1 uncultured Lachnospiraceae bacterium
TGCGCGATGTTCGCGAACGGGCCGCCGTGCACGATCGCCGGCGTGTGCTCCAGCGTCTGTACCAGGTTCGGCTTCAGCGCGTCCTTCAGCAGCGCGCACATCGCGCCCTGCGCGTTCAGGTCGCCCGCCGTCACCGGCTTCTGCTCCGACGCCTTGCCATAAGTATAACCTACGATAATTCTCGCCAGACGGTTCTTCAGGTCCGTGATGTCGTTCGACAGGCACAGCACCGCCATGATCTCGGAAGCCACCGTGATGTCGTAGCCGTCCTCACGCGGCATGCCGTTCGTCTTTCCGCCGAGGCCGTCCACCACGAAGCGCAGCTGTCTGTCGTTCATATCCACGCAGCGTCTCCAGGTGATCTTGCGCGGGTCGATGTTCAGCGCGTTCCCCTGGTAGATGTGGTTGTCGATCATCGCCGCCAGCAGGTTGTTCGCAGCGCCGATCGCGTGGAAGTCGCCCGTGAAGTGGAGGTTGATGTCCTCCATCGGGACCACCTGCGCGTAGCCGCCGCCTGCCGCTCCGCCCTTCACGCCGAACACCGGCCCGAGGGACGGCTCACGCAGCGCTACCATGACCTTCTTGCCCAGCTTCGAAAGACCATCTGCGAGGCCTACCGTCGTCGTCGTCTTGCCCTCGCCCGCCGGCGTCGGGTTGATCGCCGTCACGAGCACGAGCTTGCCGTCCGGAAGGTTCGTCTCCTTTAAGAGATTGTAGTCGATCTTTGCCTTGTAGTTGCCGTACTGCTCCAGGTACTTCGCGTCGATCCCTGCCTTTGCAGCGATCTCGGTGATTGGCGACATTGTCGTCTCCTGTGCGATCTCAATGTCTGATTTGTAGCCCATGATTATCAAGCTCCTTTCATATTTATTTTTTTGATGATAAATTTTATCAGGTAAACTCCGAGTGCGGAGATACCAAAAATGATAACACAGTTAATCGGTACCGACAGGATCATCGGGTAATCCAGCGGATTTATCCTGAAAACCCTTATCTGCAGATTCAGAAGCAGCGGGTGAAGCAGATAAATTCCACCGGAACACAGGGCCAGTATGCTCATGATCCTGCCGGAAACATATTTTTCAAAACAGATAGCTGTGGCCATAAATACACCAACCGCCATCATCGCTGCCGGAAGCGAACGATAATTTATGGAAATCTTCTCATACAGAGGCGAAAGTATCAGGATAGCTCCTGCGATGATTCCGATCACCGACGCCCCGAGATGCCATTTCCGGTATCGGATCCGCCCCAGAAATCCGCCCATAAACACGTAAAACGAATATCCGGCGATCGGAAACGAGAATTCCGTTTTGATCCCCAAAAGCTTCGCCGCATCCGGAAGCAGGATCGTAAACAAAAGCGATATCGCGCACAGGATCCCCGCCTCCGAACTTTCTTTTCGAAAGAACGGCGCGATCACCGGGAGCATCAGGTAAACGCCGATGATCATATACAGATACCACATATGATCCCACAGATTTCCGGTGAAAAGATCGCTGGCTACTCTTGGGAACATCGCGGGAGAAAAGCGCCGCTCCGTATAAATCTGTTCAAGCAGGGAATAAAAACCGCCCACCAGCACAAGAAGCAGCAGCAAATGCATTACATTGCGCCGGATACTCCGGTAGGTACACTCCTTCTTTCCGCCAAGAAACAGGAAACCTGTGATCATGCAGAATACCGGCACGGACCAGCGCAAAAGATTATGTACGTCTTCCAGCATGGCTTTTGTCCCTGTCGGCAATGACGGACAGCTTATGCTGCTTAGCGTCACCACATGGATCATCACAACAGCAAACGCGCTCACCACCCTGAGCAGGTCAATGTATCCGACACGCTTTCTCTCCATAGCGAAAACCTCAAAGATTTTTCAGTGTTCCGATGATGATGTCGCACACAACGACCAGATCCTCCGCGTGAAACACCGCCGGAAAATTGTCGCTGAACAAAATCTGCGAGGACGGCGGAAATTCGTCGTCTCCGCCCCAGAGCTGGAAACGGACGAAAAATCCGTCGAACACCTCAAACTCATATCCGGCGTCCCCGGCTTTGATCTCTTTCGCGCCCAGCTTTTCGCACGCTGCGCGGAAAACGTCTAGCTTATTTCCATAGGAAAACGCGAGCCGCATCATACACCTTCCGTTAAACTGACGGTAATAGACCTCACCCCAGGGGATATCGCGGTACGTCATGAATTTCCCGGTACCAGCCGCCTGCGCGCCTTCGATCAGAAAACGGATCGCAAAGATCTGCGCCGCGTTCATGGCAAGCAGCGGGCAATATTCCTCATCCTCTTCCGTGCGCTTCACCGTGAACTCCGGGAAGCCGACCTCGTAGTCTTTGCCAAGGAAATGTACCGTGAAGCACTGCTTTCCCTCCGAGTAAGGAAAGCCGGTGCGCACACTGATCTCCTGCGGATCCTTCTTCCGATATTCTTCCTTGTAGTGCTCGAACGGAACACGCTCCTTGTTGTCCTTCTCGTATGGGATTTCCATGCCGGTTGCTCCTTTTGTTCCTATTTGTACGATAAGCCATACCCGCCTCGTAAGGCTTTCGGCTTTCCCGCCGAGGGTTCAACTTGATCGTCAGGCTCGAAATACCTTCGTCAAGTGGTAAATTATCGGTCGCGGTCATTTCATCTCCAACGATGGAAACAGCGTCGCGTCCGTATGCGGCAGGAAACAGCTCGCCACAAACTCGTCCATATACGACGGCTCATTACTGAGCTCGAGGTAGGTCATATTGTGCGCGACATCCGCCACCTTCGCCTCTGCCTCTTTCGAATAGAGGATCGCGTAGGCGCCCGAGAGCGAAGAATTTCCGATGTAGGTAAACTTCTCCAGCTCAATGTCCGGGAACATGCCGATGTTGACGGCGTTGCGCATATTGATGCCGCTTCCGATCCCGCCGGCCACCAGCACGCGCTCGATCATGCTCACGTCGAAATCGAGGGAGCTGAGCATCACGCGGATCGCCGAGAAGATCGCGCCCTTCGCGCGGATGAAGTTGTCGATGTCCACCTCGGTCAGCTCGATGTCCTTGACCGAAGCCGCGTCCTCCTTAAACGCCAGCACATAGCTTCCCATGCCGTAGCTGTCATGCCGGATCCGCTCGCCCTCGCGGATAAACTTGCCCTTCGGACTGATGATCCCGCAGCGGAACAGCTCGCTGATGATGTCGATGATGCCGGAGCCGCAGATGCCGACCGGCTTCTGTCCTTCGTCCCCGACGATCTTGAACGTCGGCTCCATCGTATCCTTGTCGATCGTACACGCCTCGATCGCTCCGTCCGTCGCGCGCATGCCGCAGCTGATATCGCCGCCCTCGAACGCCGGACCCGCTGAGCAGGCGCAGCTCATCATGAACTCGGAGTTGCCGAAGACAAGCTCCCCGTTCGTGCCAAGATCGATGAAAAGCGACATTTCCTCGCTGTTCCAGATCGTGCTCGCCAGCGTGCCGGCCGTGATATCGCCGCCCACGTAGCTGCCGATGTTCGGCGCCATGAGAATCCGCGCGTGCGGGTAAATATGGATGCCGAGATCCTGCGCACAGATGGAATCCGTCTCAAAAAATGTGGGGATAAACGGTTCCATGCGCACCGGGTCCGC
>CANRDO010000099.1 GCA_947629385.1 uncultured Lachnospiraceae bacterium
TAAGAACTGCAAGTACGTTCCTGGGGTGTACGAGAGTCCTAGTATTTTGAACCTACATTTACTTTCATGGGATTCCTATATCGCACAGCCTATGTCAGGCCTCCGTTTGCAGTGGAAGACAGACACCTGTGCTGCGGTTACCCACCTAGCTTAGCTAGGAGTCAAAATTTAGGATACGGCATTCTGGGTCAAATGACAGGCGGAACTCCTGGTGGACGTTCCGCCCGTTTTAAAGAGGAGGATATATATTATGGCAGTATTGGTCACCGGCGGCGCCGGGTACATAGGGAGCCACACCTGCGTGGAGCTGCTCGAGAGCGGGTACGAGGTCGTCGTGATGGACAATCTCTACAATTCCAACGAAAAGGCGCTCGAGCGCGTGGAGCAGATCACCGGAAAAAAGGTGAAGTTTTACAATGTTGACATGCTGGATAAGGAAGCGGTGAACGGGATTTTCGAGAATGAGAAGATCGACTCGGTCATCCATTTCGCGGGCTACAAGGCCGTGGGTGAGTCGGTGCGCAAGCCGCTCGAGTATTACCACAACAACATCACAGGCACGTTGAACCTCTGCGACGTCATGCGCAGCCACGGCGTTAAGAAGATCATTTTCAGCTCGTCGGCGACGGTGTACGGCGATCCTGCGTTTGTACCGATCACGGAGGACTGCCCGAAGGGCCAGATCACGAACCCGTACGGGCAGACGAAGGCGATGCTTGAGCAGATTCTGACGGATCTGCATGTGTCGGATCCGGAGTGGAGCGTGGTGCTTTTGCGCTATTTCAATCCGATCGGCGCGCACAAGGCCGGCATCATCGGCGAGGACCCGAAGGGCATCCCGAACAATCTTGTGCCGTACATCGCGCAGGTAGCGGTCGGCAAGCTTGAGAAGCTCGGCGTGTTCGGGAACGATTACGATACGCCGGACGGCACGGGCGTGCGCGACTACATCCATGTGGTGGATCTCGCGAAAGGCCACGTCAAGGCGATGAAGAAGTTCGACGATGAGCCGCAGGTGCGCATCTACAACCTCGGCACAGGCAAGGGATACAGTGTGCTGCAGGTGCTGCATGCGTTCGAGAAGGCGTGCGGGAAGATGCTTCCATACGAGATCAAGCCGCGCCGCGCGGGCGACATCGCGCAGTGCTACGCGGACCCGTCGAAGGCGAAGGCGGAGCTCGGCTGGGAGGCGCAGTACGGCATCGAGGAGATGTGCGCGGACTCGTGGAGATGGCAGTCGATGAATCCGAACGGATACGCGGACGAATGAAAGTTGCGCGACCTTGCAAGAATGCTGAATTTTGCAATATTCTGTAAGCCACTATTTAGTTGAGGGCGAGCATGTTGACGACTAAAACAGACGGCTGAAATGGTGCAATGGGTAGTTGACGAATCTGTTATTTTATGAGAGAATGAGTAGAAATTAAGTAACAAAATACATACTGAAAGGAGTAATACAATGATTTATTCACGCGAAGTAGAAGAGATGTGCCCAGTGGCTCAGGGCGTTCATCATGGCGCTGCTCCGATCCCGGAAGAGGCAAAATGGGTACAGGCAAAGGAAGTCAAGGACATTTCCGGTTTCACGCACGGCATCGGCTGGTGCGCGCCGCAGCAGGGTGCATGTAAGCTCAGCCTGAACGTGAAGGACGGCATCATCCAGGAAGCGCTCGTCGAGACGATCGGCTGCTCCGGCATGACGCACTCCGCTGCTATGGCGGCTGAGATTCTTCCGGGCCTGACCGTGCTGGAAGCGCTGAATACAGACCTTGTATGCGATGCAATCAACACCGCGATGAGAGAGCTGTTCCTGCAGATCGCTTACGGCCGCAGCCAGTCCGCATTCTCTGAAGATGGACTTGCAGTGGGCGCAGGCCTCGAGGATCTCGGCAAGGGCCTTCGTTCTCAGGTAGGTACGATGTACGGCACGCTCAAGAAGGGCCCGCGTTATCTGGAGATGGCGGAAGGTTATGTCACCGGTATCGCTCTTGACGCGGACGACCAGATCATCGGCTACCAGTTCGTAAGCCTCGGAAAGATGACCGACTTCATCAAGAAGGGCGACGATCCGAACACCGCATGGGAAAAGGCAAAGGGCCAGTACGGCCGCGTTGCCGACGCAGTCAAGATCATAGATCCGAGAAAAGAGTGAGAGGGAGGTAAGGAAGAATGGCTTTATTTGAATCATACGAGAGAAGAATCGACCAGATCAATGCTGTCCTGAACAGCTACGGCATCGCTTCCATCGAAGAAGCAGAGAAGATCACAAAGGACGCAGGTCTCGATGTTTACAACCAGATCAAGGGCATTCAGCCGATCTGCTTTGAGAATGCGTGCTGGGCTTACACGGTAGGCGCGGCGATCGCGATCAAGAAGAACTGCCGCAAGGCAGCCGACGCCGCCGCGGCGATCGGCGAGGGCCTTCAGGCTTTCTGTATCCCGGGCTCCGTTGCCGACACCCGTAAGGTAGGCCTTGGCCACGGCAACCTCGGCAAGATGCTCCTCGAGGAGGAGACCGAGTGCTTCGCGTTCCTCGCAGGCCACGAGTCCTTCGCGGCGGCAGAGGGCGCCATCGGTATCGCTGAGAAGGCGAACAAGGTTCGTCAGAAGCCGTTGCGCGTCATCCTGAACGGCCTCGGCAAGGACGCCGCTCAGATCATTTCCCGCATCAACGGCTTCACCTTCGTGGAGACCGAGTACGATCCGTACAAGAACGAAGTAAAGGAAATCTCCCGCAAGTCCTACTCTGAGGGCCTGCGCGCGAAGGTCAACTGCTACGGCGCGAACAGCGTGCCGGAGGGTGTTGCGATCATGTGGAAGGAGAACGTGGACGTCTCCATCACTGGCAACTCCACGAACCCGACCCGTTTCCAGCATCCGGTGGCAGGCACCTACAAGAAGGAGCGCACCGAGGCGGGCAAGAAGTACTTCTCCGTGGCGTCCGGCGGCGGCACAGGCCGTACGCTCCATCCGGACAACATGGCGGCAGGCCCGGCTTCCTACGGCATGACCGATACGCTTGGCCGTATGCACTCCGACGCACAGTTCGCAGGTTCGTCTTCCGTTCCGGCTCACGTTGAGATGATGGGCCTGATCGGCGCGGGCAACAACCCGATGGTCGGAATGACTGTTGCGGTGGCTGTTTCCGTGCAGGAAGCGGCGGACGCGGGGAAATTCTAAACAGTATCCTGAAATAGTATGAGAACAGGCATCTCCAGACGAAATGGGGTGCCTGTTTTTTAATACTTGTTTTGCGATGGAAACTCTTCCGGCATCTCGCCACAATATTTTCATACATATAAATTATGTGTATACAATATGATGTAAATTAGTACTTTACACTTGCAGAAAAATAGAGTATCATACCTGACTTTGGTATCAGACATTAAAAAATGGCGTTAACCCATCGAAAAATTAAAGCTGTTGCAGTAGATTTGCA
>CANRDO010000100.1 GCA_947629385.1 uncultured Lachnospiraceae bacterium
GCCGACATTCTCCTAAACTTCTGTTGATTCACAGGGTTTTAGGAGAATATCGGCAAATTTCGAATATCGGTATAATATGAGTCCATCTCAAGGTGGGATCCTGAGAAAAAACGCCCGTCACCTCAGCGCCGTTGCATCGGAAAGCTGGATCCAGTCACGGGGGCAACTATCCCAAACGGCAAACGCGGCAGGCCCAAAAAGGTGCAAGCGGAAGCAAGCCAGGCCTCAGCGGGCAGCGCTGTCGCTAAGAACACTGCTGCACTGCAGCGGCAGCTTTCAGATGCCCAGAACCGAATTCAGCGGGACGAGTCCCGGTACAAGACGCTGGAGTCGAAATGCAAAGACCTGGAGGCAGAGAACCAGCAGCTAAAGCGCAATCTCAGAGCCTGCAGGTCATCCCTTGCAGCACTGAAGAAAGCCTTTAACAGTCACTGTGCTGTTCTGGAGGGCACTCAGTCTTAGTCAGCACGAATAACCAATTATGGCTTGGAAGGAGATGAGCATGATGGCAGACAAGGTGATAGAAGTAGAGGCCACAGTTGAAGATGAGCAGCTCTGCAAAAGGGCCAGTACATCTCTGCTGATCTTTGCCGTCGAGCTCCTCGTTCTCATGTTTTATGAGGTTAGCCGCGTTATCTCCTGCCTGAAGTTTGTAGTTGAGGCATATGGACGCAGAATCAGTTATCTTGAGAACGAGCTCAAGGAAAGAGATGCGGAGATAGAGCGTCTGAGGGCGAACGCAGAAGACACAACCGAAATTGTCAAGAAGATGGATACAATCTTCAAGGAGCTTCAGCGCGTCCTGGGGATGAATTCCACCAACAGTGGCTGGCCTTCTTCCACAGATGGCATCAAAAACTTCGGCACACTGCTTAAAAGGCTAACTAAGGTGTATAACGCCCTTATTGCCAAGTTATTCTCAGGCATCAGTCCCAATACCTCTGTCACCTCGCTTGTACCTGCTGGGCCTCTGCGTATAAAGACTCCCCCAAAGCAGAGAGGAAATAAACCGGGTGCGAAGCCAAAGCATGATCCTGCTTCCATGAACTGCATCGGAATGAAACCCACCAAAGAAGAAGTTCACATGCCCGAGAAGTGCACTGGCTGTCCCAATTACGAGAAGTGCAAGAAGGCCGCCAAGAAGAAAGACTGCCGGATGGTATACGACATCAAGATCATTATCGAGGCTATCGCACACTATCTGGGTATCGTGGAGTGTCCCCTAACCGGCGAGGAACTTAGCGGTTGCTTCCCCGCTAATATAACTAGCCGCTTCCAGTATGGCAGTGGAGTGTGGGCTCTCTGTGCGATTTTGGTCGAATTCGGCTGTGTCAGTATCAAACGTACCGGTGAAATACTCAGGGATGCGTTCTCTATCCCTGTTAGCGATGGAACCGTTATGAATGCCATCATGCGTGGTGGACAACTCGCCATTCCCTTTGTAGATCATTTCCGCAAGCACATATTGCTGTCCCCGTGCTCAAGCCACGATGGAACGAGCAGACATATGCGCCCGTCTCCCGAGTTAATTGCCTTGAAGAGAAAGCACAGCAACAAGAGCGATGCGTTTTGGGCCGAAGTATTGAAAAAGAGGAAGGCAATCTCTATCTGGATTCATACTGCAGTAACCCCGCTATATACAGTGCTGCATCCATCCCTGTTTCGCGGTGTTAGAGGGATGCTCGAGGGCGGTATTCTGCAGAATCGCTATGGGATTATTGTGCATGATTGCCTGTCTGGCTACTGGTTTTTCACCCAGTGTGAACATGGCCTCTGCATCATCCACCTGGACCGAGAGGTTAAGGGGATTATAGAGCGGGATCCTTCCCAGGCTGTGTGGCTGAACCGTCTTATGCGCCTTCTGTACCGCATGAAGGACTTCAAGAAGGAGGCTATCGATGAGTGCAATAGGCTGAAGGCAGCCGGAAGAATAGCGAAGGATCATAAACCGAGCTTGAGCCAGGCAGTACTCGACGCGGCACTAAAGGAGTACGATGAGATCATCGCTGCTGGAAGAGCGGTGAATCAGCAGCCGTACGTCGATCCAGAGAAGAAGGGGCGCGGGAGAAAAAAGAAAACCGATGCCGCTAATCTTCTGGATAGGCTCGAGGAGCATAAAGAGTCATGGCTCCGGTATTTCCTCGATTTCGATGCATGGGAGAACAACACGATCGCTGAGCGCAGTTTCAGGGATCAGAAGGTATCTGAGAGTGTATCGAAAATGATGCGGACAATGGATGGGATGTGGGCTCAGTGCAGACTCAAGTCCGTAATTGATACGGCCAAAAAGCACAGGATTCCGCCAGTCAAGGCGCTGATCCAGATGTATGAGGGCCGTACTCCTGAGGAGGTATTCCATGATCCCCTTCCCGAACCTCTCCTCAGTATGGCTATCATCTTCGATTCTTTCGATCTGCGCTCTCCCCACGGCATCGCCACTAGGAGTCTTCCAGCTCACGTCGATGCCACCGAAAACAAAATAGATGGTACCCAATCGGCCGATGCTACCGTGGTAATGGCCCCTGCGATTACCATGGATGCAGAGCGGGTATCCAATTGAGGATGGTTGGCCTACATGGCCCCTGGCCAAGGCACCAGTCTGCCCTTTTTACCAAGGCACCAGTCTGCCCATTTGGGCTAAGGCTTTTACATAGATGAATATCAGCAACCGCCGGGCTGGCATCCAAGATGTTAGCCCGGCGGTTTTCTTATTGCACTCACTCCAAGCGCTGCCGGCTCTATTCTCCCACTGGCCACACGCCAATCCGGTGCCCCCTGCCATTTCGGGAATTTCTTCTGTGGCATATGCCGGGAGACTGAATAGATACGAATACAGTATCAAATGGGAAGAAGAGGGACAAGAATAATCGTGTAGGAGTTGGTATCACAATGTCATTTAGTTAGCGTTCAAACCAGCGCCAATTTTGCTTGAACCTAAAAAAGGGCGCAAAACCCCCTTAGAAATTGGCGATTTTTAAAAATATTTATTTATTGTATTTTTTACTATGCGTTTTTGATGAACGATATACGATTTGAGTTTTGCGTTGAGCAAAACTCTACTAAAGGTAATTAGCAGCCGGTAACTCGGTAATTAAAAGAGGCTGGCTTCCTGGGTTTCATCCTCCGCTTGGACTTTCGTCCTGGTCGCACTGG
>CANRDO010000101.1 GCA_947629385.1 uncultured Lachnospiraceae bacterium
AGCTGCTTGGCCTCCTGCACACCGTGGACGACCCAAAGAAGACGAAAGAGTTGCAAAAGAGAAGTTCCTAAAACTCACCCCTGAAGAGAGGGCGGATCTTAATAAGTATTGAACTAACCGCTACGCGGGGATCCTTGACCAAGCCCCTGCTTCTATTAAATATCGGAAGTTCCAGTAGCCTTAACTTGCCTTTTCCAATCGCGGTAACGAGGCGGCGCACACGGGGAGCGGCCCCTGCGCACGGCCAAAGGACGGCCGGCGCATCGAAGGGGCCCGCTCCCTGCGCCGCCTCGTTACCGCTTAAAATCTATAATCTTAGAAATTTAAAAGGTGCATTCTGCTATTCTGAATTGGCCATTACAATGAGCTTTTTTATCTTCAGCTATTTTTGGCAGATTCGTTTCAGTTTGATCTTTCTTTATTCTACGTTGGCTTTCTTTGAAACCGTGGAGCGACACCACAAAAAAGCGCACGGCAAAGGGCAGCCGGCGTTTTTTGTGGTGCCTGCTCCACATCTATAGACTACATGCTCCCTGTGGCTTTAATTTGCCACTTGCAATGAGCGGCTGTATGATGTAGAATGAAGTTAGCGAATTAAGCGTTGCTTATTTCGGGGGGAGGGTTAGTGTTATGAGTTCAGATGACTACAGTGAATACTTGCAAAACCTCAAGGAAACTCTTATCATTGACGGTTCTTCTGAAAATACAATCAAGCTCTATGTTAAGCAAGTTGAGAATTTTCTTCAGTTTGCGAAAAAAGATGTTCACGATCTAAACGAAAAAGATGTGCGTAGATATTTGCTATATCTTGACGGCAAAAAACTTTCGAATTCTACAATAAATACATATCTGGCTTCAATTCGTTACTTCTTCGCCACTACTCTTGAGCGTAC
Source organism: uncultured Lachnospiraceae bacterium (assembly GCA_947629385.1). Lineage (GTDB taxonomy): Bacteria > Bacillota > Clostridia > Lachnospirales > Lachnospiraceae > Choladousia. The sequence continues at coordinate 894 of CANRDO010000101.1, forward strand.
AATGAACTATCTTCAAATTCCACGGAAGAAACGCATAAAGCGTAATCCCGTTGTGCTTACTAGAGATGAGATTGATTCTCTGATAGAACACGCCGATAACTGCAAGTACAGTGCTATGTTTGCACTTGCATATGGATCAGGACTGCGGCTCTCTGAGCTTCTCGCTGCACAAGTTACTGACATTGATTCTAAGAATATGAAATTCCATGTTCGGCTCAGCAAAGGAAACAAAGACCGGGAAACGGTTCTTTCTATGCAGTCCTTAAAACTCCTTCGAAAATACTGGCTTCAGTACAAACCAACTAATACTGACAATCTACTCTTCCCTGGAAATTGTCCTAATGGCCAGATGTCTGAATCTGCAGTTGATACAGCTTTTAAGCGCGCACTTAAGGCTGCTAAAATCAAAAAGCAGAACGCTACTTTTCATTCATTGAGGCACTCTTTTGCCACTCAACTTTATGAAGATGGTTATGATATTTTAACTATCAAAGATCTGATGGGCCACAGCAGCATTTATTCTACGACCGTATATCTGCATACTGCCAATATTAAAAGGAATGCAGTAATTAGTCCGGCTGACCGGAATCGTGATTGAGGGTGCTTTTATGAAACCAACGCTCCAAAATGTTATAGCACGCTTTGGTGATAGTTATATTGCTGAGCATGAAAATCTGCCTCTTGATATCAAAAAGACTATTTACCAAATTGAAACGTGCCGGACTCCTCGTGCTGGTTCTCACAAGATAGTCTGCCCAGCGTGCGGTTTCCAAAAGATCACGTACAATTCCTGTGGAAATCGGAATTGTCCTGTATGCCAGAATCTTGCCACTTTGCGTTGGCTACACAAACAGCTCGAAAAGCTCCCGATAGCGCCATACTTCCACCTTGTCTTCACGATCCCGCAAGAACTGAATCCCTTTTTCATTAGCGAGAAGCGTACTGATCTTCTGAATCTACTTTTCTCAGCCTCAGCAAGCACAGTCTCTGAATTGTGCAATGATCCAAAGTATCTTGGTGCACATACTGGAATGATCTCTACTCTCCATACTTGGGGGCAAAACTTATCCTTGCATCCGCATATTCACATGCTTGTATGCGGTGGTGGCATCACGAAAAATAATGAATGGATCCGAGTTGAAGATCCGGACTTCTTCATTCCCGTCCGCATTTTGAGTGCTCTGTTTCGTGGAAAGTTTTTAGATGGATTTAGTAAGATGATCCCTACGGTTGAAAAATCGCTATTGACAGATCTATACGAGAAGAATTGGGTTGTTCATTGCAAACCATACAATTCTGAAGAAACTTCAGAAGCTATTGAGATGATCTCAAATGTTATCAAGGACATGGACAGGCACACTTATACGATGGATGTCTCTAATATCCATATCCATGAAAAGCTTGCTGCCGCCATACCTTTAGCCTACTTTGCGAAAAGCATCTTCCACCCTTGCATTTCTGACAGCAGAATTACTGCGATCGATGGTGACAAAGTATCTTTCACTTGGCTTGACTATTCTGACCATAATAAGAGAAAAGAGACTACTTTGGACGCTGATGAGTTCATGAGAAGATTCATCATGCATATAGCTCCTAAGAACTTCAGGAAAACACGCTATTACGGTATTTTTTCCCCAAGAGCATCAACGAAAATCCTTCCTCTGTGTAAGAAGCTAACTAATACGCCGCAGCGTAAGCCCCTTTCTACTGATGACTTACTAAAGATCTCGATCGGTCCTAATTTTGATATTTGTCCACAGTGCGGCGCAAAGACAATACTCTGCAGTGATCATTATTCTAACGAGATTCGACATTGGGTTCGTGACAGACTAGAATATGATAGGCGCCGTATGCAGCGGGCACAGACCTCTCGTTCCTTCTTACCAATAGGCCCAATTGATAGATCGATTTCTAGTGCATAAACAACAAAAATTGAACAATTTCCGTGAGCAAAGGGGATATTATAGCCTTTTTTAAGTTGACATGTGAGTTATGCACTTCTTTATATGCGATCTTGTCCTAAGCAAGGGGCGTATTTTGGAGCTTCGCCTGTGGAATTTGTTTTGAAATTACAAGGGAGCCCGCCCCCGCTCCGCGCTTAGTTCAAACAGATTATCAGAATTATAAAACCAGCCTTCACAGGCTGGTTTTCTTTTGCAATATAATTCTGATAATCTGCTATATATT
>CANRDO010000102.1 GCA_947629385.1 uncultured Lachnospiraceae bacterium
TTGCTCCAGCAGGTTTACTTCTAGATATGGGCAACCAGTACTCTCAAGAAAAGCACGGATAGAACAGGTTTTTCCCACCCGTCTGGCTCCAGAGACCAGCAATGCTGTATTGGAATGTTCATACCAGTCTTGCAGGTCTTGTTCCACTTTGCGCCACAGCACAGGCATCCCTCCCCTCGCACCCAGTGTACACCAAGCGCCACACTTTTTCGAGTTCTTCCTACCTGAAAATCTGCACTTTTTCAGATAAACCAAGCAATAAAATCTGCACTTTTTCAGATGGCAACCCATGCGGTTTCAGCACTTTTTCGTCAGCAAGGATCCCAGATGCCATCAGCCCCGCGAACGCAGGGTCAGCGGAACAGGAAGTGCTGCCGCTCCCTCACGGATCTCCAAGCGCACTGTCTGTCTGATCCAGCAGTTCTCTTGCCTGCTCCGCGAAATGCATGATGCCGTCCAGCAATGGGCGGATCTTCTCCCTTTCGCTCCGCAACAGGCTGTTCTCAAGTTTCAGCCTCGCTATCATCGCATGCAGGGCCTGGACATCCTCTGCAGTTGGATCACCAGGCGCAGAAATAGCAGGCGTTTTCCCGGTGGTGGGTTCAGAATTTAGCTCCCGTGGTTCACGTCTGGGGCGTCCCCGAGGTCCTGTTGGTATTATTTTTCCAGTTGTGGGGTCGACCTTACCGATACACTTCCGTACTGTTTTGTACTTTTTGTCGGTTTTAGACCACACTTTGTGGCTGTCATACACGTATATGACACCCGTCACCTTGTTATAAGATCTCACTGTAGCCACCAAATCGCCCCTCATGCGCTGTGATGTCTGGAATTCATTTTATGATTTGGGTAACAAAAGGGTGCTGCCGGGCCGCAGGACCGGCGGTGAGCGCCACCAGATGGCGGGCCAAGTGCTGGCGGGGCCTGGCTGATGGCACCTGGGAACAAATTAGCGTGAGCTTGTCTGCGAAGAATGGCCAAATTTTGACGAATCAGGACAATAAATATGAAAAAAAGATGGTTGAAGGTTACATAACTGGCGCGGCAACATAACACCTTCACCATTTAGTTATTATATATCGGTGCCCCTCCTGCGTCCTGGTCTAGCTTGCTGGCTTGGCCGCAGGCCCCGACCCTTTTGTGTTGGTTTTAGTTTGCGATCTCCTGGTCTGGATGCCTCAAACTTATAGTCCTGCTTGCCTCGATTTTGCCCCTTTCTATGGTACCTGATCCGCGAATGGGATAGCAATCCCAATAAACAAAATTCCGAACTTTTTTCGATCAAAAATGAGATTTTCCTTGCTTTTCTAGGCCATCTGATGTATAATGGTGTCGTGATTTCCAAGGAGGTCTGCCCCATGTTCGTTCGTTACGAAGTGCGTCCGATCGGACCAGGTCCCATGCTTTCATCGAAGTATCATCTCGACCCCTGCGTTGCCCACAACGTTGTTCACTCGTGGGCTGTACCGTTTCGCGAGTATGTTCTCAAAAACATCAACGAAGACGTCTTCGAGTGTCTGTACTCAGAGACCGACTCTCGTCCTAACTTCCCAGTGAGAATACTGCTGGCATTCTGCATTCTCGCGTGCTACTTGAAGTTGCCGCTTAAGGATCTTCATGCTGAATTGCTCACGGATATGAAGGTGCGGTATGCCCTTGATCTGATGGACTATAACCCCAGTGTTGAGGGATATGAGGATATGGACCCGGCTAAATTTCCTGCGGAGAAGTATGTTCCCGACAAGTATTCTCCCGACAAGCACCTCGCGCCTTTCCACTTGATGGCCGTTCAGCGCTTCTTGGCCAAATGCGAACGCTATTACCTTCTGAGCGGTTGCAAAATCGACCTTATCCACATCGCTTTGGAAGACCTATTCGCCAAAATGGCTAAAGTACTCGAAATTGATGGCAAGACGGTTCGCATTGACAGCATGATGGTGGCATCCTACATCAAAAAGCTGAGCCGCAAGGAGTTGCTCTACGTTGCCAACTCAATGCTTGCAAGATCTCTGAAAGATTCTGGGCATGAACTCCCAGAAGGACTTCGGCACTACCTCAGAAAAGACGATCACAACCTCGTGATATACCGCCTTAATGAGAAAGAGAAGGAAGAGAAGAAGGAGAAGGAGAAGAAGGGGAAGAAGGGGAAGAAGGGAAAAAAGGAGATAGTGGAGGAAGAGGGAAACGCAGAAGAGAAGGTAGAAGAGAAGGCAACGGAGAAAGCAGAAGAGCAAACTGAGGACTCTATGGCTTGTATCATCCGCGAGGCACAGGAATTAGATCAGTTTTGCCTTGCGTGCAAATGTGGAAGAACTCGTTTCTACAAGATTCACAAGTGCATCATGGATGAGCAGCTGATCGATGACGGCAAGGGCGGATTGCGCCTTCGGGGAGCGAATGAAGGAATGAATTCCACCATTGTCCAGAGTCCGGCTGATCTGGATGCCACTTTCCGCAAGAAGGCCAATAAAGAATATCGCGGTTATAGCGCCAACCTGGTGGAAGCGCTCGGCGGATGGGGCACAATTCTGATCTCCTACGACCTTGAGCAGAATACCTACAGTGACCTGCAGTTCTATCGCGACTATCTTCACGAATACGTTGACCTGGACAGGTTTAACGGGATTCCGGAGGACCTGAGCGCACTTCCTAAGCTCGCAGAGCTTAATCGTCTCTCCTATATGTCTGAACAGGCAAGGCTGCAACTTGAGGCTGCTCAGGAAGAGAACACGGATATCCAGGATCGGTCTCAAAGTTTCCAGCCTGCCGAGGGCGAGACTGCGTCTTCCGCCGGTGATGCTGCCAATGACCCGACTGCATCCGCTTCCGCTGACATCACCGATGGCCAGACTGCGCCTTCCACCGGTGATGCTGCCGCTGACCCGACTGCGTCCGCTTCCGCTGACATCACCGATGGCCAGACTGCGCCTTCCGCCGGTGATGCTGCTAATGACCCGACTGCGTCCGCTTCCGCTGGCATCACCGATGGCCAGACTGTGCCTTCCACCGGTGATGCTGCCAATGA
>CANRDO010000103.1 GCA_947629385.1 uncultured Lachnospiraceae bacterium
TCCGCGCTGTACGGGATGGAGGTCATCGACAGCGGCGTCGCGGTGCTGAACATGCACGCGCCGATGGAGGTCACGAGTAAGGCGGACGTCTACGAGGCGTACCGTGGCTACAAGGCGTTCCTGCAGGAGGCGTAACTCGCGCAGTCGCCTGAACCGTTGGAGGTGTTTGCGGAGGTGGGGCAGCCCGAATTATGAGAAGCCGTTGCGATTCAGGAATCTGCACGGAGTTAGTTGAGGCAACAAAAAGTTAGTTGATGATACATCTTGACAAGAATCCGGCCATCTGATATTCTTCTTAGAAATCATTTGCACTGCAATAGAGCATATTTCATTGACAGATACAGTACGGTATAAGCTGAACAGGCGGCGGCGGAAGCCGTTCGGCCGGGTCTTTTCAGGACAGTGGATGGGATAAGGAAGCATCTGCGGGACAGTAGGTTACGAGTGTTCCGCAGGTGCTTTTTAACATAAGAAAAAATAGCCTGCATTCAGATTGACAGGCGAATCTCTGCAGGCCTGTAGCGAATTCGGCTCGGTCGGCATACAGTAGGAAGAACAGAGGTAAATATGGGGAAGTTAACCGTGAAGGAAAAAAATATCAGCGCGATGGAGCAGACGGCGATGCGTGTGTCCCGCGTCAGCATTCTGGTAAATCTGCTTCTCTCGGTCGCGAAGCTTTTCGCCGGAGTTTTCGCGGCCTCCGGGGCGATGATCTCCGACGCGGTCCACTCTGCTTCGGACGTGTTCAGCACGATTCTGGTTATGATAGGGATCCGCCTTTCGGGCAAGGAGGCGGATCGGGAGCACCCGTACGGGCATGAGCGCATGGAGTGCGTCGCCGCGATCCTGCTCGCTGTAGTTCTGGCGATCACCGGCTGGGAGATCGGAGTGTCCGGACTGAAGAAGATCGTGGCCGGACATTATGAGAGCCTTGCGGTTCCGGGCGTGCTTGCGCTCGCCGCGGCGGTGCTCTCAGTCGCAGTCAAGGAATGGATGTACTGGTATACGCGATTTTACGCGAAAAAGATCAATTCGTCCGCTCTCATGGCAGATGCCTGGCACCATCGGTCGGATTCGCTCTCGTCGGTCGGCGCGTTCGTCGGTATCCTTGGGGCGCGTCTGGGCTTCCCGGTAATGGATCCGCTTGCGAGCGTCGTAATCTGTCTGTTCATTCTAAAGGCGGCGTACGATATTTTCCGGGATGCGATCGATAAGATGCTGGACACGGCCTGCGATCCGGCTCTTGAGCAGGAGCTGCGAGAATTCGTGTTGCGCCAGCAGGGTGTGCAGGGCGTCGATCTGCTTCGCACGAGGACGTTTGGCAGCCGGATTTATGTGGATGTCGATATCACTGCGGACGGGGATATGACGCTGCGCGAGGCGCACGGGATCGCGGAGCGCGTGCATGAGGGGATCGAGCGGCAGTTCGATCAGGTGAAGCACATCATGGTGCACGTGAATCCATGCTGAAGAATCTTCAAAAACGGAAAAGTCGATAGGTTTACTCTGGAGCCGAAAGAATAATCCTTGCATTCCCTGAAAGATTCAGCTATAGTATTTATTACCATATACAGAAAGGAATGATACTATGCCGCGTACGAAAGGATCAAAAAACAAATCTACGCTCACGGTTGATGAGCGGATCGCCCAAGTGACCGCTGAGATCGAAGCACTTCAGGGACAGATCAAGGAGAAAAAGGCATTGTTAAAAAAACTAAACGATGAAAAAGCGGAAGAAGACCAGAAGCGGCTTATGGCTGCGGTGCTTGCCAGCGAAAAAACGGTGGATGAGATCATTGACATGATCAATGAGTCGAAATAACAGTATTGAGGAATGTGAATTTTGTGTTGTTTAAGCCCTCTGCGGATATGCGCGGAGGGCTGATTGTTATGCGCAGGCCCGGGCAGGGAAAATTGCTGCTGGTGCAGCACCCGGGCCGCGCGGACGAGTAGGAGGGGAAACCGCCTCCTACTCGATTGAACTATCTCTTGCTTTGGTAATCTTTCCCCTATATAATATTTTTAAGTATATTAAAAGGTTGATTGCCGGACATCAGGCGGACAAGGGAGGCGGAGCATGAAGCGGCAGGTGAGTCTTGAGGAGATCTCCGACGGAAAATTATACGGGAAAAACGATATGGTGCGCGCGTGCACAGGCGACTGCAAGGGTTGTTCCGTCTGCTGCAGCGGAATGGGAAATTCTGTGATCCTGGACCCGCTCGATATCTATCGACTGACGGTCGGACTGGGATCGACCTTTGAAGAGCTGATGGCAGACAAGATTGAGCTGAACGTGGTAGACGGGGTGATCCTGCCGAATCTGAGGATGAGCGAGGGGAACGAGACTTGCGCGTTTCTGAACGGGGCGGGGAGGTGCAGCATCCACGCGCAGCGGCCGGGAATCTGCCGTCTGTTTCCGCTCGGGAGATATTATCCGCCGACGGAAGATGCCGGAGCCGGAAAAGAGATCGGTACAGCAGAGGACGCAGCTATCCGCGGGACGGATGCACAAGGCCGGCGGATGCACGGCTTCCGCTACTTCCTGCAGGTGCACGAGTGCCCGATGCCAAACAAGACAAAGGTGAAGGTCAGCAAATGGATTGACACGCCGGAGTTGGACCGCTATGAGCGCTTTGTAAACGACTGGCATTATTTTCTGGAGGATGTGCAAAGCCTGCTCGGGCCGGAGCACAAGGAGACGGTCGCCGACGAGAGGGCGAAACAGATCAACATCCTTCTGCTGAAGCTTTTCTTTGCGCGCCCTTATGAGAAAGCCGATTTCTACGCGCAGTTTGAGGAGCGTCTTGCCTTTGCGAAGGAAGCGCTGGGATCTGCCTGACGCTGTTCTTGCGATCCACTGGGGAAGAATTGTAAAAAACAGGAAAAAAGATAGTGGACATAGCTAATATTATAATATATAATGATATTGGGGTCAAAAGCCTGTCTATAGTACCTTGAAAAATTCATATATTTTGTAATAAATACAAGCCGGAATG
>CANRDO010000104.1 GCA_947629385.1 uncultured Lachnospiraceae bacterium
GAACGCCACGCAAGATCCATATAGAAATGCGTCACGTAATTCATCTTGCTCTTCCACTCTTCACTCATGCACTGATACTTCGGAAGAATCACGCGCACGTCGAATTCATTTTTGTCAAAACACTTCGGCAGGGAGCCGGCCACATCCGCAAGACCTCCCGTCTTGATAAACGGCACAGCCTCAGATGTCACATACAATATTCTTTTCATATACGAACCTCCGCTTATTCGACATTATCGAGATCAATCTGATTATAACTCATTTCTCTCATAATGAAAAGCATTTATTCGTCCGTTTTCATAAATATTGTATGTTTTTGCCGCTGTTTCGGTCACAATTTGTGTATCTTGCACACGACTATCTCTGTAAACTCCGCATGTTCAGCCGAAAACCGTTCACGCCCGGTTCTTATATTCCAGGCGGATTTTGTCCGCGATCAGTGCGATAAACTCGGAATTTGTCGGCTTTCCCTTGCCGTTGCTGACCGTGTAGCCGAACAGCTCGTCGATCGTGTCCATCTTTCCCCGGCTCCATGCCACCTCGATCGCATGCCGAATCGCGCGTTCCACGCGGCTCGGTGTCGTCTGGTGTCGCTTCGCAATCGTCGGATACAAGATCTTTGTGATCGAGTTGAGCATCTCCATATCGTTCACCGACATAATAATCGCGTCGCGCAGATACTGGTAACCCTTGATATGCGCCGGGACGCCGACCTCATGGATGATGTTTGTGACGTCCGTCTCCAGATTGTGCTCCATGTATTCTTTTTTGCTCTCATACGAACCGGATTTTTTCGGCTTCACATAATTCTTCTGATGGCGCGTCCTCACCCGCTTAATGCGGTTCACAACCATATCGTTGTCAAACGGCTTCAAAATATAGTAATCCGCCCCGAGCTCGAACGCGTCTTCTGTCATCTTCTCCTGACTGACTGCGGAGATCACGATAAACGCCGGTTTTTTCAGACTCTGGTCATGATTGATGCGATCCATCACCGTCAATCCGTCAAGCTTTGGCATAATAATGTCCAAAAGGACAACATCAGGCTTCTTCTCCCGAATGATCTCGATAAGTTCCTCCCCGTTTCCTGCTTTTCCGACAACCTCCAGCTCTTCGTCGCTGCTGACGATGTGATCTAATAGCTGCACCATCCTCTCGTTGTCATCGGCAATCGCGATATTAAGCTTCTCCATCGCTAAATCCTCCCCTGTCTCGATAGTTTGTCGTTGCACCGCTGCATTTTTTGGGGGCCCTTACCAAAAATTGTCAAGCACAAAAACTACTTGTATTATATAACAACCTCATGTCTTGGCAAGAAAATCTTATCGCAGAAACCGACATGATTCTGCCTGTTTTCGCCGTGATACGGTATACCCCTCTGTCTATAAAAACGAATTTTATGGGGAAACGTGACGATATGAACACAATTTTGTCGAAAAAGGGCGAAAATTTATGTCGCAACGAAGTCGAAAAAGGTCGGTGCAGGAACTCATGCACCGACCTGTCTGTCTCATATGAAATTGTACCGCGTCTTCTTACTCTGCCGCAGTTACGGATGTAATGTGCGGGTTCACGCCTTCATACCAGTACAGGAAGCCTTCCATGTCGATCACATCGCCGACCTTCAGCTCGGTAACCGCCTTGTAGACGTCCGTCGTGTTGTCGCACAGATAGGACTCCACCGTGAAGGTGTAGGTCTCGCCGTTTACGGAAGCATCAAAGTACAGATCGTCGCCGTCCTGACCGGAACCGTCGTAGTTGTACAAAAACGCCACTTCATTGCCCTCCGCATCCTCCTGCGCCTCTACTGTCATGCCCTTGAAGGAGACGAGCTCGTTCTGATGGTCGATCAGCTCGTCCGTGCCAAGCAGCTCTGTCGCATCCAGCGGCTCCGCGATAAACTCGCCGTCGAGGATCTCAAAGGTAGCGCCCTCGCCATCGATCTCGATCTCACCGTTGAAATCAGCCTTGTAGCCGGTCACACGGATCTTCGTGCCGACCTCAAGCTTGTCATAATCCTCTTCGGAGCAAGGCAGATTGTAGATAAAATATGCGCCCTCCTGATCCTGGGTGTACAGCGTCGCCTTGTCCTCCCACCAGGACTGCTTTGCCTGAACGTAGGTTTCGATCGTGACTTCATCGTCCACTGCCGCCGCTACGTACTCGTCGTGCGTCATGACGCCCTCGGACTTCTCCTCCGGGGTGAGCGTCGGCTCTGTCTCCATCTCCGTCTCAGCGGCCATCGCCATGCTGGCGGAAGCCAGAACAAGTGAAGCTGTCAGTAAAAGTGCCGTAAATTTTTTCATCTTTGTCCTCCTTGTGGTACCGTGATCGCTCAATTTTGCGACCGGTAATAGGTTGCTTCCGGGACATGCTTGCCCGGAGCGTGATTCACACCCTATTATACACAAAAGTCTCAGGAAATCAATCATTTTCTTTTCTGTCAGCCAATGCCTAGAAGTGCGGCTATAAGCGGACACCGTAGAGTAATAATGTTTCATAACAAAAATGCCCAGTGATTACTGGGCATTCTTGGAAAATTGATGATGAAACTCACTATAAATAGTGGAAAATTGATGTTCATACATCTAGTACTGATTATACATTATTATTATATATATGTCAATCAAAAATATGCTTACACACTTAAAAAATCAATTTTAATTATTGCCAACCATATTTTGATGAATTAATTTTGTCCGTTAATTCCCGTCTTTGGTAGTTAGCGCCATATTTTTTGGAAGCAAAACCAACATATATCTCTTACAAATGCCCATATATTCG